>MPND01000013.1 GCA_002238855.1 SAR202 cluster bacterium bin90
GCATGCTGCTCAAAGGACGCCTCTGGCGCCGAGTCTGGCTGCTGCCCGAACCCTGGCCACAACCCAAGCACAACCTGCAGATCACTCACCATGCACCCTCGTAATAACCCTTACATACCCCTGTCAGTCCCCAGTCCCCGAAGAAAGTAGCCGAACAGTATTGGGATGCCCACCATATCCTCAGTTTCAATCTCCCCAGGCGTCCAGATTCCGGCGAGTGATGTGCCAGTTGTGTCCGCAATGTATTGCGCGAGCAGGGCGCATGGGATCGACAGCGCAAACACAATGACTCCGATCGAAATGAGCGCCCGGTTCGGCAGATTTCGCAGCACAATGAGAAAAGCCGACGAAATGGCATAGACCATCAGAACATCACCGTCCCAAAGCATGAAGTGCAGTATGCCGATCAGTAGCAGCAAAGCGTTGCGCCAGAGATTCAGGGTAACCGCTCGCCCACCCCTCGCGCTGGCACGGTCTATGAAGAGAATCATACCCGCGCCGAACAGAAGCGAAAACAACCCCATGAACTTCTGGTCGATGAAGATTTCTCCCGCAATACCCACGGTCCAGTCGAGCCAGGATTCCGATCCACCCACACTCAGGTTCAGGTAGGGCGGCAGTCCGAACTTAAAGGACACAGCGTTCATCAGCAGGATGCCGAGCACGGCAACGCCACGTATGAGATCTAAACTGGTAATCCGTGCGGATTCGCGGACCGGTCCGGAATCCGCAATCTGGGATTGCGCTGCCAATTTGTGAGGCTCCTCTAGCAAAACTTGGGGGAGTTTACCATATCCTCCCAAAGAAGAAAGACCTCGGACTATATGTCCGAGGTCTTAAGTACCATTTCAGTCAAGTGGCCCAATAGGAAGGACCACTTTTGCGGCAATTACCTGCGATAGCCGCCCCCGCTCCTCTCGCGATCGCGTCCACCACGATCCCTGCCGCCGCGGTCTCTACCACCACGATCCCTACCGCCACGGTCGTTGCGCCCTCTGCCGCCATCGCGCCTGTATCCGCCCGTGCGCGCCGGTCGCCCGCCGCCTACCGGGTCCCTGCCAGCAGGGTCAATCTCTTCGTCGGTGAGAAGTGCGCGACGAGACAGGTTGATTCGCCCGAGATCGTCAATCTGAATGACGGCTACTGTGAGCTCCTGTCCGATTTCCACGGTCTCTGCCACTGATGGCACCCGCTCATCCGCAAGCTCGCTGATATGCACAAGTCCGTCCTTCCCGGGAAGGATGGTGACGAATGCGCCAAAGTCCATAATGCGGGCTACTGTGCCTGTGAATATGTCGCCGACCTTGACTTCGCGGGTTAGGTCGTCAACCATCTGCACCGCCTTCTGAGCGGCGGCGCCGTCAGGAGAGCCGATGACAACTGTGCCATCATCCTGTATGTCGATGGTCGCGCCCGTCTCTTCGGTGATGGCGCGTATCGTCTTTCCGCCCGGACCTATCACTGTGCCTATCTTGTCAACCGGAACCTTGATTTGCAGCATCCGTGGTGCAAACGGGCTCATGTCATCGCGTGTGTCGCTGATAGTCTCGCGCATCTGGTCGAGGATAAACAGGCGCGCTTCCTTCGCTTGCTCCAGAGCGTCCTGCACGACATCGAAGCTAATGCTGTTCACCTTGATGTCAAGCTGAATTGCCGTGATTCCTTCGCGCGTTCCCGCGACCTTGAAGTCCATATCGCCAATGTGGTCTTCCATTCCCTGAATGTCGGTGATGGTGGCGTATTCGCCGTCCTCGCCGTCAATCAGCCCTACGGAAATGCCCGCAACCGGCGACTTTATCGGCACTCCGGCATCCATCAGGGCAAGGGTGCCTGCGCAGACGCTTGCCATAGATGTGCTGCCGTTCGAGCCGAGGGCTTCGCACACAATACGCAACGTGTATGGAAAATCTTCCTGGCTTGGCAATACAGGGGACAAAGCACGCTCCGCAAGCGCACCGTGTCCGACTTCGCGCCGCCCGGGTGAGCCGATACGCCGCACCTCGCCCACCGAGTATGGCGGGAAGTTATAATGCAGCATGAAGCGCTTCGTCTCTTCAGGTGTCAGCGTGTCGAGCCTCTGAGCGTCGCCCACTGACCCGAGCGTTGCCACGCCGAGAATCTGCGTCTCACCACGATTGAAGAGGCCGCTGCCATGAGCGCGAGGAAGTAGTCCTACGGCGCTTGAGATGGGGCGAATTTCGCGCCTGTCTCGCCCGTCGGGACGCTTGCCACCCGACAGAACGTTCTTCTTGAAGGCATGCTCAAGCTGCACCTCGAAAGCGTCGCGCAGGTGATTAGCTTCGTACTCTTCACCAAGCTCTGCAGCAACCTTGGCGCGCAGTTCGTCCAGTTTCTCGTACAGGTCAACCTTGCCGTTCGATGATGCGAATGCGTCCGTTACGCCGCTGCCAAGGATGTCCGCAATCTCGTCGTCAAGCTCGGATGGGTAGGCAAAGGAATCGTAGTCCGTCGACTTGGCCTTGCCAATGGCCTCCACCATGCTGTCCTGAAAGTCAATGAATCCCAGGTTGACTTCGTGTGCGAGCTTGATGGCGTCGAATACAACCTCTTCCGGAAGCTCATTCGCGCCGGCTTCCATCATTGTAACGCCCTCGCGTGAACTGGATACCACTAGGTCCAATTCACTCTCGTCAAGCTGAGCATAAGAGGGATTCACCACCAGTTCGTCGTCGATGTAGCCAATGCGGGTTGCTGCGATTGGGCCCGCAAAGGGTATGTCGGAAATAGAAAGAGCCGCCGATGCAGCGGTCATGACCAGCGTCTCAAAGGGTGTCTCCATATCGATGGAGAGTGGAGTTGCGACAACCTGCACTTCGTTGCGGAAGTCATTGGGGAATAGTGGGCGCAACTGCCTGTCGGTCAGACGCGCCATAAGGATTCCATGTGTGCTTGGCCGCCCCTCCCGTCGGAAGAAGCTGCCGGGAATCTTGCCCCTGGAGTACAGACGCTCTTCCACATCGATGGTCAGCGGGAAGAAATCGATGCCGGCGCGGGGCTTGGACATCGTTGCGGTGACAAGCAAGGCGCAGTCGCCCTGCTTTACAAGTATAGATCCGTTGGCTTGTAGTGCTAGTTGGCCGCTCTCCATAACGAGCGTGCCGGATTCATAGTCGTGTTTAAACGAGTTTAGCATTAGATATAAATCCTCCACGGGGAACGTGAGAAAGAAGAAAGGCAGCCACGTCGGCTGCCTAAATAACTGGCTACCTTCTCAGACCGAGCTTGGCGATTAGCGCCCTGTAACGGCCTACGTCTTCCCTGTTGAGGTATCGTAACAGCCTCCGCCGGCGACCAACCATTTTCAACAGGCCGCGGCGTGTGGACTCGTCGTGCTTGTGGATCCTGAGGTGTTCGGTGAGTTGCTGGATGCGAGTCGTCAGGACTGCTACCTGCAGTTCAGTAGAGCCTGAGTCGTTCTCGTGGGTGCGATGCTCCGCAATTACGGCTTGCTTTTCAGCCTTATTCAATCCCTTCTCCTGGGAGTTCCCCTGTCTTTAGATGTTCTTCTTTTCTCATCACAAGTCTAGCATAGGGCGCTTACCTGCGCAATGAATTTAGAGTGGCCGCAGGCATTCGTTCCGAACGGAAATTACAAGGATGCGATGAAATCCGTGACCGCGTTCTGGAATCCGGACGGACTATCACCCATCACAAGGTGTCCCGCTCCCTCGATGGTCGCAATCTTGCTGTTGGGAATGGCTTGATGCATCCTGTCGGCAGTGTCCAAAGCCACGATGTCGCTCGCGCCGCCGCGCACCAGCAGAGTCGGGCATTGCAGCGACTCTATGTATCCCCACAGGCGTTTCTCAGTTTCGGGGTCGCTGCCCATGCGTCTTCCTGACGTTCGGAGCGCCCTGTCGTACTTCCATGTCCACTTGCCGCTTGGCAGCTCCTTGAGGTTATGCATGATGCTGCCGCGCACCTGCTGTGGGTCACGGCGCGGGTTGTACTTCAACACCCGTTCGACAAAGGCATCGACGGAGTCAAGCTCGTCATCCTGCTGTACGAAGCTGCGGATATTCTGTGTTCCCTGCTGCATATTCTGCGGCGCCGCGTCCACGACGACAAGAGCCTTGACCTTGCCCGGATTGTTGGCAGCATAAGTGAATGAGTTCCGGCCACCCATAGAGAGACCCATCAGCACAAAGTCCTCAAGGCCCAGCGCATCCACCACGGCTGAGATGTCCTTCTGCTGTGTCTCTGGCGAGTAGTCGCCATCGGGCGCCCAGTCGCTATCTCCATGCCCCCGCTGGTCAAGCACGATAACTCGATAATCGTCACTGAATCCAAGCGCAACGAAGTCCCATGAGTGGCACGTCTGGGCGAAGCCGTGAAGAAGCAACATTGGTGGGTTGTCCGCGCTGCCCCACTCGAGGTAATGAAAGCGCATTCCGTTGGCGTTTACGAACTTGTCCTGCGGCTCATTCTCGTTGGCGAATCTCACGCCCATTGCGCGCGCCGCGTCGTATAGGGATAGCCCCTGCGTGCTTGACTGTGTACTCAACGGTCTGTTCCTCCGATTGTCTTCTGTTGACTTAGCGAATTTTGATGCAACGCGCCAAATGATACACTACCGCGCCGCTTCCTATCCATCCCGTCCTGCACAATCTGCATTTATGCTAGACAGGCGGGCGGCGCGTGTGCCAGTCCGTCGCCTGCTCGTAGGCGTAGGCGACCTGCAGGGCGAGCGCGTCCTCGAACGGGCGGGCCGCAAGCTGCATGCCAATTGGCAGACCGTCGGAACTGAAGCCGCATGGGACGGAGACTGTGGGAATGCCACAGATGTTGTGCGGGCGAGTGAGGCGCGGCATCAAAGCGAGCTTGTGTTCTGTCTGTCCCCCAACTTCGACGATGTCCTCTCCTATCTTAGGAGCGGGTGCCGCTGTTGTGGGCGCGAGCAGGATGTCGTAGGTCTTCATTGACTCGGCGATGGCGCGGTTGAACTCAGTGCGTGCCCGTTGTGCAGCGATGTAGGTTACCGCAGGATTCATCGCCCCTTCCTCCAGACGACCTCGCACATCCGCGCCGAAGTCGTCCGCGCGTTCGCGCAGGTTGTCGAGGTGAATCTCTGCCGCCTCGGTCAGCAGAATGGTGCCGGAAATGCTGATGGAGTCATTGAGTACGGGAATGGAGCATTCCTCGACGCGCGCGCCGAGTTCTTCGAGCTTGCTCGCGGCCTGTAGCACGGCGACTCGAACTTCTTCGTCGATCATCTCGTAGAAGTACTCCTGCGGAATGCCAATCCGCAGACCGGCTATGTCCTTACCCAGAAGGCGGGTGAAGTCCTCGTCTGGTCGATTGGCACACGACTGGTCGCGTTCGTCATATCCTGCGATGGCGTTCATAACAATTGCTGCATCCGTGACCGAACGCGTCATCGGTCCCACCGTATCGAGGCTGTTCGACAGTGGAAAGACACCGACCCTGCTGATGCGTCCGAAAGTGGGCTTATGCCCCACTATGCCGCAAGCAGAAGCAGGTATTCGAACGGACCCACCCGTGTCGCTGCCGAGCGCAGCCATGCATTGCCCTGACGCAACCGCTGAACCTGAACCGCCGCTTGATCCACCAGTAATGCGTGAGGTGTCCCAGGGATTGTGGGCGGGCCCTTGGTGCGGGTTTTCGCTGGTCGCTCCCAGTGCGAACTCATGCATCTGCAGCTTTCCGAGCAGTATTGCGCCCGCATCCGCAAATCGCTCGGTGACGGCAGCATCGTAGTCCGGCACGAAATCGCCCATTATCTTTGAGCCGACCGTAGTGCGGATGCCTTCCGTGTAGTAGAGGTCTTTCAGACCTATGGGAATGCCGTGCAGGACGCCGCGATAGTTGCCACTTCTAATTTCAGCCTCGGCCGTCGCTGCAGCGGCTTTGGCCTGGTCCGCAAGCAGAGTAACGAAGGAATTCAGCCGGTCATCCGTCTGCTCGATTCGTTCGAGGTGCGCATTCACGAGCTCGACTGGGGAGAGCCGCCCGGACTTTATGTGGGATGACGCCTCGCTTATAGTGAGGTAGTGCAGGTCGTTTTCAGGCATTCGTGTCTCCCTATCGAGATAAGTCGTTTCAGTCTAATGAGGTGGAACCAGGGATGCGGCGAATCAGTCGCCAGCGGGGGCGGCACGCTGCTGCTGCTGCCTGCCCTGGGTAATGGCATGTTCCACCTGGTTTACGAGCGTGCCAATGTTCCGCACCTGCTTGTTGAGCATCGCAGGACCGACCGCAAAGCCCGCAACTGCAACTCCGCCAATGAATACTGCCAGCGGCGCGCCCAGGTAGCTGGCTATCCAGCCCGCCTGCATTCCGCCGAGCGGCATTATGCTCCAGGTCATGCCGTAGAAGCCCATAACCCTCCCGCGCATCTGGTTCGGCACCATCATCTGCAGGGAACTCATAATGGAAATCATGTAAACCGAGTTGAATATGCCGATGAAGACCATAATGCCCATAACGAGGTAGTACGACGGGTACGCCTGCGACACCAGACCGAACAGCATCAGAGTGAGTCCAAAAGCCGTCGCGCCTCCGATCAGCATCAAGCCCTTCTGGCGGAAGTTGCCGACCGACCCGAGAATCAACGTCGTCGCCAGCGCACCTGCGCCGCTCACGCCCATCAACACGCCCTGCCCGTCCGCGCCGACTTTCAGGATATCCACGGAGAATACGGGCATCATGAAGATGTATGCCATGCCGAAGAAACTGTTGAAGAAGGTCATCGCTATGAGGAACGAAAAGGCCGAGTTGCCCATGATGAACTTCAAGCCGTCCAACATGTCGCGGGCCGGATTTCCGCTGCCGCCCCTCTCGATCTTCGGTATCTTCAGCGCGACCGTCACCATAGCCATCGTGACGAAGCCGACACCGGCAATGAAGAAAGACATCGAAGTACCGAGGTAAGCGATAATGCCACCGGCGATGGCTGGCGCAACGATGCGCGTACCCTGCCAGATCGCGGCATTCAGGGACACCGCGCTCATAATTGCCGAGCGGTCAATGAGGTGTGGGTAGAGCGCCTGGCGCGCGGGCTGGTCGAATGCGTTGACCCCCCCGGCAAGAAATGCAATAAGCAGAACGTAGTAAATGTGGAGGATGTCGAACATCGTCATCAGGGCAAGGATGAAGATGAGGGCCGCCGGTACGAGCTGGCAGGCGATAATGAGGCGGCGCTTGTCGAACATGTCGGCGAATACGCCGCCGAAGAGGTTCAGCAGAATCGCCGGTATGGCGTTGACCGCGCCGACGTATCCCAGAAAGAGTGGCGACTTGGTAAGCTCGAAAGTCACCCACAGAAGGGTGAAGGTGAGCATCTGGAAGCCGCTGACGGATGCGAGCGTTCCGAACCAGTAGTTACGGTATGCCGGGTAGCGAAGCGCAGGTGGAACAGCACGGCGCGCCCTGTCTATGAGGTAGGCAGCCGCCTCCAAATTCTGTGAACGCTGAGTCAAAGCGGCCTTTCTTGACCTGCTAGCTTCAGTCTTTGAGGGGTATCCTCCCCCAGGTAACCGAATCAGGTTCTCTAGCAAGTTCTTTATTCCGAATAATCTGCCGAATATTCAGGAGAGTCTCATTGACCTCATTCGTTACATACACCCACTCCGGTTCCTCGGGGAACCAGTACGGAGAAGTGATGCGCACCACCTTGTGCTCGTCAGGATTGAGGTAAATGCCGAACTTGGAAATATGCGGTAACAATCTGCACCTCTGTCTATTAGCACTAAACTAGCATACGAAGCGTGTATCTTCAACGGCGACTTAAGCGTCGAACGGGAGCATCAAGCTTTCGCCCTGAGTTGGCAGGGTGCCTCCCTCTATTTCTGGGACCGCAGAACTACTCAACAGTAACCGATTTCGCAAGATTGCGGGGCTTGTCAACATCGCAGCCGCGTTCCACCGCTATGTGATACGCCAGCAACTGCATCGGGATTGCATTGAGAATCGGCGTAATGTTCGCGGACGCCCTGGGTATCCAGATCACATCATCGGCCTTTTCGAAGATGTGCTCGTCGCCCTCGGTCGCAACGGCTATAACGCTGCCTCGGCGCGCCTTGACTTCATTCACATTGCTGAGCATCTTCTCATACAATTCATCCTTCGGAACAAGGGCGACAACCGGCATCTTTCTATCGATGAGTGAAATGGGACCATGCTTCATCTCGCCCGCCGGATAGCCTTCGGCATGGATGTAGCTGATCTCTTTCAATTTGAGTGCCCCCTCCATCGCGAGTGGATAGTTCTTTCCACGTCCAAGGAAGAGAAAATTGGCACGCCTGGCGTACTTCAGCGCCAGACGCTCATATTGCGATTGCCCTGATATAAGCTGTCCTATCATCTCCGGCAGGTGGGCGAGTTCTTGCACGATGGTCGCGAGTTGCGCCTGTCCAATCTTGCCACGCTTCACCCCTAAGTACGCAGCGAGAGCATACAGCGTCACAAGTGAGCATACGAAGGTCTTCGTGCCAGCAACGCTGATCTCGAGTCCTGCGCGAATAGGCAACACCGCATCGGCTATCCTCGAAGATTGCGTGCCCTCGTAATTGCACAGAGTTAGTTGCCGCGCTCCACGCTGCTTGGCTTCGTCCATCGCCCCGAGCGTGTCGGCAGTTTCGCCCGACTGCGAAATCGAAATTACCAGAGTGTTCTCGTCCATCACAGCGTCTCGATAGCGAAATTCCGACGAATTGTCCACTTCGCAAGCGATGCCTGCCAGCGACTCCATCCACATCCGTCCCACCATTCCGGCGTGGAGACTGGTGCCCATTCCAATGATAATAGCCCGGTTGAAGCGACTGATCTCCTCATCAGAGAAGGTAAATTCCGGCAAATTGATGGCAGGAGGATCGAACTGGACACGACCGCGCAGCGAATCGAGCACGGCATCAGGCTGCTCAAATATCTCCTTGAGCATGAAGTGGTCGTATTCGCCTTTAGTCGCCGTCATCGCCTCGTAGGACACGCGCGAGGTAGCCTTCTCAACGGGCGTGCCGTCTATGCGGGTGTACTGCACTTGCTCCCTTGTAACCGTCGCCATCTCGCCAACCGCGAGATAGGCAACATTGCGAACGTGAGGCAGCAGTGCAGCAATGTCGCTGGCGAGCAGCATTTCCTCGTCACCGTAGCCGATGACGATCCCGCCCGCGTTGCCGAGCTTGAAGGAGACAATCTTGTCAGGTTCCTTGCGTGAGAGCACAACAACGGCATTTGCGCCCTCTATGCGCCCGGCAGTAGCGCGCGTCGCCTCTTCCAGGGAATATCCCTCCCGCATATACGCTTCTATCAGATGCGGGATGCACTCCGCGTCCGTCTGCGAGTCGAATGAGTGTCCTTTCGCGGCAAGCTCTTGCTTGAGATCGAGATAGTTCTCGAAGATGCCATTATGGACCACCATCACGTCCCCGGAGCAATCTGTGTGCGGGTGAGCATTGAAGTCGGTGGGGCCGCCGTGGGTCGCCCAGCGAGTGTGCCCGACGCCGCTGCTACCGTCCGGCAATCCGTTCCTGAGAATGCTCCTGAGCCTAGAGAGCTTACCTGCCGATTTGAAGAGTTGAGGGACGCCTTCCTCGTCTAGAACTGCGATACCCGCACTGTCATATCCACGATACTCCAGCGCGCCAAGGCCTTCCAGAATAATCGGTGCCGCCGCTCTCTCGCCTATGTATCCAATGATTCCGCACATACAGTCACCCGCGTTGCGCCGCGCTCTTCGTGGCGTCTTCGCCGTACACTCCGCGAATATCCTCAGGCACCAGCATCGCCACGCGCTGCATGATCATATCCGAAATCGAGTCCAGCAGTTCCTTGTTCGGTCTTCCCTCAATCGCAGGCACAGAGAATACCTGCCCTATGTTCACCGTAATTTTGCCCGTCGGGTTGAAGACTCTCATCCAGGTTCCCAGTCGATGCGTCCCCACGATGCCAACAGGCAGAATGGACGCCTGCGACTGAATGGCAATCTGGGCAATTCCGGACTTCGCTCTCATCATTCCCGTGCGCGACCGGGTGCCTTCGGGGAACAGCACCACCGGTTTGCCGGCCCTGAGCTGGCTGATGACCCACCTATACGCACGAATGTCACCGCCCTCACGATTAACGGGAGACGCTCCATACGAATTCAGGAACCACGTAATGACATGCCCCATGAAGAGACTCGACTTCGCGAGGAAATAGACTCTGCGGGGGATGCTCGCGCTCAGGAGAGGAGGGTCGAAGTTGCTCTGGTGATTGGCGATGATGATCAGCGCACCCATCGGAGGCACATTCTCTATGCCGTTGACCTGCCAGTCAGCGAACAACCGCAGCACAAGCCGCTGCATGGGGATACACAGGCGATAGACCCAGTCATTTAGCATTGGCGCACCTTGGAGAGTATTTCGAGTACGACTTCTTCTACGGTCATGTCATCGCTGCAGATTGTTGTCGCGTCTTCTGCAGGAGACAGCGGTGAGTCATCCCTCTCGCTGTCAACTCTGTCACGCCGTCTGAGTTCATCCAGAACCTGCCCAAAGTTATGGCGTCCCTGCATCTCAGCGGCACGCCTCTCTGCGCGCACCTCCGCCGACGCCGTCAGGAACACCTTCGCATCCGCTTCAGGAAGCACGACAGTACCAATGTCGCGGCCACACATGACGATCGGACCGTCAGCCGCGATTACGCGCTGCTGCGCCACAAGTGCCCGACGCACTCCGCTCACCGCAGACACCGTGGAAACAATGGAGTCAACTTCCGGCAACCTGAGCCTGTCAGTAATGTCAGTACCGTCCAGGAGTAACCGGTCTTCGTCCGATTGCGTGACGAGCCTGATACCAGAGCTACAGGCGAGCGATGACAACTTCGACGCGCAGTTCGCGTTGACGCCCCTCTGGATTGCTGCCCAAGTAATGGCTCGATACATCGAGCCTGTGTCAAGGAAGCGAATGCCCAACCTGCGCGCGACCTCCCTGCCAACGACGCTTTTGCCGGACGCCGCAGGTCCATCAATCGCTATTGTGAGAGTACAGTCGCTTTCCGATTTCAACTGGCCGTTCTTCCTAAATATCGTTTCAGGCTGGCATATAAGCTGATTATATGACGCGCACTAATACGCGGGCAAGAAGAAGGTTCTGGGAAGAAGTCGATCACCAGATGTGAGGAACCAATTCCGTGCGCCAATGACTTTCGCAGATATTCCCCTTCTGATATAATCGCAGATGCTTTGCGCTTTTGGGAATACAGTCGCAGATAGCAGACTGAAGTTCCCTTGGCCGGAGGGAATCAGGAGAGCGGATTGTTGCCGCTCGCTTTGTGTGCATGGGCACATCCCAATGTGAGATACAGGAGAAAAGGCATGCCTGCCTACGCCGTTTTAGGTGCTCAATGGGGCGACGAAGGAAAAGGAAAGATAATCGATGTGCTGGCGCGTGATGCCGACATCGTGGCGAGGTTCTCCGGCGGCAACAACGCCGGACACACCGTCGTCAACGAGGACGGTGAGTTCAGCTTCCACATCATTCCTTGCGGTGTGTTCTGGCCCCAGACCATGAATGTGATTGGCAATGGAGTGGTCGTCGATCCCGATGTGCTTCTCGACGAGATAGACAGCCTGACCGAACAGGGCATAGACATACAGGACAGGCTGGTTGTCAGTGATCGTGCGCACATCATCATGCCCTACCATGTCGCGCTGGATGTTCTCGCCGAGAAGGCACGCGGCAACAGCGCGATCGGCACGACCGGGAAAGGCATAGGTCCCACATACGCCGACAAGGCGGCGCGCACCGGCATCCGAGCCGCGGACCTGCTGGATGTGGAGTCATTGCTGCCTAGACTTGAGAGCATCCTCGAGCACACGAATGCCGTCATTACCAAAGTATATGGCGGTGAGGCAATTTCTGCGCAGGAAGTCTTTGACAAGTGCAAGCAATGGTCGGAGCGGCTAGCTCCTTACATCGCGCCGGTGGAGAAGATTATCCACAATGCCCTGAGAGCCAAGCAGAACGTGCTCCTTGAGGGGGCACAAGGTGCCCTGCTTGACCTCGACCATGGTACGTATCCCTATGTAACCTCGTCGAACCCCACTGTCGGCGGAGCATGCATTGGGCTTGGGATGTCACCAATACACATCGCGGGCATCACAGGCGTATTCAAGGCGTACTCCACACGAGTGGGCGGCGGCCCCCTGCCAACTGAGTTGCTCGATGTTACGGGCGAGACAATCCGTGAACTCGCGCAGGAGTTTGGTGTTACGACAGGCAGGCCAAGGCGCGTAGGCTGGTTTGACGGAGTGGCGGCGCGCTTCAGCGTAGAGGTGAACGGCTACACTTCCGCCATTCTGACAAGGCTCGACGTGCTGGACGGTTTCGACTCCGTGAGGATATGTACCCATTACGAGTTGGACGGCAATATTGTCGATGAGTTCCCCGGCGGCGTGGCGGCGCTTGAACGCTGCAAGCCCATCTACGAGGAGATGCCCGGCTGGGACAGCCCCACCGCCAGCGTCACCAACTTTGAGCAGCTGCCGGTGGAAGCGCGCAACTACGTGGAACGACTACAAGAGGTCATCGGCTGTAGGATAGACCTGATTTCCACCGGACCTCACCGTCACGAGACGATCATGGTGCGGCCGGTAATCGATGTGGCGTCGGCTTAGCCTTCTTTCACCGAGCGCATACGGCACTTCCCTCACGACCTTAGACAAAGAGAAACCCCGACCGCAACTGCGATCGGGGTTTCTGTTTATCACTGCTTTAAGGGAGCGCCGATTAGTCGTCTCCACCAACAGGGACGGGTAGTTGCAAGTCAATTGCGTACCTGTCCACCACCGCGTCTATGGTCGCTGCCGTGTCCTCATCCGGCGGGATGAGCGGCAGTCTTGGCTGCCCCACATTGAAGCCTGCCTTGCCCACGCAGTACTTCACCGGGATCGGGTTGGTGACGACAAACAGTATCTTGAACAGCTCGAACAGGCGCAGATGCTCGGCGGCTGCGCTCTCGATGTCGCCCTCCAGAATCATGCCCATCATCGCCTTGATCTGGCTGCCCACTATGTGTGACGCCACGCTGACGATGCCATAGCCGCCCGCGCACATAATCGGGAAGGTCTCGTCGTCGTTACCGCTCCACACCTTGAAGTCGTCGTCAGTGTCGCGGATTATCTTCGTAATCTGCACCGGATCGCTGCTGGCTTCCTTCGTACCGACAATGTTGTCGATCTGGCTGAGGCGCACGGTAGTAACATCGGTCATGTTCAGGGCTGTACGACTCGGCACATTGTAAAGCACGCAGGGCAGGCTGACGCTTTCCGCAATCGTCTTGAAGTGCTGGTACAGTCCCTCCTGTGGCGGCTTGTTGTACGACGGAACCGTCATAAGGATGCCGTCAACGCCAAGCGCTTCGGCTTCCTTGCTCAAGGCAACCCCTTCTGCCGTGTTGTAGCCGGTCGTGCCTGCAATAATCGCGGCGCGGTCGCCTACCGCTCGCTTGGTCGCCTCGTACATACCCAGCTTTTCGTCGAAGGAGAGCGTGGGGGTTTCGCCAGTCGTGCCAGTGATGACGAGGCCGTCGCTGCCGGATTCCACGAGAGCCGAGGCAAGGCGTCCCGCCTCGTCATAGTCAACGGCGCCGTCCTCATCGAAGGGCGTTATCATCGCGGTGATAAGTCTGCCAAGTTCTACCATTGTCGAGCCTCCTTGAGCGGGGATTTCACAGCGGTCTTTCTGTTCTGTGTCAAGCCTCTCAACTTACAGCGGCTTGCCTTGGCAGCAGGTTGCGCTCGATCACTTCCTCGGCAATCTGCAGCGCGTTGGTAGCCGCGCCCTTGCGCAGGTTGTCAGTAACCACCCACATTGCGATGCCATTGGGATGGGACACATCTTGCCGAATCCGCCCGACAAACACCTCGTCGCGCCCTGCCGCCTCAATGGGCATAGGATACACATTTGCAAGTGGGTCGTCCACCACTTTGATGCCGGGGAAGTCAACGAGAATCTCGCGCACTTCTCCTGGACTCATGGGGTTCTCGAACTCAATATGCAGCGCCTCGCTGTGGCTGAGCATCACCGGAACGCGCACGCAAGTCGCTGACACCGCAATGTCCGGCGCGTGCAGGATTTTGCGCGTCTCGTTCACCATCTTCATCTCTTCGTTCGTGTAACCATTTTCGAGGAAAGGCTCGATATGCGGCAGCGCGTTGAAGGCGATGGGATGCGGATATGCGTCCGGTGTGAGATCGTCATGCGTCAGGCTGTCGTCGTGCGTAAGCTGCTTCGACTGCACGCGCAACTCCTCGACCGCCGCCGCGCCCGTGCCTGAAACGGACTGGTATGTGTCCGCAATAACGCGCCTGACCGGATTGATCTCCATCAGTGGCTTAAGCACCATCACAAGCGGCGTGGTGGAGCAGTTCGGGATGGAGATGATTCCCTTGTGGTCCTCCACATCGGAGCCATTGACCTCCGGCACGACCAGCGGCACATCCGGGTTCATTCGGAAAGCTGAGCTATCGTCGATGACAACTGCGCCCTGCTCTGCCGCGACCGGCGCGAGAGCACGGCTGACATCGCCGCTCGCAGAGATGAACACGAAGTCAACCTCGCTGAACAACTCAGGCGTCGCCAGTTCGACCGCAATTTCCTGCCCCATGCATTTCAACTTCTTCCCGACCGAGCGCTCCGAGGCGCACAAACGGATACCCGAAACAGGAAAATTGCGTTCCTCGAGCACATCCATAAAGACGCGCCCTACGGCGCCCGTTGCGCCAACTACCGCGATGCTGCAAGCGTCCACTTTGACTTCGACCTCCGACAAGAAAGTAAGTTATTCAACCTTTCTATGATAACCGCTTCATCTCGCCAAATCTATAAATTCCTGTGGATTTCGCGCAGCGCCGCTGCCATTAAAGACCCATTATTTTGTCCAGGCCAACCGTCAAGCCCTTGCGGTTCACGACTTCGTTGATGGCTAGCGTAACGCCCGGCATGAAACTCTCTCGGTTGACTGAATCGTGGCGAATGGTGAGCGTCTGGCCTAGCGCGCCGAACACCAGCTCATGGTGTGCCACACGCCCCGGCATTCGCGCGCTGTGCACACTGATGCCCTGATGCGCCGCCCCGCGCGCTCCGTCAATCAGCTCCTTCTCGGACTGAGGCGCGATGAATCCCTCCGGCTTTCCTTCCAAGGCAGCGTTGGCAATTGCGAGCGCAGTTCCCGACGGCGAGTCAATCTTCGCTTCGTGGTGCATCTCGGTCAGGTCAGCGTAGTCGAAGAAGCGGGATGCCTGCCTTGCCAGCGCAATCATCAGAACCGCGCCCATTGCAAAGTTAGGCGCAATGATTACTCCGACCTCATGCTCGTTGGCAAGGCTCTCCGCTTCCTGGTAAATGGCGTCGGTAATACCCGTCGAGCCGATGACGATGTTCACCCCCCGTGGAGCCGCCGTCCTCAGCACCGACAACGCACCTTCTGCCCCAGTGAAGTCAACCACCACATCCGCGCCTTCCACCACATCGGCAAGCGAGCCGGAGATCGGAATCTCGCCCAGACCGTCGGGGAGCCCTATCGTTCCCTGGCTTGCCGCGATGTCTGCTGCTCCTACGGGCTGCATCCCCAGAGTGTGAGTTACGGTCTCCAGCACCTGCTGACCCATTTTGCCCATGACGCCGTGTACGACAACATTGATAGCCATTGCGCGAACTCCAGTAGTAAGATTGCACCAATTTATCATAGGCGTCTGGCATCATCAATCAGCCACAGGAGGAGCAGCTACCGGGCGATGTCTTACATGAGTGGTGGCTACGACGCGGTTGTCGTGGGTTCTGGCCCCAACGGCCTTGCGGCAGCGATTACGATCGCCCAGGCGGGACGCAGTGTGCTGTTGCTGGAAGCCGCAGACACGCCCGGCGGCGGCGCGCGCACCGCAGAACTAACTCTACCCGGATTCCACCACGATGTCTGCTCCGCGCTGCACCCGCTCGCGGTGGGCTCGCCGTACCTCAGCACGCTGCCGCTCGCGGAGCACGGGCTGGAGTGGATTCACCCGCGCTATCCGGTGGCGCATCCGCTCGACGGCGGCAGCGCAGCCGTGCTGGAACGCGATGTGGACGCGACCGCCGCGAATCTGGGCGATGATGCAGAATCCTATCGCAATCTGATGTCCTCGCTCGTGCGCGACTGGAGCAGGATTGCAGTGGGGGCAATGGGCCCTCTCCGCCCGCCGCGCAACCCTATTGCGATGGGACGATTCGGGCTGAAGGCGCTGCGATCGGCACGCGGCCTTGCGGATTCTTGGCTCAGGACCGAGCAGGCACGAGCGCTGTTCGCGGGCATTGCGGCGCACTCTGTAACGCCGCTGGAGTTCAGGGGATCGGCGGCGGCTGGACTTGTTCTGCAAGTGGCGGGTCACGCGGTCGGCTGGCCGATGCCGCGCAGCGGGGCGCAGAGCCTCACTGATGCGATGGTCTCCTACCTGCAATCCCTAGGTGGCGAGGTCGTTACAGGTGTGAGAGTGGATTCTCTCGATGAACTGCCACAGGCCTCCGCCGTGCTGCTCAATGTTGGAGCGCGAGAGCTAGCGCGAATCGCAGGCGACAGGCTGCCGACAGGTTACAGGCGCAAGCTCGACACCTTCCGGTATGGGCCCGGCGTATTCAAGATTGACTGGGCCCTGGACGCCCCGATTCCGTGGACGGCTGCGGAGTGTGGCGAGGCTGGAACGGTGCATCTTGGCGGAACGTTGGAGGAGATTGCGGACGCCGAAGCCGCGGTCTGGCGCGGCGAGCACCCTGAGCGACCCTTCGTATTACTCGCTCAGCCAACGATGTTCGACAACACCCGCGCACCCTCAGGCAAGCATGTCGCTTGGGCGTACTGCCATGTGCCAAACGGCTCTGACTTCGAAATGACGGAGCGCATAGAAGCGCAGGTCGAGCGATTCGCGCCCGGCTTCAGGGAGCGGGTTCTTGCGCGCAGCGTGATGTCTCCATCAGACATTGAGGCATACAACGCAAACTATGTCGGCGGGGATATCGGCAGTGGCGCAAACACGCTACGCCAGCTCTTCGCGCGCCCCGTGTCCGCAATCGCGCCGTACAGGACTCCTATAAAGGGCGTTTACCTCTGCTCGGCATCGACTCCGCCGGGCGCAGGCGTGCATGGGATGTGCGGATACTGGGCTGCGCGCGATGCGCTGAAGCGACTGTGAGTGTGATACCGGGGGGCGTGCTAGGGCAGTTCCAGACCGTGCTCTTCGAGGAGCGCTTCATCGGACAGAATTTCGTGAGTAGGTGCGTCGGCCACGACCTTCCCGCCGTCCATGATGACAACGCGCGGGAATATGTCCTTGACCATATGCATGTCGTGAGTGGTGACGATAATGGTCTGCTCAAGGCGGTCAAGCAGTTGAATGAGACCGCGCCGCGCACGAGGGTCAAGTCCTGCTGACGGCTCGTCAAGCGCGAGCACTTGTGGGCGCATTGAGAGCACGCTTGCGATGGCAGCGCGCTTCTTCTCGCCGCCGCTCAGGTGGAACGGCATCCTGTCTTCGTAGCCTCCTAGTCCAACCTGCGAAAGCGCGTCGCTAACTCGCGCCTCAACCTCGTCGCCCGGCAACCCCATGTATATGGGACCGAAGGCGACATCGTCATGGACGCTTGGAGAGAAAAGCTGGTCGTCAGGGTCCTGGAAGACGACGCCAACCAGTGCGCGTATCTCCTGCAAGCCACGCTTATCGTCTTCCTGCACCTCGCGCCCCATTATGGCGACATTGCCGCTTCGTGCGTGCAGCAGGCCATTCAGGTGCAACAACAGCGTTGACTTACCTGCCCCGTTCGGTCCGAGGATCGCTACCTTCTCGCCGGGCCCTATAGAAAGCTCCACACCGCGCAGAGCAGGACGGCCGTCCGGGTATGAGAACTCCAGGTTGTTTACAGATACGGCTGGATTGTGTCCATTCTGGCTTGCCATTTAGAGCACCATCCTTGCGGCAACGGCTACAGAGGCAAACAAGCAGAGCAGCAGCGCAAGCGTAACCATCGCACCACGTCTCAACGGAATCGCGTCCGCTTGTCGGATCGTGCCATCATAGCCCCTTGCGACCATTGCCATGTAAATGCGTTCGCTGCGATCGAGTGTGCGGATGAAGAGTGACCCCGCCATGCCTCCGGCGGATTTGGCGCGCCACACTATCGAACCTCCGGCTTTGGGGCCAATGGCGGCGCTTCGCGCAGCGCGTGCGCGCATCATGCTCTGCGCCTCTTCCACCAGCACGAACAGGTAGCGATACATCAGCATGACGATCGCGACCAGCACTGCCGGAATGCGAAGCGCGCGCAGCGCCTCGAGCAGTTTCAGCGGCGGCGTGGTAGCTGTCAGCACCACGGCGGCAGTCACCGACGCCCAGGACTTCAGTAGCACGCTAAAGAAAAAGTCCAGCCCTTCCCTCGTGCCCGTAAGCGCGAAGAGGGCAAGGTCAAGCTCGAACAGAGGCGCCCCGGGCTTCGTGAACACGGTGGGTAGTGCAATTAGTATGAAGGGTATCGCCACGAGTGAACGTAGGAATACTCGCGGCAACCCCACACGCGATACGCCGGCTGCGAACCAGACCAAGATCAGCATCGCGGCGAATCCGGTCCACTTGCCGGGGGGAATCGAAGTTGTGGCGAATATGAAGCCGAGCGCCATCACCAACTTGATGCGGGCGTCCGTCCTGTGAAACCAGCTTTCGCCTTCGAGGTAGCGGTCGAGAAATCCGGCGGCAGTCGTCATTCGGGCATCTATTCGTGAGCGAGGGTCGTGCTGCGCCTTCTGTACAGCGTGTACAAGCCATACATCGCGCCAGCAACCAGGGCGTAGACAATCGTCACGCCGATGACGCCCGCCAGAATCGTAGCCAAGCCTTCATTCTGAATGCCCGGAACCACATAGTCGGCAATGATTGCATAAGGAGCATCCTGAGCACGCTCGATGAAGCCTGCGTCCTCCGCGATGCGCTCCAACCCATCGGGCGACCCTGACGCGAGCGGCGCGAGCAGCGTTACGGCAACAGCCACGAAATACCCGACCACCCACCAGCGCACGCCCATGCGTCCCTCGGAGGGCACGGTGCGGGCGGTGACCACTTCGACTGCATCTTTCGCCGGTGCCTGCAGCAGCGCAGGACGCGCCGCCCGAATGAACGACAGCGCGAACACGGTTATCAGCGCCTCACCGATGCCAATCAGCATGTGTACGCCAATCATTGCCGGCAGCGCGAGTGCAAGCGGTGTAGTGCCGCTCATTCCGAGCATCAGCGCGGTAGTGGCGGCCGAAAAGACGACCGACAGCCAGGCAGCGATGAACGCGCCAATCAACAGGTGCTTGAAGGTTGTGCCAAGCTTGCGGGAAACCCAGTACGCGCCATAGCCGGCGAGCACGCTTACTATGGACATATTAAGCAGGTTGATGCCCAGCACTACGAGGCCACCGTCCTGGAATAGCAGCGCCTGCAATCCCACTACAGCCGTCATTACAAGTATCGCAGCCCAGGGACCGAGCACAATCGCGGCGAGCGCTCCTCCTACAAGATGACCGGAGGTCCCACCGGCAACCGGAAAGTTAAGCATCTGTGCGGCAAATATGAACGCAGCCATCACGCCCATCATCGGCACGATGCGTTCATTCAAGCTCTTGTTCGTCTGCCTGATCGCAATCCCAATGAACAAGGCGGCAAGCACATATCCTGCAATTGCAACCGGCAGGCTGAAGAAGCCGTCGGGAGCGTGCAGGGGCAGCGGTACGTTGCCATCTATCAGGGGCAGGTTAATGCTCAATGTCATCTTGAATCTCACTCGCTTACACAGGTATAAGTCATCTGTTCAACGATTTTAGTGTCGGTGAATTGCAAATGTCAATTAGTTGCAATAACGAATTGGCGGCATCTGCGACATAAAGCATCGAAGAACTTGCAACATCCTCAGAATTGCTTATGCGGCAACTGTGTTTAGGTATTGCCTGTCCTACGTCTCCTTCTTTGACATTTCATATATGCATTCACTGGTTTAGATATATACAGATATATTTTCATGATAGCAGTCGCATCGCTGCGACGGCATTGGCAAGCGCAGAATGATACACTCTTTGGCATCATTTAAAGGAGGGCTCCCTGCATTCTTCCCTCCGAGATGAAAGATGACATGGAATTAGCAAAGTGAGCGCACCCGAAGGCCCGTCAGGACGAAGGCGCGGCTTCTTCTACGGCTGGTGGATTGTAATCGCCGGCGGACTCGGCATGTCCATCACTGCGGGCATCAACTTCCACGGATTCGGCAACTTCATCATCCCGCTCACCAACGAGTTCGGCTGGAATCGCACGACAATTTCCGGCGTCTTTTCACTCGCTCGCATGGAGTCCGGCCTGCTCGGCCCGCTGGAGGGCTGGCTCGTTGACCGTGTAGGACCTCGCCGCCTGATGCTGGTCGGTGTCCCACTGATGGGCATTGGCTACATAATGATGAGCCGCGTCAACTCCCTTGCCGCGTTCTTCCTCGTGTACATATTCGCCATCACACTCGGCAACAGCCTTGGAATGAGCACACCAATGGCGGCTGCGGTCGCCAACTGGTTCAGCAGGAAACGGGGGCTCGCCTTCGGAATAATGTGGTCGGGCGTCGGTCTCGGGGGAATCTTTGTACCGGCTATCGGATGGCTTATCGCAGCTTACGACTGGCGCATCGCATCCATCGTAATCGGCGTGTTCACGATAGTTATGGGCGTACCGATTGCCGCCTTGATGCGGCACAGGCCCGAACTCTACGGCTACATGCCCGACGGAGTCGAGCCGGAGTCGTCTGATGAGCCGGGTGCTTCTGGGAGGCGGGGGCAGCCCGACCTTTCGCAAGACTTCACCGCCAGAGAAGCCCTGATGACATCTAGCTTCTGGTATCTAACGCTCTCGATTGCAGCGCGTTCCTTGGTCAGCGGCGGCGTTGGGCTGCACCTCGTCCCTTACTTCGTTGATCTTGGCGCGTCCGATGTTTTTGCCGCTGCGCTAGCGGGCTCGGTGGGGGTGATGAGCATTCCTGGTAGGTTTGGTCTCAGCGCGGTCAGCGACTACCTCAACCGCCGCTATGTCATGGCGGTGTCACTGTTCTTTATGTCCATAGCTATCGTCTTCATGGCACGCGCGGACAGCGTAACCCAGGTGATTCCGTTTCTGGTCCTGTACTCTGCGGCACAGGGCGGAATATCAGTCATACCGCAATCGCTCATCGCCGAATACTTCGGGCGCAGGGCATACGCCACAATTCAAGGCTTCCGCAGCACGATTCAGATGGTCGGCATCATCATAGGCCCCTTGATTTCGGGGTATGTCTTCGACACCACCGGCAGCTACGAGTGGGCTTTCATGGGGTTCGGCGCAGCAACACTGGTATCGCTTGGACTTGTGCTGATGATGAGGGCTCCGGTACGTCCTCAGCGCATAAGGCGGCGTGCCTAGTTGCGTGAGTAGGCAAACCGACGCGTCTCAACCTGCTCCACCGCCTGCTCCACAAGCTCATCCACCGGCAGCGAAGCTTCGAGCTGTTCCACGACCTTTGCGCTGCCCTTCGTTACGGGGTGACGCGGAACAAACAGCGAGCAGCAGTCCTGGTCGGGAATGATGGACACGGGGAATGTGCCGATCTGACGGGCAATGTCAACGATGTCGTTCTTGTTGGAACCGATCAGAGGGCGCAAAATCGGCATCTGAGCCGCAGCATCCACAATGGCAATATTCTCCAGCGTCTGCGACGCCACCTGAGCAAGACTCTCGCCCGTAACAAGCGCCGCTATGCCCTGCTGTCTTGCCAGCGCCTCGGCAATTCGCACCATGAATCGTCTGTACAGCAGCACCCTGTACGGCGGCGGAACATCCACGATAATGCGCTGCTGCACTCCCGCGAAAGGCACGAGGAACAGCTCCGCGTCGTACTGGTAGCGCGTGAGAATCTCGCTGAGTTCGGTCGCCTTCTCTATGGACGAACTGTCCACTAGAGGGTGGCTATGGAAATGCACGAGCTTGACGCGGCTTCCACGGCGCATCATCTGCCACGCCGCAACCGGAGAGTCTATGCCTCCCGACATCAGCGCCATCGTATCGCCGCTGGTGTCCACAGGCATGCCGCCGTAGCCCTGTATCGGGTCGAAATAGACCAGCATGCCGTCGTTCAGTACATCTATGAAGATTTCCAGGTCAGCACCTTTCAACCGGACCCCGGCACCCGTCAACTCCTCTACATAGGTACCCATCTCGCGGTTGATGTCGCCTGATCTCACTGGAAAGCGCTTGTTTGTGCGATGCGCCGTGATGCGGAATGTATCAAACTGCTGCGAAGGAAGTTCAGAGCTCAGATATTCCTTTACGGCATCCAGATCAGGCGGGACCTGAATTGCGAGGTAGTACTTGGCGACCCCCATGCAGTCGCCGACGCGCTGCCTTACCGCATCCCAGTCGGCATCATCACGCAGCGCGAGGCTGATCATTAAATGCGACTGCCAGACGCGCTCGACGCCTGTGCCCTTGATAGCACGGCGCAGATTGCTTGCCAGCCGGCGCAGGAACATCGGGCGGTTCTTGCCCTTCAGCGCGGGTTCATGGAATTTTACGACAACTAGGCGTTTGTACTTCATAAGCAGCATTCTAGCGTACACGCGGAAATGCCGCTATGGAAATGCACCTAGAGCATTCGAGAACAGCGGGAAAACCTTAAGTAAGAAACTCTCAATTCTGAACGCAAAGAAAATCCCCGTCCACTCGTATGTCGAGCAGAACGGGGACTTATTTCAAAATTTGATCCGACGAGCGAAAGCTTGCCTAGTTGCCCGACTCCCCGTAATAGCCGGAACCGAAAACAAGGCCGTCGTGCCTTATGACCCACGACCGCTTCGTCTCTTCCGTATCAGTCGCCGGGTTCGGCCACAGGTATTCAACCCAGTGACCATCTTCAGTCGCCTTGGCTATCTCCTTGCCCAGTTCATATCCATCCGAACCTACGACATCCTTCAGGTCGGTTCCAAGCAAGGACGGCGAAGGTGCATGCGAAAGGAACAGGTCATCCGAATCGACGATGAACACATACCACTGCCCGTCCACGCTCTCCGGCATGTTGTAGTGAGCAATCGCGGCGTCACGCCCCTCAGACTCGTACAAGCCAATCGCATCTTCGACCAGATATTGAGTGTACTCGGCAGGCTCGGTGTACCAGCCAGAACCAAACAGGAAGCCATCGTGCTCCATGACCCAACTGTGCTTCGACTCCAATTCATTGGTAGCCGGATTGAGGAAGACATAGGATACCCACTTGCCCTCATCAGTAGCGGTGGCGATTGCTTCGCCGTAGGCATAACCATTTGCATCGATGCGCTCAGGCGGGTCTATATCAACCAGCTCCGGGCGCGCGCCGTTCGCAAAGGTACGCAGGTCCTCCGCACGCAGAATAAACACATACCAGGGGCCGTCCACGCTCTCCGGAGTGTTGTAGTAGTCGATGGTCGCCTCACGTCCCAGATCGTCATACAGATTCATAGCTCGGCTGACCAGGGACTGTGCATAAGCAGGTTCGTCCGACTTTGGCGCGCCTTCCTCATACCACCCCGATCCAAATATCATTCCATTATGACGCGTAACCCATGAGTGTTTCGTTTCCACATTGCCGGTGGCGGCATTCAGATATGTATAGGTCGTCCACGCGCCTCCCTCGACCGCTGCTGCTGCCACCTGCGCTCCCGCAGGGTACCCGTCTGTGGGGCTGATAACTTCGTTATAGTGTAGCCCCACATTCGCCGGCACCGCGGCGTGCGCGATCATTACATCGTTCTCATCGCCAATGAACACATACCACTGGCCGTCCATGCTCTCGGCTGAGTTGTAATAAGCAACCGTGCCATCGCGTCCCAGGTCGTCATACAGGTTGATAGCGCGCTGTACGAAAGCCTGAGTGTATGCCGCAGGGTCGGACTTCGCCGGTCCTTCCTCGTACCAACCCGAGCCAAATATCATCCCGTTGTGGCGCGTAACCCATGAGTGCTTCATCTCCACATTGCCAGTGGCGGCATTCAGGTAGGTGTATGTCGTCCACGCGCCTCCATCTACGGCAGCGGCAGCGACCTGAGCACCCGCCGGATAGCCGTCCGGGCTGATGACTTCGTCGAAATGAAGACCCACATTTGCGGGTACGGCAGCATGCGCCAGCATCACATCGTTCTCGTCGCCAATGAACACATACCACTGGCCGTCTATGCTCTCAGGTGAGTTGTAATACTCGATAGTCGCATCGTGCCCATCCGATTCATAGCGAGCGATTGCCTGCTCCACGAATGCCTGCGTGTATGCGGGAGGATCGTCCCTTGCAGCGATTACCGGCTCATACCAGCCGGACCCGAATACAAGGCCATCGTGCAGGGCAATCCAGCTATGCTTCCTCTCCTGCTCGCCCGTGTCGGGATTGAGGATTACATAGGAGATCCAGCCGCCCTCCTCCGTAGCAGCGGCGATGTCTTTCCCGTAGTCGTAACCGGTCGGATCTATGCGATCTGGAATCGTCCCCACAAAGTCAGGGCGTGCTCCGTTAGCAACTGATCGAAAGTCTGTCGTGTCCACAACGAATACATAGTATTGTCCATCCACGCTTGCGGGATCATTATAACGCGCAAGCGTCGCTTCCCGGCCATTCGCGTCATATCTCGCCACAGCCTGCTCCACAAGAGCGCGCGCATACGCCGGCGGCGTGCTGTCGAGCGAAACATCACGCTCGTACCAACCTGAACCGAAAAGCAGGTTGTCGTGGCGAACGACCCAGGAGTGCTTGCGCTCGTAGTCAAAATCATTTGCGGGATTCAGGTACACGTAGTCAACCCACTTGCCCTGCTCGTCCACCGTGACAGACTCAGCGCCGTAGTTTTTTCCCGTAATGTCCGTCCCTAGCGGTCCTCTTATATCCATCCCGATTGTGGTTGGGACTGTGGGATGAACGATGAGCTTGTAATTCTCGTCCAGCACGAAGAGGTACAGGTCGCCGCTCACGCTATCCATCGTATTGTAGTAATCGAGTGTCGACTGACGCCCGTCGGCGTTATAGCGGCGTATAGCCTGCTCAACATACGACTTAGTGAAAGCGGGCGCGACTGCACTCTCCAGCCAGTCGAGCCGAGCGAGAGTCTGTTCCAGTTCATTTGAGTCCGACGCATCCTGCAGGGCCATTATGTCGGTTCGCAACGCGCCCAATTCCGAAACGAGGTCGTCCATGGCGCCCTCATCACCGGACATCGAAGCCTTCAATTCGGCGAGAGTGTCACCGAGTCCCATCAGTTGCGCGTCAAGGCTATCCAGATGTGAGCTGTCGATGCGCTCATCATCATCGTCATCTTCGTCCATTCGGCTCTGAAGCTCGGCAACCATTGAGCGGACGTCACCGATGTCTGACTTCAACGCACTGTCGTCGAACTCAGCAGCCATCATGTCCTGGCCACGCAGTTCCTCGATGCCAGATCGCAATTCAGCGACTTCATCGGCTTCCATCTTCTGGGAGTCAGCAAGCTCTGCTTGCAGGTCACCAATCTGAGCTGAAAGCGCCTCGATCTCTGCGCTCTGCGCCGACACACTCGCCTCTATTCCACTAATCGCATCCGCGTTGCCGCTGTCGCTACAAGCCGCCATTGCCATCACGATTGCAATGACTAGCGCGATAAACGCAATCGGACGCACTCTCCGATTCGCCATAAATATCTTATCCATTCCACTCCTCTTGTTATAAAGTAAACGTTAACTAGTTGCTTATGAGCATTACTCACAGCATAAATAGAATATCGCATTAATCGGCGATTTCACAACCAATTAATGCGATAATAGTGCCCATATTTGAGACAGTTATCGTGAGGCGTTTGAGCAAAGCAATATCGCCTGCGCAGCACTAGCCGGAGAGACTATGCCTCGGACTTGGATGGTCGAGGACGGATGTGTTTACCAGATTATCCGGCATCTGCCCCTGCAGGACGGAAGCTACCTCGCCCGCGGCGCGTTCCTCAAGTTCCAGCACCGCCTCCTGCGAGAAGAATGCCACATGCGGTGTAACAACAACATTGTCGAGCTTCAGCAGTCCGTAGTCAGGCGATGGGTGGGCTTCCACCAGTACATCCAGACCCGCACCGCCGATGCTGCCGGATTGCAGTGCATCGTAAAGCGCTGCCTCGTCAATCAGCGGTCCGCGCGCGCAGTTAATCAGGAACGCATCCTCCTTCATCAGCGCGAGTTCTGCCGCTCCAATCAGATTCTCCGTGTCCGGTGTAAGTGGCGAATGCAGAGTAACGAAGTCCGACTCTCGCAGCAGTGTCTCCATGTCCACCGACACCGCTCCCGCTTCCGCCGCCTGCTCCGCAGACACAAAGGGGTCATATTCCAGCACCTCGAAGCCGAATGCAAGAGCCTTTGTGCACACTGCCCTGCCTATCCTTCCAAAGCCTACTACGCCCAGTTTCTTTCCGCGCAGGCGCATAATCCGCATCGTGAGAGGCACGCTACCCCAGCCCGCTCCCTTCACCGAGTTGTCAAACAGCGAAATGCGGCGATTCCAGTCCAGCAATAATCCCATCACATGATCAGAGACCTCGTCCACGCAGTAGTCCGGCACATAAGTAACTGCAATCCCAAGCTCAGAAGCGGTGTCCACGGCGATGTTGTCAACGCCGACTCCGTAGCGTCCGATCACGATGCACTTCTCGGCAGCGCGGACGACCTTGTCCGTAACCTGCGCGAAGCAGGTCAGGATACCGTCCACATCCTTCGCGAGCGCGGCAAGCGTGTCCTCCTCGCCGTCGGGTGCCACCACAAGTTCTGCGCCGATCTTGGCAAGGACAGCGCGCTCCGGTTCTACGGAGGGCCAGACATAGTCGGTTACCAGTACCTTGAAACTCATGCTTACTCTCCTGGGCTAGATTTAGGCTGTATTCATCTGCATCGGGTTGAACATGCACCCTTCGACGAATATGTCGAAGAAGTCGGGCGTAGTTTCAAGCTCGATATGCTGTATCGTCTGCACAAGATGCTCTATTCGGGCGCGCAACTTGCCTGAAAGCAGCATTATAGTCGCGCCTTCCAGCGACGCGTTCCCCACCTTGACGATGCGCTCCTCCGGCAGGTTCGCCACAAAGCCAATGTCAACTGCGTTTGGCACATTGATGTAGTTTGCGAACCCACCTGCAAGATACAGCTTCGATATGCTTTCAGCCGCCACGCCGTAGTTGCGCAGCACAATGTACTGCCCTGAGTAGTTGGCGGACTTTGCCTGTGCCAGCGCGCTGATATCAGCACGAGATAAGGACATCCCAGTTTCAGGCACGAAGGCGAATTCACGCTCTCCGTTCTCGAACACGCCGAGTTCGCTCATCTTGCCTGTTCGGCGCAGCTCCGCAAGCAGGTCAACCAACCCGGAGCCACATATGCCCTGCGGCAGTGCATCTCCGATAGTGCGAAAGGCGACTCCATCCCCGTTTAGCGTTACGCTCTCGACCGCGCCGTCATAGCCGGGCATGCCGTGGCGGACCTGACCACCCTCGAACGCGGGTCCCGCCGGACAGGACGCCGACATCAGACGGTGCCGGTTCCCTAGCACAACCTCCGTGTTCGTCCCCACATCTACCAGCATCACCACATCATCTTCTTCGTCCATCGCAACGGCAAGCATGTCGGCAGCAACATCCGCGCCTACATGTGATCCTATAAGCGGACCCCCATACACATTGGCATCGGGAAATACACGCAACCCGATCTCGGACGCCTTCACATTCAGCGCAGTCGTCTGCCGCTTGCCCTCTAGCATTTCAAGCTCGGTTATCGATTTGTACGGCCGCTCGCCTATTGGCTGCACATCGAATCCGAAAAAGATGTCGCGCATGGTCGAGTTGCCAACCACCACCACCTCATAGATACGCCTGCGGTGAAAGCTGTGCCGACGGCTAAGTTCGCCTATCTCAAAGTTGATCGCCGATAACATCACCTGCTGTAATTCTCCGGGGAAGTCTCCACCGTCGTAGGAGATACGGTGCATGATGTCGCTGCCGCCGAAGCGCTGCGGGTTCTCAAACGACGCTGTGTCCAAAATCTCGCCCGATTCAAGGTCAGCGACATTCAGCACCACCGTCGTCGTGCCCACATCAATGGCAATGCCAAACATCTGCCCACGGTAATCGTCGATGCGGGTTTCGCGGAAGAAAACGCCGTCACCGATGCGCCTTGTGACAGGCTCGATCTCTATTGCGCGGCGCACCGATCGCGTGAGTATACGTGGCTGACGACGCAGCACCGCGAACTCCACTTCTTCGTTGGCATCGACTATCGCGGCTTGGCAGGCCAGGCGATAGTCTTCGCGCAGAAACGCCTCAGCCTCAGTGTGAGGAGAAAGTGCATCCATGCCGCGCTTGATCTCCACTATGCACTCGTGGCACTCGCCCGTTCTTCCGCAAGATGTGGGTACGCGCACGCTCAGCGCATCGGCATAGTCGAATATGCTCTTGCCGACTAAAGAGTCCAGGATTCGTCCGTCATAATTCAATGGCGACATGCGAATATATTATCACGATACGCTCGAAGGGCGAGCGGCGCAGACGCGGTGAGGTATCGGCTCCACCAGAGCGGTCGAGCACAGATAAGGAAATGTGCTGGAAGAGAAGCCCCACTTCCGAAAGCGACGAGGTTGTTTATACGGAAGTCAAATGCTATACTGCTTATCGATAGACTTGTCGAGCCTTTGCGCCTCGACTTGCGCGGAAATCGTCCTTTTAGGGAAGTGGGCTAGTCCCACTTTCTTTGTTAAATGGGACTGAAGAAAACCTGTAACAGGAGGTGGCTGAGGAATGAAGAGCGATTTCATTGTCGCTTTAACACAACTCGCCGCAGAGCGCGGCCTTCCTAAGGAAACTGTGCTTTCCGCGATTGAAGATGCTCTGGTGTCCGCCTACAGGAAGGACACCATCGCCGAGGGCCAGAATATCAGCGTAAAGCTCGATCCCGGCTCAGGCGATGTAACGGTGCATATTCTCAAGACCGTCGTGGACGATGTCATTAACGACAAGGCGGAGATCACTCTGCCTGACGCTCGCGAGATTGTCAGTGATGCTCAAGTAGGTGAAATCATAACCACCGAGAGCATGCCGCACATCCCGGGCCGCATCGCCGCGCAGACGGCTAAACAAGTCGTCATGCAGCGCCTCCGCGACGCAGAACGCGAGATTGTATTCAAGCAGTTCGAAGACAAGGAAGGCGAGGTCTTCCTCGTAACGCTGCAAAAGATTGAGCCACGTCACATTACCGTTGACCTCGGACGCTCCGAAGCCATTATGCCCATGGGCGAGCAGGTTTCCACCGAGCGATACCGCAGCAACACAAAGATGCGCGTCCTGCTCAAGTCCGTAGAACGCACCCTCAGGGGCCCTGAACTGATAGTCTCTCGCGCGGACAGTCTGCTGCTCAGGCGACTCTTCGAGATGGAAGTTCCTGAGATATTCAGCGGCGCCGTAGAAATAGAAGCTATCGCCAGAGAAGCCGGCTCACGCAGCAAGGTTGCAGTGCGTGCCCGGCAGGACGGCGTGGACCCGGTAGGCTCGTGCGTCGGGCTGCGCGGCGTCCGCATTCAGAACATCGTCAATGAACTGCACGGCGAGAAGATTGATGTCGTGGAGTGGAACAAGGAAGTCCCCATCTTCATTGCCAACGCCCTGGGCCCGGCGCAGGTAATGAAAGTCGAATTGAATCACGACGATGAGACGGCAATGGCGGTCGTGCCGGATAGGCAACTCTCCCTCGCAATAGGTCGCGAAGGGCAGAACGCCAGGCTCGCCGCCCGACTCACCGGTTGGAAAGTAGATATCAAGAGCGATGTCGACTACCAGGTCGAGCTGCAGGAGCGCGCCAGAGTCGCAGCCGAAGAACAGGCAGCGGCAGCGGCTATCGCAGCCGCTGAAGCCGAACTGCAGGAGGCGATACGGGCTGAAGAGCCTGTCATAGACGCCGTTGCAGCTGACGAAATTCCGGTTGAAATCGAAGTTGCGGCTGAAGAAGCCGTGGAAGTGGAAGCGGAACCCACTCCAATCGCGGCGGAACTCGCTGATACTGCGGAAACCGCCGTCGCGGAACCAATTGCAGTAGTAGCTACGCGGGAAGACTCGGAAACTGCCGAACCGGCCGAAGTAGTGGAAGTCGCGGACCCCGCCGCAGCCGAACTGGTAACTGTGGATGCAGCCGTGCCCGCAGAGCCAGTGGCAGCGGAGATTCCCGAAGCTATTGAACAGCCGGAAGCCACACTCATAACGGAGGCACCGGCTGAAGCGGTCGAGCCTCTGCCAGTCGCTGAACCCGTGATTGAAGAACCGGCGCCCGACCCTGCGGCAGAGCAGAGCACTTCGCTGCGCGACGTGCCCGACGATGTATGGCAGGTGCGGCGTCCTCGCGTACGCAGGCCAGTTCGCTCTGACGACGACGGCCCCGGACGCATTCGCTTTGCGGAAGACATCCAAGGCTTGCGCGGCGGCGTTACCGCATCGCGCAACCGAAGGCGACCCGATCAGCAGGGTCCCGATAGCGGCAGGCGGCGCAGGCCATCACGAAGGCGGCGCTAAATATTGAATGTAAGGAAACGACACGTCCCGCTGCGGAGCTGCATCGCTTGCAGAAATAAAACTGCAAAACGCGAGCTACTTCGCATAGTTGCCCTGCAGGACGGCGGTATAGCCTTTGACTCCGGTGGAAAGCTTTCCGGAAGAGGTGCTTACCTGTGTTCCACTTGCGCGGGCGACGCGGACAATATCAGGAAGGGTCGGTTGGAGCACACGCTGCGCACAGGCATCGCAGACGCTCAATGGCAAGAGGTGGCGGCGGTCCTGAAAGCACAAGTGAAAGCACCGATAGGCTAAGAAAGCGCAAGTGCCACGCGCAGCAGGCGCATGATGGGAGATGCCTATGACTAACAGAACCGACTTGGAACGGCAAGACCAGTACAACGGTGCTGCAGAAGACGGCTACGATGACTACTACGAGTACGACGACGACTATGAGCTCGAACCACTCGAAGTTCCCATCGCTATAGCCTTATACGACCTCGCTGAACTCATGGAGACGACTCCTGTGGAGGTCATCAAGGAGTTCATGCGCAATGGGTACATGTTCCCCATCAACGAGGTTGTTCAACACGACCTCGTCGCTCAGATTGCGCCATCATTCGGCTTTGAGGTCCTCCCCTTGGAGGAAGAGTCCGATGCAGGCTCAATCGTACCCTCAACCGACGACGACGACCCTGAAATGCTCGAAGACCGTCCTCCCGTCGTTACAATCCTTGGGCATGTGGACCACGGCAAAACCACACTGCTTGACACCATCAGAAAGACCAACGTGGTCGATGGCGAAGCCGGTGGCATCACGCAGCACATTGGAGCCTATCAGGTAAACTACGACAACAGACAGATTACATTCCTTGACACCCCAGGCCACGAGGCATTTACAGCTATGCGGGCAAGGGGCGCACAGGTAACCGACATCGCAGTCCTTGTTGTTGCCGCCGACGACGGAATAATGCCCCAGACAGAAGAGGCAATCAGCCATGTCAAGGCTGCGGGCGTCCCCATCGTTGTCGCGATAAACAAGGTCGACCGGCCCGAAGCCGACCCCGAGCGCGTAAAGCGCCAGCTTGCAGAACGCGACCTCCTCATTGAAGAATGGGGCGGTGATGTAATCGCGCTGCCTGTTTCCGCACTTACCGGTGACGGCGTGGACAACCTTTTGGACAATCTCGCAATCGTCGCCGAAGTCAGCGAATTCAAGGCAAACGTCGGCAAGACCGCCAGGGCTGTCGTCGTTGAGGCGAGGATCGACCGCAGCCGCGGTACTGTCGCCACAGTTCTGGTGCAGACCGGAACTCTGAGTGTGGGCGACAATATCGTAATCGGCAGCCTGCGCGGGCGAATCAGGGCAATGCTCACCGACAGTGGACAGCCGGTAGAGGTCGCTACTCCTTCCCAGCCGGTCGAAATCCTCGGAATCGCCGGTGTGCCAGAAGCTGGCGATATTCTGGAAGTTACCGAAGACGAAAAGGCCGCCCGGCAACTTGCCGAGCAGCGCATTCGCCAGTCCGAGAGGCAGCGCGCCGCCGGTCCCACACTTGAAGATGTTCACACGCGCATCGCCGCCGGCGAAGTTAAGGCGCTCAACCTCATCATCAAGACCGATGTGCAGGGCACCGTCGAGGCGGTCAAGGGCGCTCTCAACGGCTTGAACACCGATCAGACCAGAGTCAACATCGTTCACATAGCAAGTGGCGCAATTACCGAGAGCGATGTGCTTCTCGGGTTAGCTTCCCAGGCGATTATCATCGGCTTCAACACCGAACCTGGACAGGGCGCGACAGCACTCGCAAATCAGGAAGGCGTTGAGATTCGCCACTACAACATCATCTACCATCTCCTTGAGGATGTGGAACGCGCATTGACCGGACTGCTGGAACCTGTTTACAGGGACGTTACTGATGGACACGCCACCGTGCGAGCCGTCTTCGGCGTGGGCAGGAGAATGAGAGTCGCTGGTTTCTATGTGAACGACGGCCAGATAAGTCGGGGATCTACGGTTCACGTGCTTCGCGGCGGTCAGAAACTCTTCGAAGGAAACATCGCCAGCCTCAAGCACTTCAGGGATGACGTGCGCGAGGTCAATGTCGGCTTCGAGGGAGGCTTGACGCTCGACGGCTTCAACGACTACCAGGAAGGCGACATCCTTGAAGCGCACAGCTCCGAGCGTGTCCGTTAACTTCAGTCCTTAGTTCTTCATTTCGACTGTGGACAAAAATGTCCGTCGCTCCTGCTTGCCATGATTCGCAAGCGAGCATGGTCAATTCAATCCCATACACCCATTGTTGAGGACCCCTCATGAACCGACGAATAGACCGCGTCAACATGCTCGTGCGTCAAGAAATCAGCCGCATCCTGTCGGTTGAGATGAATGATCCGCGCCTCTCGTCTCTGATCAGCATCACCGAAGTTCAGACATCGCGCGATCTTCGAAACGCCAGGGTCTATTTCAGCGTATTCGGTGACGACGATACGAAGAAGAAAGCGCTCATCGCCCTGGAAAACGCCGGCGGATACATTCATCGCACCATGAAGCGCAACCTCAAGCTCAAGTTCGCCCCGGTGCTCTCCTTCGAACTTGACGACTCCATCGAGCAAGGCACTGACATGCTTGACCTCATCAGCAGAAACGCGCCCAGAGACTTAGACGAAGAGACTACCTGATGGCAAAATCCAGAGAGCCGAGAATAGACGGCATCCTCAACATCGACAAGCCCTACGGCATAACCTCGATGGATGTGGTGCGCCGCATCAAGCGGGCCTCAGGACAACGCCGGGTGGGACATGGCGGCACGCTCGATCCCATAGCCACAGGCGTAATTCCAATATGCCTGGGACTTGCGACGCGTCTCATGGAAGATGTGGTCGGCAACCCTAAAACATATCTCGCCTCCATCGAACTTGGCACAACCACCGACACATACGACGCCCTCGGTGAAATTACCGAACAGCGCAACCCGTCGGGGGTTTCGCTGGACGACATCGAAGTCGCCATTTCCGCATTTTCCGGAGACATCCTGCAGGTTCCACCGATGTACAGTGCCCTCAAGCGAGAAGGCAAGCGCCTCTACGACCTCGCGCGAGCCGGCATCGAAATCGAGCTAGAAGCGCGACCCGTCACCGTACACGCTATCCGACTGCGTGATTGGACTCCGACAGTCTTAACTCTGGAAGTTGACTGCGGCAAGGGCTTTTACATGCGCTCCCTCGCCCACGACATCGGGCAGTCGCTGGGGTGCGGCGGACACCTGAAAACACTCGCCCGCCTGAGAACGGGTGCATTTGCCGTTGCAGACGCGCTATCCCTAGACGAAGCCGAAGAGCGCTTCGCCGACGGAAATTGGCGCGAAGTCGTCCACTCCCCGGATATTGCGCTCCGGAACCTGCGCGCCCTCATTGTCGGTAATCGCGTCGAAGAAATGATCCGCAACGGCCGCGCTTTCGATCTGAGCGGCGGGTCCCTCCAGCCCTCACCCTCCGAGCGATGCCGTGCCTATTCTACGGACGGACGCTTTCTGGCGACCGTAGCATTCGACGACAATCTACACAAATGGCGCCCCGAAAAGGTATTCGCACTGAACTACCCCGAGCCCGCAGGCGTCGTCTAACACTTGACCAGGCGAATGCTCCCCCATACAATATCTATTTGTAACCCAAAAGACTTTTTACAGAAGAAATCACCCGTGAGAGTGACATGTACGCAATAGTGAACACAGGCGGCAAGCAATACCGGGTCCAGCCCGGAGACACTGTCCGCGTAGAATACCTGCCCGGCGATCAGGGTGACTTGATTGAACTGGAAGATGTGCGCCTCTTTTCCAACGACGATGGCGAAGTAACAGTTGGTGCGCCAATCGTCGACGGCGCGAAAGTTACGGCTGAAGTCGTGCAGCAGGGTCGCGGCAAGAAGGTAATCATCTTCAAATACAAGGCAAAGACGCGCTACCGCAGGAAGAATGGCCATCGCCAGAACTTCACCGAGTTGCGCGTAACCGACATCTCCTACGACACGGATTAACCCAGAGCTAAGGGGTGAGACAATGGCACATAAGAAAGGTGGCGGCAGCACGCGAAACGGCCGAGACAGCAACTCCAAAAGGCTCGGCGTCAAGTGCTACGACACGGAATTCGTAACCGCAGGCTCTATCATCGTGCGGCAGCGCGGCACTCGCATCCATCCCGGCACCAATGTCGGTCTGGGCAGGGATCACACGCTCTTTGCGCTCATTGACGGCAAGGTCAAGTTCGAGCACAAGACCCGCGACAAGAAGCGCGCGAGTGTGTATCCATAGCGTCAACCCTCTCGTGGAGGAAACACCGAAATGAAACCCGACATCCATCCGACATACTATCCTGAAGCTACCGCGATCTGCTCTTGCGGCTCCGTTTACACGACAGGCTCGACTATGCCTGAGTTCCGCGTGGAAATCTGCAACCAGTGCCACCCGTTCTTCACGGGCGAGCAGCGCATCATCGACACGGAAGGCCGCGTCGAGCGCCTGATGCGACGCTTCAACTTGCAGCAGCAGTAGCAGGCAAAGCCCAACGGCAAGACATCGATCGCAGGGGTGGGTACGCTCACCCCTGTTTTGCGTCAGCAGATATAAGAGAATCCGTTTTCACGAGGAAGGCATGAGCGCAGAGCAGACGCCCATTTACGGTGGCCAGGCGGTCATCGAAGGCGTAATGATTCGCGGACAGAGCAACATCGCCGTCGCTTGCCGCCGACCCGACGGCAGCGTCGCCACTATGCGCCATCCCCTCACATCCATCTATACCGGCAAACTGCGCCGCATTCCGCTCATTCGCGGAGTCATTGCGATGGCTGAAACGCTGACGCTGGGCATGCGCGCCCTAAGCTACTCCGCAAATGTCGCCGCAGAAGCTGAGGGCGAGGAGATCAGCAAAGGCTCGATGGCCGGTATGATGCTCGTATCGCTCACACTCGCAATCGGCATCTTCTTCCTCATTCCCGTATTCGCAAGCGACTGGCTGGAGACGCTGCTGGACTCGGAGTTGCTCGCGAACATCGCGGAGGGGATCATTCGCCTGCTTCTGTTCCTCGGTTACATCCTGCTAATAAGTCGGATGGACGACATTCGCCGCGTCTTCATGTATCACGGCGCCGAGCATATGACCGTACACGCGCAAGAGCGCGGTGACCCGCTCGAAGTGGAACACATCCGCAAGTATCCGACAGCACACCCGCGCTGCGGGACGGCGTTCCTGCTCGTGGTGATGGTTGTGGCTATCATCGCATTCATATTCGTTGGGCGCGAACCATTCTGGTGGCTGATTTCGTCCAGGATTGTGCTGGTGCCGCTCATTGCGGCCGTGAGCTACGAGGTCATACGCTTCAGCGGACGCCATGCCGGCAACCCGCTGGTCAACCTGATCACCGCGCCCAGCCTCGCCCTCCAATCGCTTACCACGCGCCAGCCCGACGACGACCAGATAGAGATTGCGATAAGAGCGATGGAGGAGGCACAGGCGGCGGACAGCGTGGCAATTGCTGATGAGCAGACGGCGATGGGATAAACTCCCCTACCCCGCGCGCTCCCTCAGGACTTCCCACACATCTTCAGGCCTCGCACCAGACGCCGACAGCAACACCAGCGCGTGGTACAGCAAGTCTGCCATCTCCTCCGCGACCTGCTCAGCGTCACCCCTGACGCCTGCAATCGCGACCTCTCCGGCCTCCTCGATGACCTTCTGTGCGATACGAGGTACTCCGCCTTCAAACAGGTCTGTCGTGTAGCTTCCCTCAGGCATCTCGCGCTTGCGGTCCTGTATTACAGCGAACAGATCTTCGAGCACGCCAGGACCCGTTTCGTCGCGGTAGAATTCCGGGAAATCTTCAATGGGCGTGAAGAAGCAGTTGGACTCTCCCGTATGACAGATAGGCCCATCAGGCTCGACCTGCAAAATCAGGGTGTCACCATCGCAGTCAACAGCCGCCGACTTCACGCGCATATAGTTGCCCGACACTTCGCCCTTGTGCCACAGGTCTGAGCGGCTGCGACTGAAGAACCAGACCTCGCCACCCTCCAGCGTGCGCTTCAGTGAGCCCGGGTTCATATACCCCAGCATCAGCACCTCGCCGGTATCCGCATTCTGTGCGATCGCGGGCACCAGACCCTTCTCGTCCAGCTTTACCTCTGCCATGTTCTCACCTGACCTGACTATTGATTCACAACTACACTTGGTCGTATCGGCACGCCCTTGTCCGACAGAAAGTCCTTGACCACGGGTATCGGGTATGTACCATAATGGAATATGCTCGCGGCAAGAACAGCATCCGCCTTGCCCTCCGCAAGCGCATCGTACAGGTGCTGCGGCTCGCCCGCGCCCCCGCTCGCTATCAGCGGTATCGTCACGGACTCCGATATGGCGCGCAGCAGATCAAGGTCGTATCCAGTCTGTTGCCCGTCGGTATCCATGCTCGTTACCAGCAGTTCGCCTGCGCCAAGTTCCGCGGCTTTCTGCGCCCACTTCACCGCGTCAATGCCCATTGGCGTGCGCCCGCCATGCACATAAACCTGCCAGCCGGAACTTTCGTCCAGTGCGATTTCTTCGGCAACATCTTCTGACAGTCCGCTTGCAACCTTAAAGTTCACTTCGCCCATTTCATCGTCCGATGTAACTCGCTTGGCATCTATAGCGACAACGATGCACTGCGCTCCAAAGAAATCGGAAGCGTCTTCAACCAGTGAGGGATTGGCGACCGCCGCAGTGTTGAGCGACGCCTTGTCCGCACCCGCCTCCAGCATCCGCCGCACATCCGCCACATTCCGCAGCCCGCCGCCAACCGTCAGAGGTATGAACACTTCTTCCGACACCTGCTTCACAACATCAACGATAATGTCCCTGTCATCCGAACTCGCCGTAATGTCGAGAAACACAAGCTCGTCAGCGCCCTGCGTGTCGTAGAAGCGCGCCAAATCAGCAGGGTCGCCCGCATCCCGTATATTCACGAAGCTCACGCCCTTGACCACCCTGCCCTTGTCTATGTCCAGGCACGGAATTATTCGCTTGGTTAGCATCCTCTTTCCATCCCGTCAATCGTCTCTATCGCCTCGCGTAGGTCAATATCCCCCGTATAAATCGCCCTGCCGACAATTCCAGCCTCCGCGCCAATCTCTGCAAGCCGCGTCAGGTGCGCCACTGTCGCTATGCCGCCCGCCGCAATCAGCCGAATGTCCCCTTGGCTGACCAGCGCTCTCACGCCCTCGAAGTTCGGCTCGGTCAGCGTGCCATCCCGCGATATGTCCGTGTACAGGAAGCGCACTACACCCAGCGCCGCCATATCAGCGACTAGGTCAGTCGCTAGCGCGCTGCTGCCCTCAGTCCAGCCACGCAACGCCACCCTGCCATCCTTGGCGTCAACGCTAACGATGACGCTCTCCGCCCCGAACTCGCCGAGCATTACGCCTATCAGGTCTGAGTCTTCGACCGCTGCCGTGCCGAGCATTATGCGGCTGACTCCGGCATCAATCGCGGCGCGCGCCGTATCCATATCGCGTATGCCGCCGCCCAGGTGCAGTGGAACATCGACGGCCGAAGCAATCCGCTCGACCGCCTTGAGGTTGGCCGGTTTGCCGTCCCTCGCGCCGTCGAGGTCAACGATATGCAGCCTTGTCGCGCCCATATCCACCCAGCGCAAGGCGGTCTCCAGAGGGTCGTCCGAATAGACAGTTTCCTGTGCATAGTCGCCCTGGTACAGACGGACGCAATTGCCGCCCCGAAGGTCTATCGCCGGAATTACCTCCATGCCGCCACCCTCCCGTTCTCCTCAACCAACTGCAGGAAGTTCTTGTACAGCCTCAATCCCACCGACCCGCTCTTCTCAGGATGGAACTGCACTGCTGCCACATTGTCCCATGCCACCGCGCTGCAGAAGTCTATCCCGTAGCTCGTCACGCCCGCGACCATATCCTTGTCTTCAGGATCGGCGTAGTAGCTATGCACGAAGTAGAAGTACGATTCGTCCGGAATCCCCTCGAAGACCGGATGCTGCACCGACAGTGAAACGCTATTCCATCCCATGTGCGGTATCTTCAGGCCAACTTGGTCGGTCTTTTCCGGTGGCAGGCGCTTGGTGCTGCCCTTCAATATCCCAAGGCACGGCTCGTCGCCCTCTTCGGACGATTCCAGCAGCAGCTGAAGCCCAAGGCACACGCCAAGGAAAGGCTTCCCGCTGTCAATTGAGCGCCTGATGACCTCGAACAGACCGCGCTCCCTGATGCTCTGCATTGACGAATCACACGCGCCCTGACCCGGGAAGACAACGCCATCCGCGTTGACAATATCGTCGGCGTCGGCTGTGATGTGTGCGGACGCGCCGCACTCTTCCAGCGCCTTCTGCACGCTGCGAATGTTGCCCGCGTCATAGTCTATGATCGCTATACTTGGCTGCATCCCAGCTACACCTCGTCCAACCGGGTGCCCGTTACAATGTCCATCGGCAATTCCCTGTCCTCGAACCGCGCCAGCATAAACAGCAGGTCGGCAAGGCGGTTTACATAGCGCAGCAATTCACCGTTCGGCAAAAGGTCTTGCTGCTGCAAGCCGACTATGCTGCGTTCGGCTGCCCTCAGCGCGCTCCTCGCGAGATCCAACGCGCCCGACGCCGCGGACGCACCTGGAATGATGAATTTCGGTGGCAATTCCACCTGTGCGCTCAACTCGTCTATGAGCGTCTCCAGCGTATCCACATTCTCGGCGGTTATCGCATGGAAGTTAGTCTTGTAATGCTCGTAGTTCTCCACATCTGTCGCTAACTCGCCGCTAAGCGTGAACATCTCGCGCTGAACCTGCAGCAGTATCTCCTTCACACGCGTGTCCTGCGACAGCGCGCGCGCAAGCCCCATCGCGGAGGTGGCGAAATCGGCTTCGCCATAGGCAACGCAGCGCGGGTCGTTCTTCGGCACGCGCCCGCCGAACAGCAGGCCGGTCTCGCCCGCATCGCCCGATTTCGTGTATATCTTCATCGTCATGCTCGCGTCTCCCATTCGTGAAGGCTGACACAAGCGCATTATATCAGTATTGTCTTGCGCCATACACAGAAAAGGCCGGACACCCGGCGAATGATCACCGTGTGTCCGGCCCGTGCCTACCCCTGAGGGACTACCCCTGGGGAGCGAAAGGTTACGCTCCCTTTATTTCCAGGCGTCGCGCCTTGACGGCCTCCACCTTGGGGAAGGTCAGCGTCAGTACGCCATTCCTGTAGTCAGACTCCGCCTTGCCCACATCGAGAGTGTTCGGCAGACGCAGCGCACGGTACAACTTGCCCGCTCTGCGCTCTCTGATAATGAACGAAGCGTCACTGTCGTTTGGCGTCTCCGCATTGATAGTCAGCACGCCGTCCTCGACAGTGACATCGATGTCCTCCGGAGCCACGCCAGGAATCGTCGCCCGCAGCACAACGTCGTCGCCGTCCTGCGTTAGGTCAATCGGAATTGCCCAACGCCGCTCGACATGCCCGTCGCCGTCGCCCTGCCAGGCTCGACTCAGCATCTCGTCCAACTTCCTGAACTCCCTGAACGGATCAATCCTCTGCATTACCATAGTTACAATTCCTCCTTTTCTGACATTTCTGCCTAGTCATCCGCTAGTCGTATTAACTCATTGTTGATGATAGCCTCGCTTAGTATTCTCGCTGTGCCTCCCTATCCAATAAAACCGCGAACCTCACTGCGAAGCCTCCCGTTGAAGTCCTTGCGGGCTTCGTCATAGTTGGGGCAGCTTGTGCACTTCGCTGTCTGCACATTTGCCAGGTAGGAGTCGAATCCGACCCGACGCCTGCCAAAGCTCCGTAATTTGCCTGAATATCTATCAATCATGCCTCATCTCCTACATTCAACAGTTAGTCATATCGACTCAACTCTAGTTACTGCATCTAGTATAAGTCTTATGCTCTATCATGTCAATCGTATTATATCATTCACTTCAAGTTTCACTTTACATATACTGCAACTATGTTAAAATACGAGCAACGAACTCACCATTCAATGAGGGATATTTTCATGGCAAGAGACTACTATGAAGTGTTGGGCGTGTCGCGCAGCGCAGACGAGAAGGAGATACGCAGCGCCTTCAGAAAGCTGGCACGTCAGTATCACCCCGACCTCAACCCGGGCGACGAAGCGGCGGAGCGCAAATTCAAGGAGATCAACGAGGCGAACGAGGTACTCTCAGACGCCGACAGACGCTCCAAGTACAACCGCTATGGCGACAACTGGATGCACGCCGACCGCCTCGACGAGCAGGCGCGAGCGGGCGCCACATTCGGCGGCGGATTTGGACGCGGCACGCGCGTGGAGTATGACTTCGGCGATTTCGGTGACCTGGACGACCTTCTACGCAGGTTCGGTGGGGCTTCAGGCTATGGGGCCGGTCCGCGCACCGGTACAAGACGGCGTAGCCGACCGGGACGCCCGAACCACCACGATGTTCCGGTAACCGTCACACTTGAAGAGGCGTTTCGCGGCACGAAGCGTATGGTCAACGTACCGACCAAGGACGGCGGCAGTCGCCGTATCGAAGTCAGCATCCCCGCGGCTGTGGACGACGGCTCGCGCGTGCATATATCGCTGGACGACGGCATCCAGGTGTTCCTTGTCGTAAGCGTATCGCCCCACACCCGATTTAAGCGCGACGGCGACAGTCTATATGCCGACATCGCGGTGCCATTCGAAGATGCCCTGCTTGGCGGCGAGGTCGAGTTCACATCACTGAAAGGCAGGCTCGCCCTGAAAGTCCCGCCCGGCAGTGGCGAGGGCAAGCGCATTCGCATCCAGGGACACGGCATGCCCAGACGCGAGTCCCCGTCGGCCAGCGGCGACCTGTTCCTGACGGTGAAGCCGCAGATTCCCAGCGTGCTATCGTCCGACGAGAAGCAGGCGCTCGAAGAGTTCAGACGCTTGCGGATAGCGAACGGCAAGCGCAGTTAACCGGAGAGAGGCTTTCGCCATGCAGCAAAACGAACTGACACTCGGTCACGACGAACCCGTATTCATCATCAGCGTAGCGGCGAGGATGCTCGGCGTGCAGACGCAGACCCTGCGCTACTACGAGCGGTTGGGACTCATCGAACCGGCGCGAACCGGTGGCAACCAGCGCGTGTTTTCCCGAGCCGACATAGAGCGCGTGCGGCGGATCCGCGGCTTCATGGACGACCTCGGCGTCAACTTAGCCGGTGTCGAGGTCATCCTCCGACTGCTCGACAGACTCAGCGAGTCTGAGGCCGATGTGGAACGCCTGACCAGTGAAAACGCCCACCTCCGCAGCATCCTGCAGCAGCGTCGCGCTCGCTGACATCACGGCTGCGCGGTATCAACTAAGTTGAAGCCCCTACTGCCCAATGCTATAATTCAGCGAGCCCAGAAACATAGTCAGACACAATATCCACAATCACCCAGCGGGAGCACTATAACGCGCGATGAAAGCAATAAAGGCAAGTAATACAGGATGGAGGAACGCCCGCAGATGACGCAAACGCAAGAACGAACCCAAGTCCTTACGCCATATCAGGTGCAGCGCTACAGCAGGCACATCATCATGCCGCAGGTCGGCAGCGTCGGCCAGCGCAAGATGCTCAACTCTAAAGTCCTCATTATTGGCGCGGGTGGGCTTGGCTCTCCCATTTCCATCTATCTCACACTTGCGGGCGTCGGGACGGTCGGCATCGTCGATTTCGATACGGTCGATGTTACGAACCTCCAGCGCCAGATTCTGCACCAGAACGACGACATCGGCAGATCCAAGGCAGAGTCCGCATACGAGACCCTGAAGGCTTACAACCCTGACGTCAACGTGCAGGTCCACGAAGAGCCGATCACCTCCGAGAACGCCTTCGACATCATTCCCGAGTACGACGTCATCATTAACGGCGCGGACAACTTCCCAGCCCGTTACCTGGTAAACGACGCCGCCTACCTCAGCAACAAGCCACTCGTTGACGGCAGCATTCTGCTCTTCGACGGGCAGGCAACGACATACATACCAGGACAGGGTTGCTACCGCTGCCTCTTCCCGACGCCTCCGCCTCCGGGCGAGGTTCCGAGCTGCGCCGAGGCAGGCGTGCTTGGCATGCTCCCCGGCCTCGTCGGAAGCATCCAGGCAGCAGAAACGGCAAAGCTGATTCTCGGAGTGGGCGAGAACCTGACCGGCAGGCTCCTCCTCATCGACGCACTGGACATGTCCTTCCGCACCGTTAAGATTCGGCGCAACCCCAATTGTCCCCTCTGCGGAGACGAGCCGACCATCACAGACCTCATTGACTACGAAGCATTCTGCGGAGTCCCTGTCCTCACTGCCGGCTGACTTCTCCGTCTCACAACCGAATAAGACAGATTTTGTAGCCTGAAATTCACTACCAGCGTACTGTTTTTCGGGCTACAATTAGTTTAAGGCTGTTGAGAAACTCATCTGGCAAACTTCAAGCACTTTAGCAATAGTGTCTCTCAGAGTAGCATTCCACATAACAAGGCGGAATCTGGATTTTGCGGGAATAAACGACTAGCTGTATGAAGATTCCATCCGATTACCTCCAAGGCTACGAAAAGGCTCGCGCTGTCGATCCTGAAATGGCGGACAACTACATCGCCCATACCAACATCGGGGACCCGGTTATGGATGCGATAGTCGAAGAACTTGCATCGCTGCCTCAACCTCAGGTTCACCAGTTCATCCAGGCCGGGATGGACGAGCATCGCGAGGGTCTGCGGGACGCACCGCAATTGCTGCGGGACTTCTTCACTGACGCGCCACAGCCTGACCCGGACTGGCTTGACTTCGATGCCTTCGACCCCGGCATTCGCGCCTTTCAGAGGAACTCAGTCCAAGTCCTTTCGGCTTTCGTCGCCGGCGTGCTTCTAGACGGCTTTTCGACGCTGATAAGCAAGTCGTTCGTGCAAACCGGGCGCATTTTCGACGACGGCGTCTGGAGGCTCAAGCAAAACAACCGTCATCAGATGGAAATATTCTTCCCGGGCGGACTGAGAAGGTATGGCGACGGTTGGAAACTGTCCGTCCGCATCCGTTTCGTGCATGCTCAGGTTCGGCATCTGCTGGGACAAACAGAAGAATGGGAACACGATGCCTGGGGCGTGCCTATCAGCGCCGCGCACTTGGGCTATGCCGTTGCCTGTTTCGCCGCGCGCACCGTCAAACACTCCGAATCTCTGGGTGCTCGTTACAGCACGGAGGAGCGGGCCAGTTTCCACGATGTCTGGCGCTACGCCGGTTATCTCATGGGCATCCCTGAAACCATCCTCTTCACCGACGAGAGCCACGCCCTCCACATATACCGGATTGGTTCTATTTGTGAGCCTCCACCTACACTGGATGCGATCATCATGACGAATGCTCTCATCAACTCGGCCCCGCTGGTCGCGGGCATTGACGATGCGGAAGAGCGGAAGAAGCTAGTGGATAATATCATCTACCCTATTTCTCGCGCCCTCTTAGGAGACGAACTTGCGGACCAACTGAACTTTCCTGCGAACAAGCGTCGCTTCGTGTTGCTCTTATACCGACTTGACCAGCATATTCAGAAGTTGAGAGGGCGGCTGCTAAAGGAAGGGCCAAAGAGTTTTTCGACGCTGCTCGAGGCATAGGCATACGCCGAGTCCGGCCTCTCCTACCGCCTCCCCGACGATGCTCACGCCGAAGAGTCTAGCCCCTACTGAGATACCACAGAACACCGCATTCTTAGCTGGCATTGAGTCGGTGCATTTCTCAATAGCGAGACAAGTAGCGGTCCTCCGTATCTACGAGACCTTCCCTACTACACCTCCCGCAGGTCCAGAACCCCCGCGCTCCCCAGGGCACTGTGATCATCGTCATCAGGCCCGGTCGGCGGCCCCACGCGCCGCTTGCCGTTCCACTCCTCTATAGCGACCTCCACCAGCGCGGTGACACCAAGGTCTGCCGCAGGCGGCGTGTTGTAGTCAGTCCCTACCGTGCGTCCCGGGAAGTAGCGCTGCACCATCGCATCAAACAGGTCGAACTTCTCTCTCTCGTCAGTAACTTCACTGCCCTTCCCGAACAGCACAACGCTGCGGTAGTTCATCGAGTGGTTCATCGCCTTGCGCGAATACACCAGCCCATCCGTTAGCGTAACCGTAACGCACACCGGTTTCCCGCTCGCGAGTATCTCCATTGCACGGCTTCGTATGGAACCATGCAGATAGATCGACTCGGGCGCGTCCGCGTCGTAGTGGTACGAAAGCGGGATCACAAATGGCATTCCATCTTCGACGAACCCCACATGTGCCACTACTCCCTGCGTCAGTATCTCTGCCGCCTGCTCCGGTACGGCGCGCTCCGGGTGATTGCGTATTCTCGTGCGCTCAGTCTGCTGCACTGCACCCCTCCAGAAACAGCGAAGCCCCGACGATATGCCAGGGCCTCACTCCAATTTCAATCTTCAGCTTCCAGCATGTGCCGGAATCGGTCGGCCGTTTCGACCACCGAACTCCACTTATGCCACAGGCTGTTTCACGGCATCCGCCAGATTCTCATAGGCATCGCGGAGAAGCTCCTCGGTCTCGTCCCAGCCAATGCACGCATCCGTCACTGACACGCCATACTCCAGTTCCTCCAGCGAACCATTTAGGCTCTGGCTGCCCGGGTTCAGATTGCTCTCCAACATGCAGCCAATGATGTCTGCATTACCAGACACGCGCTGCTCGATAACGGACTCAAGCGCGATGTTCTGCCTCGTATGGTCCTTGTTCGAGTTGCCGTGACTGCAGTCCACAAGCAGTTGGGAGGGAACGCCAGCTCCACTTAGCTGTTCCTGCGCTTCCCCAACGGCCTCAGGGCTGAAGTTCGGGCCGCTCTTGCCACCACGCAATACCAGGTGACCGTAAGGATTGCCGTTAGTGTGCACTACGCACGTCTGTCCGAAATGGTCTATGCCTAGAAATGCATGCGGAGACCGCGCCGAAATCATCGCGTCAACCGCAATCTGCGCATCGCCATCAGTCCCGTTCTTGAAACCGACGGGCATGCTGAGTCCGCTCGCCATCTGCCGGTGCGTCTGGCTCTCCGTAGTTCGCGCGCCAATTGCCGCCCACGAAATCAAACCGTCAAGGTACTGCGGCACGATGGGATCCAGGAACTCGGTGGCAGTGTACATGCCCATCTCGCCAATCCTTATCAGCAGCCTCCTGGCGCGGCGCAGGCCCTCTCCTATATCGAAAGTGTCGTCCAGGTTGGGATCATAGATCATACCCTTCCAGCCGACGGTTGTTCGCGGCTTCTCGAAGTACACGCGCATCACGATGAGCATGCGGTCGGCAAGCTCTTCCTGAAGCACTTTCAGCCTCTCAGCATATTCGATGCCCGCAGCTTCGTCATGTACTGAGCAGGGCCCCGTTATGACCAGGAAGCGCGAATCCTCGCCTCGCAGTATCGCCTGGATCTGTCGCCTGCCCTCGATTACCACATCCTCGACATCTGGAGTCAGCGGAAGTTCTTCGACTAAGCCCACAGGGCTAATAAGAGGTTCTATACTTGCCACGTTTACGTCCCTCGCTGGTGATGGTTGCATTTTGGTCGCCTCTCCTTCAATTCTTCGACGCTTGATTTTAACTAAACCTATCTCGCCAATACTCTGAATTCATGAATCTCTGCGCCTCTGCCTTTACTAGGCAATTCGCTCTTGCAAACAAAAACCCCAGTCCTTCATCGGCTGGGGTTCGAGTGTGTTTGGAGTTCTTACGCTCTGCGTCAGATTTCAACTAGGACGCGTCACCTCTGCCGACTTTGTTTGTATCGGTAAAGTAATAATAAGCGTAAAACCAAAGGGAACTTGCACTTGTCATGATTTTCTGAGTATCACATACCAGAAATAACGGTGTCAATAGTTTACATATTAAATTCGCCATCGTTAACAGAACCTTAATCGAATGCCGCTATAACGTGCTCCTCGAACCGCTGAAACTCCTCCGGCTCGTTCGGTAGTCGCCCGAACATCACCTCATCCACACCAGCATCCACCAGTTCGCCCACACGCTCGTTGATGTATTCTGCGCTCCCCGCAACTGTGCCCGGCCCTATCGCTTCGATGAACGCGTCCGCATCTGCCTTGTTATCCGTCAGCATAGTAGGAACTAGCGCAGTCAGCCGAATCTCCGAGGGATCGCGTCCCACAGCCTCGCAGTGCCGGTGCAGCACACCAACCTTGTGATTGAACAAGTCCAGTGACATCCCGCCGGATCGTCTCGCGGCAAAGCCGTCGAGGTTGAACACATCGCCGTACTTCGCGAGCGTGCGTAGCGTTCGCCTCTCGCCGGTCCCGCCCACCAGAATCGGTATGTGCGGCTCCTGATAAGATCCGGGCGACAGCACCGCATTATCGAGTTGGTAGTAACGCCCACTGAAGTTCACAGGTTCATCGGATGTGAAAAGCGCCCGCAACAACGCACAGGCTTCCTCCAGCCTGTCAGACCGCTCCCGCAGTGACGGATACTCCCAGCCATAAGCCCTGTGCTCCCGCTCGAACCACCCTGCGCCGATGCTCAGAGTAAACCGACCGTGCGAGATGTGGTCGATACTGCCGGCCATTTTCGCCACAAGCCCCGGATTGCGGTAGGTGTTCCCCAGAACCAGATGCCCAAGTCGTAGTCGGTCTGTGATTGCCGCGACCGCCGCCATCGTCGAGTAGCCCTCGAATGCTGTTTCGGATTCGCTTGCGCCTGGCCTGTTCGGCGGCACGAAATGGTCCGCATGGTAAACGCTGTACCACCGCCCCGCCTCCATCGTCTCGACCACTGCGCGAATGTCATCCCACGTTGTCAGGTAGCAACTCACCTGAGCCCCAAACTTAGTCATCAACTACTCCAATTCCCGTATCCCATTGACCCAGTCAGTTCCGTCCAGTCTTTATTCGACAATACGGCCCTTCAGCACATCCTCATCGAGCTCGATACCCAGCCCCGGTCCCGTCGGCGGAATGATCGCCCCATTCTCGAACACTATTGGCTCTTTGAATATAATCTTGTGCAAGGGTCCCTGGTTCGCCTCCTGTATCAGGAAGTTCGGCGAGCAGGTGTCAATCTGCACAGCTGCTGCTGCTGCGATCGGCCCGCAGTACATATGCGGCGCAATCATCGCATAGTGCGCCTCCGCAATTGCCGCTATCTTCTTCGCCTCCAATATCCCTCCGCACTGTCCGACATCAAGCTGAATGATCTGCGCAGCCTTCTTCTCGATAAGCTGCGAAAACTCGTACTTCGTGACCAGCCGCTCCCCGCTCGCGATGGGAATGCTCGTATGCGCAGCCACGCGCGCCATCTCGTCCATATTCTCAGGCGGCACCGGCTCCTCGAACCAGAACGGATGGTATGGCTCCAAAATATGAGCAACACGAATCGCGCTGTAGGTGGTCAACTGCCCGTGCGTACCGATTCCCACCTCCAGCTTGTTGCCCACCGCCTTGCGGATGCTCTCGAATATCTTGACGGCGTGCTCGATCTCAGGCAGTGAGATGTCGCGCGGTATGGGATATGTCGGCATGAACGGGTCGATCTTACAAGCCGAGTTGCCCTCTTCCAGCAACTGCGCCGCAACTTCGCCCGCAGCCTCCGGGTTATCCTTGAACGACCCGCCCGGCATATAAGCGTAAGCGCGCAGCGTTTCGTGGTATTTGCCCCCAAGCAGGTTGTAGATTGGCTGTCCCGCCGCCTTCCCCGCAATGTCCCAAAGCGCCATGTCTATCGCGCTCAGCACCGGCGTCGCGTGAAGGCTCGGATGGCGATAGTCGTGCCGCGAGGCGTACATCCTGTCCCAGATTTTCTCGATATTGAACGGATTCTCGCCGACGACATACTGCCGCACCATCTCTTCAATGAGACTTATCTGCGACTTCAGGTCGCCCAGCCTGTGCGAGTAAGTGCTGCCGGTTATGCGCTCACCCAGCCCCTTAATCCCCTCATCCGTCTGCAACTCCAGCCACAGTAAGTACCGCCCGCCAATATACGGCGGCTCATTCTCAACGACCATCGTCCGGAAGTCTGTTACTTTCAATGTAAGCTCCCAACTATATTGGTTTCTTCTATTCTGAGTCTTGTCTCAGTAGTTAATCTTCTTCGAACGGATTGTACAACGGCAAATCGAACTCCCTGAAGTGCCGCACATTCCTCGTGACCACAGTTAGCCGGTGAACAGCCGCAGTGGCGGCAATCATGGCATCCTCGATCATCGTGTCCGAGCGCCTGTGCATCAGGCGAGCCCAATACCTGAACGCGAGGGCGTCCATTGGCAGCACACCGAAAGCATCGGTTACTTCACCAAGCCAGGCTTCCAGTTCGGCTGCCTTTGCAACGTCCTGTTCGCGTGTTATCTCTATACCCGCCTGAATCTCTCCAACGGTCACCGCAGAAATGTATAGCTGCTCTTCTGGCGCATCCGAAATCCACGACAGCACTGATGGGTGAGGTCTTGGGCGCCTTAACTCTGAAACGACATTTGTGTCCAACAGATACATTGGCTATTCGAAGCCCTCCGGTGCGCGTCGCCGATGCGCCGTTCTTGGTGGGGCAAGTGACTCCGTGCGTGCATCAGAGGCAAGCAACAGATCCTTCAGGCTTGGTTTAGCCTTCGCCTGCAATCGCTTCCACTGATCCATCGGCAGAAGCACGGCAGTCTCCACACCCCTCTTCGTCACGATCTGGGGCCCTTCCGCGAGACTTGCCTCAAGCATCTCGCTGAACTTCGCCTTGGCTTCCTGCACTTGCCATCTTCTCATTGCAGCATACCTATTAATCTAAAATCTGACCAGATAACAGACTAGACGCTGTGGGAGGCGTTGTCAATTCGGATCAGTCTAGTCTTTAGCTTCTAGCACACTCTCCCACAAACCGCCTCGCCATCCCCGGTCGGCTCCCCATATGCACATGGATGTACGATGCCCACAGACTGCCGTCGCGGAACCCCTCGATGCGCCCGTCCTGGCTGCAAACCGTATATGTCGCCTGCTCCGCTGACGCCGGGCTGTCCGCAACCGACCAGTGGAACTCATGCCCCCGCACACGCTCACCCTTCGACAGTAACGCACCCTCTGCCAACGCCTCTACCTCGCGATAGCCAAGCGTCAGCCGCCCTTTGCTCATTGACGATTTCGCAGGAATCAGCCCGACCATCGCATGTGCCTCGCCATCGAAGTCTGTCAGTGTCTCGCCGAGATACATCAGCCCGCCGCACTCCGCATATATCTTTCTCCCCGCTGCGTGCGCATCGCTGATTGATCGTTTCATAGAACTGTTAGCAGAAAGTTCCCGCGCAAACAACTCAGGGAAGCCTCCTCCAATGTACACTCCTCCCACTTCACTCGGCAGCACCTCATCGTACAGCGGGCTGAACGGCACAATTTCCGCGCCCCACGCCTCAAGCAGATCGAGCGAATCCTGGTAGTAGAAATTGAACGCCTTGTCCTGTGCCACCGCTATCCGCGCCCTTCGCGGCTGCGACTGCGACTGCGCCGGGAATATAGACGGCTCGACGATTGGGGTGTGTGCCTGTGTCGCTACCTCCAGCAGGCGATCGAGGTCTATCGTCTCCTCCACCTGCGCCGTCAGCTTGTCGAACCACTCCTCGACCACGACGCCCTCAACGGTCGGAATAAGTCCGAGATGGCGCTCCGGCACGCGCAGGTCATCGCGACGCGGCATATACCCAAGCACAGGCAGACCCGTAGCGTCCTCTATCGGCGGCTTGCAGAATTCCAGGTGGCGCGGGCTGCCCACACCGTTCAAGACGACGCCTGCAATGTTCACCGAAGGGTCGAACTTCTGGAAGCCAAGAACTTCGGCGGCTACGCTCCGCGCAACCCTTGCGGCACTGGCAATCAGCACTACGGGCGTGCGCAGCAACTTCGCGACCTCAGCAGTCGATCCCTGCTCGGTCAGATTCGCGTGCCCGTCATACAACCCCATCACACCCTCGACCACGGCAACATTCGCAGGCTGCGCTGCCCTGCCGTAGAACTCCAGCACCGTGTCGTGCGACAGCAGCCAGGTATCAAGGTTGCGGCTTGGCACTCCACAAGCCATCAGATGATAGGACGGGTCAATGTAGTCGGGCCCGCACTTGAAAGGCTGAACGCGCAGTCCTCGCCGCGCCAGCGCGCCCATAATTCCGGTAGCGATTGTCGTCTTGCCCACGCCGCTGCGCGTCCCCGCAAGCACTACTGCAGGAGTAACCATCGTTCCCCTACTCTCGCGAGTTCATATACCCGCGCGGCGTCACCATCCGCCGTCCGTGGATATATGTCGTCGAGTTTCCGATAATCAGCGTCGTGAACATATCGATGCGCTCGAAGTGACTATCAAGCTCGCCAAGCGTCGTCAGCATGGAGTCCTCATCAAGTCGGCTCGCATTTCGCACAATACCGACAGGAGTCTCGGCGCTGCGATGCTTCAACACGATGTCGCGCGCCTCCACAATCTGCTTGTGTCTCCGGCTGCTGCGCGGGTTGTAAAGCGCAATCACAAAGTCGCCATAAGCCGCTGCGTCCAGCCGCTTGCGTATCGTATCCCACGGCGTCATCAGATCGCTCAGGCTTATCGCGCAGAAGTCCTGCATCAGCGGCGCGCCCAGCACGGAGGCCGCCGCCTGCGCCGCCGACACGGCAGGCACTACCTCAACCTCCGGCTGTTCACCATTCCACCCGGTGGAGACAAGGTGCTCGAAGACAGGACCGGCCATGCCATAAACTCCGATGTCGCCAGACGATATTACTGCAACGGTCAATCCTTCATTCGCAAGTTCGGCTGCCTTGCCAGCGCGCTCCATCTCCTTGCCAAGCGGCAACGACACCACCTGCTTTCCGCTTACGAGGTCGCCTACCTGTGCCAGATAGCCATCGTAGCCCACCACGGCGTCACAGTCCGACAACGCCTTGAGAGCAGCTGGCGTCATCACGGCGCGTTCACCCGGTCCCAGCCCGATGAGAAGAATCTTTCCCGCGCTCATCTTGGGGGTCTCGCTGCGCTAATCATCAAGTTCGCCCGATTCGTATGCAGCAGTGCGAGCGTCCAGTTCCTCGCGAGTCACCAAGCTATTCTCAAGCAGCAGCCTCTCCAGCGACGCCAGCCAGCGCTCGTAGTACTCCGAACCCTCTTCATCCGACGGCTCCGCGGCGATCTCCTCCGCAAGCCTGCGCTGAAACTCTCCCCACTCATACGCGCCGTCCTCGTTCAGCGCAACCGCAATGCCAAACGCGCGACCCTCCCAAGGAGCCGCAAACACGAGCTCCCCATTGCTGCGTGGCAACGCCAGCTTTCCAGCCATGTCCGTTATCTGACCGTCAGACTCTGTATTCATTCTTCTTGCTTCACATCGCGGCCGCAGTTGACTTAACCTTGGCAACGCCAATCATGCTGTCACGCGTCACCAGTTTCACCAGATCATCCTCGCACAGATCGTCCGTCCCATCGGGTCGCTCAGGCAGCACCATGTAACGGATGTCAGAGTTGCTGTCCCATACGCGCACTTCAACTGATTCGTCCAGATTCAGACCGAACTCCTTCAACACCGCGCGCGGCTCGATGACGGCTCGAGCCCTGTATGCGTCCGACTTGTACCAGCGCGGCGGCAGGCCAAGCACAGGCCACGGATAGCACGAGCAAAGCGTGCAAACGACAACATTATGCACATCCGGCGTATTCTCCAGCACGACGATCTCCGCACCCTGTGCCCCGAAGAAACCCATCTCGCCGATCGCCGAAGTCCCGTCCTTCAACAGCCGCTTCCTGTATTCGTCATCCGTCCACGCCCTCGCAACTACCCTCGCGCCGTTCAGCGGCCCTATGTCCTGCTCATAAGCCTGCACCCGCGCATCTATGGCATCCGTGGATAGCAGGCCCTTCTCGATCAGCAGCGACTCTATTGCTTTAGTGCGCGCCTCCGCATACGAAAGCGGTTCTGGATGATGTTCGCCGCTGTGGTCATGATTACCACTCATTCGTCGCTCCCCGTAATCTGGTTAATCTGACGCTTCCATCCAGCATTCCCACATGTCAATGTATAGAAGCTGATTCGGCTCCGCATTCCCGCCCCAGAGTTCACTCGCCTCGAACACTACGCTGTAAACATGCTGCGGTCTGTTGTCCGCAACCGTCGGTTCGTCCTGAAACCCCTGCGCCCCGTAGATTCTGGAAATCACCCCACGCTTACCCCGCACATACCTCGGCAACCGCGTATGCCCCACGGGATGAATATTCCGCACCGCAATCGCATCGCCAACGGCAAAGCGAGGCGGCGAGGCAGCTTGCTGTTGAAGTGGCTGCGGCTTGTAAATCCGCTGGCGCACTCGCTCCGCAAGTTCCGGGTCGTCGCGCCTCGCAACTTCGGCAGACGGATCACCGCTTAACTGGCGAGTCCTGGAATCTAGTTCCTCGGTAGTCAGCAGACCCTTAGACACCAGCGCCGTCTCCAATGCGAGCATCCATTTCTCATAGTAACTCGACGCCAGGTACTGTGCCGGCGGTATGTTCTCGATGTAATGGCGCGATCCGTACGGCCCATAGACATCGTGCTCTTCGCGGATGCTGGTCACCATGCCATACACCCGCCCTTCCCACTCATCGTGGAAGATCGGCTCGTCAACTTCAATGTCGATAGGCCCGAACCCGTGCATCCCACCCATGTCGTGAACGCCGTTCATTTGTCAGTCACGCCTTTCAGCAGTCTTGGAAAGTCTAATCTTATACTGCAGCATTATCCCCCATCTAACGGGCTTTCCTCAACCTCAGCCACATCCAGAGGCGGTTTCTTCGGCGGCGGTGTAATCAGTGCCAGCAGCGCCGAGCAGACCATCAGCCCCACTCCAACCCACCACACCTCCGTGTAACTTCCCGTATAGTCGTACACATAACCGGCGATCGGCGCTCCTGCCGCACCTAATATCAGGTTTATCGGCATGGAGAAGCCCCGAATCGCTCCCACATTCTCCCGCCCGAAGTAGTCCGCCCAGATGAAGTTCTGCAGGAACATCATCCCACCTATGCCCAGCCCGAATATCGCCATAGAGCTGAACATCGTGACATCATCCGCCGCGTATATCGTCATCACGCTCGCTATCGCCAGGAACGAGAATCCCAGCGATCCCAGCAGTCTGCCCGGAACTCGGCTGACCAGGATGCCGAATGTGAACGATGCTGCTCCCGCGCACACTGCGTCAAACGCGGTCGCCCATGCTATTATCGTTGTGTCGAAGCCCCTGTCCGCGAAGTCCGGAATGCGATGCAGTGCCACCGTGCTCGTCGCAAGCGACACCATGCTGAACATTGCCACCAGACTCCAGAAGATGGGAGAACGTGTCGCTTCCCTAACCGTCCACGACACCTCTTCAACGTATTGGCCGCGCTGTGTTTCGCCTTCAACCACACCCTCAGACACATGCATTTCATCGCCGTCGGGCAGCAATCCCATGTCTTCCGGCTGACGCCTGACGAAGATCGCTGCGAGCGGCGCAATCACGATCACGCCTATCGCTGCAAGGATTATCCATGCACGCTCCCACCCCCACCAGTCAATGAACATCTGAGTGAGCGGAACAAAGACCATCGCGCCCACGGGAATGCCTAGCGCCATGAAGGAAATCGCCCGGCCCCGCTTCCGCACGAACCATTTCAGCACAGGCACTGATGTTACCAACGCGCCCGGCCCGCTCATACCCACGAGGCCCATAATCGCGAACATCGCTACCATCAGCCACGCGTCATTCGCTTCATCCAGAAACGAAAGCGCAACCATCGCGGATGCCGTAACGATTGCAGCGACGGGCAGCATCACCCGCGAGCCGTAGCGGTCGATCAGCCAGCCCACCGGTGGGCTCGTAACCGCGCTGGAGACCTGCCTCACCGTTTGCGCCCAGCCGAACCACGCCCGCCCTATTCCCAGCGTATCGCCCATTGGCTTTATGAACAGTCCGAAGTTCAGCGAACCCATCGCCATACTCACCGCGCCCGCAGTCGCCATCACGGCTACAATAACCCAGCCGTAATACAGCCCTCTTCCCTCGCCGGCGCTCTTATTTTGTAGGCTCATTAATCTCTCGGCATCCCTCCGCTTACGGTGTCAACTGCCAATTTAGGCGGTGATATACTACATCAAATTCCAAAGTAACACATTCAAGGTCTGGTCGGTGCCAGAAAATCAAGAGGAGACGTGAATCTTGAGAACATTCGTCGAATTCAGTCCCAGCTATGCGATGCTCAACGTCGAGCTTGAATCGGGGGAATCAATTAAGGCGGAGACGGGCGCGATGGTGGCGCAGCAGGGCGTCAGCATGAGCACCGGCGCAAGCGGCGGTTTCCTTGGCGGCATCTCGCGCATGGTCAGCGGTGAGTCATTTGCTTTGAACACCTTCACCGCCGACCGCCACGGCGGCTGGGTCAGCCTCGCGCCTTCGACGCCCGGCGACATCCTCACCTTCGACATTCTTCCCGGACAAAACATCTTTCTCCAGAGCGGCTCATTCCTCGCATGCAGCGAGAATGTGGAAACTGACTCCAAGTTTCAAGGTTTCAGGGGATTCTTCAGTGGCGAGAGCATGTTCTTCCTCAGGGCATACTCGGAGCGGGGAGAAGGCACCGTATTCTACAACGCTTACGGCGCCATCAAGAAAGTCCCAGTCACACCGGGAGAAGAGCTTGTCGTGGACACCGGCCATCTGGTCGCGTTTACCGACGACGTTGAATACTCGATAGGCAAGGTTGGCGGCATCCGTTCCCTTGTCGCGGGCGGTGAGGGTCTGGTCATGAAGTTCAAGGGCAATGGCCATGTCTGGATACAGACGCGTAATCTGGAATCCCTCGTAAGCAAGCTGCTTCCTTTCATGCCCAAGAGCAACAATTGATCGTTCCAAGCCGCCAGCGGCGACTTTTCCAGGTCTAGTGAGTAGTCGCCTGCGCCGTGATATACTCTAGGCAAATTTCCGGCACCACATCATTTCCCACCCCAGCCGGACATAGGCGGGCAGTTCACTAAGGAGGACTCGGATGGTTACTACGACAAAGAAAGACCTGGAACTGCTGGCGCATCTGATGCGACGCGCAGGGTTCGGCGCAACCCGTTCCCAGATTGAGGCACTTGAAGAAAAGGGCTACGACGCCGTTGTCGAAGACTTGATCGACGCACCCGAGAATGCGACGTGGATGGGTGACCACATGATCCGGCGCTTCCACCACGAGCAGTCCGGCATGATGGGCCCATGGGCATCCGGCGAGAACTGGCTCTACCGCATGGTCACTTCTGAAGCCCAACTGCAGGAAAAGATGTGCCTGTTCTGGCACAGCATCTTCGCTACCGGCTACCCGAAAGTCATTCATGGCAAGGTGCTCTGGAACCAGATTCGGATGTTCCGCAAGCACGGCCTCGGCGACTTCAAGGACATGCTCATCGAACTGTCAAAAGACCCCGCGATGATTGTGTGGCTGGACAACTACGACAATCATGACGGCGCGATCAACGAGAACTACGGGCGCGAGCTGCTCGAACTCTTCAGCATGGGCGTGGGTCACTACTCAGAGGAAGACATCAAGGAAGCCTCGCGCGCATTCACCGGCTGGACCATCGGCAACACCGAGTACATGGTACTGCGCTCTGAGCGCGACTCCGACTGGCCCTACGGCAGAATCTCCTGGCACTTCGACTATCGCCCGGAAGACCACGACGAAGGCGAGAAGACATTCCTCGGGCAGACCGGCAACTTCAACGGCGAGGACATCGTCGATATAATCTGCCAGCAGCATTCGACGGCACAGTTCGTCGCCCGCCACATGTACCACTTCTTCGTCGCCGATGAGCCGCCCGTACCCGCATGGCCCTACACACCGCCGCGAGACCCGGACGCCATTGAGGTTCTGGTGGACGCCTACTTCGACAACGGCTACGACATCAAGGCGATGCTCCGGACCCTGTTCACATCCGACTTTTTCAAAGACGAGAGCATCCGCTACGACAAGGTGAAGAGCCCCGCCGAACTCGTCGCAGGCATACTCCGCCTCACGGGCGAGTTCGACAGGCCGCGCCGCGAGATTCAGGACAGGGCGCGCCAGATGACCTTCATGGGCCAGATGCTCAACAACCCGCCAAGCGTCGAGGGATGGCATCAGGGCGCGGAGTGGGTCGATACAGGCACTCTTGTCGAGCGCATCAACTTCGCTTCAGAGCAATTCGGCGACTCCGGCAAGCCCGGCGTCAGTGCGATGATCGACAGCGTGATGGCGGACGAGTACGCTACTTCCCCAGCGCGCCTCGTCGAAGCTTGCCTGGACCAGCTTGGCGTCATCGAAGTCTCCGACGAGACGCGCGAAGTGCTGGAACGGTTCGCCGAGCAGACAGGCGAAGAGCGCACCCCTGACAAGGTCGCCAACATCCTGCGCCTCGCCACCGCCACCCACGAGTTCCAGCGAAGCTAGTTAAGTAAATCGGTCCCCATCGACCGTTCACCCTGAGCTTGTCGAAGGGCAGATTTGCAAATGCGACTCTGCCCTTCACTTTATTCCGGATGCAGGCTGACAACAGACGAGGTATTGCCATGACCACAGCCACCACCCAACTCCTCAGCTACGACCGCACGCTCGGCATGTCCGTCATGGAAGGGCGTGGCTTCTACTACCCGGCAGACACCGTAGTCGGAGACAACGGACGCCTTTACGTCGTAAATCGCTCGCTCGAAAGCGTGGACAGGGGCGTGCGCGTAACCGTCTGTGACCTCGAAAGTGAGTACTACGGCACATTCGGCGCGTATGGCGAAGGCGACGGCCAGTTCGTCTGGCTGACCTCCGGCGCGAAGAACAGCCGTGGGGACATATACTTGACCGACGAGTACCTCCACCGCGTCACCGCCTTCGACGCGGAAGGCAACTTCCTGCAGCTTTGGGGAACGCATGGCAGTGCCGACGGCGAGCTCGACGGCCCCTGCGGAATCGCCTTCGACTCCGACGACAACCTATATGTAAGCGACACCTACAACAACCGCATCCAGAAGTTCACGGCAGGCGGCGTGCATCTCGCCTCAATTGGCGAAGGCATACTCTCCATGCCCTGGGGCATTACCGTCGCCCCCAGCGGCCATATCTACGCCGCAGACTGGGGCAACGACCGGATCGCCCGCTTCACACCTGACGGCGAGTTCGTAGCATCCTACGGAGAACCGGGACGCGGCGAGGGTCAACTCATCAAACCCGCCAGCGTCGCAGTCGATGCCAACGGAAATATCTATGTCGCAGACTGGGGCAACGAGCGCGTGCAGGCATTCGACCCAGACGGCAACTTCGTCCAACTTCTGCGAGGCGAGGCTACCCTTTCGCCCTGGGCAGTCAACTTCCTGAGCATAAACCGTGAGGAAGGCGAGGCACGCTCGCGGGCAGACCTCGAGCGCAACATAGACTTCTTCGACCCGGACGACCCGCACGAAGTCTCCTCCCACATCGAGAAATACTTCTGGTCGCCCATGTCCGTCAAGCTCGACGGCAAAGGCAGGCTATTCGTAACCGAAAGCAACCGCCACCGCGTCCAAGTCTATCGCGTAGCATCGTAAGTTTAGTGAATTTATGGCTCCAAGGGTTGACGAAACCCCGAATTTAAGCGATTATACGCACAATGAAAAAGAGCAGGGCATCTATATCCTAATAGGAGAAGTAACATGGGGACTAACGGCAACGGTCATCACGAGAAGACGGTGGTAGTCTTGCAGCTTTCCGGCGGCAACGATGCCCTGAACACGGTCATTCCGTATAATGACGGGCAATACTACGACAACAGGCCCTTCGTCAACATCCCGCAGGACAAGGTCCTGAAGCTTGACGACAAGCTCGGCCTCAATCCCGCACTGGCGCCAATAAAGTCGCTCTGGGACGAGGGCAATGTCGCGCTCATCAATGGCGTCGGCTATCCTAGCCCCAACCGCTCGCACTTCCGCTCCATGGACGTGTGGCACACTGCCGAGAGTGAGCAAGTTGGAGAAGACGGATGGCTCGGCAGGGCAATCCGCGAGCTCGACCCTCAGGCTGAGAACGTTCTCACCGGCGTCAATTTCGGTCGCGGCCTCCCGCGCGCTCTGTACGCCAAGGGCGTGCCGGTAGCATCGGTCGGCAACCTTGAGACCTACGGACTGTTCCCCGACATCAAGGACGAGGCAGCGCGCAACCTTGCGCTCGAAGCCTTCACCCAGATGTACGGCGGCAGCGGGCGCGATGTAATCGCCAACTTCATCTCCCAGACCGGCACGGACGCACTCAAGGGCGCCGATGTCCTGCGAGTTGCCCCACAGCGCTACTCCTCTAGCGTGGAGTACGCCGACAATCCCATCGCAGAGAACATGAAGTCCATCGCGCAGGTGATGACCGCCGGCCTCGGCACGCGAGTCTATTACACCCAGCACGGCAGCTTCGACACCCACGCATCCGAGCTGACAAGCCATGCGAAGCTCTGGCAGGATGTCTCCGGCGCAGTCGGCGACTTCATGGACGACATGAGAGAGCACGACATGGACAAGGATGTCGTAGTGCTGCTCTTCTCCGAGTTCGGCAGGCGCATCAAGGACAACGGCGCTGGCACCGACCACGGCTCCGGAGGCGTAGCCTTCGTAATCGGCGGCGATGTCAACGGTGGCATGTACGGCGACTTCCCCTCGCTCGACGACGACAAGCAGTTGGAAGGCGACCTGCACTTCAGCAACGACTTCCGCAGCACCTACTCCACCATCGCCGAGCGCTGGCTGGGTATCGATCCTGTCACCACCACCAACGGCCAGTACGAGCAGTTCGACTTCATCTCGAAGTAAGCGTTTCTCGACATAGCAAAATAGGGGCTGCCTGCAAATGTGCAGGCAGCCCCTTTGTTTTGCCTCATCAGAATTGCGGTACGAGAATGGCTTACGAAACCGCCGGCCTCTTGTCCGCCCACGGCATCGCACGCTCGAAAGCCGCAGACGCCGCCAGCACTGACTCCTCGTCCCCCTTGCGCCCTACTATGTGCAAGCCAATCGGCAAGCCGTCCGCCGAGAGTCCGCACGGCACGGTCGCGGCAGGATTTCCGATCATGTTGATCGGATGCGTAAACGGCAGGAAGCTCCAGCCCTTCACATGTGCGTTGCGCTTGCCCGCGATTTCCTCCGGATACTCACCCACCGGGAACGCGGTTGTCGCCATCGTCGGTGACAGTAGCAGGTCATGCTCCTCGAACACATCGTTGAACTGGTTTATCATCTTGTCTCGCCGGCCAAGCGCCCTCACATAGTCGGCAGCGGTGAATTCTTTGCCATCCTCTATGAGCATCCGACCGTACCAGGTCAGCGGATCTGACGGATCATCAAGCAGGTGCCCCTGCGTAATGTAAGAAGTCAGTCCGGAAATAACCCACCAGATTTCGAGCGGCGCGTCCAGCGTAAGGTCGATCTCGTCAATAGAGCATCCCAAGTCCTCGAACACCCGCGCTCCCGCGGCACACACCTCCACCACCTCCGCATCAACGCCCGCATAGCCATAGTCCGCGCTCCACGCCATACGCAGTCCGCTAATATCCCTGTCCACCGCAGCTACAAAGTCGGGCACCGGCGCATGCAGCGATGAAGCATCACGCGAGTCGTAACCTGACAGCGCCTGTAGCAGAATCGCCGAGTCCCTGACTGTGCGCGTCATCGGCCCATTCTGACCCAGGAAGTTCACCAGCGGAACATCCTGCGGCACGCCGCTGAACCCAGAGACGCGCCCCTGCGTTGGCTTGATTCCGTATATGCCGCAGAAACTCGCGGGAATGCGGATCGAGCCGCCTCCGTCGCTGCCAGTACCGAGCGAGCACAGCCCCGCAGCCACCGCAGCACCTGCGCCTCCACTCGATGCACCCGAAGTGCGCTCCGTATTCCACGGATTGCGGCAGTCGTCGCCAAGACGGTTCTCATTCGCACCCAGCGACCCGAATTCCGGCGTATTGGTCTTCCCTAGCAGGATCGCCCCGCTCGCCTTTACCCGCTCTGCAACCGCCGAATCCGCCGTAGGCACATGGTCCTTATATGCAAGCGAACCCGAGGTAGTCCTCACACCCTTCGTCATCACCAGGTCTTTTATCGAAATCGGCACACCATGCAACGGGCCAAGCTCATCGCCGCGCACCACAGCATCTTCCGCAGCGCGCGCCGCCTCCATTGCCAGTTCGGGTGTCAGCGTCAGGTATGAGTTCAGCTGCGAGTCCAGCCGCTCTATCCGGTCAAAGTAGAGCTGCGTGACTTCAACAGGCGACACCTGCTTGTCCGCAATCATCGCGGCAAGCTTATGTGATGGCGCAAACGCGAGATTCTCGTCGATGGTCGGCATTGGACGGCTCCTTTATCGCTGATGGAATATCTCGGCTATCTTACGCCAGGCGCTTGCTGCGGTTAAGACACCGCCGGCCTATTATCTGCCCACGGCATAGCTCGCTCGAACGCTGCCGACGCCGCTAGTACCGTCTCCTCATCGCCCTTTCGTCCGACAATGTGCAGTCCGACCGGCATGCCGTCCGACGAGAAGCCACACGGCACGCTCGCCGCGGGATGCCCAATCGTGTTGATCGGATGCGTAAACGGCACAAAGCTCCAGCCCTTCCTGTTGGCATTCTCCTTGCCGCCAATCACATGCGGATACTCCTGCACCGGGAACGCCGTTACTGGCATCGTCGGCGACAGCAGCAGGTCATAATCATCGAACACATCGGCAAACTGGTTCATCATCCGGTCGCGCCCACCCATCGCCTTGATGAAGTCGCCCGCGCTGAATTTGCTGCCATCCTCGATTGCCATGCGTCCGTACCACGACAGCGGATCATCCGGGTCGTCCAGCAGATGCCCCTGCGTCACGAACACATTGGCAGCGAAGAAGACCCACCAGGTGCCGAACGGATCATCCAGCGCCAGGTCGCTCTCCTCCACCGTGCAGCCCAAGCCCTCGAACACCCGTGCCGCGCTCGCCGAAACCTCGACCACCTCCGCATCAACGCCTGCATAGCCGTAGTCCGGGCTCCACGCGATTCGCAGCCCGCTGATGTCCGTGTCCACTGCACCCACGAAGTCCGGCACCGGCTCGCGCAGCGATGACGAGTCTCGCGAGTCGTAACCCGCAAGCGCCTGCAGCAGTATCGCCGAATCCTTGACAGTGCGGGACATAGGCCCCTGCTGGCTCGTGATGTTCAGGAGAGGCGCCGCCGGAGGAACGCCGCCGAAGCTGGAGACACGCCCCTGTGTGGGTTTTATGCCATAGATGCCGCAGAAGCTCGCCGGAATGCGGATCGACCCACCACCGTCGCCGCCCGTGCCAAGCGAGCACAGCCCGGCAGCAACCGCCGCTCCCGCCCCACCACTCGACGCCCCAGACGTGCGCTCCGTATTCCAGGGATTACGGCAGTCGTCGCCAAGACGGTTCTCGTTCGCACCCAGCAAGCCGAACTCCGGCGTATTCGTCTTGCCCAGTATCACAGCGCCCGTCGCCTTCACGCGCTCCACAACCGCCGAGTCCGCAGCAGGCACCTGGTCCTTATAAGCGAGAGAACCCAGTGTAGTGCGGACGCCTGCTGTCATCTGCAGGTCCTTGATGGAAATCGGAACGCCGTGCAGCGACCCAAGCTCATCGCCGCGCATCACCGCTGCTTCCGCAGCTCGCGCCGATTCCATCGCCAAGTCCTGCGTCAGCGTCAGGTACGAGTTCAGCCGCGAGTCCAGTCGCTCGATTCGGTCATAATAGAGCTGCGTTATTTCTACGGGCGACACCTGCTTGTCCGCAATCAGCGCAGCAAGTTCGTGTGAAGCAGCGAAGGCGAGATTCTCGTCGAGGTTCGGCATCGGGCAACTCCTTTATGGTTGATAGCTGAATGGATGATAACCATTAGACTTTCCTGCGCTATCTTACCCCATAAAGTCGCTGCGGTTAAGACACCACCGGCCTGTTCTCAGCCCAGGGCATCGCCCGCTCGAATGCTGCCGACGCAGCAAGCACAGTCTCCTCGTCACCGTGACGTCCGACAATGTGCAATCCGATGGGCATGCCATCCGAGGAAAAGCCGCACGGTACGCTCGCCGCAGTATGCCCGATCGCATTGATCGGATACGTGAACGGCAGATACCCGAAGAACGGGTCCACTTCCTGTCCGCCAATAGATGTCGGATGCTGCTCGATCTCGAATGCAGGCACCGCCATCGTCGGCGACAGCAGCAGGTCGAATTCGTCGAAGTACTTGTCGAACTGTGCCTTCACGGCATCCAGTTCGCCGAGTGCCCTGGCGTAATCCGCCGCAGTCAGGGTTGCCGCGTACTCCATATTTGCGCGGAAATATGCCGTCAGGTCGTCACCGTGCTCGTGCAACAGGTAGCCCGATGATGCGTAAGTATTCACCGCGAAAAGTACGCGGAACGCCTCCTGTGGTGCGTCGAGAGCAAATCCGCTGTCACTGACCTTGCAGCCCAACTCCCCGAACACCTGCGCAGCCTCCCCGCACACATCGACAACATCCGGATCGACCGCCGCATACCCAAAATCGGGACTCCACCCGATTCGCAGACCGCTGACATCTCTGTCCAGCGCCGCCAGGTAGTCGGCAGGCGTATCCCGCAGAGAGCCCGCATCCCGCGCGTCCGGCCCGGCCAGTGCCTGGAGCAAAATTGCCGAATCCTTAACCGTACGCGTAATCGGCCCCGACTGGCTTAGCTGGTTCGCAACGGCAGGGGCAGCGCGACCACCATATCGTGGCACACGCCCCTGCGTCGGCTTGATGCCGTACAGCCCGCAGAAACTCGCAGGTATTCGGACCGATCCGCCGCCGTCGCTTCCAGTCGATATGGCGCACAGCCCCGCCGCCAGCGCGGCAGCCGCACCACCGCTTGAACCGCCCGGAGTACGCTCCGTATTCCACGGGTTACGACAGGCGTCGCCAAGCTTATTCTCAGTCGTACCTCTGTGCCCGAACTCCGGCGTGTTCGTCTTGCCCAGTACGATCGCCCCGGACGCCTTCACGCGTTCCACAACGATCGAGTCCTCATCCGGGATCCTGTCCTTGAACACCAGGCAACCGCTCGTCGTGCGCACACCCTTCGTCAACTCAAGGTCCTTGATGGAGATCGGCACTCCGTGTAGCGCCCCCAGGTCATCGCCGCGCATCACAGCGCTCTCGGCATCCCTGGCAGCCTGCATCGCCTCGTCTCGGCACAGCGTGAGGTAGGCGTGCAGCTGCGAGTCCAGCCTGTCGATGCGCTCGTAGTACAGAGCGGTCAGTTCCACAGGCGACACCTGCTTTTCCCCAATCATTTCCCTCAGTTCTGATGCAGGTGCAAAGGCGAGGTTGTCATCGATACTCGGCATGGCTTGGCCTTTCTATCTTGGAGCCGGGAAACTACTCTCTAGTAATGCTGGTCAAGAAGTATCACATTGCCATCGGGATCTTTCAACGATGCGCTGCAAGGCCCGGACGTCTCCATATCCGCCTCATAATCGAACTCGACGCTCTGTTCCTTCAGGCTCGCCTGTATAGGCCGAAGGTCCGTCGGATTGAAGGTCAGGATGTTCACATCGAACATCCCCTGGAACAGACCAATAACAGCCTTCCCGTTCCGCAGAATACGCCACTTCTCCGTCTCGGTGTCGGCGTACTCCTCATTCTGGTGACCACCGTCTATCACCTCGAACCCAAACTTCTGGTAAAAGTCCATGGACTTCTCCATGTCCTTCACTCCCAAGCTAATTGAAAAATTGCCTAGATCCACTTCCCTGTTTCCTTCCGATTCCATTGCGGCCCACTTAGGCCTATTGCCATTGAGACATCGGATCAACCCTGATCAGGTGCCTCGCCGCTCCACTTGTGCAGCCCGATTACGTTGTTCTCCGGGTCCATGAATACCGCAATCTGCCCCATGCCGCCCGGTATGTCGGTTGGCGGCACAACGGCTTGGCCTCCAAGGCTCACAACCTTGTCCAGCGTCGCCTGTAGGTCGTCCGCCTGCACATAGAACATCACGTAGTTCGGCGGCATATTCTCGTTCGTCTCAATGATCCCACCGGGTATTCCGCCCTCTTCTCCTTCGATGAACCTGTACGGGCTGCCCGCCGCCGATGCCGCGCCCATTTCGTTTATGTTCCAGCCGAACAGGTCGCTGTAGAACTCACTCAGACCCTCGGAATCTCTGCCGCCTACTTCAAAATATACAACCGGATTTGCCATCTGACACCTCTCTTCTCAACAAAGTGCCTACATCCTATCGGCATATCGTTTGTCCTGTCCTCCATGTTCATGACCATGTTTTATGGTATTATCCGCGCTGAAATCGGTACGCAATAGTCAACACTCACGAGAGAGGACAAGTGACAATGAAAATCACCAATATCGAGACCTTCATAGTGGATGCAGGATGGCGACCCTGGATGTTCGTCAAGGTGGAAACCGACGAGGGCATCACCGGCTGGGGCGAGTGCAGCGACGGACGCTCCCCACATGGTATCGAAGGCACTATCCGCGACATGAAGCCACTGTTAATCGGCAAGGACCCGCGCGCCTTCGAAATGCGCTTCCAGGACATGTATCGCATCACGCGCCAGAGTCCCGGCGGCATCGCAGCGAAGGCAATCGCCGGCCTAGACTGCGCCTTCATCGACATCAAGGCAAAGGCGCTCGGCATATCTGTCGCCGAACTCTTCGGCGGACCCACCCGCGAGAAAGTCCGAGTGTACTGGTCCCACTGCGGCAGCTCCCGCGTCCGCCATCACGACATCCTGGGCGTGCCCCCGATCGACTCCTGGCAGTCCATCACCGACCTCGGCCACGAAGTCAGAGATCGCGGCTTCACCGCGCTGAAGACCAACATCATCCTGCCCGGCCAGAGCGCCACATTCGGCGGCGGCTTCAGTGGAGGCATCGGCTCCACAGACCAGATCGCTCCCAAGTGGCTCATGCCGCACGTCGAGAAGCTCATCGGCACCTTCCGCGATGCCGTGGGCGACGACATCGACATCAACCTCGACCTCAACTTCCACTTCAAGACCGAGGGCGCGCTCCGCATCGCCAAGGTGCTGGAGCAGTTCGACATGCTCTGGCTGGAAATCGACATGTACGAGCCGACGAGCTTGCGCCAGATCAAGGACTCCACGACCACGCGCATCTGCACTGGCGAGAACCTCTTCTACATGCGCGACTTCATCCCCTACTTCGAGAATCACTCAGCGGACATGTTCATGATCGACGTCCCCTGGAACGGCTTCAGCCAGTCCAAGAAGATCGGCGACCTCGCCGAGGTCTATCAGCACAACGTCGCGCCACACAACTACTACAGCCACCTCTCCAGCTTCGTCAGCGCGAGCCTCTGCGCCACATTGCCGAACGTGCGCATCATGGAAATCGACATCGACGACATCCCCTGGAAGGACGACCTGACAACAACGCAACCCGAAATCATCGACGGCTACATGACAGTTCCCACCGCTCCCGGCTGGGGCGCCGACATCAACGAAGAAGTAGCCCTCGCCCACCCCTGGGACGAAAACTCCCTCTCCGAAGTCCAGACCCAGGGCTACAAGGTCCCCGCACGGTAAGCCGAGATACTTGGAAGAATTGAGAGGGCGGCCATCAGGTCGCCCTCTCATCTTCTTTCAGGGATATCAGCATTACAGACCTTTAATCATATTGCTTGACCATGCTGTTATGAGTTCCTAACAGATGCCAACTCACGGCGCACAAACAGCCGTATAAAGTCCCCTCTGCAGTACGCTGCAGCAATCCTCTCCAGGGGGCTAAGTCAGGCAGCAGCGCCAGAGTGTAGAGAGTGATAAAAGCTGCAGCCAACAATAACCAGCCCATTCTCTTTGGCACGGTAAGTCTTTTGTTAAAGGATAGGAACACCAACCCTAATGTGGTTACGGGAAGGGTAACTAAACTCAGAAGATTATGGATGTTCTGGGAAAGACTGCCTTCGGTGGGGCAACCTAAATCGCATGGGGCGAAGGCTGAGCCAATATAGGCAACTGGCTCAGCAATCAACAGCCAGCCGCCGATATGACTGATTCCACTCAACTTTGCATGGGGCACTACGACGAGCAGCAAGAGAATACCCAGCAGACCTAAGGTCAAGAATCCCAAATATCCAATCTGCCAACTCCACGATGTACCTAGTGCATTGAGTTCACTTATGTACTGGGTGACATGACTGTACTCATCCTTAAGCGAACCGCCGACAAACAGGACAGTCGGATAGAATATGACGAGCGCAACAGTCAACCAGCGCCTGCTAATGCTAAATCTGCTTATTAACATACCCCACACTCAATGACTACTTAAGGCAGGCGCCCATCATCTACGAGGCCGTCTCATGCATATGTGCAGCAGCTATCCAGTGTAAGCATACTTCTTCGCCATATCCTCCCGCAGGTCTGTTCCCCAGCCCGGCCCCGTCGGTATCTTCATCATCCCGTTGTTCACCTCCGGCAGGACCGTAAACAGCTCCTCGCGCCACGGCGCCTGCACCGGGTCGCTCTCGCTGATGCGCACATTGTTGATCGAAGCGCACATGTTCATCGTCTGGAAGTTCGACAGGTGGCTGTTGTAGTTGTGCGGTGCGACGTTGATGTCGAACAACTCCGCCATGTTCGCCGCCCTGCGCGCCGGTATGAACCCCTGCCACTGCACGTCCAGCTTCATGAAGTCCATCGAGCGGTTCTGCAGCAGCTCGAGGTAGTTCAGCGGCCCCAGCTTCTGCTCGCCCGAGCATATCGGCGTACGCGTCGCGTCCTTCACCATCCGCAGGCTCTCCGCGTCCAGGTTATCTATCTCCATCCACATCAGGTCATACGGCTCCAACGCCTGCCCCAGCCGTATCTGCGACTCCGCCTTGAAGTTCACATTCACATCCAGGCAGATGTTAGCGTCCGGCCCCCCTTCTTCACGCATCGCCGATATCTGATCTACCGCGGCTCTCCGCAGCGCGCGCTCCATGACCTGGTCGTGCGGTCCCGCCGTCCCCTGGCTAATTGTGCGGAATGGCTCGCCCGGAATCTGGATATTAGTCTTCATCGTGTCGTATCCGGCGTCAATCGCCATGCGCACAAGCGCCTTGATGTCGTCGTAGTTGCGAAGCGGCTCTCTGCCCAGCGCCTTGTAGTTGGTGGACTGGAAAGACACGAGGTGCGACCAGTAAACCTTCTGCTCCGTCCGCGTCGGCCCTCCGACCAGTTCATGGACCGGCACACCCATCGCCTTGCCCTTCACATCCCACAGCGCCAGCTCAATTCCCGCGATAGCCATCCAAGTCGCCCCGCCGAAAGCCGACCGCGACGAGCGCACCATGTTCGTGTAGTGCTGCTCCACGCTGCGTGGGTCCTTGCCGATAATGTGCCGCGAAAGGTCATCCACAAGCCCCGTCAGCCCCTTGGCAAGATCGCCAACGCCGAACTCCGAGTAGCCTGTGATTCCTTCGTCTGTCCGCACCGCGCAGTACAGCCAGGGCCTGCCCAGCGACTTTACGGGGAATACTTCGATACCAGTAACTTTCAATTTTCTCTCCTTCTAACAGGTGGCATTTGTTTTCATCAAGGGGATTGAATTCAGATCACACTGTGGCCGGCAACGCCTCTCCCGCTGCGAACTTTTTCAGCGAATCCGCAATCGCATCCGGCCGCTCCATATACATATTGTGTCCAGTATTCTCGATCGTCAGCCTATGGAAGTCCGGTATGCCATCCTGCACCTCGTTCAATTCCTTGATGCGCGTCTGATGTCCGCTGCTCCGAATAAATAGGATCGGCAGTCCCAACTCGGCGAACACCGGCTTCAGGTCAACGTGGTCGCCGTCTCGGTCCTTCCAATTGAATGTGAATGACGACCATTTCATGTCATAAAGCCCGTCCTCACGCTTGTACGCCTCGTGCGCCACCACATCGCGCAGAACCTCAGGGTGCCACCTGGATGTTGCAGGATGCTGCTTCAAATAGCCATCCAACTCATCGCGGCTCTTCCACGTACTCCGCTCCGCGTGCTCCCTGCCCGCAACCATCTTGTGAAAGCGGTCGTCCACAACCACCATCGGCTCCATAAGAGCGAGCCGCGAAAACATTCCAGGATGCCTCTGCGCGCACAGCGCCATCACCACGCCCCCCGTCGAGTGCGCCACGCCGATGACCTGACGCAGTTCCAGTGCCTCGCAGAAAGCCGCAAGATCGTTCACCCGCTCCGCAAAGCGATACCCCCGCGGCGTCCAGTCGCTGTCACCATGTCCGCGCGCATCAAGGGCAATCACACGGTAATCGCCCGCCAGCCTGCGGGACACCGCATCCCAGCTTCGACTCGTCCGCATATCACCATGGAACAGCAGCAACACAGGGCCGTCGCCGCCCCAGTCAACATAGCGCAGGCGGATGTCACGAACCATCACATATTGGCAAGTCGGCTCTTGCAACCTGTCTCCCATATATCCTGCACGAGTTCTTGGCGCTATCCGCTTGTTCCGGCACAGGGAACCGAATTACGCCAGGTCCAACTCCTCCAGTATCGCCGGAATCCCTTCCTTCTCCTCATCCGTAAGCGGACGCAGCGGCCTTGAAACCGTATCGTCGTCAATGACCCCCATGTGCTTCAGTGCCGACTTCATTCCAGCAAAGCTCGCAGCATTCGCGCCGCCGCCCTTCGCCAGCCCGGCAATCTTCCCTGCCGCCATAATGGTCGCGTTGCTCTTGCGCACGGTATCAGCGTCACCTGCTTCGCCTGCCTCCCAGCCCTGCGATGCCGCCGCGGGTATCAGGTTCGCTATGCCAGGTATGACACCCTGCACACCAACCGATCCTGCGGTAGTAATGCGGAAAGCCGTGCCGAGGAATCGCAGCAACGAAATCTCCCCCTGCTCGCACAGAACATTCAGCTGTGCAAGCAGTTCGCCCGCGCCCGAGCTGTCCTTCACGCCCACAACCGCGCCTTCGCCCGCAAGCGTTGCAATCGTGCCCGGCGCAACCGCTGTCTTGACCGTCTGCGGTATGTTGTACACCCACAGCGGCGTCCCAACACGCGCACTGATATGTCGATAGTGATCGAGCACTTCATCCTGCGCGTTCGGATAGTAGTAAGGCGGTGTAACGGCAACGCCATCCATCCCCATCTCCTGCACCTCAAGCGCCATATTGATGGATAACTGCGTGCTCGCCCCAGACACATTGCCGATAATCGGCACGCGCCCGTTCACCTCATCAACGACAGCATCCATGCTGACCAGCCGCTCCTTATCCGACAGGTTCGCGAACTCCCCTGTCGTCCCGGACACCCATATCCCATGCACGCCATTGTCGATAAGATAGTTCACCAGCCGCCGCAGTGACGCCACATCCACCGTCTCGTCCGACTTCAGCGGCGTAAGTATGGGCACGATCACGCCTTTGATCTCTTTTCCTGCCATTTTCTGGACTCCCTTTTTTTCAGATGTTTCTCTCTGCAAGCGCGACGCACTTACAACAAAATGAATGGAGGAAATACTTCCTCATCCTCTGGAACTTTCTCCAATTTCTGCGTAACCGGATTTGCCTTCATACGAAGGGTTTGCAGCAATTCAAAGCCTATCAGTGGCATAGGGGACACTATCACAAGTGCCGGAGCACGGTCCTCGCCGATTCGCACCGTTGCTGAGTATGTATCGCTTTCCATCACGCCCAGCCCAGTCATCAGCCTGAATCTTCCGCCTGGAAACTTATAGAGGCCTAGTGCCTCGATATCCTCAATCGGCAGACCCACAGAGTTCGAGCCTGTATCGACCAGAAATTCAAAGCGTCTTATTCCGTTTTCACCCGTTACGACCGCTTCCACCATCGTTCGTCCCATCGAAGCCCTCCGGCACCTGAAAGTCTCTCCCATGTTTCATACCACAGAACAGCTTTTTCTTCTCTAGTAAATAATATCACCCATTGAGCAAGCAGAACGGGCCGACGCACCATAGCTCGGTGTCATCGGCCCGTCCATATCTTCCTTGGCTCACAGCAACAAGCGGTGCTAGGCCCCGCCTCCGATGGCGGGCAGGAAATGTACCTCGCTGCTCTCGTTCACCTTCTCCAGCATCCCCAGCGGCGTGACTTCACCATCCACTGCCACGGATATGTTCGGCTTCACGCGGTCGTCTTCGACAAGCCGCGCCTTAACGCCAGGATACATACCGTCCAGATTGTTGATGATCTGGCGCACAGTGGATCCTTCCACGCGCACCTGCTTCTCACCGTCGGTCAGACTCTGCATCAGAGAGGGTATGAATACAGTTGCCATTGCTCTAGCTCTGCTTCCAGGACTCCTCCATAATCGCCACGGGGCTCATCGGAAGCCGGTCCATGCGAATGCCCGTCGCGTTCTGGACTGCGTTCGCGATCGCCGGTGTCGGCGGTACGATGTTCGCCTCGCCCACTCCGCGCACTCCAAATGGATGGTCGCTCGCTACTTCCACAATGACCGTGTCAATCATCGGCAGGTCCAGGCTGGTGGGCATACGATAGTCCAGCAGCGTCGAGTTCGCCATGACGCCGTCATCGTTCATGTAATACTCTTCGTTCAGCGCCCAGCCGATACCCTGCACGCTTCCGCCCTGCATCTGTCCTTCGACATAGCTCGGGTGGATCGCCTTGCCGGCATCCTGCACGCAGGTGAACCGAGTCACATCGGTCTTTCCCGTAAGCGGATCAACCTTGACGTCCACGATGTTGCCCGCGAACGAGCCGCCGCCGACGCCCATGCCGCCTGCGTTGCGGCTTGCCGTGCCGACGATTGGTCCGCCCGTACCCGCAAGCTGTCCCGCCAGATCCTGGAAGCTCATATTAAGCTCCGGATCGGAGGAAGACTGGAATACGCCGTCCTTCAGCTCGATGGAGTCGGCATCGACATCCCATATCGTCGCAGCGCGCTGGATCATCTTCGCCTTGACATCCTGGGCTGCGTCATAAGCCGCCCAGCCTGTCGCGTATGTCGTACGGCTTCCGCCCGTTACGGCAGTGAAACCTACCGAGTCTGTGTCCACCACTGACGGGCGCACACTCTCTGCAGCGATGCCGAGAACTTCCGCCGCCTGCATAGCAATGGATGCCCTGCTGCCGCCGATGTCAGTCGAACCCTCGACCAGCGTAATCGTGCCGTCGCCGTTAACAGCGATGTTCACTGCGGACTCGAATCCCACATTGAACCAGTAGCCAATGGCAACGCCGCGTCCCTCGTTCTCGCCAAGAGGTGCGCTGTAATGCGGATGGTTCTTCATCGCCTCAAGCACCTCGACGCAGCCGATGCGCGGGAATACCGTGCCGTCCGGCCTGCGTGTGCCTTCAGTCGAAGCATTCTTCATGCGGAAGTCAAGCGGGTCCATCCCAATCGCCTGCGCGACCTCGTCCACCACCTGCTCGGCGGCGAACGCTGCATTCGGCGCACCTGGCGCCCGGTATGCAGCCGTCTTCGGCTTATTGACAACGACATCGTAGCCGTCGATCACCGCATTCTCCACATCGTAGGCTGCGAATACGCACATCGCGCCCGCGCCCACCGGAGAACCCGCATACGCGCCCGCCTCAAAGGCGAGGTACGCCTGCATTGCTGTGATTGTGCCGTCGTTCTTCGCGCCGACTTTGACCTTCATGTTGCAGCCGCAAGTCGGGCCCGAAGCCTCGAACACATCTGCGCGGCTCATAACCAGCTTGACCGCCCTGCCGCTCTTCTTGGAGAGCATTGCAGCGACCGGCTCAAGGTAAATCGGAATCTTGCCGCCGAATCCGCCGCCGATCTCCATAGGCGTTACGCGCACCTGCGAAACAGACAAACGTAGAACTTCGGCCGTAGCATCGCGCGCAGGGAACGCGCCCTGCGTGCTGCACCAGATATGCAGCCTGCCGTCCGGGTTCCAGACAGCACTCGCCGCGTGTGGCTCGATGTACCCTTGGTGTACTGTAACCGTGTTGAACTCGCGCTCGATGACAACATCGGCATCGGCGAATCCTTCTGAGACGTCGCCCTTCACATGCTGGAAGTGCTGCGCCACATTGCTCGGCGTATCCTCGATGGTCTCACCGAGTTCGTTCGTCCGCATGCTCTCATGCAGGATCGGCGCACCGTCAGCCATTGCATCCTGCACCGTCATCGCCGACGGAAGTACCTCGTACTCCACCTCGATAAGCTTCACGGCTTCTTCCGCAGTGTGCGGGTTCGTCGCCGCGACCGCCGCGACCGCATGTCCCTTGTAGAGAACCTTGTGCCGCGCCAGTATGTTGGACTGCAGGTCGTGAACAGTCGTAACCTCTTCGCCGAAGTCCACGGCGCCATCTGACACCTGAGGGAAGTCGGCGAAAGTCACCACGGCGAGTACGCCGGCCAATGCCTCCGCCTTGCTCGCGTCGATGGATACGATATTCGCGTGTGCATGGGGGCTTCGCAGAATCTTGCCGTGAAGCAGGCCTGCCGTGTCGAAGTCCGCGCCATACAGCGCTCGGCCCGTTACCTTGTCGGCGCCGTCGTGTCGGATTGGTCGAGTGCCGACCACATTGTAGTCAACACTGGACAGAATTACATTGCTTTCGTATTCGGTAGTCGTCATGCGCTCACCTCCTGCAAACGTGCAGCCGCATCCTGTACTGCGCGCACAATCTTGTCGTATCCCGTGCAGCGACAGAGATTATTCGCAAGCCAGAAGCGAATCTCGTGTTCAGTCGGGTCGGGGTTGTGATCGAGCAATGCCTTCGTCGCTACTATGAAGCCGGGAGTGCAGATGCCGCACTGCAGCGCGGCGTTCTCAAGGAAAGCCTGCTGAACGGGGTGCAACTCACTGCCCTCCGCAATGCCTTCGATAGTCGTAATGTCACTGCCCTCTGCCTCTACGCCCAGCACGAGGCAGGATGTGACGATTCTGCCGTCCATCTCGACCGTGCATGCCCCGCAGTTGCCGTCGTTGCAGCCCTCCTTGGAGCCGGTCAGGCCGATGACATCACGCAGGCATTCGAGCAGGCTCTGCCGCGGCTCCGCGAGGAAGTCCACGTGTTCGCCGTTAATTCTCGTCTGTACATAAGTCTTTCCGGGCATTAAGCATTCTCCTTAGCTCGGTCTATTGCTATCTGAAGCGAGCGCCTCGTGAGCACATCGCACAGGTGCTTTCTGTATTCGACGGTGCCGCGCATGTCCGTGATCGGACGCGCAGCGTCCTTAGCCATCTGTCCGGCCTCTGCCAGCGTCTCTTCGTTGGCAGGCTTGCCTGCGATGGCGTCGCCGATTGCCGACACATAAAGAGGCGTCGGTGCAACAGCGGCCAGAGCCACACGCGCCGACTTGATGGTGCCGTTCTCCAGCACTACCGAAGTGCCCGCGCCGGCTACCGCGATGTCCATCTCATTCCGGGGAATGAAGCGCATGTAGTTCGCGCCAAATCCGCTCGACGGCGCCGGGAAGCTGATGGAAACCAGCATCTCGCCCCGCCCAAGCACATTGCTGCCGGGTCCGGTGCAAAAGTCCTCTACCGCAACATGCCGGTGACCATCAGGCCCCTCTATGTTCGCGGTCGCGCCGTGCGCGATCATGGCTGGTATGGAGTCTCCGCTAGGCGTGGAGTTACAAAGGTTGCCGCCGAAGGACGCCCTGCCCTGTATCTGCGTGCCGCCAATTAGGGAAGCCGCATCTATCAGACCCGGGTATGCGCGCGCTATCGCCGCATTGCCGTAAAGCCTGTAGCAAGGAACAGCCGCTCCGAGAGTCAGACCCCCATCAGGGTCGTAAGTAATCTCGTTCAGCTCGGGTATATTCTTGCCGTCCACTACGACATTTACATTATCGAACCTGCCGCCTCTGAGCTGTACCAGGAGGTCGGTTCCTCCTGCCAAAACTCGGGCGCTTCCGTTCGCCTCATTTAGCAGTTCAACTGCCTCTCTAACCGAGTGGGGACTGGCGAAATCTATCCAGTGCAATATCCCACCTCCTTTCTTGATTTTGCTCGAAATCTAAGTGTTTCTCGCATGAAGTTGAGCATACTCCCACAAACGCCGATAGTATATCAGACCAGTTTGTTGAACAACAATACCATGACCTACCCGGAGGCCTGCGCCCTCCATCGCTTTGCGACGCACCAACACCTCGTTTCTCGCGGTTATAGTTGGCGACTGGGGACGAAGGGACGTATCAGATTGCTTATGCTAAAATTAAACTACATTTAATTTAGTTTGTACTAAGCAAGAACGGAGGCACACATGAGTGGCGGCAGCTTGGTTGGCGCAGGGGTTCTCCTCATTGTGATAGGACTTCTCCTATTGACAGGCATCCTACAGGCACTGCTAACAGTGGTCGGATGGATAGCCATCATCGGAGGCGTTGTCGTAGGCGTCATCGGCCTAGTCGGTATGATCAAAGGCAACAATCGAGGCTACTGATAGGACTGTCTTTTGCCAGTCCCCTTCCAGGGTAACCGCTCCGAAAAAAGCTGAATGGCAGCCGCGCAATGCAGGACAGAAGAGAAGAGTTAGAGCGCAGGCGGCACGACCTAGCCGAAAGGCGCAAGGAACAAGACGCCCGCCGCAGGCCACTCAACGAACGCAAGAACCTCTACCAGCAGGAAGTGCAGCTGGAGGAAGAAGAGCGCAGGCTAGCCGAAGAAGAGGAATTACTGCTGCAGGAGCACGAACGGCTCGACCACCTGGAACTTGGTCTGGAATATGAAGAGACCCAGGCCCCCGATTCAGACACCCCCCGAAGAAAACGACTCGCTGCCCATTCCCGCCTCTCTCATAGGAATAGGCGTCCTGGTAGTCATCTTCGCCTCATTCTCCTGGTTTGACACCCTCGGCAATATCTTCGGAATAGCGGGCTTTGTCTATCTGGCGCTCGCAATCTGGAAAGCATTCAAAGACGAAGATCGCAGCCTTCAGAATCTCAGGATATTCCTCGGGGGCATAGCATTCTTCTGGGGAGGCGCACTGCTCATAGCTCTTTGCGGGGCGTTAAGCTCGATAAGTTACTGGAATTTCCTGAGCTTTCTGGGACTTCTGGGAAACGCCATCCTGATAATCGCAGGCTTGGTGGTCTGCATAGTCGGCTTCGTGATGGCATTTTCGCGCGACAAGCATAGTGAAGTTAGCAGTCAATGATGGTATATTAGGGTTGGTAAAATACAGACAGGCGAGCGAGAAAACGAGGTGAAGCATGGGCATACTCTCCCGAATGTCGATGGTCGTAAAGTCCAAAATGAACCGCCTTATCGACAATGCGGAAAATCCCAACGAGACCCTCGACTACGCCTACGAAAAGCAGATGGAAACGCTGCGGGACGTAAAGCGCGGCGTGGTCGAGATGGTGACCGCCAAGCGCAGGCTGGAGTTGCAGGCGTCGAAGGTCAAGGACGGCATCGTCAAGCTCGACGGGCAGGCGCGTCAGGCTATGGCGGCAGGCCGCGAAGACCTCGCACGCCTTGCCCTACAGCGCAAGCACGCCTCGCTGATGGAGCTTGAAGGGCTTGACCAGCAGGTAGGCGACCTTGAGTTGGAGCAGGAAAAGCTCACTCAGGCGGAGCAGCGGTTGCAGGCGAAGGTCGCGGCATTCCGCACACGCAAGGAAGTCGTCAAGGCGCAGTACAACGCCGCGCAGGCACAGGTCCGCATCGGCTCCGCTCTCTCCGGCATATCCGAAGAGATGGGCGACGTCTCCCTCGCCATAGAGCGCGCAGAGCACAAGACGGAGGATATGCGGGCAAGAGCCGGAGCCATCGACGAACTCGCCGAGTTGGGCGTCTTGGACGACTTCTCAGGAACGGGCGGAGACCCGCTCAGCAAGGAGCTTTCCCAGTTGATGGCGGAACAGAATGTCGAGGACGAACTCGCCTCCCTCAAGGGTGAATTGCCATCCGCTGAGAGGCAGGCGCTCCCGGAATCTTCAAGAGTAGAAGACGAACTTGGCGAGTTGCGTAAGTAGAGGAACGTAAACTAAATGATTGTACGAATTCTCACCGAAGGACAGTACGACCTGCCCGGCGCCTACATCGACGACCTGAACGCCATCGACAACGAGCTTGTTGATGTGGTTGCGGCCGAGGACCAGGAAGCCTTTGGAAGTGTGCTCAAGAAAATGCTCGACCTAGTGCGCGAGCATGGCACCCCTGTACCCATCGACGAACTCGTCGAGTCCGACCTGGTACTGCCCGAACCCGACATCACCCTTCTTGAAGCAGAGGAGATGTTCGTAGGCGAGGGCCTCGTGCCGGGCTAGTAATAAGATCACAGTCTTCAGTAGTCAGTGGGCGACGGGCTACCCTGCCCGTTCGTGGTGAGTTTATCGAACCACCATTTACGCACCTAACGTTCTGACAATATGCAAATACTGAAAACTGTTAACTGATTACTGAAAACTCCCTAAAACGGAATCCCCCAGAGCGCATACCAGTTCTCAAGACTGCGCTCTACGGGGATTTTCTCCTCTTCCATCACCGCGCTAAGCCGCATCTCCAAGGCATTGTCGCGCGTCTGCGGCGCGGAAAGCACCATCGGGTAGAAGTTCCCTCGCTTGTAGTTGTATATCCAGTACGCCTTCCTGCCCTCGTACTCCACGCCGAACACCGCCGCAAGCAGTCTGTCCGCAAAGCCATGCTCGATCACGGTCTCACTTATCAGGTGAATCGTCGATACCAGGTCCTCGAAGTCTCTGTCCTCCAGGGACGCCCACCGCGTGCCATAGGTATCGTCCATAACCCGGAAGCTCGTGCCCGTGGATGTCTCGCTCACCGCAAGCAGCGACCTGATCTCGTCGTCAAGATTCTCGAAAAACGACGACTCCACCGGATTGAAGACTATGCCCGCCTTGTGCGTGCTGTGAAGGTCCATCCTGCCACTCAGGGCAACCTCCGCCGTGATTACCGAGAAAAATCTCTCCCGGTCCGGCTTCTTGAGCTTGTTACGCCCGAACAACATTGTGAATAGACCCAAGACCACGCCTCCAACTCATTGCATCCCTCTATGGGAAAGTTAGGACGGAGTTGGCATTCATCTCCATCCCCTCCATCAAAGCATATTTCCTGTTAGCTCCGCTCCATGCTCCGCTGCATATTCTGCAGCCGCTCGATGCGGTCCTCCACGGCTGGGTGGCTGGAGAACAGCGTCGCAATCGTGTTGCCCTTCAGCGCAGGTATGATGAAGAACGCGCTCGCATGCTCCACCTGACGCAGGTCCTTCTCCGGTATGCGGTACATGTCATTGCTGATCTTCTGCAGCGCAGACGCAAGCTGCAGCGGCGCGCCCGTGATCATCGCCCCGCCTCTGTCCGCCGCGAATTCGCGGTAGCGCGACAGCGACATTATCAGCATCTGGCTCACAAAGTAAACGATTATCGTTCCCACATACACAGCGAGCATGATTACCATAAGCTGGCCCGCGCCCTCACGCCGGCCGCCGCCCATTCCACCACCGCCAAATCCGCCAAACAGCGTTAGCCAGAACAGCATCTGCAGCAGGAAGCCCGCCGCAATCACGATGATGCTCGCCCATGTCAGCACCATCACATCCCGGTTCTTCACATGCGCAAGTTCATGCCCCAGCACCGCCTCCAGTTCGCGCTCATTAAGCCTGCTCATCAGCCCCCGCGTAACCGCGATAACCGAATTCTTAGGGTTGCGCCCGGTTGCGAACGCATTGGGCACATGCGTCTCCATAATCGCGATCTTCTTCGGCTTCGGCATGTCTGCAATCGCCGCTAGGCGCTCGATCATTCCATGTAGGCGCGGCTCCTGCTCCGCCGTAACCTCCTTCGCCCCGGTAGTTGCCAGCACCAGCTTGTCGGACATGAAATACTGGAAGAATGCCATCGCAATCGCGATTATCAGCACCATCTCCCAGGGTATTCCAGCGAACATCAACAGCCCGAGAAAAAACACATACACCACTGCGAGCATCATCATCGTGAAGCCCATACGGAACGTCAACTCAAAGTCTCGCCCGTAGTCTCTTTGTCTCATATCATCCTCCTAAGGGATCCTGCTTACATTATATACATAAAGGCATATCTCGCGTGGCGCGCACCTGCTACCATGAGCCTCACACACAACGACTGACACCACCGCACCACAATGACCGCACACTGGCAGACCATAGGACACGACAAGGCAGTCAGCACACTGGCACGCAGCGTGCAGAGCGGCCGCATGGCGCACGCGTGGCTGTTCGCCGGTCCTCCGCATGTCGGCAAGATGACCCTTGCCCTCGACCTCGCGCGCCTCGTGAACTGCACCGCGGACTACATAGCCGGCAGACCATGCGGCGAATGCCGCCAGTGCCACCGCATCACCAATTCGCTGCACGCCGACGTACGTATCATTTCGCAGGGTGGCTCATCAAGTGGAGCGACACGCCGCACCGCCATCAGCGTTGAGCAGATCCGTGAACTGCAGCGCGAAGCTGTCCTCAAGCCTTACGAAGGCCGTTACCGCGTCTTCATCATCGAAGACGCCGAGAACTTCACTCAGGAAGCCGCAAACGCCCTCCTGAAGATGCTCGAAGAACCGCCCGAGTACGTGCTCTTCATCCTTCTCGCCTCCGAAGTCCGCGAAAACACCGCTGACGAGTCCGCAGGCTACATCACCTACTCGCCAGAACGCGAACAGGACCGCATAGCCGCCCTTCTGGAAGCCGTGCCGCAGGTCGGCGGCATCCTGCCCACAATCCTATCTCGCTGCCAGGTGCTCGAACTACGCCCAATTCCAATCTCCACAGTGCAGAAGGAACTCCGGAGCCGCTTCGACATCTCCCCTGACGATATCACCGAAGTCGCGCGCCTGTCCGCCGGCAGACTCGGCTGGGCGCTCGAAATCGCCGCCGATCCCAAGGCGCTCTCGCGGCGCGGCGACAGGCTCACCGAGATTGAAAACACTCTCACCGGCGCCCTCGATGAGAAGTTCGCGTACGCTGAAAAGCTCGCCGCGATCTTCTCACGCAGCCGCCTCTCTGTTTACGACGAATTGCAACTATGGCTTGGCTGGTGGCGCGATGTGCTGGTCGTCCGCGAAGGCAACGACGGCCTTGCTGTCAACATCTCGCGACTCGACACCCTAAATACTACGGCAAATCAATGCACATCCGCGCAGGTAGTCGAAGCCATTCACGCAATCCAGGAGACAACCTCTATGCTGGAAAGCAACGTAAACCCGCGCATGTGCATCGAAGGCATGATGCTCCGCATGCCGCAGCTCGAATCGCCGCAATCAGACGCCCGAATAGGAGACTCCGAATGACAATGCTGGCAGGCGTGCAGTTCACGCCATCGGACAAGGTTCAGTACTTCGATGCCAACGGCATCATCCTCTCCGTGGGAGATCGCGTAATCGTGGAGACCTGGGACGGCGAGCAGGAAGCAGTAATCGTCATCGCACCCGAGCAGGTGCTGCGCTCCGACCTGCGCGGCCCCCTGAACCCCATCCTGCGCAAAGCGCCCTCCGCATAACGTAAGTCAGCCCTCTCACTTCAATCAATGAGAGGGCTGACTTCCAATACTGGCCTACTTCAAGACCCTGACTGTCTGCCTAATCGTCGCTATCCGTTTCGTCGCCGTCTTCAGTCATCTCGTCGAGCGGCAACTGCAGGTCAACGGAAGTTTCGTCGGCATCCTCTTCGGTACTTGCGGCTCCGTTCCTCTGCGCTTTTGCTGTACCGTTCTTGCTCCCCGTAGCAGGCTTCGAATCCTCACTCTTGCCCTTGCCATTGGACTTGTCCGTCGCATTCGTTGTGCCGCTGTCAAGATCACTGACACACGCAATTGACGACACCGCGTCACCCTTTGCGAGACGCATAATGATGACCCCGCTGGTCTTCCTGCCAATTGTGGTCGAAATTTCAGATAGGTTTGTACGCTGCACCTGCGCCTGTTCGGACACCAGGTAGAGTTCCTTGCTGTCGTCCACTACCTCGGCTACCGCAACCGGCCCGGTCTTACGCGGCTGAATGTCAAAGGTCAATACGCCCTTGCCACCCCTACCTTGCCGCCTGTATTTGCCCACTGGCGTAAGCTTGCCAAAGCCCTTCCTGCTGATTACCAGCAAGCGGCTGTCGCTATTGTGCGTGATAATGGCCATGCCAACAACGCGGTCATCTTGACTCAACGATCTTTTTCCGAGTTCGCTGCCCTTCTTCTGCAGCCGCATTCCTATCACGCCACCTGCATTTCGCTGTCTCTGTGGCGCTTCATTCACCGCATACCGTATAGACATCCCTTGCTCCGACACCATCACCACATCGTCTTCCGCCTTCGCAAGGCACGCGCCCACTAGTTCGTCGGCGGGCCCGCTGTTCATGTTCATTATGATCAGACCGGACGGGCGGATATTGCCGATGCTGCTCAATGCTATGCGCTTGATCTTGCCATTGCGCGTACCCAGCATCAGGAAAGTATCGTCGTGCTCAAGACTGTCCACCGCAACCACTGCGCTCACCGTCTCGTTAGCGCCTAGCTGGACCACATTCACCACAGGTACGCCCCGCGTGTTGCGCGAAGTATCCGGTCGCAACTCGAAGACCGTCAGCTTGTGAACCCGCCCTCGGTTCGTGAAGAACAGCAGCGTATCGTGCGTATCCGCCACCAGCAGGTGCTTCACCGGGTCATCCTCACGCGTGTTCATGCTCACCACGCCCTTACCGCCCCGGTGCTGGTTCCGATATGTGTTCGCCGGAATGCGCTTGATGTACCCGCCCTGGCTCAGCGTGACCACGACCTGTTCGTGCGCCTCAAGCTCCGCCCGGCTGATGTCGTGCGCGTCCAGGCTGATATCCGTCTTCCTGTCCTCGCCGAACTTCTTTCTGAGCGCCCGCGTCTCCTTCTTTATCTCGACCAGAATCTTCTTCTCGTCGCCTAGCAGCTCCTCAAGGCCCTGTATAGTCGCCTGGATCTGCGTGTATTCCTCTTCCAGACGCTCGCGCTCCAGAGCAGAGATGCGCCGCAGCTGCATATCCAGAATTGCCTGCGACTGTGGTTCGTCCAAGCTGAACCGCGTCATCAGAGCGTCCCGCGCCGAAGCGGTATCCGCCGCGCCCCTGATTAGGGCGATTACCTCGTCGAGGTTGCCCACCGCAATCCGCAGTCCGGCAAGAATATGCGCTCGCTGCCTCGCCTTCTCAAGCTGGAACTCCGCCCGCCGCCGCACAACATCACGCCGGAAGTCAATGAACGCCTGCAGCGCGACCTTCAGCGTTATCACGCGCGGCATGCCTTCGACCAGCGCCAGCATGTTCGCCGAGAACGAACTCTGCATCGCCGTCAGCTTATACAGGTTGTTCAGCACCACCATCGGCTGCGTGCCAGTCCGAAGCTCTATGACGACTCGCATTCCCTCGCGGTCCGACTCGTCGCGAACTTCGGAAATCCCCTGCAGCCGCTTGTCCTTGGTCAGGCTCGCGATCTTCTCAACCAACGCAGCCTTGTTCACCTGGTAAGGCAGCTCGGAGACGATAATCTGCATCCTGTTGGAGCGGCGCATCGGCTGAATTTCTGCCTTCGCCCTCACGATTATCTGCCCGCGCCCCGTCGTGTACGCGTTGCGGATGCCTTCGCGCCCCATTATCGTCGCACCGGTCGGAAAATCCGGACCGGTCACATGCTTCATCAGGTCTTCCGCCGTCGCGTTCGGGTGGTCCACAAGATGAATGACCGCGTTGCAAATTTCAGTCGGATTGTGAGGAGGAATATTCGTAGCCATTCCAACCGCGATGCCGGACGCGCCATTTATCATCAGGTTCGGCAGTCGCGATGGCAGCACCACCGGCTCCCGCAGCGTTCCGTCGAAGTTGTCGATGAAGTCAACCGTGTTCTCGTCAATGTTGATCAACATCTCTTCGGCAACCGCCTGCAGACGTGCCTCCGTATAGCGCATCGCGGCAGGCGGGTCGTTGTCCACGCTGCCGAAGTTTCCTTGTCCGTCAACCAGTGGCAGGCGCATGGTAAAGTCCTGCGCCATCCGCACCATTGCCTCGTACACGGAGTCGTTATTGTGCGGATGATACTTGCCCAGAACCTCGCCTACGAGACGCGCGCTCTTTTTGTAGCCCTGTGTCGGCCGCATCCCCAGTTCGTCCATCGCGTACAGAATGCGCCTCTGCACCGGCTTCAGCCCGTCCCGAACATCCGGCAGCGCTCGCGACACGATTACGCTCATCGCGTAGTCGAGGTACGACGTCCGCATCTCGTCTTCTATCTGCGTGGACTTGATGAAGCCGTAGTCAGTCTTCAGTGTGGTCATTGATGTCTCCTATGGTTCACGGCAGCGCTCGCTGTGGACGACCCAAAGTCGTAACAAAGTGGTGCCCGGACAGCGAGAATTAACTTGGTTAGATAGCATAATTGGAGGGTCTATGCTTAACCTAACCTTAACAGCAATTACTGTGTCTATTATAACACGAGAGACAGCGATTTATTGCCGAATTTCAGCCCTGTTCATGCGCTCCATGGCTCTTTCTAGCAGCGACTGAAACAGGCGGTCAAAGTGCGGCGGCAATTCCATCCTGCGCTCAGGCCGAAACTGCACTCCGATCACCCATCGATGCCGTGAGCTCTCCAGCGCCTCAATCACCCCATCCTCCAGCGAATACGCCGATGCGAGCAGCCACGGCGACTTCTGTGCCTCCCGTATCCCTTCGACATGACGGCTGTTCACGCGCACAAATCCACCGGACCCAACCACCGCCGCCAACCTGCTCCCCGGCGCAATGTAGATGTGATGAAATGCCGACGTCTCGCCCCCATCCTCATCCTCGTCACTGTGTTCAGCAACAACCTCGGCTGATTTCCCACCAAACGCGGCATTCAAAAGATGCATGCCATCTCCCAATGCATAGATGGGCATGTCATCATCAAGTGCGGCACGCACCAGCTTAATCGCCCCACCGCTACCACCCGCACCATCACAGCACGCAAGCGCATCAATTAGCCGCAGCAGGACATCAGGCTTCGCGCCGTCATCAGCCTCGACTCGCAGCGCACGCCCGCCAAGCCTCTCTATCGAGGCAGCGCACGCGCGAGCGTTCGCATCCTCAGACGCCAGTATGCCTATCGTTGGTGGATTAGTTCCCAAGTTCGCCTTACTTCAGGAAGCGGCGCAGGCGGTTCTTCATCCTGTTGGCGCCACTCCATCTTATGTTTCTCTGGATGCGATTCTTCATGCGGTTCGCGCTCTGCACCACGCTACCCGGCTGCGCTTCCCTCCACTCCGCGTACCGCTCGCGTTTCTCCTGCTCATGCTCCCTGTGCATAGCAGCCTTTAGCACATCACGATCATAGCGAGCGCGCTTCCTCGGAGACGACAGCACCTGGTTCGCTTCATTGATCTCCTTGAAGCGGACATCGGCGCCCGGCTCCCTGTTCACATCCGGATGGTACGCCTTCGCCAGCGCGCGGTATGCCCTCTTGATGTCCTCCTGTCTGGCGTCAGCTGCCACGCCCAGAACATCATAGTAGCTGCGCTCACCGCCAGCCATTCCTAGTCTGCCGCCTGCCCGTGGAAATTCGGCTCCCTCCGCTCGCGAAACGCCGTCAGGGCCTCCTTGTGCGCATCCGTAAACCGCGACGCCCTCAGCGTCTCCGACTCCCGCCGCAGCACCTGTGCAAGGTCCTTTTCCATGTAATTCTCATGGATAAGCCTCTTCACCTTCGCCAGGTGCCACGCCGGGTTGTCCGCAATCTCCTGCGCCAGCGCCACCGCATCGTCCACCAGCGTCTCAGCCGGACAGACATGGTTCACGAACCCCGCATCCTTGGCTTCCTGCGCCGTGATGAACTTGCCCGTCAGCATATACTCCAGCGCCCGCCCAAGCCCGACAAGATTGACGAGGAAGTGCGTGCTGCCGTACTCAGGCGTAACCCCAATCCGCAGGAAACGGAACGATATGCGCGCATCCTCCGCCGCAAGCCGAACATCGCACGACAGCGGCAGCGTAATGCCAAGCCCCACCGCAACCCCGTTCAGCGCACACACGATAGGCTTCGACTCGCGAGCAAGGTCAACCCAGCTTATGTCCGCTGGCCTCGCAGGCGCTTGCCGAGCCTCACCCTCGCCGCTCACGAAATCCTCGAAGCCCCCAACATCAGCCCCCGCCGAGAAAGCACGCCCCGCACCCGTCAGCACAATCGCGCCAATCTCATCATCCGCATTCCACGCCCGCACCTGCCCCTGTATCTCTGACTGCATGACGCCCGTGAACGCATTCAGCCTCTCAGCCCGGTTCAGCGTGATGATCCCCACGCGCCCCCGCACCTCGGTCAATATCTGCTCGTGCGCCACTCGAATATCCTCCTGAAACTCTTCCTGAACACCCCTTATGATAACATAGCGCCCTAGCATCAACTGATCTCCCCGACCCCTTCAATAAGGACGCCAAATGAAAATCACCGATGTCAAAGCCGTCTATCCCAAATACCGGCACCTCGCCCCGTCCTGGCGCACCCACTTCTGGCAGATTGTCGTCCGAATCGACACCGACACCGGTGTCACCGGCTATGGCTACGGAGGCGGCGGAGTCGCAGGAGTTACCGTGGTCAACGGCCATCTCCGCGACCACCTCATCGGCCGCGAGATCGAAAGCGTCTCCGACATCCAGGCGACCTACGACATGCTGTACATGGAATCGCTGCCCTACGGACGCAAGGGACTAGGCGTTATGGCGCTCTCCGGCATTGACCTCGCCCTCTACGACCTGCTCGGCAAGGCACGCGATCTCCCTGTCTGTGCCCTTCTCAGTGACACCCCCAAGCAGGGCATACGCGCCTACGCCACCGGCGAAGACGCCCAGCATTACCGCGACCTCGGTTACACCGCCAACAAGTTCGGCCATCGTTGGACAGGCAGCGATGCCGACTACGATACCGCCGTGCGTTCGGCAGAGCATGTCCGCGAAGTATTCGGAGAAGACGCCCTCGTCATGGTTGACGTGTACATGTCCTGGGACGCCGAAGTAACGCTCGAAATGTCCAGCCGTCTCGCCGACCACAATCTTTACTGGTTCGAGGATATCCTCACCCCCGACGACCTCTACGGACAGGCCGCCCTCATAGACGAAGTGAAGCCCACCCTCATCGCAGGCGGCGAGCACGAGTTCACCCGGCACGGCTTCGATGCCATCGCCCGCGCCGGCGCAATGGACCTCTGGCAGCCCGACATCACATGGTGCGGCGGCATCACCGAGGGTGTGCGGATAGTAGAAATAGCTGAAAAATACGGAATTCCGGTCGCTCCACACCGGGGCGGAGAAGTCTGGGGCTTGCACCTGATTGCCGGTTCCGCCTGCGCCGACCTCGCCGAGTACCACTCCGACCACATCCGCGACGAGCGCGACATCCTCTGGCTCGACGAACCCGCCCCCATCGACGGCTACATCTCACCATCTGATAGGCCCGGCTTCGGCGTCACCCTCAACGAAGCCCTGCTTTGATGAAAGTAGTTGAGGCAGCCTAAGACGTCAGCAACTACACCAAATTGAAAAGTATGGTCACGCCTATGCCAAGTATGGTTACGCCTATCCCCAATAAGGCTAAGAGCAGCCCGAAGACGATATTGAAGCGAAAGTTCATGTCCGAACGCATATCATCAAGTCGCGCGCTCATCCCTGACTGCTCGCCTTCTAACCTGCTAACTCTCTCTTCCACAACCATACCCGCCTCATGCATAAAAGTCATGTATTGATGAACTATACCATCTTACATAACAAAACGCCCTTACGCAAGCTCACCGCAGTTCCCCATCTTTCATAAACTCCCGCATCACACTCGTCGCATACGCCCCCTTCGGAAGCGAAAACTCCACCTCATACCCGTCATCATCCCCCGTTACCACAGCATCATCCAGCCGTATCCGACAGATCCGCCGCGCCCCAGGAATGCCCCTAAACTGTCCGTACTCCAACCCGAATTCCGACAGCACCTCGCCCTCCATCTCACCGGCAACACCTTCGCTGACACGCGCCTTCTTGCCGAACAGCGGTAGCGCCGCACTGATCTCCAACTTCCTAGCCCGCTCAGACTCCGCCTCCCCGTCATCCACCACGAACATTCCGCCGCTGTCGTGCCGTTGCGCCCTCTCCCCCGTCAACACCGCTTCATACAGCCCGCGCTCCATCCGCATCTTCAGCAGCCAGTTGAACAGGTGCGACTGCAGCGCGGACTGGTAGAATCGCCGCATCCTGCGATCAATACGCATCCGCTCGCCTCGTACCAAACGCATCCCGTACGCAATATTCGTGTTGAAACTTCCGAATCGCTGCGGCCCGAAGTAATTCGGCACACCCACCACCCGCAGATGCCCCAGCACGGCCTCTGTGACCGATTCCCAGTCATCCCTCGGCTCCCGCACCCGCACCCTGAATCTATTCCCTCGCAGATGCCCCAACCCCAGCTTATTGCGGTGCAGCGAAGTCTCCACCACGCTGACGCCGTCAACGCCGTTCAGTGCATCAAATGCCGCCGCATGCTCAGCAGGTACGCTGACCCACTGCCGCGCCACCGCGTACTTGTCCTTCTGCCCGGCGAATCCAACCGCACCGCGTGGCACGTCCAAATCCGCAAGCGCGGACACCACATCCATCGTTGTCAGCCCGCGCTTTTCAACTAACGCGTATGCATGCGCCCCCGCCCCACTCGGCAGGTAGCTCGGTATCTCTTCGACCGCGAAGTCCTCTACACTGGCTCCCCCACGCCCCCCCCCGCCCGGCAGGTAGCTGGGTATCTCTTCGACCGCGAAGTCCTCTACACTGGCTCGCAGCGCTCCACCCGTCCCCGGCAGGTGCGCGCTCGCCGCAGGCAGGTCATCCCATGAGAACCGCAGCCGCTCATCCTCGTAGTCCGGGCTGGCAGAAACCTCGGTCGCGGCGTCGCTCATCACGACTTGACCCTGTACACCCACACCTGGAACTGAACATCAGGCTCACCCTTCGGCATCCCATAGAAACTGTCCGATACCTCCGCTAGCTCCCATTTCCCCTCACACACAAGCTGTTCCTGCTTCTCTCGAAATCCGTTCTCCGCATACACGTCCGGTCGCAGCGTGAACGCGACCACGCCACCCGGCTTAGTTACCCGCACCAGTTCGTCCAGTGAATTCGCCGGCGCATGCCCAAGCGTCAGCACTCCCACACCAATGATTGCGTCGAATGTTCCGCTCTTAAAACCAAGCGGCTCACCCATAACCTTCTGATGCAGCGCCCCATATACATTCTTCGCCCCCGCCACCTCCAGCATCCCACGCGACAGGTCCATCGCTTCTATGTCCGAGTATCCCAGCTTGTTTAGCTCAACGCCGACCAGACCCGTCCCGGCGCCCGCGTCCAACACCTTTCCATCCTTCGGAACGAATCGCGCGAATGTCTCCGCTGCCATGCGCGGCATTACATAGCCGAAATCATCCGTCAGGTTATCGTCATACTCATTCGCCCACTGGTCGTAACGCTCTTCCAGTTGACGGTTATTCTCGGATGCATAGACCCACTGCACCCTCTCTTCGCTATTCACATTTTCGCTGCTCATGATAGATTCCATCCTCCAATTCCGATTTTCATTTCACAAGAGACATACTAACATGACGGACCAATTCCGATTCTATGGGATGGACAATTGAGACGCTTCTTGTTTATACTCACTCGGTTTAGAGCTACGTGACTCAGACGTTACATCTCACCCGTTATATCTCACCATGGAGGGAGCGACCTTGGAGCAGGGAAATATAGCATGGATGCTGGTATCCTCCGCGCTGGTACTCTTTATGACCCCCGGCCTCGCGTTATTCTACGCAGGCTTGGCGCGAAGTAAGAACGCATCTGCCACAATCATGCACAGCCTCATGAGTATGGGGATTATCGGCGTAGTCTGGGTACTCTGGGGCTACACCATAGCCTTCGGTCCATCCATCGGAGGACTGTTCGGAGACTTCAGCCTGTTCGGACTGAGCGGCGTAAGCGCCGAAGTAGGCCCCGACGGCGGCATCCCACCAATGCTCTTTATGATGTTCCAGGGCATGTTCGCCATCATCGCCCCAGCCATACTCACAGGAGCCTTCGCCGAGCGCATGAAGTTCAGCGCCTACGTGCTCTTTATGATTCTCTGGGTAACGCTGGTATATGCGCCCGTAGCCCACTGGGTCTGGGCCGAAGGCGGCTGGATATTTGAGCTGGGCGCGCTCGACTTCGCGGGCGGTAACGTAGTCCACATCACTTCTGGTGTCGGCGCACTCGCAGCAGCGCTCATCGTTGGCAGGCGTATGGGCTTCGGCATCGAGCCTATGGAGTCCCACAATGTTCCGATGGTCGTGCTTGGAACGGGCATGCTCTGGTTTGGCTGGTTCGGCTTCAACGCTGGCTCTGCGCTCGCAGCCGACAGTACAGCGGTCAACGCATTCGTCGTCACCAACACAGCGGCAGCAGCCGGCGCAATCGGCTGGGCGGCGTTCACCTGGATTAAGGACGGCAAGCCTTCCGTCATAGGCGCGGCATCCGGCGCAGTCGCAGGGCTAGTAGCAATAACCCCGGCAGCAGGATTCGTCGGCCCAATGCCCGCAATCATCATCGGACTCGTCGGGGGCATTCTCTGCGCCGTAGCTGCCCGCTTCCTGATTAACCTCAAGCTGGATGACGCTCTCTCAGTCTGGGGCGTACACGGCATCGGCGGCACCTGGGGTGGAATCGCTACCGGCCTGTTTGTCGGATTCGGATATGGCGCTCTGGAGATCCCTCGCATTCAGCAAATCGGAATCCAGGTAATTTCAATCGCAGCAACCTGGGGCTGGGCTTTCGTCGTTACCGCGATAATCCTACTCGAACTGAAGTACACCATCGGCTTTCTCGGCACCGAGAACAACGAGGCTCACGGCCGAGAACAGCGAGGCTATCGGCCTCGACATGGCTGAGCACGAAGAACCCGCTTACAGATTCCAGTAATTCGGACTCTACATCCACTCTACTCAATATCCACTGCGCAATCAGTAGTTCAATTCCCTTCCCTCTCTTGGGGAAGGGTTACAATGAGGACACCTATTACCTCATAGGAAGTTCTTACCCTTTTGGCATGGGGAGGTGAGCCATGAAGAAGATCGAAGCAATCATTAGACCCGAGAAACTCACCATCGTGAAGTATTCGCTGGGCGAGGCAGGTTTCTACGGGCTGAACGCCACTCAGGTCACCGGGCGCGGCGGGCAACGCGGCATCGTGCATACTGGCCGCTCCGGCCAGGCAATCATCGTGGACATGCTGCCCAAGATCAAGCTGGAACTTGTAGTGAGCGACTCCGACGTGGATCAGGTCGTCGACATCATCGTCGAGTCCGCCCGAACCGGAGAGATCGGCGACGGCAAGATATTCATTTATCCGATCGAAGACACCATTCGGGTTCGCACAGGCGAACGCGGAGACGCCGCCGTCTAATGTCATTCTATATTCCCTCTCCCTGGGGAGAGGGCTAGGGTGAGGAGGGGAGAATCCCTCCCGTCTCGCCTATCCTGTCTTTCTTGGGAGTGCCTGCAATGAAAATCACCGATGTCGAATGCCTCATACTCGACCGCAGCTTCCCCTTCGTCCGCATATACACGGACGAGGGCATTGTAGGCATTGGCGAATGCTTCCGCCGCCAGCCCTCGGTCATCAAGACATTGATTGACGACCTGCTCAAACCCGCCCTCATCGGCAAAGACCCGACAGAAACAGCAGTACGCTTCGACGACATGCAGCGCGCAGCAAGCGGCTACGAGTTGGGCGGCGCGGTCTGGTGCGCCATTGCCGGCTTGGACATCGCCCTCTGGGACATCAAGGGCAAGGCACTCAACCAGCCCATCGCAAACCTTCTCGGCGGCATGAAGCGCGACAAAATCCGCATGTACGCAAGCTCAATGCGCCGCGACATGACCCCGCTCGAAGAAGGACAGCGAGCAGCATCGTTCGTCGAGCAGGGATACTCCGGCTACAAGCTTCACAGCGCGATACCCGGCGCGATGGACGATCCACGAGATTACACCATCGCCACCGTAACCGAAGTCCGCGCAGCAGTCGGCGACAACATAGACATCCTCGTCGACGTCAACGGCGCATACTCCGTCCACCACGCAATGGACATCGGCAAGGCGCTCGAATCGCTCGGCGTATTCCACTTCGAGGAGCCGCGCCCGCACTACGACCTCGACGGCCTCGCCACCATCGCGGACGCCCTCGACATACCCATAGCATCCGGCGAGATGATCTACACGCAATACGAGTACCGCGACCTCATCCTCAGGGGCAAGGTGGACATCATCCAGCCCGACATCGTGAAAGCGCCCGGCTTCACAGAATTCGTGAAGATCGCCGAGCTATGCAGAGCATTCAGCAAGCCCATCACCGTCCACAACACCCAGCCGATCCTGAGCACAGTCGCACACCTGCACTTCTGCGCTGCCTACGCCGACATCGTCCCATACTCGCAGGAATACAACATCGAGCCAATATCACTCCGCGACGAGATTTCAGTGCTGAAAGAACCGCTGCAAGTCGAAGACGGCTATCTCGCCGTGCCCACCGGCCCCGGCCTCGGCGTCGAATTCGACGAAGACGCCCTCAAGCAGTTAGCCGCCCGCTAGCCTGACAGCGTCGGAGCCCCATACTTCCCGCGAAAATCCGTCGCCTGCTCATAGGCATACGCGACCCGCAGCAGCGTCTCTTCGCTCAGCGTCGGCCCCATAATCTGCAGCCCCACCGGCAGCCCATCCGACATTCCCGCCGGAATCGACATCCCCGGTATCCCCGCAATATTCGTCGGAATCGTCAGAATGTCGTTCAGGTACATCTGCAGCGGGTCCGCCGTCTTCTCCCCCAGCTTGAACGCAACCGTCGGCGAAGTCGGCATCACCACCGCGTCAAACCGCGTAAACACATCCTCGAACTCGCGCCGGATCAGCGTCCTCACTCGCTGCGCCTGCAAGTAGTAAGCATCATAGTACCCAGCCGACAGCGCGTATGTCCCCAGCATAATCCGCCGCTTCACCTCCGGCCCGAAGCCATACTGTCGCGTCTTCTCCAGCGCATCCCACACGCCGTCCGCGTCCTGCACCGAAAGACCATACTTCACGCCATCATACCGCGCCAGGTTCGCCGAAGCCTCCGACGGCGCGATGATGTAGTACACCGCCAGCGCGTGCGGCGTGCTCGGCAGCGAAGTCTCCTCCACCTCAGCCCCCAGCGACCTCATCACCTCGATCGCCTCCCGAACCGCGCTCTCCACGCCCGGCTCCAGCCCCTCGCCGAAGTACTCCACCGGCACGCCAACCCGCATCCCCTTCAGGTCCTCCACCAGCGCCTGCGTATAGTCGGGCAAATCCATGCTCAGCGAAGTCGAGTCGTTCGGGTCATTCCCCGCAATAGCATTCAGCGTAATCGCGCAGTCCCGCACATCCTTCGTCAGCGGCCCGATCTGGTCCAGCGAGCTCGCGAACGCCACCAGCCCGAACCTGCTCACCAGCCCGTATGTCGGCTTCATCCCCACGATTCCGCACAACGCCGCCGGCTGCCGTATGCTGCCGCCCGTGTCCGACCCCAGCGCGAACATGCACTCGTCCGCCGCCACCGCAGCCGCGGGCCCTCCGCTGCTCCCGCCCGGCACCCGATCCAGCGCCCACGGATTGTGCGTCGGATGGAACGCCGAGTTCTCGTTTGACGACCCCATAGCAAACTCATCCAGGTTGCCCTTCCCGACCAGCACCGCACCCTGCCCGTACAGCTTCTCAGTAACAGTCGCATCGTACGGCGGCACAAAATTCTCAAGCATCCGCGAGGAGCATGTAGTCCGCACGCCCTTCGGGACCCTATTGTCCTTGAGGACCATGGAGTGCGTCCGCCCTTCGTGATCATATTGTCCTTGAGCACCATCGGCACGCCCGTCAGCGGCTCCACATCCCCGGCAGCAATCCGCGCATCCGCCGCCTCAGCCTGCTGCATTGCAAGCTCATCGGTAACGGTCACGAACGCCTTCACGCTCCCTTCGACCTGCCCGATCCGTTCCAGCACCGCAGTCGTAAGCTCGACCGAAGTGACCTCTCCGCTGTCCAGAAGTGTCCGCGCCTCGTGCGCCGTTAGCCCCGCCAAATTCATCCTGTCCATCCCTATCCTGTCCATCCTGTATATCGATGTTAGCTCCCGTTCGCGCCCACTACTCCAGCACAGCCTTAACCCGCACCAGTTCGCCCTCGCGGTTCGGCGCATTCGCAAGCGTCTCCTCGCGATCGAACGACGGCCGCGCCACATCCTCGCGCATCACCGATAGCAAGTCCACCGAGTGCCCGGTCGGTTCCAAGTCGCCCGTATCCACACGACTCAGCGCCTCGAACTGCTCAAGTATGTCCGAAAGCTGCCCCCGCATCTCCTCCACCTCCTCGTCCGTCATCCCGATCCGCGCCAGCAGCGCGATATGCCGCACCTCTTCAGTGGTAAGCCGCGTACTCTCTGCCATCAATCTGAATCCCTTCCATCACGATTGCCGCCGCCGCTCCGCCCGAAAAACACCACCCGCAAGTGTAGCAAAGCCACTAACGCGCATTCAACCAAAACAAATGGGCAGGACAATGGCGAATCCCTCACCATCTATCCTGCCCATCAAGCAGTTCTTGTCAGTTTCTGTCCTAACGGCTATACCCCGATGCCTGCCTTGGAATGTCCTTAGCGATATGCTCCATTAGGAACGCGAAGTCGCGATATGCAGCAAGCTCTCCAATTTGCCTGTCCAGACTGCGAAGGTTTTCCTTCAGTGTCGAAAGTTCGTCGTGTACCTCATACTGCGCGTCCGGGTACGGCAGACTGCTGTACCTGTCCGATGCCAGCGCCACCAGCGCGCCCAGCTCCAGCAGCGCACCGTCCCTGTTGTTTGGCGCATCATCGTACTGCGCCAGAATCTGCGCGTGCTGACGGTTGGACTCGTTCGCCACCGGCGTAACCCAGCGCACCTCCACATCCCCAAGATTCAGCACTTCCCCACGCGACGCATAGTCCACCAATTCCAGCTCATAGAAAACCGTCGTCGCCGCGCCCGACGGGATCTCCGCGAACTCCTTGCGAGCCTGGGCAAAGTTCTCGTCCGCCGTAACTCGATTCTCGTAGCCAACGATCCTCCACGATTCCACCACGTCCGGATTCCATGTAACCTGCGCCCGCGTCTGGTCCGCAAACGGTATCGACAATGCCAGCCAGTTCTCACGGCTGAATGTCGCCCGCGCCTGCCCCGTATCGTTCAGGTAGCGGTACCACCCATTACCGTGCTGCGCAAGCTGCTCCAGTAGGTAGTCGTTGTAATTCTGAATGCCCACGCCAATCGTGATTAGCCGTAGCGGGTTCCTGCTGTCGTAGTCCCCGGCAGATTCGAGAATCGCGAAGGGATTCGTAGCATCAACATTCGCCACACCGTCCGACATCAAGATCACATAATTGTGCGAATCCGGACGCTCACGCCGTGCCTCGTGCGCCAGCCGAACTCCAAGGTCCAGCCCCGCCTGCACATTAGTCGAACCATGCGGTTCCAGCTTGTCAATCGACCTGCTCACCTTCCTGCTGTCGGGCTTCTGATGCTCCACCGTCAGGTTATCTATAACCCCATCCGTGAAATGCACCACCGCAATGCGGTCGTCCCTTCGCAGGCTCTTGCGAATCGCCTCCGCCGCTGCCCGCGCGATGCCCACCCTGTCACCATCCGCCATCGACCCCGAAGCGTCCAGCACCAGCGTCACATTCAGCGGCCTGCCGTCATCGCGCAATTCAGGCGCCTGGAATGCTATCCGTGCCAGCGCGAGGCTATCGTCCAGTGGATGCGGCATCACAGCAGTATGGACGGCAAAGCTGTCATCTCGCGAAGGCTGCGCGTACCCGTAATTGAAAGCGTTTATCCATTCTTCCGCTCGCACCGAGTCCGGCTCCACATCGTACCCTTCGCGCGCCCAGTTCAGCGCCAGATGGTACGAAGTGCGGTCCGTGTCCAGGCTGAACGTCGATACCCTATCCTCAGACGTGTGCTCAAATCCGATGCGCTCATAGTCCTCGAATGTAGTCGCGCCCGGCTGTCCGCCACGCGGACCAACTCCCGACTGTGACTGGGCGACCTGACCACCTGAACCCTGTTTTGAGTCCGTTTGCATTTGCATCGCCGGTGCAGCAGGTGCTGCGGGTGCAGGTGCTGCAGCAGCCGGTACCGGTGCTGCCGTAGCAGCCCGTTGCGCCTGTGTCATCGGCGCTCCTGCAGGCTGCGCGGCCATCGCCTGCACTGGTGCGCGCTGCGCGGCAGGTGCCGAAGTAGGCGCAGACGCAGGTGCTGGCAAAGCAGGCGCAGGTGCCGGAGCAGCCGCGGCAGGCTGGGACGCCTGTGGCGCGGCAGGCGCTTGCGGGGCGGCAGGTGCAGCCGCGGGCGCCTCCATAGCCGAACCGCCGCACCCCACAACCGCCAATCCAAGCGCCATTGCCAGTGCTAATGGCAGCGCAATCGCCGTCAGATTCCTCAACTTCTTTCTCATATCTATCAACCTCCGTATCGCTGTTTTCACAAGTCAGAAACTTGCCGATATACCCCTACAACGACACGGTCTTTGCTTTTGTTCCCCGATTTCGCACCAATTTCGGCCCAATTTTCGCAATCTTGAAATTCGTCGCCCGTGCATCCTTTGCATCCAATTTAGTCCCGTTCCTTTGACATCACACATCCTTCCCTCTAACATCTGCCCAACTCAATGAAAGAGAAAACGGAGGAAAAGCAATGCAAGTCGAACAGATAGCGGAACTTCTGACAGCCCAGGACAAGCGCGTATCCGTAGCCGAGGCCGACACCTGCGGACTCATGGGATACCTACTCAGCACAGTACCCGGCAGCTCACGCTGGTTCCCCGGCGGCGTCATCGCATACACCGGCGGACTGAAGCAGTCCGTATTGGGCGTCCCGGACGAGGTCTATGAAAATAAGGGCAGCGTCAGCCCCGAAGTAGCCATTGCAATGGCAGCGGGCGCCCGCAACCTCACATCGACCGACTACGCCATATCCGTAACCGGCGTCGCGGGACCCACCGGAGGACGTTCAGACCTGCCAATCGGCACCTTCTACATCGGACTTGCAGGCCCCGACGGATTGGAAGTCGCCGAACGCATCGAGACGGGCATCACCGACCGGGACGAAAACAAGCGCGCCGCAGCGCAGGCGGCATTCGACCTTCTTGGCAAGCATCTTCAGGGATAAGAATCCCCTTTGCCCAGGGAAGAGGGTTAGAGCCTGCCCCCGCGGATGGTGGGGGTGAGGGGACAAGAGACTCCTGCGACGCTTCCACCCGTCATTCCCGCGAAGGCGGGAATGCAGCATCGCAGTGCCTGGGAGGTGCCGAAGTTTTGGCTACTGCGCATTTCTTGGGGATAACCTTGGTGCTGAATAGGAGAATCTGGAAGTGAAAGCTGGCGAATTGCCGGCCCGTCACGCCTCGATAACATACCCGTTGTTCAGCTGAAGAAGCGCGCGCATCCTGTTCACGAACAGGAACTTCCTGCAGTCGATCTCGATGTTCTCGACATACGGCGCGAGAGCCTGCGAGATCAGCACCTCAACGCCCTCTTGCGCGAGTTTCTGGTACTTCGCCGTGTTGCGCCTGCCGATATAGGTGTCAACTGACACCTCCATATATCGCGCAGATCAGGTTGACACGCACACAAGGTCAACTGCGACACGCCCGCCTTTCTTGACGATATGCGCCTGAGCCTGTTCAGATAAGGAAAGTTCCATCGCGTATCGCCTTTCTCACATGCTGGGCATCCTACGGCAGAAGGGCAGAACTAAGCCATCCGTATCTGTGATGATATAATCAGGCGCAATTGGCGTCAATCAACTGCAACCATTCCTAAATCAAGATAA
>MPND01000061.1 GCA_002238855.1 SAR202 cluster bacterium bin90
ACTCGAAGCCAAGAAAGAGGACCAACAAAGTCCCCTCTCCCCGCGGGAGAGGGTTAGGGTGAGGGGCCAAGAAAACACCCCTTCCCCCTCGACGGGGGAAGGCTGGGATGGGGGTGAAGAATCTTCAAATCCTGTTACTTACCTCGACATCCTAAACTACGACATAGCCCACCTAATCAGGCAGGAAACAGCCGAAGGCCACACCATCGCCGAGTTTCTATCCCATGTAATGACCCGAAGGGACCAGCCCTTCACACCCAAGAAACTCCGCATCAAGCACACTGATCGTATGGCAGCAGCCAGAGAAATCCTGCGCCGCGGCCACGGCCACTTCGGACGCAGGCGCAAGCTAGTCGTTGACGACCACGACGAAACCAACGACTACGACACCCTGCACACCGACCTCGCCAAGCGAATGCGAGAGTACAACGAACACGGCACCGACGCCATCCGCTACCTCTTGGATGTCATGAGCGACACCAGCCTCGACCCCGAGGAAGGCTACACCTGGCACCACAAGATGTCCGCAGCCCACGAGATAATCCGTCGCGGCTGGGACACCAACTACGACAAAATCACCCCCGAAATGCTCCAAGCCTACTGGCAAGACCAGCAGTCCACCCGCCTCAGCATAGGCCAGAAGAAACAACTAGCCGGCCTCCCCACATTCCTCGACGAATACGACCACTACGACAACGAGGACTACGAAGCCATAGCCCAGTCCATCCGCGACCAAGAAGACCGCGAAGAAGCCGCAGCCCCCGGAAGAAGTCCCCTCTCCCCGCAATTCGCCCGTCATTCCTGCGAAAGCAGGAATCCAGAAGGGAAGGGCGTGGGCACGGAAACTACCAACCCGTTCGTCCTGAGCCTGTCGAAGGACGAGCCCGCCAGCTCTCCCGACAACACCGAGGACAACACATCCTCCCCATCCTGTACATCGATGTCAGTTCTCACCGACGACCTCGACTGCTACTACGAACCCCTAACCCCCGAAGACCAGGCAATCTTCAACTACCAGTCCCTCATAGAATCCGGCGAATTCGAAGAAGGCGAAATCACCTTCGTGCCCCCATCAGAGGCAGCCCACCGCGACTACGCCATCGCCCTCAAGCAAATAAAACAAGCCGCCGAAGCCGAAGGCATCCCCCTCCTCCCCAACCCCCTCGCCGGCACACTCCGCCGTCCGGCAATCCGCAGCCCATAACCCTCTGTGCCCCCTTTGTGCCTTCTGTGGCTATCCCGCCCCCGAAGGCACACGACCGGCCCCACTACACATTCCCCGCCCCCCGTGTTAGCCTTGTGCCGCGCCAACACCACGCGCAAACTAGCACGGAGGACACACAACATGGATCTAGGAATACAAGGCAAAGTCGCCCTCGTAACCGGCGGCAGTCGCGGACTCGGCAAAGTCGCAGCCCTCTCGCTCGCCCGCGAAGGCGTAAACGTCGCCATCTGCGGTCGCACCCAGGCAACCCTCGACGGCACCGTCGCCGAAATCGAAGCCCTCGGAGTCAGCGGCCAAGGCATAGTCGCCGACGTCACCAACCCCGAAGCCATGCCCGCCCTCAATCAGGCGGTCGCAGACGGCATCGGCCCAATCGACATCCTAGTCAACAACGCCGGCGGCTCCCGCTCCCGCGAACCCATCGCCGACCTCCCCCTCGAAGACTTCAAGGCAGCCTTCGACCTCAACCTCTTCGGCGGCTACCAGCTCATGCGCGAAGTCATCCCCCATATGCGCGCCCAGCAGTGGGGCCGCATCATCAACATCGCCTCCATCTACGGCAGAGAATACGGCGGCAACCTCTCCTACATGGCGGCCAAGTCCGCCCTCATCTCCGCCACCAAGCACGCCGCCCTCAGCCTCGTAACCGACGGCGTCCTCGTCAACAGCATCGCCCCCGGCTCCATCTCTCACCCCGAAGGCTCCTGGGAACGCTTCCAGAGCGACAACCCCCCCGAAGTCGTCGAAGACTTCATCTCCCGCAACCTCCCCCTCGGCCGCTTCGGCTGGCCCGAACCCGTCGGCGACCTCGTCGCCTTCCTCGCCTCCCAGCGCGCCGACCTCATCACCGGCTCCTGCATCGTAGTCGACGGCGGCCAGAGCTACTCCATGATCTAGCCCCCAATCCGGCGCACAAAGAAGGGGCAACCATTCCGGTTGCCCCTTCGATTTCGTTCTGTCGTCGTAGTTCCTGCGCTAGTTCAGCTGCCGCAGCCGCGGATCGAATCGGTCCCTAGCCCAGTCCCCTAGGAAGTTCAGCGACATCACCACCAGGAATATCCCCACCCCCGGGAACGCCGTCTGCCACCACGCCGTCGAGATATACTGCCGTCCCTCGGAGATCAGCACCCCCCAGGCAGGCGTGGGCGGCGGTATCCCCGCCCCCAGGAAGCTCAGCGTCGCCTCCGCCAGAATCAGGTTCCCCACATTCAGCGTCGCAATCACGATCGCGGAGTTGATGACCCCCGGCAACACATGCCGCCAGATGATTCGCACCGGAGAGGCGCCCGCTATGCGAGCCAGCGACACGTAGTCACTCTCCTTCAGCTGCAGTGTCTGCGCCCGCACAACCCTAACGAACCCAACCCACGACAGCACGGCGAGCAGCAAAAGCACAACGGTAAGACTCTGCCCGAAAATCAGCACGGCAAGGAGCGCCACCATAAGAAATGGCAGCGCAAGCCAGATGTCCACAATCCGAGTGACAATCTCATCGAAAATACCGCCCATATACCCGCTTATAAGACCGACGCTCGTGCCTACAATTAGGCCGACAATGAGCGAGATCGCGGCTACCATCAGGGAGATCCGTGAGCCTACAATGATACGGCTCAGCACATCTCGTCCCACATGGTCGGTTCCAAGTGGATTAGTCCATGTGCCTGTCTTGCATCTGGCGCCAATGCAGAGATCAAAACCTACGGGCGGGACGTGTCTTGCCCGCGCATCTGCAATCACCGGATCATGAGGTGCAATGTACGGCCCGAATATACCCATCAGTATCAGGACAATGATGACCGCTGCCGGGATGATGGGCCACCGCCTTACGAACATCCACGCAGCGGCAAACGGCCTCAGCGCCGGAGGTTGTGAAGTCGCAGTCAGTTCCATGTAATGCAGTCCGCTCCGTTTATGAGTACCGAATGCGCGGATCAATCACCGCGTAGAGTACATCCGCAATCAAGGCGAATACCAGATAAAACAGAATGAAGGTCAGGACTGTCCCCTGAAGCAGTGGGAAGTCATTGTCATAGACCGCCTCATTCAACGCAATCCACCCGATTCCGGGCCAGGAAAACACCGTCTCAACTACCAGAGCGCCGTTCAGGTAGCCTGCCATCAGTAGTAGCGCTGACGTCAGCGGTGGGATAATCGCGTTCTTGAGCGCATGCTTCCATATCACCTGGAATCTGCCCAGTCCCTTCGCTCTTGCTAGCTTTACGAACTCGGAATCGAGGACCTCCAGCATCGCCGAGCGGGTCAGCCGCATAATCCCTGCGGCTGCCGGCCATCCCAGCACTATGCACGGCAGGATGTAATACCTGACGTCGAAGCCATGTTCATCGCCACGCGTGCCCGCTGGCAGCCATTGAAGCAGCACGGCGAAGATAAGAATCGCCATTATGCCGGTCCAGAATTGAGGGAGCGCCTGTCCGAAGAGTGCAAATCCTCTGCTCACATAGTCCCAGATTGTTCCTCGCGTGGAGGCGGCGATAACCCCAAGAGGCACACCAATCAGAATGGCGAAAAACCATCCGCCAATAGCAAGCTGAATAGTAGCTCCCATCTTGCTGAATATAATGTCGCGGACTTCCAACTCCTGGTGGATAGATGTGCCGAAGTCGCCGCGCAGCATATTGCCCAGCCAGACGAGGTACTGAACGGGTAAAGGCTTGTTGAAGCCCATCCGATCCCCAAGCGCATCCCACTGCTCTTCAGACATCCCATAGCCAGTATCGGGCACGAACAGCTCCCTGGGATCGTGAGCAAGCCTTGTCATGCAAAAGATGACAATGGTAGCCCCAAGGAGGGAAATCACTATAAAGAGGGCGCGCCTCAAAAGAAATCGCTGCACTGTAAGTCTTCCGAAACTTTCTGCTTAAGTAAGGCCGGGGCAGAGCCGCACCCCGCCTTCAGAAAGATGAGCCTGCGCTGAATATTCGTTGCAGGCCCATCCACACTTCTATCTGTCTATATGTCCCATATTGATTTCGCTATTGTCGCCTGTGGGCAACATCTCTTCTTCTACTGGGCGGGCACGATGAACCACGGTTCGGCGCCGGCCCAGTGGGCCTGTGTTGACCTGCCTACCCAATCGGCGACTGTTTCAGGGTTAACCGCATAGCCCTTCGGCACTTCGACTACACCAGAGTACAGGTGCCAATAGATCGTCCAGTCAACAACGTCCATGTGCTGCTCAATGGCTGCGGCCCTGTCCTGCTCGAGCTTGGTCATGTTGTGCATGTCTGCGAGGAAGCGCGACTCGAAGCCTGCTCCCCACCCAGGTCGTGACAGGCTGGAGTCAACCAGCGGCAACGGCCAGTGCGCGGGCCAGGTCGCATCGTCAACCGCGCCGTTTTTGAGCGTGGGCCAGATCTGCGTGCGCTCGCGGAATCTTGACGAGACCACAGATCCGTAGTCCTCGTTCAGAATCGTCGTCTTTACGCCAATCGCTTCCCATAATCCGGCGGTCAGGTCGCCTATGTCGAAGGACACGTCGCCGATTTCCGCCCTATAGATATTTGTAGAAATCTCAAAGCGAACTCCATCCGGTCCGCGCGGGTAGCCCGCGATATCGAGAATTTCTTCTGCAAAGTCAGGCTGGAATGGGATTTCCCACGGCCACGGGAAGTTCGCCATTGGGGTCGCGACACCGTAGGTCGGATACGCCTCGCTGTCGCCGAAGCCGTACTTGTCCATTATGGCGTCAGACTGTACGTTGGTTATCTTCCTGGTCGGGTCCCAGCCGCCGAAGTTCGGTCCCATGTATTCGGTTGGCATTCCTGCGCCGTATCCATAAAGGATGCCGTCCACGATGCCCTCCCGGTCAATGGCGTAGGAGAGAGCCCAGCGCACCAGTCGCGCCTGCTCCATGTCGCTCATACCGGGCGGATTGTCAGTGTCTTCATAGTGACAGGCTTCGCCCAATTCGCACCACGGATTGCCGATCCATGGATAGTCAACTATGTTTGAAGGTGCATCCCAAGGTGCGGGATCAAGCGGTTCCCCCGTGCGCGCATGGGTGCGTTCCCACAGATTGCCCGACCACATATAGGACGCGGTAATCCACTTAGGCTGCGGCACCATGTAGCGGAACCCTTCAGCTTCGAGCTGGTCGGCAAACACGGGGTCTAGCTCCGCGATGTCAGCCTGCTTGGATTGCATCATTGCAATGCGGCTCGCCGTCTCGGGCACATGGATTCTCGTGAAACTTGCGATGTGCGCGGGATGCTTGTGATGGTCCGGCAACGCCTGCAGGTTAGCCCTGTTCTGCGGTACCCACTCTTCAACGATGAATGGGCCGGTGCCCACCATATTTTGCTTCAACCATTCTGGACCCATGGAGTCATACGCTTTTTTGCTGTAAGCCCCGGGGCCCTTTCCGTACTCACTTATCACATCCTCAAGGTTGAATGCACCTATGACCACGCCCTCAGCGGCGTCGAGTGTGAATGTGTAGTCGTCAACGATTTTTGCCTCACCGAACACAGCAGCGAGGTCACCGCCAATTCGGAATGTGGAGTTCACATTGTAGGTAGGGTTGGCATCGTTCAGGAACCAGACCCAGTCGTCAGCGGTCATCTCGCCGAAATCCTGAGATACGCCGACAGGGGAGTTAAAGGGCACTCCCTGCTTCAACTTAAAGGTGACCTGCTTGAGGTCCGGGGCAACTTGGAAAGAATCTGCCACCTGCGGAGCCATCAGGTTGTCACCCTCTCTTACGAAGAGAGTTTCCACCAGGCCTATGCTGACATTGATCCACTGGGGACCGTAAGCAGCCTCATTGGGGAATCCGGCAAGAGGTTCAACGATACTTGCCGCCATATTTATGTGCACTGACTGTCCGGAAGATTGCCCGGCTGCCGCCTGTGTCACAGGGGCCGTCTCAGGTGCCACAATTGACACAGCGGTCGGGGCTGCCGCCGGCGCTGCCGGTGCCGCAGCTGCTGCTGCCGGCGCCGGAGCTCTGGGTGCCTGTGGTGCGGGCGCTGCCTGCTGAGGGGCAGGAGCTTGTGCCGCGGGCGCTGCCTGTGGCGCTGCTTGAGGCGCTGCTGGCGCTGCCGTCGGCGCGGAACTACATGCGAGCGCAAATATACTTATTGCTATTAGACTTAGCCATATTAAATGTTTCACCATGCGCCTCCACGTTCTGAGCCTCTTATTAAACGCCGACGAAGCCGTGCAATTCGAGAATATTTTTTCCGATAACGCGCTCAATGTACTTTATTGGAGATTGCGATGTCAACAATCAGCCTGCAGAATGAGTATGGGCTTCGGTGACAGATTCGACGGGCCGGATCTGACTCCTCCAACAAACACATTGCGATATGCGAGCGCTCACGCTACTCTAATTAGCATAACCATGTCGCTTTTACTTCCCTTTAATTGAGAGATCGTAGTCTTCCACCTGACCATGAAGAACGAGGTTGCCCAGAACAGCTCTCCGGCAGTCAATTCTCCGGCAGTCAATCCGCCACTGAGATTGCCGGTATTCGGCGCATTATTTCAGAAACTCAATAATGCTCTCTTCAGTGTCGCGGGAGTTCAACTGCTACTGTGGGAGGCGGTCGCGTATGGCACGCTTCTGGCTACCGCCGCCGCGATGCGCCTGTGGGATCTCGGATTTCGCGCTGTCCACCACGATGAGAGTCTTCACTCCTTCTACTCGTGGCAGCTCGCTGAAGGGCAGGGCTTCAGACACGACCCTCTGATGCACGGGCCATTGCAATTTGAACTGAATGCGGCGATATTCTTCATTCTCGGAGACAGTGACTACACTTCACGCCTGCTGTACGCCGTCGTCGGAACGGTGCTGGTGATGCTGCCGATTTTCTTCCGCAGCAGGCTTGGCAGGCCCGGCGCGTTCTTCACCTCGGTTATGCTCGCATTTTCGCCGGCACTGCTGTACTTCAGCCGCTTCGCGCGCAACGATATCCTCATGGCTGTTTGGGCGCTTGGGCTGGTCATCTGCATGTGGCGCTACATCGACGAGGGCAGGCACCGCTACATATACATCGCGGCTGGATTGCTTGCGCTCGCGTTCGCCAGCAAAGAGACTTCTTACCTCATAACTGCGATGTTCGGGCTGTTTCTTACCCTGTGGATTCTTTACAGGAATGTGCCCCAAATTCTTGAGAGGGCGGATATCCACATCGGGGAAACTACAACTGTGAGGGCCATCGGTAGAATCGCGTCGGCATTCTTCAGCCAGAGAGGGAGCCTGTCGTCTTTGCGCGGACCTGCTGCCTTCCTGCTCTTACTAATAACTCTGACGCTGCCCATGTGGTCGGCGGCTATTGGCATTCTGCAGGACACGGCGCTCCTGAGCTGGTCGAATCTGATATTCGTTACGATGGACGGCGGAGGAGTAGTCGGCAAACCGACTGGAGGGGCGATACTTATTGCCGCGTTCATAATGGTTACGCTGATGGGCGTGGCTGTTGCTACGGGCTTCCTGTGGGACCAGAAGGCGTGGCTGATTGCGGCTGGAATCTTCTATTGCATTTGGGTGCTCTCATACTCAACATTCTTCACGAATCTTGGTGGAATAGAGTCAGGCATGTGGCGAGGGCTTGGGTATTGGATAGCCCAGCAAGATGTCGCCAGAGGCAACCAGCCCTGGTATTACTACTTCGTGATCACGCCGTTGTACGAATTTCTTCCACTTGCACTGGCAATCGCCGCCGCCGCGTACTACTGGGTCAAGCGACAGACGGATGCTTTTACGATCTTCCTGCTGTACTGGTGTGGAATGACTTTGTTGCTGTTCACAATTGCAAGCGAGAAGATGCCATGGCTGCTCGTGAATATCGCACTGCCCCTCATAGTGCTTGCTGGCAAATTCATGGGTGACCTGGTGACGGGAATCGACTGGCGGAAGGTTGTTAGTTTCGAGGGCCTGTTGGTGATCGTGGGGGTGCCGGTCCTGATGGCCGCGATATTGATGCTGGCGCTTGCCGGAACGGGTGGCGATGGAGGCGGGTTGACGATTGGAATATCTGCTGCCTTTTCAGTTGTGGCGCTCGCAGCAGTCGGCGTGGTTCTTGCGCGTCGCGTCGGCGTGGCGACAATGGCGAAGCTCGCCGCAATACCGGCAGTGTTGGTCTTGATGGTCCTGACTGTTCGCGCATCTGCAATGGCTTCATATAGTCATGGAGATGTGCCGGTCGAGATGTTGGTATACACGCAGACATCTCCGGATATACGCACTCTGGCCGGAGAATTTCGGAGCGCCAACGGCTATGAAGGGGAAGATAACGGGATTTCCATAGACGTGGATGATACCAGCGGTTTCACATGGCCCTGGGCCTGGTATCTGCGTGACAGCAGTCGCTACCATGCCAGTTACAGGAACATCGATGGCGAAGCCATTGTGGACCGGTCTCCAACGGCCGAGGTCTTGCTCGTGCATTCAAACAACGAGGAGGGGGTTGCGACTTCACTTCAGGGGTTGTACACGGAAGGACAGAGGATTCGGCATCGCTGGTGGTTCCCTGAGCATACCTATCGCGACCTGACGCTCGATAGGCTTGCAAGTGGGCTGGTTGACCGGGAAACCTGGCGCAGCGTGGTGGACTATTGGCTGTTTCGGGAGGGAGTCCGCCATAATATAGGGAGCGAAGACGCGTATGTGTATTTTGATCCCGACTTCCCGCAGAACTTCAAGCCGGTTGCTTCTACCGAATAATTTGCCCGGCACAGGCATAGATGTGCGAAATGGAGAACGAAGAAATGAAGACAAAGCCGGTTGAGGGATGGGCAGATGTGCGCGATCTTCGAATGCGATACCTTGACTGGGGCGGCGATGGCGAACCCGTGCTTGCGCTGCACGGTCTGGCCTCATCGGCGCACTGGTACGACATTGTTTCGCCCCAGATGAGCGAGAGGTTCCGCATCATCGCTCCCGACCAGCGAGGGCACGGACAAACCACGCAAGCCACTGACGGCTACAACTGGCATTCGGTGGCTTCAGATGCCGTGGGTCTGCTGGATGTGCTCGGCATAGAGAAGGCAATCGTGTTCGGACATTCTTGGGGAGGCAATGTAGCCGTAAGCACCGCGGCGCACTTCCCCGAACGAGTCAAGGCGCTTGTCATGATAGACGGTGGGTTCTTCAGCCCGCAGATGCTGCCGGGCGCAACCTGGGAGGCGTTCAGTCAGCGGTTAGCTCCGCGCAATGTGTCGGGGACGCGGGCGGAGTTCCTGTCGCGAATGGGCGGACAGCTTGCGATGTGCTGGAATGACGAGGTGGAGCGTATCGTTCAGACGATGGTCTATGAGCGGGACGGGCAAATATACGACATCCTGCGCCCGGAAAATCAAGCGCAGGTCATTCGCGCGATGTGGGATGATCCGGCGTCTGACGCCTGGCCTCGCATTGAGTGCCCATCTCTGATAGTGCCTGCCGGTCCTTCGGTCGAGCGAGCCGGCACGGAGTTTGCCCAGAATCGTAAACGCATGGTGAATCTCGCCGCTGCCGGCATTCCGAATTGCCGCGTGCATTGGATACCGGACACCATTCACGACATCGGATATCACAAGCCAGAGGAGCTTGTGCAGGCGATTCTGGACTTCATAGATAGTGAGGTCGGGAGCTAGAAACTAGCGATGTCACCAGACTGGATTCAGGGGAGTTCCTGTCGCGCGAAACGCTCTGATGATTCGTACCGTCTCGTCGGCTATGGCGCGTTGCGCTTCGGATGTCTGGCCGCCGATGTGGTGAGTTCCGATCACTCCTTCGAGCGAGAACAGCGGGTTGTCGATCTCGCCAGAACCTGATGGCGGCTCACCCTCGAACACATCGAGGCCGGCCTTGATTCCGCGCTCCTGAACTGCCCAGGAGAGAGCGGTCTCGTCAACCACTTCTGCGCGGGAGGTATTGATGAAGATTGCGCCCTCGCGCATAGCTTCAAAGAATTTGCGACTGACAAATGCTCGCGTGTCCTCGGTAAGCGATACATGAACGCTCACCACATCCGCAGATTTAGCGACTTCTGTGGGCGATAGCATTCTTTCTATGCCCAGTTCGTTTGCAGTGTCATCTGTGAGTGAGCGGCTCCAGCCTGCGACAGACATGCCGAACGCCTTCGCTCTCGGAATCATGGCACGCCCGATGCGTCCTACGCCAACCAGCCCGAGCGTGCTTCCCGCAAGTCCACGCGCATTGCTGTAATGCGCCTTCCGCCAGATGCCGTTCCGTAGGTCTGCCGTGTTCGCTGTGATCTGCCTGTCCAGGTCGATGATCATGCCAAAGGCAATTTCGGCAACGGCGTTGGAGTTCTTGCCCGGGCAGTTGGACACAAAGATGCCATTCGCTTTCGCGGTCGCGACATCTATCGTGTTGTATCCCGCGCCCGCACGTATCACAAGTGATAGACGCCCCGCCCGCAGCATATCCGCGGTAACCCGTGTGCTTCTGACGACCAGCACATCCGCTTCCGAATCGGCAATAGCTTGTTTCAGGGCGTCGTCACGCCCATCCGGCATGTAGATAATTGTGAAGCCCTCGGCGGCTAGAGTTGCGCGTGCCTCATCGGAGAAGCGGTCGGCGATGAGTACGCGCATCAGAAGCCTGCCCGCTTGTCGCACACATATAGGAATGGCTCGTTGTCTAGGAGGCGGCGCATATTTTCACGGAATATTTGCCTCCGACCCTCGTACATCTGCGGCGTAAGCGCCGACGCATGGGGGGAAAGCACGACATTGTCCAGCCCCCAGAGCGGACTCTCCTGTGGCAGCGGCTCGATAGCAGTTGCGTCAATGCCGGCACCGGCGAGGCGTCCTTCGCTCAGTGCATCGGCCAGGGCATCCTCATCCACGATGCCGCCCCGAGATATAACTATGAGGTATGCCGACGGTTTCATCAGATCGATGCGGCGACGGTCTATCAGCCCGCGCGACTCTTTCGTCAGCGGTGCCGTTACGACAAACCAGTCGCACATTTGCATAAGCTCGTCTAGCCGTTCCATCCCCCAGACTTCCTTGACCTGCGGTGGAGGAGTTACTGGATTGATGTCCACAGCGTACACGTCTATGTCGAAGCCGTAGGCTCGCCGGGCGATGGCGCTTCCGATGTCTCCCAGCGCCAGTATGCCCATTGTGCTGCCGGCCAATTCCACAAATGCGTGTGAATACCTGTCAGTGTCCCATACGCCCAGTCGCTGGTCCTCCGCCATCTGCCTGCCCCTGTGGGACAGCGACAGCATCATCCACAGCACGTGGTCAGCCATTGGATTCGCGTGGGGGCCTCTTGCATTGGTCAGAACGACATCACTATCTGCAAGCGTGGGCAATTCCGCCATTATCTTGTCGATGCCAGTGCCGGGACAGTGTATCCAGCGCAACTGTGATGCGGCCTCCACGACCTCCGGACTATCGGGCCATCCACAAATCACGTCAGCGTCCGCAGCCTCTCGAAGCTGCTCTTCGACGTTGATCGCCGTGCGGAACTCCACTTGTGGAAATTCCGATTGCAGTTGCTCCACGAAACCCTCACCCAAGTGAGCGTTTGTCATCAGAACTTTCATCTCTTGCCCTCTCTTCGCAGGCTGACTGTCTCAGGATTAATTCCCTCCAAAATATAAGAAGAAAACCTCATAAGAAGAAACCTCGCGCTGCGAATATCAGGCGAGGTTCTCGTGAGTGGCTTTATCGTTCTACTCGACCCGGACTACACGGCGCGGGCAACGCGACCCGGGTAAACGGAATCGTTAAGGCTAGTTGTCTATACTTCCGTGCGGTCGTTGGCGGGCGTGAAGATTGAGCCTTCAGGAAACTTAGGATATTGTGAGGCGTTGCGCTTCATCACCCTGTTGCCGATGGCATTGAATGCGACTACTCCCGCGATTCCCACGGGAATGCCCATCAGGAAACTCCTGCGTGAAATACCCTTCTTTTCGTTGTTGTCCATGCTGTTCGATACCCTCCAAGGTCGTCGCTCATATTCTGGCGAACATTATACGCAACCCTTTGCAGGGCAGGCAAGGGCAAGGCAGTAGATTCGACTCTCCTGACGAAGTTATGATGCGACTTGATGACTAACGCGCAATGCTTGAAGTATTATTGCTCCTGGATACTTGCTGAATAACTCTTGACCAATCTGACAGACGAGGGAAGCCAGAATGAACATGCCGCTAAGTGGAATCAGAGTGCTTGACCTGTGCATCATACTTGCGGGGCCCACCTGCGGCAGAACGCTCGCCGAGTACGGCGCTGAGGTCATCAAGATAGACAGTTGGTATCGACCACCGACCGACAGGCAGCTTTACGATGTGGGCAGGGGAAAGCGCAGCATATGTCTGGACATCACCAATCCCGATGGTCTTGAGGTATTTTACCGGCTGGTGGATACTGCCGATGTCGTACTGGGTGGATTCCGGAAGGGCGTTGCCGAGCGGATTGGCATCGGTTATGAGCAACTGCGAGAGCGCAAGCCCGACATCGTTTATCTCGCGATCAACGCTTTCGGACAGGACGGAGACTGGGCGAATCGTCCCGGTTACGAGCAGAACGCACAGGCTGCGACCGGAGTTCAGGTGCGTAACGGCGGGCGTGGTGAGAAGCCCATCCACTCGCCCTACACATTCAATGACTATGGCACCGGGCTGATGGGCGCATACGCAGTGATGCTTGCCTTGCTGCATCGCCGCCGCACGGGTAAGGGGCAATTCGTCCATACCTCCCTGGCACAGACCGGCTCCACCTTTTCATCGCCGTATCTCATAGACCACGAAGGCTATGAACGCAGCGAAGTTGAGGGCCTGGAGTCAAGACGGTTCGATGCACTCAACGGGCTATACCAGGCCACTGACGGCTGGCTTGTAATCGCCGATGCCGACTGGAAAGCGCTGGTGAGTTCAGAGGCATTTGCCCATCTGTCAGAGCGCAAGGAGTTCGCTACAAAGGAGTTACGAGCTGAGAACGACTCACTGCTCGCTGAGGAGATCGGCGCGGTATTCGCTGGTAAGAAAGTATCGGAATGGCTGGGTCTGCTGCGCGCCTCCGGAGTAAGCGCGGTCCGAAATGACGATGTAGAGCATATCCTTGCCGACGGATATCCCAGAGAGCGAGGGCTGATCGTCGAAGAGGAATCCCCTCTGCTCGGGAAAGTATCGCACGCCGGGGTCACGCCCCGCCTCAGCGAGACGCAGCCGCTCCTGGGAACTGCGCCGGTATTTGGCGAGGAGACGGAAGCTGTGTTGCTGGAGCTGGGCTACGAAGTCGAGGAGATTGACGCGTTGCGCGCAAATGAAGTGATTCCGCCGCTGGAGTAGCGGCAATTGACAGAAGTCGATGATGCAGCATAAACATGTTTGAAAGAGCTGGCGACAAGAGGCCCGGGGCCTCTTCCGAGCACCAATCCTCGGATAGCTAGCTCACTTCTTTTGCTTAATAATAGACTGTAATTTCGGATTGAAACAAGTCGAATTCTGACGCTATCTTATCTTGAATTAGTTCATAGGAGTGGGTATCGGATCGTTCCCACTTACGCTGTATTGCCCGAGAGCAGTAATCCGCCACCTGCAGACAGGGGTCGGAATTAGCATCCCACATCTCGGCTTTCATAGCATTTGCAGGGGATGTTTGGCTCAATACATCTCGAACTTCTGAAAGATAGGCATTTTGTTCGCGCCTGTTGCCAATAGATGCGGCAACGACCAGTAGTTCGTCTGATGAAGATACCACACGCGACGCGACATATCCCATGTGGTGGAACCAAGTCTGCTTATAAAATCGCATGTCCGTAGAGCGTATCTGCGATTTGGCTTTACGTTTCTCCACGATAGTAGAATCAACTCTAAATTTATGCCTGCCTAGGATGTTGAACACTCTATCGCGGACGCGCTGCTTATCCGTAGTCGCATGGAAACCACCTTTTAACTCCACTCCTTCCCATGCCAAATCTCGCCTCAGTTCCAGCAGTTCAGATTCGATGGAATGGTCGTGTATCACGACCGTCGTCAGCAGAAAGTACCGAGTCGCGCCCGCGCCGAGGCTGAAGTCGAAGTTGCCGGACTCGTCGGCGTAGATGTAGGTTCGCATTTCGTTACTATACGTCAGGCGGGAAGTCCATGCCGATGTGCCCCATGCTTTCCAACTCGGCGTACTCTTCGTCGCTCACTCCCAGCACCTGCTTATAGACATACTCGTTGTCCGCGCCCAGTTGGACGGGCCCGCTGCGTATCTTGATCGGTGTGTCGGACATCTTGTAGGGCGCGCCTACGTAAAGGTGCGAGCCGTTCACATCTTCGTGGTACACTTCCTCGAAGATTTCGCGCTCCTGCAGGTGAGGATCGGCAAAGGCGTCCCTCTGGTCCATGACGGGCCCGGCGGCTATGCCTGCTCCTTGAAGGATGTACATAACTTCATAGTGGTCATGCTGGAGCGTCCACGCTGCTATATGCTCATCTAGCGCTCTCTGGTTCCCATAGCGTCTAGCGTGTGATGAATAACGCTCGTCGTCCGCCCATTCCGGGCTTCCAACTGCCTCGCAGAACGCCGCCCAGTCGTCATCGTCGAACAGCGTGATATTCACCCAGCGATCGTCGCCCGAGCATGGATAGCAGCCCTGAATTGCGCTTGTGTGGCGGTTGCCGATTGTGCTGCTGTCGCGTTCATTTAAGGAGTAGTCCATGAAAGAGCGACCTGTGTACGCGATCATGTTCTCCGCCTGCGCCAGTTCTACAAGCTGACCCTTGCCGGTACGCTTACGGAAATGTAGCGCGGCAAGCATCGCAAATGCCCCCTGCGCGCCACCGGCGGCGTCCGCAGCGTACACGTTGGTGCTGGATGACTGGTCCATGTCTTCGTATCCGCGCACGATTGTATGTCCGATGACGCCCTCCATGTGTACACCCAGTGAGCGGTAGTTTCGGTATTCCCCGGTGTTGCCGTAGGCAGGCATGCGCAGCATGATGATGCGGGGATTGATTTCGCGCATCATCTCGTAAGAAATGCCGAGCTTATCCATCGTTTCCGTTACATTGTTCTCCACGAAAGCGTCGCTCACAGCGACGAGTCGCTTGAAAATATCCATTCCGGATGGCTGCGTGAGGTCAACGGTGATGCCGAGTTTGTTGCGCCCGTGCGCGTTGAACAGCGGATATCGGTTCCATGGACGCCTGCCGGGCTCGCGTCCTGGCATCGCCGCCACAAATGCGGGCAGCCCTTCGATGACTTCTTTGGGCGGGTAGGGTATGTATCCGCGGGTGATTGGCGGCAGTCGCTTGATTGACTCCAATCGGATGACTTCCGCGCCCATGTCGGCGAGAAGTGTGGCGCAGTAAGTCCCCGCCCAGACGACGGTCATGTCGAGGATGCGAATGCCTTCGAGCGGCAGCCTTGCCCTGTCTGCCATATCGTATTGCTCCTCCGGTCGCTAAATTACGCCCTGCTCTCGCAACTTCCCGATTTCCTCATGTGAGTATCCAAGTCCGACTAGCACTTCATCGGTGTGCTCACCAAGGAGCGGAGCGGGCCGTCTGACGCACCAAGGGGACTCGTTCATTATGAACGGTCTGCCCGGGTACAGCAGTGTGCCAGCAGCAGGATGCTCAATCTCAGCGAATGCGCCTCGCTGATGGAATGCGGCGTCGCTCACAAGGTCGGATGTGGCGTTGATGGGAGCGCTCAGAACTCCCGCCTCTTGTGCCGCGTGCCAGATCTCAGTCTTCGTTCGCTCTAGGCACCAGGGAATGAAATAGCCGTTGAACTCGTCCTCCAGATCAGGGTCGTACTGCGCTTCGGGCGTGTACCAGCGCTCTTCGAGCAGCTCGTCCGGCGCGCCCATCATTGCCACGACCCTCTCGAAGTAGTTCCGCCCGCCTGCGATCTGCACATAGCCGTCAAGGCAGATGAAGACACCGTTGGGATACCCGCCCGCTGTCGCTGTTGCGCTTCGTTGGGAGATTTCGCCGTTGTACTGGTATGCCAGCAGCATGCTCATCCTTCGGTCTATCGACCCGACTTGCGTCTCCATCAGCGACACATCCACATGCTGGCTGCCGTCCGCGAAGACTGCGCCCATCGTGGCAGTGGCGGCGATTGCGCCGGCTTGGTAAAGGATGACGTTTTCTCCAAGTTTCAATGGCTCGCGGTCTTCTAGGCCGGTCGAGTACATTTCGCCGCCCATGCCGTAAAGAATGATGTCTGAAGCCCGGAAATCGCGGTATGGGCCCGTCTGCCCGAAGTTGGATATTGATGTCAGTACGATCTGCGGGTTGATCGAGCGCAGCGTGGCATAGTCCAGTCCAAAGGCTGCCATCTGGCCTGGGCGAAAACTCTCCACCACCACATCGATGTCTCTGACCAGTTGCTTGACGATTTCCTGTGCCTTGAGGGATTTGAGATTCAACGTGATGCTTCGCTTGTTGATATTGAGAAGTAGGAAAGTGCCGCTCTTTTCGGGATGTGGCACATCGTCTGGAAACGGCCCAATGCCCCGGGCGCCGTCGCCGGTTTCCGGTCTTTCCACCTTTAGAACATCGGCGCCGTAGTCTGCTAGCAACTTGGTGGTGTACGGCCCAGCGATGTAGTGCGTGAAGTCCAGCACGCGAAGGTCAGACAGCGCGCCGTCATATTGCCCTTCAGCATTTTCCTGCAAGACGCACCTCAGTCATGCATTCCAACATGCAACCCAACTCAAGCTAGAGTCAGTTTCCAGCATACATTCCAGTCCGCTCCGTGAGAAGCACGCTGAATAGTCTAACCCAGACATCCAATGAATGGAAAACAGGGCATTCGGTGCCGACCGCCAGGTGTGTCCGGGAGGAGTGCCTGTGAATCCTAAACAGGACACAAAACCCCGTCACTCGTTGCGCCTTCGGAAAGTGCGAGTGACGGGGATGATGACTTATATTGTGCTTTGAACGCGGACTCTCTTCCGCTCGCGCAGGACTAATAGGCGTGCGGCTGAACGGAGGCGGCGATTGACATTTCGATGTCGCTGATGCCCTTCGACAATGCCTGTCCGATGAGGTCGAGCCTGCGCACCTGATCTATGCGGGTAGCCACATTGTCCAGCTCTCGCCGTGAAAGCAGTCCCTTGAAAATGCCGCAGGCGTCGGCCAGGCAAATTATGACCACATCCCTGGGTGACGGAATCTCGTCGCTGAAGAGGACTCCCATAATGCGAAGCTTCACCTCTCGCTCGGCAGTGCCATCGATGGATGGATAGCGTCTTGAGCGGAAGACCCAAAGGAATCGATCGTCTTCAACTTCGAGGATGCCCTGCTCGATAAGTCGCGCGAGAGCCACTTCACGGATCGAATCCGCTTTGTCCGCGGTCTGCTCAAGCCAGAAGTTCGTGCTGCGATCCTTGCCTGCCGCTATTTCGGCCAGCGTCGGGTCGAGCAGCTCGTCCCCTGTTGGAGTGTCGTCAATAAGAATGAAATTCTTCAGGTCTGTGTCAATGCGGTTCTCCAAAGCGAGGTCCATCAGAACTCCGCCAGCCAGCGCGTAGTCAAGCGACCACTTGGGTACGCGAGCAAACCTTCCGTCGCCGTCGTTAAGCAACAGTAAAATGATTTCCTCGGCAAATCTCAACATTTCACTACTCCTCCCACTATCAGTCGTGCCTCACCGAATGGCGCCGACGGACAGTCTATCTCCGAAATGCACCATCTTACATAAGCAATAATAGCATGATATTATGCCCAGTAAATATGCCTAGTTACTAGGATGCGTTGAATTGACCCACCTCCGCCTTTGGAACTTCCTGGCGGATACCTGCGTGTCCTGGGAAGACACAGTGCCCTCTATCGCAGACTTGGAGCCTTTTGGGCTTGTTTCGTGAGCCTAAGGTTGCCTGACACTCTTCGGTGAGCGATTGTCATGGACTTTAATGCGTATAACTTGAATGCGGCTATCTACGACGAGATGTTTCTCACTGATGGCGCACCTCGCCATCACTGTTCCCAACTCCATCAGGCCCTGCTGGACATCTCCAGAGACGAGTTGGCAACTATTCAGGAGCGTGTAACTCGCTCCTTCTCCAACGAAGGCATAACCTTCACGGTTTACGGAGATGAAGAAGCAGAAGAGCGCATCATTCCGATCGACTGCGTGCCTCGCCTGCTGACTGCCTCGGAATGGCTTCACATCGAAAGCGGCCTCACGCAGCGTATCAGTGCGCTGAACCTCTTTCTGGAGGATGTGTACGGTCAATCTCAGACCGGTGATGCGCGGAGGATGCCGCGAGTCATTCGTGACGGGGTCATACCCGAGGATATGGTGCTAGACTGCCCGCAGTACCGGTCCGAAATGCTTGGCTTCTCAGCGCCTTACGGTTCCTGGGTGTCGATATGCGGCACCGACATTGTCCGCACCAACGACGGGTTTATGGTGCTTGAGGATAACCTTCGAGTGCCTTCCGGCGTCTCTTACATGATTGCGAATCGCAAGGCGGTCAAGACAAGCTTCCGTCGCCTGTATCGCAGCTCACGAGTGCGTGAGGTAGAGCATTACGGTAGGGTCCTGCTTGAGACGCTGTGCGAGCTTGCCCCGGAAGGTAGGGCAGACCCAACCATCGCCTTGCTGACTCCCGGCATCTATAACGCCGCCTTCTATGAGCACATGTTCCTTGCGCAGGAAATTGGCGCGGAACTTGTGGAGGGGAGAGATCTGCTGGTTGACAATGGCTTCGTGTATATGCGAACTACGAAAGGCTTGCGGCGCGTTGACATAATATACAGGAGGGTTGACGACGATTTCATCGATCCGCTTGTTTTCAGGGAAGACTCGCTTCTGGGCGTACCGGGACTGGTGGATGCATACAAGCGTGGCAATGTCACTCTTGTAAACGCGCCTGGCACAGGTGTTGCAGACGACAAGAGTGTGTATGCATACGTCCCTGACATGATTCGCTACTATCTGTCTGAGGAGCCGATTCTCGCCAGTGTGGATACATACTTGTGCCGGCGACCGGAAGACCTTGAGTACACGCTTGATAACCTTGACAAACTTGTGGTGAAGCG
>MPND01000062.1 GCA_002238855.1 SAR202 cluster bacterium bin90
GGGGCCGTATCGGTGGACGCACTGCTTCGCCAAAATGCGCCAGCACCTGAGCGTCCAGGCGGTCTGTCTTCGCCAGCTGACCCGTGGACTTGGCGAAGTCTCGCACCTGGCGGGGGTTGACCACAGCGACAGGCAGCGATGACGCTGCCAGCGCCGCCACCAATGGAAGCTCCAGACCACCGGTGGACTCAGTGATCACACCTGCCGGCTTGAGATCCTTTAACTGAGCTACAAGATCATCGACGCCGTCGCTGTCGTAAGACACGCTCCAGCTCGTACCAGTGGGTCGTGCGGCAATGTCTATCCGTTCTTTGGACACATCGATGCCGAAATAAATTGGTTCCTGAGACATTCTCGCCTCCTTCATACTGACCCTGCCTTGCAGATACGGGCTTGGTTAGCCCTGGCAACCGTTCGGGCTCTTCTGGAATGAGTGCGACGACCCTCGCTATAGAACGGTCTTCGATGACCAAGAAGCAATCGGTCTGCCGCACTCGGGACCGCTTCGATAGGGATTATCCAGTACATGTCAAAGATACTAGGAGCATTGGATGGGTGGGACGCAGGGAAATTGTCGCATTTTATGGGTTGACAAGAAAGAATATGTGTTCTATTATCCTTGTATCGCAATTAGGGCATTAGTTCGTTATTGCTTGAAAGGAGGTGTATGCATAGCCGAAAAACAATTAGTTAATCTGAATTGACTCCAATACGGGGTTTGAACAGCAACGAGAGATTTATGGATCTATTGCACTTTACTGGTGCAAGAAAGGATATGTTTGATGGCTGGTGAAAACAGACATTGTATAGCTGACGGCATGTGCACTGGTCAGGTTCAGATCAAGAATGTGCCTCAGTACACACGGAAGGGTCAAGAGGGCACGTGGAAGTTGCGCGTGTTCTGGATAGACGCACCCGACAGAGACAAGACTACATGGGGGCGAAGCACTGAGAGAGAGCGTAATGCCCAAGCTGGCGATGGCAGCGTCCAGTCTTGGGATGAGAATGGCAGAAGACGATGCCCCTTGTCATCAGAGTTGACTTCGTCTTCCGAGCGCCACTGTGAGCGCAGGTTTATGGAGGCTGTGTACGGATAATGGTCCAGCCAACTATACCTGTCCCACCATATCCAGTGCGGACTCCAGAAGACTATGTCATCTGGTTTGTAAGCGCTCTCACCGGCGAAGATTACTTTAAGATTCGCCAAGAGGCTATCGAGCGGGAACAACGCGAACGACTTGAGCAGGAACGAATTGACCGCGAGAAATATGAACGGCGCTGGGGAGAATTTATAGCAGCCCTTGACCGCGGTAGTCAGGCCGGGCTTACAGACTTCGTCGGCGACGGCGGCAATGTGGGCGTAGGCGGGAAGCTAAAACTGCCTTCGAAGATAGAGTATATCCAGAACTATGGTACAATCCAATCGAATCTTGTTGACCAGGTGTGGCTTGGCACTAGCATCGTCCAAAAGGACGCGAACAGGGTTTGCTATCTAAAGGAACAGCCAGGGATGTCGCCACTTCTCTACTGTCTGAAAATCCTGCCATCGCCTTCCAAGAAAAGGAAATAGCTCCACCCGATTGAATCACACGGCATCGAAAGGGCGCGTTAGCTTTCGCTAATGCGCCCATACATCTTAACTTCATGCTTTTCATTTTTCGGGCCTGGTATTCTCGTTCGCCGGAAATTGAAAATCTTAGGTGGAGTTATCGTAATGGCACCTTTATTGAATGACCGTCTGCGTTCAATAGCAGGCAAGCCTTTGCACATCCCCTTTATCGGCGCGGTCTTGCTCTTCGCAGCAGTTAGCATTTACAACGCTGAATGTTTTTCACAACTATTCTTTAGCGCTCGGTTCTTCGCAATTGGCGTGCCCCAAATGTTGAGCACAGAAGCTTTTCAAGTCTATCTCATAGTGGTGGTGGTGACTTGGCTATTCAGATTACGACATGTGTCTGACTTACGCTCATTCGTTGTCTCAGGCGCGATTGCGCTGCTGTATATCGCCGGATACATACCCTTGTTCTTAGCCGTTGCGTGTGTGTACATAGGTTAATCCTTTAGGCATCAATCGGAGGCAACCCCTAGGCCCATCCAAGCCGTCATTGCCCAAGCCCAGGAATACCTGCGCACACAGAACATCAGCGGCTGGCTGCTCTACGACTACCGCAACATGAACACCATATTCTGGGACACCGTTGGCAATATCGCCAACGTAACGCGCTCGTGCTGGCTGTGGATCGCAGCGGACTCGCCCCGGCGCCTGCTCGTCAGCTACGTCGATCAGGGGCGCTTCACCCACCTTGGCATCGACACAACGCTCTTCGTCAGCCGCAAAGACATGACCGCCAGGCTAGGCGACATGCTGACAGGCGCGGACCGCATCGCCATGGAATACTCGCCGCAGGGCGCACTGACGCGAGTCTCACATATAGACGTCGGCACTCTGGAACTTGTGCGCTCGTTCGGGTCGATTCCGGTAGGGGGCAGAATCGTACGCTAAGGGGAATGGCATCGGTTGAGTGTGCGATAGACGGTTGGTCTTGAGACGGAGAAGATCTCGGCGAGATCGCTGATGGAATACTCGCCGGTGGCGTGCATGCGGCAGAGTTCCCGCTGTTGACGGTCGGACTGCGATAATGTAGGCAGGCCATCTTGACTCGTGCCTGACCCGTTTTCGGACTGGCGGATATGCCTTCAAAGTGATCTGTCGGCTCGTGTTCAAGATGGCCCCACTATACCGGAGGCCTAGATGAGCTGTGACCTTATAAGAGCCTGGCAATCAAGCCTCATCGCAGTCTTGTCCGCTTATCTGGCCGATGCACCGCCTTCCAGGAGGTAGAAATGACGGGAATCATCGGGCACGAAGGTAACAGACTTGATGTTCAAGTGATAATCGGAGTAGACACTCACCAAGACCAGCATGTGGCGGTCGCGATAGACCGCCAAGGCATCCGCCTCGGGGAGTGTCACCTGCCAGCAACTACGCACGGTTATGCAGAGATGGAATGGTGGGCCCGCAGTCTGGGACAGATCCGCGCGTTCGGGATCGAAGGCACAGGCTCCTACGGTGCAGGAGTCGCACGCTTCCTGACCAGTCGGAACTACACGGTCATCGAGGTCAATAGACCTGACCGATCGGTCCGCTACCGCAAGGGGAAGAGCGATCCCACAGATGCAGAGATGGCAGCACGCTCTGTGCTTGCTGGCGTAGCCGACGCCACACCGAAGTCAGGTGAGGGCGAAGTCGAGATGATCCGTATGCTCAAGAGTGCCAAGGACTCGGCTGTAAAGGCTCGTACCCAAGCCGTCAATCAGATAAAGGCACTGGTTGTAACAGCTCCGTCTGAGCTTCGAGAAACACTCGATGGTCTCACTACCACCGCCCTCATCACACGGTGCAAGAGCTTCCGTCCTGGTCGTCTGGACGACCCCAGGGCGGCCGCGAAGTACACACTCCGATCGCTTGCCTGTCGTTACAGTCAACTCAGCAAGGAGATCCAGGACCTGAGGAAGGAGCTAGGACGACTCATCCGGACCGCAGCACCGGTGCTGGTTAGCGCCTTTGGTGTAGGACCCGACTCGGCTGCGGCCATACTTGTCGCCGCCGGCAGCAATGCTGATCGCCTCCGCTCCGAGGCTTCCTTCGCATCGCTGTGCGGAGTCAATCCGATACCGGCATCGTCCGGCAAGACCAACCGGCATCGTCTCAACCGCGGCGGCGACCGTCAGGCCAACGCGGCGCTCTATCGCATCGTTGTGGTCAGGTTGCGTTATGAGCAGCGGACCCAAGCATACATGCAGCGTCGAACTGAAGAGGGAATGACCAAAACTGAGGTCATCCGATGCCTGAAGCGATATGTTGTTCGGGAAGTCTACTCGGCCATCCAGAGGCCCAATCGGTTACTCGAAAAAGCCGCTTGATATCTATAAGAGCATCAGTTTGGGCTGCTTGCCGCGCAATTGTCCTTTGGCGCGGGCGATGGCCATGCCCTCGCGGGTGCGCATGCGGATGAGATCGGCCTCGAACTCGGCGAAGGTTGCGAGGATGTTGAAGAATATCTTGCCCGAGGGATCGTCCGGGTCGTAGAGCGCCCGTCCGAGGGCCAGTTTCGCGCCGCGTTCCTGAAGCTGATCGGCGATGTCGCGGGCATCCGGAACGGACCTGGCGAGGCGGTCGAGCTTGGGCACGACCAGAGTGTCGCCCTGGCGCACGGCGGCGAGGGCCTGGTCGAGGCCGGGGCAGGCGCGGTTCGTGCCGGTGAGTCCGTGATCGGTGTAGATGCGATCCTCGGCGACTCCGAGTTCCAGGAGGGCCTGGCGTTGGGCGGCCAGATACTGCCGGTCGTTGGAGCAGCGCGCGTATCCGATGAGGGTTGCGGTCATGGGGGAAGTGTACGAATAGGGTCCCGCATCCGCAAATGTTTCCGTACCATTCATATGAGATGCTCCTGGTGCCGGTCTGACGGTGCTCGGGGTGACGGGCTGGGCCGTACGCTGGACGTCCCCTTACGGACAACGCCGCGCCTGCCGGTGTGAACGGATAAAGGAGAGATGAAACATGCCGAGGCGGAGCATCTGGAGCGCGCGCCTGTTCGACCTGCCCACGGACGAAGCCGCCCTGCTGCGCCATTATACGCTGTCCGACGACGACATCGAGCAGATCCGGGCGCGGCGCGTGGGACACAACCGGCTGGGCTTCGCGCGTCAGCTTTGCGCCTTTCGATATCCGGGACGGCTTTTGGCGGTGGGGGAGGGCATTCCCCTGAATGTCCTTCGCTTCATCGCGCGCTCAAGAACGCGCTTCGCATCAGGCGCCAGGGCGAAAGCCGCGACCGCTCCAGCGAAGGACAGCACTACCGCATGGCCGGGCTCAACCTGCTCGCCGCCATCGTCATTTACTGGAATACCGCCCATCTCGGCGAAGCGGTCGGACATCGGAAACACGCCGGCCTGACCGTCGAGCCCGAACTCCTGGCCCACATCTCACCCCTTGGGTGGGGCCACATCCTGGTCACCGGTGAATACCGGTGGCCAAAACGTAGATAGCGGCCTTAGCGTACGATTTTGCCCCCTACCGGAATCGACCCGACGTTGTCTGAGGCTACGTATCTTCTGAACGAATTGGAGTTGCAGCGTAGCAGAATCGAGAGCAACGCACGCGAGCGAAGGGGCAGGAGGATAAGCGTCGAGAAGGCGTACAAGTCCCTGTCGGCCGCAGGTCTGAGCGATCTTCTAGTGGACTGCGGGCCGATACAAGGATCGTGCATCGCTCGGTCATTCTGGAGTGTCAATGGCGGTGCAATGATGGACCAGCGCGGCGGCGACAAGTTGTACCACCTGGCGCCATTGTTCAGCATAAGTGTCAGTGCTAATTGCTAAGGGATTATTTCCTCTTCTGCGAGGATCGGCTTGAGGTCGTGGTTCTACTTCAGGACGATGGTGCGGTTGCTCTGCTACTCTGCCTGAGACGGTAGCTGTCGCCGTTCATCTCGATGATGTGAACGTGGTGAGTGAGCCTGTCCAGCAGAGCGCCCGTCAGCCTCTCCGACCCGAACATCTCGGTCCACTCGTCGAACGGCAGGTTCGTTGTCACGAGGATCGATCCACGCTCGTAGCGCTGGCTGAAGACCTCGAAGAGCAGTTCCGCACCGGTGGGCGACAGGGGCACGAAGCCCAGCTCGTCTATGATCAGCAGCTTCAGTCGTGACAGCCTCTTCTGCAGGTTCAGCAGCCTCATCTCGTCCCTTGCCTCCATAAGCTCGTTCACAGGCGCTGACGCGGTGGTGAAGCCGACCGTCAGTCCCCTCTGGCAGGCGGCGAGTCCCAGCCCCAGCGCGATGTGTGTCTTGCCGGTCCCGCTGTTGCTTATGGCTATGACGTTCTCGCGTCGCTCGATGTACTCTCAGCGAGCCGGCTGCGTCACAAGCTGCCTGTTCACTGATAGAATAGCTCCAAAGAGCGGCCTCTGACGGCGGTTTCGTGGGCTACGTGGTGCTGTCCAGTCAGGCATTATCGCTCGAAAAATCTTCGATCCAGACGTGTTCGCTGCGTCAACTGAAGACTGCGAGCCTCTGATTCATCAGCAGCCCCCACTCACGGCAATTCCAGGTACGCCTCAGCATCCTCGCCGTAGAAGGCGGCCAAGTCTTTGTGGTGACCTTGGATCAGCGACGCTATCTCGTCAGTAAACAGTCACCTACTGCAAGCCGGACGACTTTTGGCGGGTGTACGTAACGAGCGCTAAGATGCAGGAAATCGAAGTCCTTCGACATAATCACCATATAGCGCTCTCCAGCGTCTTCCCACACTTCAAGGTCCTCGCCTTCTGACATTCCGATGTCCCGCACGTGAAGTGCGTCAGTAAAGAAGTCCTGCGCGGACGACTTGATCGATGGAGACAAGTTCTGGTCAAGCAGTATCCGCATCACATGTCGAACGGCGAGACCACCCGGACTTTGCAGTCAGCGTCGAAGGCGCGGCACGCCTCTATGTCTTCACGAGTGAGGTAAAGAGGAACGCCGCGCATCCGTGAGTATTGTCTCAAAAGAAAGCGCGGCGTTTGCTTCAGGTTGTCAGTCATGCTGCCATCGCTCCTAGCAGTTAGTCGTAATCGCGCGCAGCAGATACGCTGTCAGCAGCCACTCCTCTCCGCGTGGATGGTAGCAGATGCAGTCCTTCCAGCACCAGTAGGACAGCAGCACATCGCAAACAGCAACTATTCCAGTCCACCAGAACACCGACGGCAGCCAGTTTCCAGGATGTACCAGAAGTTTGAAGAAGATGACAAGATTCTTCAACCGGACGTTCACCGGCGTTCATTCTCCCTGTATGTCTTTTCCGAATGGAGCGCTTCCTCGGCGCAGACGAAACTTGAAGGATGCAGACATACGCCGTGCAACTTCTTGGAGATGGTGCGGAAGCCATCCCGAAGAGCAAGAAAGCCACCCATTGCAGACGAGGAGATCCAGAAACTCGCTGCTCTATCGGTGCTGAAACTACCCTTCTGCATATTTCCTTGATGCTGGTATTGGGTGCTCCATAGGAGAATCGGACTGAGCGCGGGGAATCAGGTATTCTGTGGCGGATTGCAGCTAAGCCCCGATCCACCGAAATAGAGGTTATCGGAGGTCCGCATAAGGGATAAAAAGGTGCTCCCGTATATCTGGGATAATGGTTTATGGAGTCAGAACCAACCAGATACGAGGAGCACCCATTAGATGATAGCATCCGAGCGTCCTGACCGCATCCAAGTAACCTTCGACGACCACCGCCTGGTGGCCAATGCCGGACTGCTGTTGCCAGTCACCTTGGCCGGGCGTCTGGGTCTGAGCGAACTTGTGGACAGCCACCTTGACCTGGGGGATGCTCCGGGCCGGGCGAATGCGGGAGACAAGATGCTGACCCTGGTGGCATCCGCGCTGGCCGGCGGCGACTGCATAGACGACGCCGATGCGCTGCGGTCCGGGGGCACCGAACGGGTGCTGGGCTGCGCGGTCAAGGCTCCGTCCACACTGGGGACATTCCTGCGCAGCTTCCGCTGGGGACACGTGCGACAACTGGATAGGGTGAGCCGGGAACTGTTGGCGCGAGCCTGGCCCGCGGGGGCAGGACCCGGAGACTCGCCTCTGACGATCGACCTGGACTCCACCGTCTGCGAGACCTACGGACTGGCAAAGGAGGGAGCGCGCCGTCACAACTACGCCGGGCAGAGAGGCTATCACCCGCTGCTTGCCGTCGCCGCAGGAACAGGAGACGTGCTGATGGCACGACTGCGCAAGGGCCGGGCCAACACCGTACGGGGGGCAGCCAACTTCCTGCGTGAGACGCTGAGCAGGGTGCGCTACGCAGGAGCCACAGGAGCGCTCACCGTGCGGGCCGACAGCGGCTTCTACGCCCACGACATCGTCACGGTCTGCCACAACAACGATGTGCGCTTCTCCATCACCGTCCGACAGCATCGGAGCTTGCGCAATCTCATAGAGGACATACCCGAGACTGACTGGATGCCCATACCCTACTGGATGGAGGGTGCAGCCGACGTTGCAGAGACGACCTACACTCCCTTTGGGGGCGAGCCTGACGCAGCGTCTGTGCGACTGATCGTTCGAAGGGTCAGGCCCACGCCGGGTTCCCAACTGGCGCTGTTTGCCAGCTACAGCTATCACGCCTTCATCACCGACCGACAGGGCGACACTCTCCAACTGGAGGCCGACCACCGCCGACACGCCGAGATCGAGAACGCCATCCGAGACCTGAAGTACGGTGTGGGACTGAACCACCTGCCGTCGGGTCGCTTCGCAGCCAACGCAGCCTGGATGGCCGTGCAAGTGATGGCACACAACCTTGCCCGCTGGACCGCGCGCATCGGTCTGGGGGAGCAGGTGGTGACCACAAAGACCCTCAGACGACGCTTCTTCTCCATTGTCGGACGTCTCACCCGCTCGGCACGCCGCCTCACTCTGCACCTACCCCGGGGCTGGCCCTGGGGAACACAGTTCGGCAACGCGCTGGCCAGAATGCGCACCATTCCGTTACCGAGCTGACGGCGGCGACTGCCCACCGTACACCTCACAACCCATCACATCCCCGGACTCTAGCCGGACCGCGAGTATCCCCTGCTGCCCACCCATCCGTAAACTTCACCCGGAACCGTCACTGTGAACCTTCATTGGCGTCCAGTATCACGACCGGAGCCCTTCAGAACGCTCCAACGCAGGCATCATACACGGACTGCCACCTTGCCGCGTCCTTCACTCACGCTCCAGCAAATATAACTCTACTCTTCGGTGGATTCGGGCTAAGAAGGCTCGTTCGTAAGAGCAGTTACGGTCCGGGGTAGCCGTCGCCTCTCCCTCTTGTGTTACCATTCTCTGAACGTTTTGCAACATGACGACTGAGAGGTGGAATGACCATGATCGGCCCTGCGCATCACGTGCCAGAGTAGAGCTATCGAGGTAAGCCTTATGACCACCCAACGCCGGCTCGGCCGCAGCAGCATACAGACGCCGCTCATTTACATCGACTGGATTCCGGATCACACGAGGCTATTGGATCCAGACCCATGAAGAGTCTATGGGTTCGGGCGATGAGGAGACCTTTCTCCTTCAGTGGTCGCGCAGCCCGCATCGAGTTCTGGATCACTGTCATAGTGGCGTTTCTAGTAGTCCGCTTTCTCACCGTCTGGACCTTCAATACAGACTGGGAAATGTCAGTTATCCCGGTGGCGTTTCTGTGGATGTGGGTGAGCCTTGCGGTTACTGCCAGGAGGCTGCACGACATCGAGCTCAGCGCGTGGTACCTGCTCATATTCGTACCCTTACTCGGATTCATAGTCTTGCTCAGTCCCGTGCTCGGACTCGTCCACTGGCTTTTCGGAGACTACAGCACATGGTCATTCCTGGTGGTGCCTCTGATTGGACTCTTTGCCTGGTTCTACATCGGATTCAAGCCCGGCAGCCTATTACCCAACCGCTACGGGCCTCCATAGGATGTCCAATTAGCCGGCCGCACAGAGAAGGGGCAGGCTCTAACACCTGCCCCTCGCCAACGGACACAATCGAGCGAGCGACTTAGTTGCCGAACATTTCTAGCGCCTGGGGCGGTTCGGTTCGGTATCGCCGTCCGGTCCGTACATAAGGCCGGGATACGGGGCGGTTGCAGGTTTCCACTGCCCCCAGACGAATCCGGCTTGCCATGATGGCGAGCGCGACTCGACAATGCCCGGGTGTATATCGCCGGCTGTCACAGCGCCGGTGATGAAGCCGCCCACAATGTCGATGAAGTCTTGTGCGTACGACTCTTCCTCACCACTCAACTTTGCGCCGCCCTTATGGCCCGCACTGTACCCGCCCCGTGCCGGATTCGTAACCGGTTTCTTTGGTCGCGGTGTTGGCTGTGGTGTCGGGTCAGGCATCAGGACAAGCCCTCCATCCACTTGCGTTCACAGTGTTCGGAGCTGGGAACCGTCGCGGGACACCGGAACTTTGCGGGGCTGATCTTGTTTGAAACACACGAGCTGCTATGCGTGCCACGTGTAGTTGAGCTGCAACATCTATACCCGTAGTTGCGACCGCTGGACGAGAATACCCTATCCTCAACTTCCTCAGCAGATTCACACATTCCTGCCATCAGACAGTGTTTAATCGCCATCTAAATCTCCTTTTGAACCATGTTCCGTAATTTCAACGTGCTGATTCTGCGCTGTTCTAATTCCGTTCCTGATGGGGTCAATTTAATTGCTACACTCCAGAGTCGGAAAACCGACACCTGGATTGACTCGCGTACGTTCCCTCCTCCTTTCCCTCCGAGATGGTGTATCTCCAGGCATCGTTTGCTCAAGATCTGAGCACGACACACTTTCGTTCTGTGGATAGCTTAAAGTCGGACAGTTACCTCGAAACAGGCGCAATGCGACAGAGAATGTCGTCCATTAGATCAGGGTTCCAGACCCCGGTTAGCAACCTAACGTGCCCTCGAAGACAGTCTGAATTGCCTGAAAATACTGGATAGGCTTGCAGGATGCGTAGGCCGTACTCCAGGAAATTCAAAAAGAGAAACTGAATACAGATACCGTCGTCTGCCCCGGTGCCCTACGGCGAAGAGCTTTTGAGTCCGCAACTCGAGGAGGCGAACTAAAGTCTGCAGAACCAAACAGACGAATTACTCCCACACCAATTGTCGGAACATTAGTCTTGCGCCATGTATTGCAGTCCTCGTCAGTGCTCCTGCAGCAGTGAGATCAATTCATCACGGCATCGTAGTGCGCGACCACGGGCATGGAGTACAAGCACGCTGCTGTGTGCCTAGCCATGTCGCAGAGTTTCGGGTGCAGCTCCCACGGAGGTACATCGCCCCGGCGGTACGGACAGAGCGTTGCGTCTCCGCAGGTGTCTCGCAGTTCGACAATTTCCTATGAGATGCGTCGGCATCGCCAGCGGTGCGGCCGTCGAATAGGCGGGACTATAGGCGGTTCTTGATGTGATGGTGGGCCGACTTGAAGTGAATCAACAGACACTCCGAAACCTGTCGGGACAGTCGCCCCATTCGATCCTACAGCAACGCCATTTATGCATGCGCCTGGATACTCGGTGTGGCGGCATGTCCGGCATCATCTTCCCCGCGAAGCCGCTAATCGCGTGGCGAAGGCGCCACCCCTAGAGATTGAGAATGCCCATAAACCTGAGTCGCATGCCTGCAGACATGAGCTCAGCCCGAGAATCTACGTACAACTTCGACTTGAGCCGTGAAATACAGTTCCTGACGGTTGACTTTGAGATGTTCAGACTGCTTCCTATCTCTTCGTTGCGGTGACCTTGAGCGACCATTGCCAGAACGGTCTTTTCTCGGTCGGTCAATGTCTTGAAGTCCTCGACTTCGTCATCCTTCAGGGGATGTGGCAACCGTTCCAGTAAGCGCTTCAGAATGTCGCGGTTAAGACACAGTCCACCCTTGGCCACAATACCAACGCTTGTAGCCACCTCATCCTTGCTGGCATCCTTTGGAAGAAGTCCCGCCGCACCGGAAAGGAAGAGTTCATACAGTTCGCTGTCATTCTCTTCTCCACTCAAAGGGAGAACCCTGGTTTCGGGAAGCGAGCCGAGTATTTTGCGGCAGTTTTGAGTAGTTCCGTTCCCGCCAAGTAAAATTACATCGGGCTTCAGGCGTTCCAGGTTGGAGAACAGCTCCTCGGTACGAGCGTAAACCTCAAGTAACTTAACGTCTTCACAACCCTCCAGTGCAGCCTTAAGTCCCAATAGTACAATCTCATTTTCTTCCACGATCACTAATCTCACCAAGATCGAATCTCCGTTTCCACATGCTCTCAGAGCGTAGATTCAGTTCGCTTATTAAACTCCTGAAATCTGACTCAAGCGCAATTTATAGACTGGTCGCCTCTGACGAGGCGCTCGTATAGTTCATATGTTCTTCTTTAGATTCAGATGGTATCTCACTTGATGACCTGATGCAACTGAGAAAGCACTTCATGAGCCATCCCAGTATCGGAGTCTGCCCATGTAGCAACCGGCGATTATGCCCTCAGATTGATCTGCTGTGACAGCTACTACCGTGCTTCGTCAAAGACTTGACGGTCTTGGAGCCAACGTCTTCATCGGGCTGCGCCGGAACTTTCGTCTCTCCTGCAGGGAACAATCCCGCAGTAGCGGCCCAATACGCTTCCCATTCACTTGCCTGTCGCCATTTTCGACTCACTGAAGAGATACGGGGCCTGGGCGTCGAGACCGAGCGACTCTCGCGGGCGGGCGCGCCAGCCCTAGTCAGTACCTCCGACATGGGACTTAACATAGCTGCAACCCTGCTGTTTGTCGCCGGTAGCAATTCTGAGCGATTCCGTACCGGGGTTGCCTTCGCTTCGCTGTGTGGTGCAAGCCGATTCCGGCATCATCGCGCAAGACGAACCTACACCGACTCCTAACTGAAAAAGCGGAGAGACGTCATGGATGATTGGCCCGCAGATAGAGGGCAATCATAAGGCAAAGGGTTGAAGTCAGCCCAAAAAATATGCTCCCTACTTCCAACAAGAAAAGCCACATACTATACTCCAATGTCAATGGTTCTTGCCCCCGTTCTCTTCAGGGGTGCTATTCTTCCTCAGCAACCGAACTGATAATCTATAAGAAGCAGATCTCTCGGTACAGACCAGATATGACATAAAAGGTCGCCCACTCGAACACACTTAATTGTGAATCAAGTCAGACCAGGCTGATACATCGGACAACCTATGTCAGAGTGGAATCGTTCTCGTGAGAGTTGTGCAGGTTGGTGCGGACCGCTTTCAGTCCGTGTGTTCGAGCCTGGAATGGTAGCGCTCGTTGAGGGTACGGTCGCGGCTGTCCTTTCCGGGGAATCTTTCAAGACTGTGGTAGAATTCGGCGTCGCAATGAAGACAACGATTACTCGAATATGAGGAAGACCGCGTTCCGTATACTTCCCTTTCGCCACTGAAAGAACCATGCACAGAAGGAGCTGTTCGGATTTTGGCTGGCGATCTGGAGGCAACCTGCCGTACGACTGATAATCTGACCATCCCCCTATGACAGAGTTACGACACTCTCAGGTCTAAGCCAGTCTCCTCTCAGTGCTGCAAGGGATGAAAAGATCACCTTTTAGGCTGCAAATTCGTAGAATGTTCATGGCCATCATCCGGTTCAAACCTGTGGCGCCATCACGCTAGTCTCGCGCAACGATGAGCTGGTCAGAAGGAATAACACGTGAAACAAATCAAGATCTTATGCCTACTGTTGTCTGTCGCTGGCCTCGTGGCGACAGCGGCCTGCAGTGACACTTCAAGCCTCGAACCGCCAACGGATTCTGGTGCAGACAACTCGGTTAACGTTCACGTTACACCGACGGTGGATGCAGGACCGACAAGTACGGCATCGCCAGTGGCAGCTCCAACGCCTACGGTCGTACCCACCCCACCTCCTTCCCACGAGGCATTCTATGAACTCGGGCAAGAAGATCTATCAAACGATGCGATTGACAGTGCGTTGTCCAACTTGAGCAAGGCGATCGATCTGAAACCCGATTATGTTGACGCGTACTATCTGCGAGGGCTCATATTCGCGCGCGAAGAAGACTTTGACAAGGCAATTGTCGACTTCGAAAAGATCGCAGAACTGGACCCGGACTTTGTCGAGGGCAGGGAAGCCCACTCCGACGTCTACGGCGCTCGAGGGGCTGACTTTGCGCTCTGGAAGAACTACGACAGAGCGATTGCAGATTTTGAAAGGGCTATTGAACTAGATTCTGACAACTCCATCGCCGTTCTTGGTGCCGTGACTGCATACTATGAACTCGGGAAGGAGGATCTATCCAACGACAAGACTGACGGTGCGTTGTCCAACTTGAGCAAGGCGATTGAACTGAACCCGGACTATCTTGACGCGTACTACCTGCGAGGGCTCATATTCGCGCGCGAAGAAGACTTTGACAAGGCAATTGCCGACTTCGAAAAGGTCGCAGAACTGGACCCGGGCTTTGCCGAGGGTAGGACAGTGCGCGCTGACATCTACGGCGCTCGAGGGTCTGACTTTTTGTTGCTGCAGAATGACTACGACAGAGCGATTGTCCTTTTTGAGAGGGCCATTGAGCTAGATCCTGACAACTCCATTGCCGTCCTCGGTGCCATGACCGCGTATGTATTTCGAGGCAGCGACTATCTCGATGAAGGCGAGAGCGAATTGGCAATCGCCGACTTTGACAGGGCCATTCCGGAGTTTGAAAGGATCATCAAAAGCGACCCCGAAGACGCAGAAACTGCGAGAACTCTTGCAGCTGCCTATCTCATGCGGGGAATCGCCTATTATGAAGAAGGCTTTTATGAAAGTTCGCTTGCCGCATTCGATAAGGCATTCCATGACCTCGAAAGAGCCCTTGAACTTGACGCCGGCACGGCAGAAAGTAGATTCGTCATCGCGGACGCATACCTTCTTCGGGGCATATACTATGAGGACGAAAACGACCTCCAAGGCGCGATCGCCGACTTCGGCAGATCTGTTGCAGACTTTGAGATTGCACTCAGTCTCGACTCGGACTATTCCGATGCCCAATACGGTCTCGCAGAGGCTCTCCTCCTGTTAGGCATGGCCCACTCTGACAAGGAAGACTATGCCAAAGCCATCGACCTCTTTGAAAGGGTGATTCAGATATACCCGGATAACGCCGAAATTGAATATTTTCGCGGAGATGCACGGAACGAGATCCTAGAGATCGAAATCGAACGCAACGAGGGCGTAGAGTGGAGTAGATGCGAATACTATTTCAAGTGCGGGTTCGTAGAGGTTCCAACAGACTATCAGGACCCCGATGCCGGCAACATAAGAATCGCGGTCAATGTGCGCCGCGCCGACTTACAAGACCAACGGATAGGCTATCTTTTTGTGAATCCGGGCGGACCAGGCGCCAGCGGCCTGGAACTCGTCCAGGATTTTCGATATGTATTCGAGCTTGATCTACTCGACAGGTTCGACATCATCGGGTTTGATCCACGCGGTGTCGGCGCATCCGAGCCGGAGTTTCACTGTGGCGACCCTGGCGAGCAGCTTGGTCTGCTCAACTCAATTGGTGGCGAAATAGATTCGCCTGAAGAGATAGCCATTGGAGAAGCCGCAGCCAACCTGTGCATCGAGTCTATGGGGCCGGTCGGCGGCCTGCTGCACAGTGAATATGTCGCAAAGGACATGGACGAGGTACGCAAGGCGTTGGGCGCGGAACAGATTTCATACCTCGGTTTTTCTTACGGCTCAACGCTTGGAGTCTGGTACGCAACGCTCTTTCCGGAATCGGTCAGGGCGATGGTTCTTGACGGCGCGGACAACCCTGTTGACAGGGCCGCAACTCAGCAGGACCGAGTAGAGGAAGCGATTGAGGAATTAGCGGCTTTCGAAGAACTCATGGAGCAGGCTCTTAAGGCGTGCGACAACGCTGAATGCCCGATCTACAACGAGGGCGATCCCATTGGCTACTACACGCACGCCGGCGAGAAACTAACACTCGTCAACAGCGCGGCGGGAGACGTTCCCGATGCAGGCTTTCTGGCAGTCATTACGACATTGTACGCAGAGGCGCTTTGGCCCGCGTTATGGGAGGGCCTGTTCGAACTGAATGAGAACGACGACCCGTCAGTATTTCTTGATATTGCCGAGGTCCAGCTTGGGACTGATCTCACTGCCCCCAGCTTTGCAGGACACGTCAACTGCCTGGACGGACTGGTACTGAACCCGGATATCGACCGTGCCACTCGATCTGAGGACGCAGCCCTTATCAGAGACGCCATTGCAGAAAGGTTGCCTCTGATTGACGCGATATTTTCGTTGCCCCCCAGCGCGTGTCGCTTCTACGATCAATTTGCGCCGATGCGTTTCGCCGGCGCTTTGGATGGCGGCGGCGTACCTATCCTGGTAGTCGGCAACCGTACCGACGCCACCACATCGTTTGGGGAATCCGAAGAACTGGTCACAGAGACCCTGAGCAACGGCTACCTGCTGGAAACTTCACATCCGTGGCACGTTGTCTATCCGGACAATGACTGCGTGAATGAACATGTTCACAGAGCGCTGATTGATGAAGAGTACCCGGATAGGCATGTCTTCTGTGAGCGGGAAGACTGACAGTCCGCCAGCCGCGGCGTTTCTTCTTTCCCAAATAGAGAGACGACCCCAACATAAGTGGAGTCGCCTCAAAAGAAGTATTTGCTTCCGTTAGTCTCGAATGAAGTCTATCGCATCGCCAATTACTTCTGCTATACCATCAGGTAGCATGACATCCTTGGCAGTACCATAGAAGTCCCTGATTCGTCTAGTTTCGACATTGGAAAGAGACCTGCCCAGGCGATTGTCGAACTTCTTGGTCACTGAGAGCGCTGTGAAGAACGCTTCCACTTCGTCCAATGACTGAAGTGCTTGAAGTGCATCGTCAAGGTCATCTTCAAACATCTTCCTCCATTTTGAACCCTTAGGCGCAAATCCCAAGAGACTCTTAGCAGCATTCCGAGTGGCGGAAGACCTTGCGACTGCCTTAGCGACTTCTCTTGCAGAGCCAGAGGCAGGACTGCTACCGCCTATGGCAGCAAAGGCTAGGTCAATCCCCCAAACCTCGACAGCTGATGTCACACCGTTGGTCCAGATGTTCTCCCAGTAATGCTTACCGGCTCCGTGAGTCTTGATCTGCTCTTCACGGCTTAGAGCTCCTGTCAGCAAATCATGCAGAACGTCTTCTTCAATAAGGTTATCAGCAAAGACATCCAGCCAATCCCCGATGGTGATTTCTGCTGCACTAGGGAACTCAAAATTTGTTACTCTGCTAACGGCCATGTTTATTCAATCTCCTTCTCTTGCAATAATTTCTGAATGATGTGGCTTAGTACCACTTAAGAATATTTGGTTATGTTGACAAGTGATGTGCAACGTATCCGTTGTATCATTGACATACTCGCCTGTCCTCGGAACACAGCATCGTGGAGAGTAGATTCCGATATTTCTCTAGTGCGCTCCGCGGCGGCCTGAGAATGCCTGCTTCCCTACGAATGACAAAGGACAGATGGAACAGTGGAGTATCAACAAAACCCAATTTGTACCGAGCATTACATTTTCCTCCTTTCTCTCAGTTGGTTTCTGTGAACATCTTTTATGCACGGTACCTGCCCGACCTGTGTTTTCTATGTATAAAACTCTAGAGTGGGAATAGTTCTCAGAACAGGCATAAAGCGACATGAAACGTGGTTTGGCGCGACAATAGGAATGGCCCAATCGAACAAAGGCTTTTACCTCATTTCACTTTTTGGAGTGTTCTGACGGACAGGTAAGGTAACCAAAAAGCAAGGTGGATTGACCAATGTCAAGTGCGTCGGCAGCAAACCCCAGCGGGGGCGGAGAATCCTGATAGGTGGGAGCTGCCATAACTCCGAGAAGGCGAAGACTGACAGGCTGGATGATCAGGCTCTGGGGTACTTCAGGGAAGCAGTTAATGGGCATCCATATGGCATGAAAAAGGACGACATGCTGCGAAGCGTTCCTGGTGTCGGGCCGCCGGCGTCGCTGACACTGCTTGCGTACTTGCCAGAACTGGGCACGCTGAACCGCAAGCAAGTCGCCGTCCTGGTCGGTGTGGCACCTTTCAATCAGGATTGCGTGGTCAACGACGACTATTCTGGCCGCTTTGCGCAATTACTTTGGCCGCCCGGGGTCCGGTGTAATTGTCGTTCTTGCGCTTCACTGGTCCGGTAGCTGGGCAGGTCGAACTCCAGAATATGAACGGCGGCGACATAATGTACCACGAGGGCGGATAGATATGCCGATCACGGCGGTCTAAAACCATTCCGTCCGTCAGCTTCCGATAGAGTCTATCGAGACTCTGAGGAAGGTGATCATGGATGTACATCGTGGACATGTATTTGCGCGTGCGTAAGCCCAAATCCACCGAACCGAGACTTGCCGGCGCGGTAAAGTGACGGTGGGAGTGGGAGACGTGAGTATCCGGGTAGATTTCGGATTGACAGGGTATCGGTTGGCCACTTGCCGGCCGTCAGTAGCGTTCCGGAGGTGCCATTTCAGGCTCTGAAGCCGCCAGGGAGCGCCTGTCGGTCCGTTTGTCGCGAGTTGAGCAGACCAGGGACTGGCTCACGACGAGGATGGAGTTGGCGGACCGACTGTCGCCGTCAGACGGGAAGCGGCAGGGAGCGCAGTCGCTCAAGGGCGCAGCTGAACGGATTGCGCCAGGGCCAGCCCTGCGGAAGATGCAAAGTGAGAAGGCGCGCCGAGCGTGTAAGCCGTCCGGCGAGGGAGAAGAAGCGTCGTCTGAGGGTCTTTGTGGTCACGACCTGCTCCCCCAGACCGATGCGGGCGGTCCAGCGAGCCAAGTTGTGGGCCAGTACTTGCACGGCCATCCAGGCTGCGTTGGCGGCAAAGCGACCCGATGGCAGATGATTGAGTCCCACACCGTACTTCAGGTCTCGTATGGCGTTCTCGATCTCGGCGTGTCGGCGGTGATCGGCTTCCAGTTGGAGGGTGTCGCCCTCTCGGTCGGTGATGAAGCCGTGATAGCTGTAGCTGGCAAACAGCGCCAGTTGGGAACCGGGCGTGGGCCTGACCCTGCGGACGATCAGTCGCGCAGACGCTGCGTCAGGCTCACCTCCGAAGGGAGTGTAGGTCGTCTCGGCAACGTCGGCTGCGCCCTCCATCCAGTAGGGTATGGGCGTCCAGTCCGCCTCGGGTATGTCCTCTATGAGATTGCGCAAGCTCCGATGCTGTCGGACGGTGATGGAGAAGCGTACATCGTTGTCGCGGCAGACGCTGACGATGTCGTGGGCGTAGAAGCCGCTGTCGGCCCTCACGGTGAGCGCTCCTGTGGCTCCGGCGTAGCGTGCCCTGCTCAGCGTCTCACGCAGGAAGTTGGCTGCGCCCCGGACGGTGTTGGCCCGGCCCTTGCGCAGCCGTGCCATCAGCACGTCTCCTGTTCCGGCCTCGACGGCCAGCAGCGGGTGATATCCTCTCTGCCCGTTGTAATTGTGCTGGCTCCCTCCCTCCTTCGCCAGTCCATAGGTCTCGCAGACGGTGGAGTCCAGGTCTATGGTCAGTGGCGAGTCCCCGGGTCCCACCCCTACGTCCCAGCCTCGCAACAGCAGCTCCCTGCTCATCCTGTCCAGCTGGCGCACGT
>MPND01000063.1 GCA_002238855.1 SAR202 cluster bacterium bin90
CATAAATGTGGGGAGCTTCGTTGTTGCCCCAACAGACGTGCAGGCGCACACGGTCCGTCGGGATGTTGGAGAGGGCGTGGTTGATGGCCCGAATGTGCAGTGCGACCAGGGACTGAAAGGCCGACAGAGGTTCGTCCTGATAGGATATATGCCGTTCCATGGCCAGGTCAGGACAGTCCAGCTGCAGCGTCAGGCCATTCGCCACGATTACCTCGTATTCCCTTCTCAGCTCCTCGGCCAAGGCGAATACATACTCTTCGTGGCTGTCGTAGTAGCGGTTGGCCAGGGTCAGTGCGACTATGCCGGGTGACGCAGCTGTCATGAACAGGTCTTCCGGCTCTCTCTCAGCAGCGTTGACGGCATCGAGTAACTGACGGCATTCCCGCTCCACCATATCCAGCCTTTCGTAAACCACGGGGCCGACGCAGGTGGGCACGCCGCGCATCAGCTGGACGACACGTGGTCGCGCCACGGACGGGAACTCGTTCTGGTCACGCTGACCGCGCCGATCCCACGAGCCGCCAAAGCCGGACATCCGCTGTGTGACGTACGTGGAGAAGCTGACGCGGGACTGCTCTCCATTGTTGATGACGTCCACCCCGGCTGCCAGCTGCGCAGACACAACATCGGCGGTAGCCTTACCGGCCAGACTTTCCAGTTCAGCCTCGTCCACCTGCTCACCCCGGGACACCGCACCAAGCATCTCTACCAACCCCTCGGACCGGGGCAGGCTACCCGTGTGAGTGGTCAATATCCGTGTTTCGCTATGCTTCATGGATTCTCACCTTGCATCTGGTTATCAAGTGTCATGATTTCCGCCGGAATTAGTCCGGGTCTTACAGGGAAAGCACCCAGCTAGCCCTAACACCACACAGAGAACATCTCGTAATTCGCGATTGATCGGGCTGTTCAACGACACCCACGTAGTTCGTCAACACGCTCATCCGCGCAGATGTGACAGACTTCGACACCCATGTCCTCAGGCTGCCGCCGCGGAGTTACGGGCTCGCCTTAGCGTTCGCGCTCTGTTGGATGCCAGTCCCCGGCGACAATGCCTTCGAGAACTCTCCAGCCCGGGAAATCTTCAGGTATGCGGGATTCGTGCTAAACGGAGGACTCCATTCATAGAAGGTAGGCGGCGTGGAAATCCCTAAGTGCCTTGATTTAGCCCGGCCGGGCGTTCCCTGTCGCGGCGTTTCTATCCGACGTCATCTATTGCGCTTGTTCTGAAAGAAGCCCAACTTTCCCCAGGCATTATACAGCCACCGCTGAAGGGCCACGTGGAGCCTTGCCGTCGGATTGAACTGCAGAGCTATGAGCAAGCAGGCAAAGAGTATCCCTATGAGTTCCACGCTTGGCAGGCTGCGACTGATCGCAAAGCATATCAGCACAAATACCAGGTAATAGACCGCCCAGCCGACGTGGATAAGGCGGCGGCGTAATGATAGACCAAGAAATATGCGGTCCTGCAAGGGCTCATCCCTCCTTCCTTCTGGCTAACTTCTTTCTGCGCTCCGCTACCTGAACTTTCGCCTTCTCTTTGCGCGTTTCCCCAGGCTCGGCATTAACACCCATGCACCGCTGATGGATTTCAGAGAGGTGGTCTAGTCCTTGTCGTTTTGCTGGACTCTATGAGTGACCACCCCCTGTTGGAACCGTTCCAAAATGCAGAGTCAGTCTATCGGGGTCAGGATTGAGATGTTCGACCACTACATCTGCGGTGCTGACACCTTCTGCTTCAGTGGCCGCAACAACCTCTTCAATCGAGTTGCCGATTGACACTACGCCATCCTTACCCATCGAAACCCATCTATCGGGATGTTTCTCGATTAGTTAGTCGCGTTCAGTCCATAGTCGATGGACCGCTTTACGGAAGTCATTGGGGTCGTCACGAAGCGCCTCTGCGCCGCCTAAGTGAGCGAGCAGTTCTTCAAGTTCGTCTTCACTCGGCCTGCCGGAAGACTTCGTGAGCACGGCGATTTCCTTTCACTGGTACATGCACTATCAGAATACCACGTCCGAAAGTCACGGCGAGTGGCCCTGCGATCGAGGCACGCGGTTCGCAAGTAGGCGCGCGCCAATGTATCAAAGGCGACGGATCGGTTCGCGACGAAGCCCGGTAAGAGGCCAGGGTTCTTTCTTTTGTAGTTATGTACATCAGTACATAACACCATCGGTTCATTTATTGCTCTGCACTGAGTTATGGCCCTGAGACCGGAGAATCCGCTTCACCGTCATTGCTGAATCCAAGCGATACGGATTTACTTCTACAAATAGTGCATCATAGACTGTAAACCAACGGGAAGGGAATCTCATGTTCAGCGAACGTCTCAAGCTATCTAGAAAACGAAGTGGGTTGTCGCTTCACGCGCTGTCGTCAGAGATGGACAACATCGCCTCTGCCCAGGCCATTGGTAAGTATGAACGGGCAGAGATGATGCCGAGCTCAACTGTAGCAATCGCGCTCGCCGATGCGCTCGACGTCACGCCTAGCTACCTGCTGAGCCCTTCAAGTATTTCCCTGGAGTCTGTCAAGTTCAGGAAGCTATCTTCAACGAGAGCCCGGGAGCGAGCGGCGGTAGAAGCAGACGTCCTCGACCAGGTGGACCGTTATCTGCAGGTGGAGGAGATCCTCGGCATAGACACCACAGAGCAGGATGTCCCTGAAGGAGCGCCGTACAGGGTCTCCGAAATGGAAGACGCGGAAGACGCAGCTGCGTCGCTTCGTGCCGCCTGGAATCTCGGAAGTGTCCCAATACAGAACTTAACGGAGCTGCTGGAAGCGCGTGGGGTCAAGGTGCTTAAGCTGCACTTGCCCGAGAGGGTTGATGGGCTCAACTGCCGGGTGCATAGACTGGACGGAGACGATGTTCCAGTTGTCGTCTGTTCCACCGGGAAATCTGTTGAGCGCCAGAGGTTCACGATTGCGCATGAGCTGGGCCACCTGGTCCTGGATATCCCATCGACCATATCCGAAGAAAAGGCCTACCACCGTTTTGCCGGCGCATTTCTGGCGCCCCAGGGCGAGTTAATTCGTGCAGTCGGGCGCCGCCGGAACAACTTCGGCCTTGATGAACTCATCGATACTAAGCGTATGTTCGGCATCAGCGCCGCGGCACTGGTCATTAGAATGCGGGACCTCGGCATCATTAAAGAGGGCACGCAAAGAGCAATTTTCCGTGGGATCGGCAACAACTGGAGAACCGAGGAACCCCATCCACTTAACCGAAAAGAACTCCCCAAGCGTTTTCGCCGTCTCTGCCGGAGAGCTCTGGCGGAGAATGAGATTTCGGATTCAAAGGCGGCAGAGTTGCTCCGACTGCGAGTCAGCGACATCGACGGGTTCATGATTGGTTCGACTTCATAATGCAACAGACGCAAGTTCACGCCAGCGAGAGTTCCATCCTGATAAGATTCGCTAGGCGCAATGTGCTCGGCAGGATATTTATTCCAAATATTGATTTTGCGGTACCGGACTTGCTGCTACATGAGGACCTGTTTCTTGAGGAGATGATACATCTCGGCTCATTTTGCCAGCGGAACCTCCGCCGCCTAGGCCCGAGAGTAGACGCCAGGCGCCGCGGGCGTGCAAGCCGCAACTGCCTATCATGCAGAGCGCCCGACTTTGAGTTTCGTCGACTTGTTCCCTATTACGTTAGCTGACCTCCAGGGGTGGCAACTCTTTGGGGAAGACAGGACCATGCGCGACATCGCCGAGTCCAGAGGCATCGCATGTATGGACGCACTCTGGGCTCTCTACAGAATGACGTATGCAGGTATTCCGTCAGGGGCACAGGATCTGCTTGTGCTCGAAGCGATGAGCGCCGGTCCGAGGTATTCAATTACGAAGTTCCTTCCTTTCGCGGTAAGACGACAACTGAGCTGTAGTCCTAGCCAGGTCGGTATGTACATCTGTACATCACACCATCTATACTCCACAACATACTAACATTGTTACATCAGTACAGATGTTGATCTGAACCTTCTTACAAAGCGACATCTATAATGGAGAATAGCCTTTTGCCTGGCTATGAATGATAGTCCTCGACGTGCAAGGTCTGTCCTGGTCTGGCTCCTGAGCATTCTCAGGGGGAGTCGCAGCTCTCGTCATCTTAGGAAGGGATCTCAAACGGCCTGCTGGCGAACCGGCCGTCTGAACATTTAGCGTCGACCCAGATCGTGGGGAACTAGCGGGTAGGACTTCGCGACGACGATTTCTCTGTGTTGATGGAAGATTTGGAGTATATGGATGGGTTCGACCCATCATCCATCACGTCCGACGCTCCATTCGACCCATCCAACATGAACAAGGCTCACTTGCAGGACATTGGTCTGATGGGAATTGACATCATCACGGGCGTCGATCGTGAGCGTGACTTCTACGACTACCTCGAGGGCGAGACGGCAGTTGGAGTTACGGAATTTGATTACGAGAGGGCGTTCGAGGACCCTCAGGGTAACGCCGTAGACGCTGCCGACCTGCTCTCCTACCAGGAGGATGACGAGGCTGACCTGGCCAGGACGATGGGAGAAGTTCTGGGCTGGGCGAGCTCTATCGGGGACCTCGAATCTGATCGAGCTGATGTTGGCGACGAGAGCGACGCGATGCGAGTGTCGCTGCGCGAATTCGACTACTCTCCCGGTTATGTAATTCACGGCGCCCATCGCACGATAACGACAATCGAAAAGATGCTGGAACGAGTTGTTCAGCTGCAAGACGGGGAAGCCAGGAATCTGGCGGCGAATGAATATTATCTGAGGGCAGTCGGGACATCTGGTTGACGACCAGCACATCCAAGTTTATCTTGACCTTCAGAGCCTAGTCGAGTTTGGCAACATTGTGAAATTCGATCTCACCAGAAGCCAGGTCAGGTTCTTACGTCAGACCCTTGGCTCACTGGCTGTAGTTTCTACTTCGTATGATAACTACGAACGCATCTAGGTGTCGCCGACACCTTCCCAAATGATGACTGGGTGCCGCCCGTTACCTACGATTGGGAAAGGTGACCAGAAGACCAATTGACCTTTTTTTGAAAAACGTCCTATAATTTGCGTTATGAAACGTATTTGAACTCACGGACATAAATCATGACGACAGAGCTGACGTCGCCCAGGTCCCACACAGATCCTTCCGAACTGCCGGATGTCGTCAGGCCGGACGGCCAAAATACCCCATCGACCATCACCGAAGCCGAACACCAGGCCAACGAGGCTTTTCTTGCGGGGGCTTACGCAGAGAACACCAGCCTGGCGTACCGATCACAGCTAAAGACGTGGGCGAGTTGGTGCGACCAGCGAGAACTTACACTCGCAGAGGCGGACTGCGACTCTTTGGTCACATATATCCGCGAACGTGCAGAGGGTACTACCATCGGGAACAGAGAGTACAGACCGGCCAAGCCCAACAGCCTGCGCGTAGCGACCGCGGCGATTTCGAAGGCATACGAGGTCGCCGGCCTGCCCGACATCACTAAGGACTCGAGGGTGCGCGACGCACTGAGGTCACATAGAAACAGCACAGCGCGTTCAGGTCTCAGAGTAAAACAGGCAGAAGCGCTCACCGCCGAGGTCCATATGGCCATACGCGCAACCGCGCTTTTCCCGAGGCGCGGTCGTGGTGGAATGGAGAGTGCGGATCAGGCACGACGTCGGGGCCTTGTCGACATCGCGCTTACCGGCCTGATGAGAGACTGCCTTCTGCGCCGCAGCGAGGCTGCCGCCGTGGTCTGGGGAGACATCAGCCGTGAGGCCGACGGATCAGGAAGGCTATTCGTCGGAGTGTCGAAGACTGACCAGGAAGGAGACGGGGTTCTTCTGTTTATTAGTAGACAGACGATGCGAGACCTAGGAAACATCCGCGAGGGGGTTGGCCCTGACCACCCCGTGTTCGGCCTGCACCCCAAGTCCATAGGAATACGCATCGCTGCTGCAGCTGAGGCCGCCGGCATGGCAGGGCATTTTACCGGACATAGTGCTCGTGTCGGAATGGCACGCGACCTTGCGAGAGCCGGCGAAGAGCTGCCCGCCCTCATGACCGCCGGACGCTGGAAGGGTGCCGAGATGGTAGCCCGGTACATTGCTCGGGAGAGCGCGGGCCGAGGCGCCGTAGCCAGATACCACCGCGACGATTGATTCATAATCCGTTCTGCCCTTGAATTGTGTGCCGTGTTAGCAGCATTCGGCAAGTGGATGCCTCATCGGCGTGCTTTGACCAAATGCAACGCCGGGCATATCCAGCGTACCGCGCTTAGCACCGTGCTCAGCACCCAGCGTAAACCCCCACACGGTGATGAAGCCCCTCCTCGCCAATAAATGAGCCCAACTGCTCACCTAAATTCCCCTTGCTCTCTGTTCACTTGTCCCGATTAACATGAGGACATAACGACAATTGGAATTCTGTACTGATGTACATAGAGACATAGTCACAGAACCACATAAGTACATCACACCATTAGTACAAGGCAGGACAGGGAATGAAATGTCGGTAATTGCGATAGTCAATCAGAAGGGTGGGACGGGGAAGACCACGCTCTCGATTAACCTCGCGGCTGCGTTCGCCGAGCTTTACCCCACGCTGCTGCTTGACGCCGACCCACAGGGCAGCGCCCTTGACTGGGCAGATAGCAGAGCAGCTCCGCAGATGAATCTCGATGCCGGTGAGCTGCCGGAAGGTGATCTCCTGCGTGAGCTGCGCGCCCTTTCAGCAACTTACGACCGGATTATCATCGACGGCCCTCCGGGTATAGGACGGACCAGCGCGGACGCCGTCAGGGTAGCGGACATCGTCCTGATACCGAGCAAGCCAAGTCCGTTCGACGTGTGGGCGTGCTCCGACATCGTCGATGCGGTGAAGGCCAGACAGAAGACGACCGGAGGGGTGCCGAGGGCTGCCTTCGTCATCACCATGGCGAGGCCTAGGACGCGATTGCTCGCCCAAGTGGATACCGCACTTGCAGAGTACGGCATACCGGCCCTGAGCGCACGGACGACAGAGCGCGTTGCCTACCCAACAACCGCGATAGAGGGGAAATCAGTGCTGGACGGCCGAGATAGGACCGCACAGCAGGAAATTCTAGCAATGCGAGACGAGATCGAGGGGTTAGTAAGATGACCATGCGTGCGCGGCGGCCAAGGCGAAGAGGTGAGGCCCGCGGAGATGACCGGACGGAGGCTTTCGTAGAGCAGGCCGCGGCTGAGGAAACCGCACAACTGCATTGCTTGATTCCCGAGAGTTTGCACCGACGATATCGCGTCGCGGCAGCCGAGAGGCGAACTACGATGACTGAACTCGTGATCGCAGCGATGACGGTGTATGCCGGCACAGAGCTTGAGTAAGCTACAATCGACATGCGCCAACAGCCATTCGAACGGTTCCGCGCCACGACTTGAGCTACGTGTTGCCTGATCCCTGAAGTATAGCGAAGTTAGGCCAATTATCGAATTCTTGTAACTTCACTATCCAAGAATGACCACCGTCTGCCTCATACATTAGTAATGCAAGAATTGCTGAGGCGCCAGAAATCAGTCTGGCAGCCCATCCTCACCGTAGGGCAGGTCCCCGTGCTGAACCGCGGACGGTCCGTCATCTCTCAGCAGTAAAGCACAGCGTATGCGTATCGCTTGCAACCGTTGTATCCGAGTCATAACTCTGAGCTCATGTCTTTCGCGCTCCAGGCGCTCTCGCAACGCGATAGCAATTGCTTCCGTCATAGTCTCACCAGTGAGATCCGCCAGTTCTCCAGCCAGTTGATGTATCTCTTCGTCTTTGATGATGAGGCTCATGGCTCCCTACCTGGTTGATTCCATACTGCTGGACTCTACATTACCATCGACGCAAGGGTGCAACAATCGGACCGACGGGACGGGGCATTGGCGTCTCTTCCCGCGGTGATGTAAGCTGAACTTGCCTCTCCAAAGCACTCCTGACGCCCGCGCGCCGCGAGTCGCTTCTACACATCCATCACATCTTCCACCTACCGGCCGTACGCGCCTGACAAGGGCGTCCTAGTGACGCTCGAGCAGGACTAACCATAGTCCTGTTTACACAGCACCTTACGACTGTACTTTAACCCCTGGACTCGCGTGACTGTCACAGCGTCATGCTCAAGCGCATACTGACTCTACATGTCCGGCATGCTCTTTCCGAGACACTAGGTGACTTAGCGGACGCGCCCAGCCGCCTAGATGTAACCGAGAAAATCGCCCTCGCACTGTGGGATGTTCACGAGAGATACCAACAGCATCGTCTCGTCGTTCTCCTCTAAACCCCTGTATTCCTGAACAAATGTCGCTATGTACATCGGTACATAGCGACATTTACGATGCCGCTGCGCTCGCCAAGGTACTGGCATCGCAGACCGGACACCTTTCACCGGCCTGGGCTTCGACGGCATATTGGATTTCAAGTTCCGCTCCCACCACGTCCCTGACGGCTCGCTCGATTACAGGATGGAGCCTGTGACCAAGCATTTCGGCCGTAAAGCGATTGCGCGTCCCCACTATGAATTGTCCCTCAGTGTGCGCCACACCACACGAATCCGACAGCCAAGTCTCGACTGCAGGCCTCGACACCTGGGAACGCAAAGCCTCAAGCGCCTGGGCCCACACATCCCGGGCTGAAGACTCCTGCCTGATGTGCGCCATATGCAGCAACTCCCAATCCGGCTCTTCGGGAGGCCTCGGGGGTGGGTGGGTGGCTGAGGGTGGAGCCTCCTCGACCGCGACGTAGCCCTCACCGGTTCTCAGGACGTCCTCCGTCAGCGTCCTGACGAAACCCACGACGTTTCTCACGCCTTTGCTGTCTCTAAGCCGCCCAACGATGTAGTCCGCGGTGTGCTGGTTTGGTGACGAACCCGTTACCGCCTCGTAATCTTGGATAAGGCCAGATAGATCTGCGAACTGAGTTGCTCGAATGCCACGGTGGCCGGACGCCAGAAGGGTGGCGGAGAGCAATTCAAAGAAACTAGTCATTTCTCCTGACGAGTTTGATTGTGTTGCTGCAGCTGCATGGTTCTCTTTTTCCTTATTGCTTTTATCCTCCATGTAATGAGTGTCTGTCACAAAATCTGACGGGTTTCCCTTGTGAATGCCCGAAAATCTGACGGGTTTCTCGTCACGGTCGTCTGGTGGGTAATTGAAACCTGTCAGATTTTCTGACAGGTTTGGCGCAGACTGCGGTCGTAGATGATCATTTTCTGACAGGTTTTGAGTATCAATGCCTATACCCGTCAGTTTTTCTGACAGGTTTCTGGATGGATGTCGTGAACCTGTCAGAATTCGTGACTGGTTTGGGTTGATCTCCAGTTTTCTTTGCGGAGAATCTGACAGGTTTCTTGAGTTGTTCAGAGTGTCGGAGACGAATTCGAGGATTGCGAGCACCTGTCCAGGAGTGACACCAGACGCGAGGATCTCGTCGACACGGTCATGAACTTTGGCGATGTCGGATCCTTGCTCCTGCTCGACTTCGGGCAGCATCGGAGGAGCTTCGGGGGACCTTGCGATGTCCGGTAAAACACTTTGTTCAGGTTGGGCATTTACGACAGCAGGTGAGTTGACCCTGTACCGGGTCGTCTTGCCTCGTCCGTGAGAGGTCCGTCCGCCGCCCTGCTCGATCTTAATGAGCATTTTGTTCTGAACCAGCGTTGAGAGGTGATTCCGATAAGCGCCGTACGTCATACCGGGGAGGTGCTCATCAAGGAACCTCTGGGGCCGCATCCAGAACTCACCATGTTCGTCATGGGCGACCATGCATATGGCGACCAAGACCTGCCTGGTGCGTGCCGTGAGGCAGGGATGATTTTCCCTCTGTGCCCACCTGGCCAGGTCATAACCCAATCTACCACCTCCTGCCGGCAGGCGGCCGGCCGAAGTGAACGAGTTTGGACGAGGCGTGTTCGGGAAACGTGAGGGTACGGTAAGGTAGCGCGACAAACGCAAAATGGATGATACGATGTGGGCTACGCGCCCGCACACTGACCATGAATGGTTCTCTACTTGTATATCTGAGTGAGTTAGCATGAGGGAAGTTACACTAAACGCGAAACGCTGTCAACATGGGTCGGACGTCTCGGCAGGGTCATGTCGCGGGGATTGCTGTACTGATGTACAGGCATACATTTGAGGCTGTGTACACAACAACAGGACAACAAACCGACAAAAAGTTGCGCGAGCGCATGATTTCCTGCTAATATTCGCGCGAGCCACCGCCTGAAAAACATCGTAGGGGCTCTGCACCCCGCCCGGTGTACCCGGAGGCCAGCACCGGGCGGGGGCTACCATCTTCTGACTTTCGTTCAAAAATGTGGTAGAATGCGTTCCACGACATAGACGTAGCTCTACTTGGGGTGAGTTAGCACCAGCCCGCTGGAGCGTCGGTCGTGGCCTGTCCGGGGGCGCGTCTTGAAGGCGCGCCTCTTCTTTTTTAAAATCTTCGCCTAACTAGCTCGTTTTCGAGAGTTCCCACTGTTTTCGACTGCACTGCCTTCGTAGATGTCGCCGCGGTCGAGGGACAGGTCTTGTGGCCAGCCGCCTGCTGAATGGACCGGCCATACATCATCGAGCGTGGGCCTGTGGCACACGTCGCTGATGGGCATTAGAGGCTTGTCCGGCTTGCGGTCAGTCAGGCGTCTGTCCTTCCGGTAGTGTCCACCAGCGCTGTCCCTTGCATCCGGGCGAACCTCTGGTCGAAGGTGTGAAGAGGAGCGGCGTTCGCCCGCTCGGTCGCCTTGAGTATCATCAGATCAGAGAAGCCCACTCCTCCCCGGCGATAGCTATATGCGGCAGCCGCTACGTCATCTGAGTTTTCTACAACAAGGCTGTCCGATGCCGTTATGTCCATCAGGGCATCTGCGACCTGGATTCTCGTAAAGCGATAGGTTCGTTCCAGCACCCAGGCAACCTCGAGGACAACTTCGCGACAGATGAATCCCGGGTCGTCAGTTGTCAGCCCTTCAATCAGTTCCCGTGCGGCCTCCGCCTGCTCGGGAATGTCGCGCACCAGGTATCGAACGAGCACATTGGTGTCGAGCGCGCTCATCCTTCGGTGGCTCCTTCCGCGATGCCGCGCTCCATGTCTTCAAGGCTTTTGGCCGGTCCGTCATATTTGAGGCTGCCAAACAGGCGGCTGGTTGGCCGGACCGGCATTATCAGCACTCCTTCGTCGAGCATGACGAAGCGCACCTTGTCTCCGGGTTTCACTTCCAGTGAATCCCGGATGGGCTTGGGCAGCGTGGTTTGGCCCTTGGTGGTTATTCTGGACTCGAACATCGAAAACGCTCCTTATGTCATACGGCAATCACATGCATTACATTATGGGCGAAAGTAATACCTGGTGCAACGTCGGGTACCCGTGTCGTCGCCGATCAGTTCCGTAGATCTGCGTCATAGGGCCTGTATCGGAATGTGCGGATCCTGAACGAAGGATGCCCGTCCGAAATCTTCCCCCGCAGCGTTCCCAGCCGTGAGTAGTCGATGCGTCTGGGCTGGAGCAGGTAGCCGTCCGGCCCTGGTATGAGTTGCAGCCGGTCGCCTGGGCCTACGCCCATCTCATCGAGGACATGGGCCGGGAGAGTGTCTGGCGCTTCGATGTGTCGTTGAGAAGCAAGGCGCACTCCTGTGCATTTGCGATTCTGTTCGGTATCGACGTTAGCGCTTCGCAATCTGGGACTGCTGGCTTCAGATGGATGCAAATTGTTCGATTAGGTGATTTGGCCCTGGAGTCGCGAATCTTGGTATCTGGCCTGTCGAGTGGGGTCGATAAGGGCGATTGAAGCCGGGAGTTCTGAGAATGGTTCGAGGTTTGCGATGCTTGGTGGATGACACCGCCATTTTGGAACAGACAGGGGAGGTGTATTATGGGATTGTCGGTGTTAGTTGAAGTGCATGAACCGCCCAGAAGTTTGGAATCGTTTTGGAATCCGCAGGGTGAGTCCAGACTGAATCAGAACAGGCGTACAGTCTCATAACATTGGTACTTTGTATCCAATTATCGTCTCATAAGGGATAGGCGGGAGTGGGTTTGTGCTACATTTCAAAATGAATGGTATCGTAAGCCGTGGAAAAAGGCTTCAGGTTTCATCGAAAGGGCACACCCATGACCAACCGCACATCTCAGCCGCCAGAGTACACGATGGGTTATAGCGAAGAGTTCCAGTTGCTGCTCAGACGACGCAGCGTTGAAAGCCACGCATTTCATCTGCTGCCTCATCTTAAGCCCGGCATGCGCGTTCTCGATTTCGGCTGCGGCCCGGGCACGCTTTCCGTAGGTCTTGCCAAAGCGATAGAGCCGGGCGAGATGCACGGCATCGATGTGGAAGCGTCCCAAATAGAGATCGCGCAGAACGCCGCCGAGGCCGGAGGGCATATGAATGCCACTTTCCATGTCGGCAACGCGGCGGAACTGCCATTTGAGGACGGCTATTTCGACGTGGCACACTGCCACACCGTTCTGATGCACATCCCCGACACTCAAGCGGTGTTGGCGGAGGTGAAGCGCGTCCTGAAGCCGGGCGGCATCATCGCCAGTCGCGAGTTGATTGGAGCATCCTGTTTCCTGGAGCCTAATCGCGAAGAGTTCGATACCGCGTGGCAGGTGTTCCTCCGTCTGCTCGACGCGAACGGCGGACACTCGGAAATGGGCAAGGCACTCAAGAACGGGTTCATAGAAGCGGGGTTCACGGACATTCAGGCGACCCTTTCCTTCGATTCCTTCGGCTCAGCGGAAGACATCGCTTTCCTGCACAGCTTCATTGGCGGCTGGTTTTTCATGCCGGAAGTAGTCGCGGCGGCAATCCAGTACGGCCTGGCAACTCAGCAGCTGTTCGAGGAGGTTCGCGTCGCGCTGGACGAATGGAGCGAGGAGGCCGGAGCCGTCGGAGGGCTCGCCTTTGGGGAGTGCATAGCAAGAAAGCCGTAGCTACCAGTGCACGCTTAGCCCGAAACCGCCGAAGCACGTAGTGACTGCGCTGGAACGGGACGGGATGGAACCCGGGGGCGCAACGGTCTGGTCGGATTTCGGATAGATGGGGTCTCCGGCAGTCCTCTGGCAAGCTACCTGCAGGGATGTGGCACATTCAGGGAAGTTTCAGAGGCGGAGGGGAACCATAGCCGGTCCTTCCGGCGCGAGTTGAGGAGACTTTCATCCGGTCACTCGTTGAGGATGAGTTTGGCGTACCGTTTGCCGGCGTCGCCGTCAGATCGAGGTTGGCAGGGAGCGCAGTCGCGCCAGGCCTCCGCTGAACAGGTTCGCCCAGGGCCAGCCCTGCGGGAGATCTAGCGAGCAAGGTTGTGCGCCAGCACCCCGTATTGAGTACGGGGAAGGCTCCGCGTCGCGCAGACTCCGGTGCTGGCTGGCGGTGATGGAGAAGCGGACATCATTGTTGCGGCAGACCGTGACGATGTCGTGGATGTAGAAGCCTCTGTTGGCCATCACAGCAAATTCTACTGTCGTGACCGCCAAATGTCATTGTCGCGTATCAGGCTTGACCATCAACACGGATACTCTACGGAAGGCGATTGTCTTCGCGCTTTCCGAGCATTTGATTTTCAATCTCTTGCGTGATGTCATGCACACACCTATCCAGATCGCCCTGAAGCTCATACACCCAGAACCGCTTGATATGCCATCCCCTGGAGAAAAGATGGGTGTCACGCTTGAGGTCAGAAAATACGCGGCTTCCGTCTAAGTTTCGATGCCAGTATTCCCCGTCGATCTCTATGTCAATCATCGCATCAGGTATGGCGAGGTCGAGTTTGTACTGGTCAAAGCGATATTGCGGAATGCTGGTTATCCCTGCTTCGTTCAGAGCATCGAAGAATACCTTCTCCCAAGGAGAATCGAACGAGTCTATCGTATCATCTTCACTTTGCCCTGTATCCAAATTCTCGACATACTGGACAAACCTTGACAGGTAGGGAATGTCTGAGTTCGCGCAAGCCACCTTGTCACCAACCACGTGCAATTCGGCTCTAGCACGAGTAACTGAAACATTGAACAGATTGGAGGAACTATCGAGAAATCTCAGCGATGACTCCGGAGCATTTCGCGAAACGACAGGCGAAAATATCATTATGTCCTTTTCGTCACCTTGATACCGATGTGCAGTATCGGCTACGAATTCAAGCCTTCTCAAATGTTCAGCTCGAACTCCGCGTTCTACCAATGAACGAATCCTGTTTGCCTGCGCGCGAAATGGCGTCACTATACCAACAGAGGGGAACTGTCCGAGTCGATTTGCCGTTTTGGTGATTTGTTGAAGAACGCCAACGACCTCATGCGCCTCATTGTCGTTGTAGGCGCTGCCATTCCTGGGGCGCACCGTCTCACCTTCAACATTATGCCATTTGACTGAATTCGCATTGTTGCTAGTGCGCAGCCCCCGGTAGTCGGTATGAACTTCCAATGTGTTTCCATAGAACTCCCGATTGGAGAATTCTATAATCTCTGATTTGCTGCGATAGTGCTCAACTAGATGGACGAAGTGAGAACTGCTACCAACAGTCGTGCGCGCCAAATCGAAGAAAGAATTGGAACGATACGAAAACCGTTGATCGTCGACCGCGTTCAATTTGGCGATTTCCAATAGACGGGCGTCATCGTAAGGATGCAAGTTCGCAATGTGCGTGAGTTGATTCGGATCACCAATCACTAGTGCTCGTTTCCCTCGATACAGCAAGGGCAGAGCGGAGGCAATGTCACACTGCGACGCCTCATCGATGATCGCAAGGCCAACAGCACCGGCTACCAACGGTATCGCGCGCCTAACAGACAGATTGGTAATTGCAATTGCCGGGAAGGCTCGCGCAATCCCATTCGTGAAAGCCCTCTGACTTGCGAGGCGTATCTGCTGTTGAAGATCGGTACCCGAATAACTATTACGCAGGGCGCGGAGATGCTGAACATAATCAACTATTGCCCGGCGCTCGCCGGGAGCCAGGCGGGTTAAGCGACGTCTCATCATAGCGTCAACCAGATTAACGCTGATTTCTACAGCTCGCTCCTGGCTGTTCTCTATACGTGCGCGCAGTATCTCAACGCGCGGTTCTCTCCAGTTCAGTTCCACTGTATTCAGTAGTTCGCGCTGATGACTGCTATATCTATGGAGCGTATTTGCGACTGCCACTAGCTCCAGCGCAGCACCAGGCGTGTCAACATGAAGACCTGCACAGTAGTCGGGCAGAGATGCCAGAAGGGATTGTGTTGTCTGACTGAACTTCTCCTTTGTTTCCAGCAAGTCGCGCTGGCTCTCGCCATAACTTTGGAAAGTCTTGGCGGTCGTCAGCAGATTCTGCAAGTCATCGTCCGTTTCCGCCGGCATCGCCGCGCAGTAGTCGGGCAAGCCTTCCAGAAGCGATTGCGCTGCACGACTATGCTCTTCCTCCGTACTAAGCAATTCGTGCTGGACGACATCGTATCTTTCAAGTGTATTGGCGACCGCCAATAATCTCTGCACATCACGGTGTGTTTCAATCGGCATGTCCCTGCAATAATCCGGCATAGCTTCCAACAGTGCTTGCGCCGATTGGACCATTCGCTTGCGCGCAAGGATTTGCCCGAAAACCGACGCTTGCCGCATAGCCCTGACGAACCAGCGTGGATTATCGAAATCATCAGCCGAACTAAGAACAGCCTCGATGTTCTGCGAAAATGACTCGTCCAACTCGAATGTGTCATACGAGACCAAGTTGGCTGAGATATTAGTAGGCAATTCGGACGCCAACGCCACGAGATTGTCTTCAAGCGCGGCGAGGCGCTTAGTAAGGCGTTCAAATAAGGTGATTTCCTGCGAGAATGATCCGCCCACCACAAGCTCATCGTAAGGATCTAAATTGATCGCGAGGTCATCATCCAATTCATTCGCTACTGAAGCCAAAATATCTTCGATGTGAAGGACCTCAGGTGCAAGTCGCTCCACTAGCGCAATGTGCCTAGGGAATGCCCTGGGGAAGGAGAGCACCATATATGGTTTCAGTTTTGATGCAATACTAGGATAAAGGTGCAACTCAGCGGCGAGCGATTCTAGGTCGTTCTCAATTGCCTCGATGCGATTTCGACGAGCGATGATCCTATCCAATGTCTGTTTCGCTTGGAGTTCTTCCCTCCGAACGCGAGACAACTGCTCTTCGTGCTCTCTAATTTCATTGTCGATAACAACGCGGCTCTGGGTTGTTGCGTACTCAACCGCGTGCAGCAGCGATTCAGCAAACTCAAGCTCGCTGCTTCCATATTTGAAAATGATGGGAACGGATTGGATATCACGCAATCGCTCGATGACCACATCGACAGCCTTGTGGTTCTTGCTGCCAAAGAGAACGGTCTCATTATGCCGCAACGCGTTGGCAATCACATTGAGTATGACCTGGGATTTGCCCGTTCCGGGTGGGCCAGTGACGACAGTAAGGGGATTTACGAACGCGCTCTTAACCGCCCGGCGCTGTTCATCATTGAGCGAAGTTATCTCCAGAATATCCTTGGCATTTTCTTCAGTTGGTGGGCTATTGCGGTCAAGAATCAGTTCCCAAGGTTCATTCGGGCACGAGGATTCCTTTGCAAGTTGAGCTAGCTCCTGCTCTAAGCCCTTGGTGAAAGGCGACTCCAATGAACGGAAAAGCACTCCTGTCGGATTTCTGAGGATGACGTCTCTGTCCATTGATGGGATGATATTCTCCCATCCCTCAAGCACTGCGTCTACATTGTCGAGAACTGGCAAGCTGTCATCCCAGACCGCATTGAACACATCGATGATCTGCTTTCTTTCTTGCGCCGTTGCGCCAGAATCAAGCCACGATCTTTTACACCACGTCCAGGGGCTTGACCGCGGTGTCAAGGGCTGAGCAGGGAAGTGGAACAAAAGGGAGAGGTGGGAACTACAGAGGGACCTTCACCTCTTGGGTTAGCGCCGCCGGTATCGGTTTTACCACTGAAATCGCCGCCTTCCCCAAAGACCGTTGGCAGCACGTCGGCGCTAATGCCAGTGGCCTGAATCCCATGAATCTGAGTCGCCCAACCGCTACGTCGCCTACTCTGTCGACCGCCTATTGATTTCCGCGCTGCTTTCCAGGCGGCTGTCCGACCAGTCATTCCGTGGCGGTGCACATTACTCCCGAGACTGCACCGAGAAGCCTTCCTTATGGGAAGTCGCCGTTGCGCTTGCCGCTGCTTTCGTCCTTACGGCCTGCTCATCCAGCCGCTCAGGAGGAAAGCGAATATCCGGGAACGTCCTTTCGACGCCAAGGGGAGTGGCAAGGGGTGGTAGGAAAGTCCCACTCACATCGAATGGGGGCTTGCGGGCAATCCTCAGACTAGACTGTTCTCAAGATTTGCAGAAATTGTCTCATCATAGCGCTGCTCGCGTCCTGCATTGAATTGTCCATTATCCATGGCGGCGTCAAATGCGGTCTGCGAGTCAGCAGGTTGTATTCATTGTCCGTTGTGGTGGACCGAAAGGTGCAAACCTCTTTAGCCGAATCAATGATCATAATCTTGCGCCAGGTGCCATCTGGCACTTCGATTATGACAAATGTCGGGTGATTGCCCCAGTCCTCTCCCCCATCTGCGATCTCGGCAAATGCACGTCCATATTCTCTGGCGTTTCCGTCATAATGTCGTGAGTCGATTATCCTGTTATCGGTTCCCTGATGGCGAATCTGTAGATCATCGTATCTTGGATGCAGGAATCCTTGTCTCTCAGCCGTTTCCAACAGTTCCAGCGCAGTAAGAACTGGAATTCGCCAGTAGCCATCTCGGTTAGTGTAATAGAATCGACGATTTGCGCCACCTCTCCGATAACGTGTTCGCCACGAGAGACTGTAGTAGGCTTTGGGTTCTTCAGGGATACTTATCTCGTTTAAGAGAATGTTGACATGTATTCCGCTGTGGAACGTTGTGACTCTGTCGAGTTCTCTATGTCTTCCAGGCGTGTTGGTCAACGTAGCCTCTCCCTCGTCAAAATAGTTCCAAGATTGTTCCCACTACGGGCGTTAAATCTGCTATCTGCGACATTGTAATAACCAAGGCATCACTTGTCGCTAGTTAGTCTGCCAATTGGCAGGAATCTTTACGAATATTCGGTAGAGGTAGATAGGTTGGCAACTGTCAGATTCAAGCCTCCCTCGAAAAGGGAACTTTTCGCCATAGAGGTGTATCTACTGGAAGCCGTATCTTTGTTTTTTGTTGCGGCCACTTTGGGGCGTTTGGTCCAGTGTGGAGCCCAGCTGGCTTGAGAGCATTGGAGCGGAGCGGAACCCAGAGTTAGGACAGCGAAGGGGCCAAGTTAAGAGAGACTCCCTCTGTAAAGTCTGACAATGCCTCACGAGATGATAAGGCCGATGCCTGGTCCTGATAGACACCCGAACGGCCTTCCCGACGCGAACACCTGGGCCGGAGTCCGATAGTCCAGGGACTGGTGTGGCCGCTCCCGATTGTACAACTCCAGATAAGCGTCAATTCCTCTCCTCGCTTCACTGCCGTTGCTATAAGCTTTCAGATATACCTCCTCGTACTTCACACTCCGCCACAATCGCTCCACAAATATGTTGTCCAGGTATCTGCCCTTGCCATCCATGCTGACCTTGATCCCCCACTCCAGCAGCAGGCCGCTGAAGGATGCTCTATACATGTCAAGCGGCTTGATCGAGTATCTGGTTGGGCTTCTGGATGGCTGAGTAGACTTCCCGAGCAACATATCGCTTCAGGCATCGGATGACCTCAGTTTTGGTCATCCCCTCTTCAGTTCGACGCTGCATGTATGCTTGGGTCCGCTGCTCATAACGCAACCTGACCACAACGATGCGATAGAGCGCCGCGTTGGCCTGACGGTCGCCGCCGCGGTTGAGACGATGCCGGTTGGTCTTGCCGG
>MPND01000064.1 GCA_002238855.1 SAR202 cluster bacterium bin90
CAAGCCGATCCTCGCAGAAGAGGACATATTCCTTTAGCAATTAGCACGGACATTTATGCTGAACAATTACCCCAGGTGGTACACTTTTACTCCGCCCCAGTGGCATGTTTTCCCGCCGCCCTTGACAGGCTACATCCTATCTGCGGTATAAGCACAATTATCCCGCATTTAGCAGCACGCAAAATGAGCCGCCAATCCACTGTTCAGATCGAGCCCAGAGCAGGTCTCATCAGCATCCCAGCCAAATGTTGACACACCGCGCACTGAGCCGCCTGCGTGCTATGATGACTTTGCCATTGCTAGTAACATCGGTCTAAACTCGAACAGGACGTCGCACAGCTCCCATCCTCGACTCAAGCCGCCTCAGCACCTCAGGCGGCCTCTCGCTCCTCATGTATCCCGTCAGCATCGACGGAGACTTCCAGCGCCCTAATTGTCGCTGGGCCCACGAGAACCTCACGCAACGTCCACACCAGAATCAATCCGCTTCCGGGTCCAGCCTGTACCAGAGAGCGGCGTCCGTGTCGCCTGCGGCCACGTATCCGGCCACGTCCTCATAGAGCCGCGCCCGCGCCCCATCGGACAGCATCGGATCCAGATTCCCGGCAGCCACCACCGGATAGGCCGCAAGCCCAGTGACCGCCCGCAGAATCTTCGCGTTGTCAGTGACCTTGTCGATGTCCCTCTCGCGGACGGCGTAAGGCGACTCAACAGCCAGATAGAAAGCCCGCTCCATCCGACCAGCACGCCTCTCACCGACCATAGCAAGATAATCGGGACGCTCGAACTTCCTGAGAGCACCTTCCTGCCTATACTCCAGCGACAGAAGCATATCCTCATGGTCGTCAACCCACTGTTCCAGGGCACCTCTCCCTATTTGCCTAGTCCTCACCCTGCCCAACCCATGCAGTACAGCAAATCCCGCTGCAATGTCCAGATCGTTCATATCGGCCACTCTCCTCCCTCAATTATAGGCGTAACACGCCAACTTCGCCGTCCGCGGGGCTAATTCGGGCGAAACCGTCGCCACAGCGTCGCCATACAGCCCCGCAATCAAACCCGGCAATACCCCAGTACCTTTCACCGCCGCAACGGACGCGCCTCACGCCGCGTCCACACCAGCGTCAATCATGTCGGTGCATCCGGAGCTGGCGGCTGCGTTTCACATAGCGCTTGCTTATGGCAACCTGACGTAGGAACGCTACAATTACAACAGAGGATAAGCCCGCGTACTTCAACATACGCCGAAAATCGGCGATTTGCTATCATTGCGGCACCAGAGCGTGTAACCAACGAGACAATCGACCGGACGGCACCGCAGGAGCGGACATCATGGCGCAATTCATAGAAGAGCTCACACTGAAGGTGAAGGCACACTGCATAACCAAGGGCCTGAAACTCGGCCTGGTAGAACAGGGCATCGAGGTCGGCAAGGGCAAAGAACATGCCGCAGCTCGCGCCTGGATCAGACGAAAGAGTGAGGCGATGGCTTGAGGCAGACCCTTCAGTGAGCCGTTCCCGTCAGCCGCCAGAGCCGAAGGCTATACCATAGCTCGCGCCTGGAACGAACGGCGTCTCAAGGCCGAGGCGCGTGGCGCGCCCTTCGACGAGCCGTTTCCCTTCCCGTTCGACGAACCGGAGAGCTGACCGAAAGGAGACACCTCATGGTGCTGGGAGCATACGAAGAGCACGTCCTCGGGCCGCGCAGGAAGGCGGTGAGGAAGGCTGATGAGGCGGAGAGGAAACTCGAAGAGGCAAGGGCTTGGAACAAGCGCCGCCTGAAGGCCCAGGCGGACGGCAAGCCCTTCGACGAGCCCTACCCCATCACCGACGCCGACCTGGAGAGCTGATCAGGGCGCAGATCCTTCTGCTGGACGAATATCATCCAGGTCGACCATCTGGGCCTGCCTGCGCTCAAATTCTCTATTTCTTTCTTCCATGAACTCGTCCAGCTCCTCTTCAGTCTGGAAGGTACGTCCAGGGACACCATAGGTGAAGCCCGGAAACCTCAGGCTTTCAAAATAAGCATAGAGCTTATCACGACCGCCACCGTGCTCCCTGACGATCTCGGCTCTGATTTCGCGTAACTCTCTCATCACCTCATCTTCCAATTTCAAAACCTCCTCTAAGCTAGCTAGGCACTTTGTACAATAAAATCCGGCCCCGCCAAATCGCCATAGAGACGCTGAATATCATTGTGTTAGTGCTAACTCTAAAATGACCCTGTACGGGTCGATTCCGGTAGGGGGCAGAATAGTACGCTAAGGTTGCTATCGGCGTTTTGGCCACCGGTATTCGCCGGTGAGCAGGATGTATGCCCCCACTCAAGGGGTGAGATGTGGGCCAGGAGCTCGGGCTCGACGGTCAGGCCGGCGTGTTACCGCTGTCTGACCGCTTCGCCGAGATGGGCGGTATTCCAATAAATGACGATGGCGGCGAGCAGGTTAAGCCCTGCCATGCGGTAGTGCTGGCGGGGATAGGCTGCGAACTTTCGCAGCAGCTGGCTCGGCGGAAGGGCGCCGCTGACCAGGGTGGGAGCAACCCGCAGGTTGTCCGGCCGGTTCCGCAAGATCACGTCCTCCCGGATTTTGTTGACGGTCAATCCAACTAGGGGTTTCGGAACGCGTCTGGGCTCGAAGACAAGCAGCCGTTTCAAAGGGCGCAGCAGGGCGGTTTAGTCCGTGGGCAGGTCGAACACGGGCGCGTGCTGGCGCGCGCTCCAGATGCTCCGTCTCGGCATGTTTCATCTCTCCGTTCTCTGTTCACAACGGCAGGCGCGGCGCTGTCCGTAAGGGGTACGTCCAGCGTACGGCCAGCCCGTCGCCCAGAGCACCGTCAGACCGGCCATCTCATATGAATGGTACGGAAACAATTGCGGATGCGGGCCCTTATTCGTACACTTCCCCATGACCGCAACCCTCATCGGATACGCGCGCGGCTCCACCGACCGGCAGGATCTGGACGCCCAGCGCCAGACCCTCCTGGAACTCGGCGTCGCCAAGGATCGCATCTACACCGATCACGGACTCACCGGAACGAACCGCGCCCGCCCCGGCCTCGACCAGGCCCTCGCCGCCGTGCGCCAGGGCGATATTCTGCTCGTGCCCAGACTCGACCGCCTCGCCAGGTCCGTTCCGGATGCCCGCACCATCGCCGATCAGCTTCAGGAACGCGGCGTGAAACTGGCCCTCGGACGGGCGCTCTACGACCCGGACGATCCCATGGGCAAAATGTTCTTCAACATCCTCGCAACCTTCGCCGAGTTCGAGGCCGACCTCATCCGCATGCGCACCCGCGAGGGCATGGCCATCGCCCGCGCTAAAAGAAAAGTGCGCGGCAAGCAGCCCAAACTGTCCGACGGTCAGCAGCGGGAACTCTGCCGCATGCACGCCACCGGCGAGTATTCCATTAGCGACCTCGCCGAGCTCTTCTCCGTCTCAAGACCAACCGTCTATCGCACACTCAAACGATGCCATTCCCCTTAGCGTACGATTCTGCCCCCTACCGGAATCGACCCGATATAAGCGAATTGAGCGCTCCGCGTTCCAAGCTGCGCTGGTGAAGTAGGGCTTTCTTTCAGGTTGTGTGCGTTCAATACTCATCCATGCGAAGTTTATTTTCTCCTGCAGAGTCGCCACCGCGGAGCATACAACCACAGTCCCAAGGAGATCGTCTGTAGATTCTTCTTCATTCGCCACTCCGAGTTCGTCGGGTATGGCGTAGGATGCGGAGTTCGATTCGGCCATGTCCGTCTGCTCGATTGACGGTCCGGGTAGACGTGGAATGTATGGCGAGTATGTGGTTCACGGCCGCGGCACGGCTTTCACCCCGGTGGTATCAATGTTCGGCACTACAATGGGACCTTTGCCGTCGCCGTGCTGATCGATTGCGGCGAATAGCGTAGGAGACACCGCATGCTTTTCCAGTCTATCTCATGCTGAGTCTTATCGGAAATGACAAACCAATATTCTCGTTGGCCCCCGTATTCATTGCTCTAAACAGAAGACGGGCAACATCGTCGTGGTCAATGCGCTCTGCGCAGGAAACGCGGACGTAAATGTGGCGCAGGGTCGTCAACATACAGAGAGGGGCGGCGAACGACGAGTGAATATAGTTGAAACGGGCTGCCCTGGAAGACCTCTTCGGTGGCGTTCAGCCTTCTATTGCATCGCACGCTGAACATTCGGGCTCTGCGAGTCGCCGCCTAGTTTGGCGCGGAGCTTCCTGACGAAGTTGCGCGCCAGTTCTATTCCGCACCGACTCCTCATACTCACCGGGCAAGACACCATCCTCTCGTCTCCTCCCTTCATGGTGTAGGTAGCCAAGACAAAAAGCAGTACGCACATGAATGCGGCACACTGCGATACCCCTTTACACCATTTACTTTGGCGATGAGTCTTTGGCGACAATGACCGGCATCTAATGTGTTTTCATATCCTTATTATTATAACTTTGTAGATAATCTTATGCTCTTCACACCGTAATACAGCCTGTCCTATGCTACTATCGCTCTGTTCTTGTGAGACTCGCTAGATTATCTCCGGTTCAGGTCGCGAAGATATAGACCGGAGTGGGAGCAACCGATGTCGTGTCCGCCTGTGCGCGCGTGGGGAATGCCCATCACTTCTGTAGTCGTGGAAGAGGTGGTATTGATTCGGAGCAGTATGACTACGGGAGTTTCATTTGGATAATTTGATGGCGCTGACGCCAGGACCCGATTCACCTCCCCCTTCCGACTCGTCCAGCACTTCCCGATGTTGACTAACCATGACACGGGCAATTTGAAATCTCAACGCTCCTCTTCTCCTGTTGAGGGCTCATACGCAGTGGAGCGTTCCCATCCCCAGACAGCGCACTCAGAACGAGGGGGCTCTCATGCACGATAACCGAACCAACGGCAAGTTCAGGATGCCCCTGCTGCGACTCGCGCGCGCTTCCGTGGTGGGGACTTTTCTGACCCCTTCCCCGAAAAACAATTCTTTGTCTGCAACAGTCCTTCTCGCCGCCGTTCTTGCGATGGCGCTGCTGTTCGCGGCGATGGCGAACTCCGTACCCGCAGAGGCGCAATCACTCACAGACTACGACGCCGACAACGACGGCCTCATTGAAGTATCCAGCCTCGCTCAACTCGACGCCATCCGCTACGACTTGGACGGAGACGGTTCTCCCACGAATTCCACCGCCTACGACGCGGCATTTTCCAGCGCACAGTCTGGCATGGGCTGTCCGTCCTCAGGCTGCATCGGCTATGAGCTGACGGCCGACATCGACCTGGACGTTGCTCCGTACAACACGGGCGAGGGCTGGGAGCCGATTGGCCCGAACCAAGACCCACCAAGCCAGTCGTTCAGGGCCACATTCGAGGGGAACGGCAATACCATCTCCGGCCTGTTCATAAACAGACCGGCGGCCGGCAAGGTCGGGCTGTTCGGCGTAGCCAGCAACATAGGCGGCGTCATACGAAACGTGAGGTTGAGCAGTAAGAGTGTAACCGGTGGGGACTACGTCAGTGGGTTGGTCGGTGTAAATTATGGAACGATAACGGCCAGCTACACCACCCACGATCCACGGGCGAGCTCGGGCTTCTTCTGGGAGTCTCCTCTCCCCGGATCTATTGTCGGGAAGGTGGTAGGTGGGTTGGTCGGTGCAAACTATGGAACGATAAGCGCTAGCTACTCAACTAACTTGGTGGTGGGGACAACGGCTGGTGGGCTGGTGGGAATAAACGACGGAACGATAGTGCTCAGCTACGCAACAGGCGTGGTGTCAGGCGAGAGCGGCAGTGTCGTTGGAGGGCTGGTGGGAGATAACGACGGAACGATAAGCGCCAGCTACGCGACTGGTGAGGTGAGCAATCTATACCATGCCGAACCATTCATTAGTGCCGCCGGTGGGCTGGTGGGAACCAATGGCTCCTATGGAACGATCAGGGCCAGCTACGCGACTGGTGGGGTAAGCGGCCCGTCTAGTGTTGGAGGGTTGGCTTCCCGGAACTTTGGAACGATAGAAGCCAGTTACTCAACCGGCAGGGTTAGGTACACTCGTCAGGGTGGGCCGGTCGGTTCTGGCAGAAACGTTGGGGGATTGGTCGGCCAGAACGGTATTAGCTTTCGTGACCCAGTGGTAACTTCCAGTTACTGGGACACGGATACATCCGGCCTGTCCACCAGCGACGCGGGCGAGGGCAAGACGACCGCCGAACTCCAGTCGCCCACGTCGAACACGGGCATCTACGCCGCTTGGGACAGCACTGTGTGGGACTTCGGCACATCCAGCGAATATCCCTCACATATAGGCGTCGGCACACCCTCGCCCATAGAGATTGACAGAGCCGCCCTCGTCGCCCTCTACAACGCCACGGACGGCGACAACTGGACTAACAACACGAACTGGCTGAGCGACGAGCCACTTGATGATTGGCACGGCGTCACGACGGTTACAGACTTTGGTACAATTCTAGGCCTCCCTGGGAACAACCTTACCGGCACAATCCCCGCTGAACTGGGCAGCCTGTCTAGCCTAGTGTGGCTGCACCTCAACGACAACCAGTTGACAGGCGCAATCCCCGCTGAACTGGGCAGACTGTCCAATCTGACTGATCTGGGCCTCGAGGGAAACCAGTTGACCGGAGCAATCCCCGCTGAACTGGGTAGCCTATCGAATCTGAAGCTGCTGGTTCTCAATAATAACCAGTTGACCGGAGCAATCCCCGCCGAACTGGGCAGCCTGTCCAAACTGGAAAGCCTGTGGCTCACCAGCAACGAATTGACAGATGCGATTCCTGCCGAACTGGGCAGCCTGTCCAACCTGGAAAGCCTGTGGCTCACCGGCAACGAATTGACAGGTGCGATTCCTGCCGAACTGGGCAGCCTGTCCAGTCTGACCTGGCTGGCGCTCAACGGCAACCAACTGACAGGGGCGCTCCCGCAGAGCTTCACAAGTCTGTCTGCGCTCGACGACTTCGCGTTCAGTGACAACTCCGGCCTCTGCGCGCCAACGGATGCGGCGTTCCAGGCCTGGCTGCAAGGCATAGGCAACGGCACCATAAGCACCTGGGTCGCTGTACCCTTCGGCCCGAATTGCGATGACTCGCAACCCACGACCGACAGCTGCGTAGAGCCACTTACGGGTGATGGCGCAATCAACGACAGTTGGGCAGACAACTGCGACTCCGAGAACAGAAACGGCAGTTACGCTCGCTACTACACCTTCACGCTCACAGAGCAATCCGATGTAACCATAACGTTGGAGTCGTCCGAAGACACCTACCTGTTCCTGCTGGACGGACACGGCAGGAATGGCGCGGAGCTGGCGCAGAACGACGACCATTCGGCCGAAACTGACTGCGCCGCTAACCTCGCCAGTAGCACGGATTCGTGCATAACGGAGACGCTCCCTGCAGGCGACTACACCTTAGAAGCGACGACTTATGATGCAAACGCAACCGGAAATTTCACGCTGACCGTAAGCGGGCTTGCTGCTTCAGTTGTTACCCCGGAGCCAACTACAACCATCACTTTCGGCGACCTGAACTGGCATAGTGCCATGCTTCAAAACAGGATCGCGCAATACATCGCCGAGATGGGCTACGGATACTCAACCAGTGTCGAATTTGGCGCGACGCTGCCTATGTTAAATGCGCTGCGCGCAGGAGACATTGATGTAATGATGGAGGTATGGCTGCCAGACCAGGAAGATGCCTGGGAAGAAGCGCTGGCGGAAAGTTCTGTTTCCTCGCCCGGAACTAGCCTAGGCACCGACTGGCAGTCGGCATTCGTAATTCCAAAGTACCTGCAAGAACAGTATCCTGAACTGGACAGCGTCGAGGACCTGAAGGAAGAGCGTTTCAAGGCGCTGTTCGCCACCAATGACACGCAGGGCAAGGCGCGCTTAGTCTCATGCGTCATAGGCTGGGCATGCGAGACTGTGAATTTCAAGCAGATTGAAGGTTACGGCTTGTCAGACCATGTGGCCATCGTCAACCCTGGCGACTGGGCTACATTGAATGCGGACATCACTCAAGCGTATGAAAAAAGAGAGTCTTGGCTCGGTTATCAGTGGGGCACGAATGATGCGACGCTTCTGCTCGACGTAGTGCGCCTCGAGGAGCCCCCATACAGCGACGAGTGCTGGGCGACCACCATGGCTTGCGCTTATGAGGACGCCACGATACTGATTGCGGTCAATGCCGACCTGCCGGACTCTGCGGCCGATTTCGTTGATGCGCTGACGGAATGGGACTTCGATGTTGAGGAAGTCTATAGGCCCGTGGTCCGCTGGCAGGCGAACAATCCCGATGCGAACCTGGAAGACGCCGCAATGTGGTGGCTGCGCGGTAACAGCGAACTGTGGAGTGATTGGGTAACTGAAGACGCAGCAACAGCCATAGAAGATGCGCTGGACAACGACGAGATTCCAGCCGGCTGGCCGAACACGCCTGACATCATTCCAGAACCGCCAACGACCGACACCTGTGTACAACCGCTTCCAGATGACCGCACAGCGAATGGACACTGGGCAAGCGACTGTCCCTCCACAAGCAGGAGCGGTAGCTACGCCAGTTACTACACATTCACCCTTGGCGAGTCGGCTGAAGTAACTATAACTCTGGAGTCTGATGAGGATACCTACCTGTTCCTGCTTGAAGGAGCAGGCAAAGACGGCGCACAGGTGGCAGACAATGACGACCACGCAAGCGAAAATGACTGCACAGCAGCCCTCGGAAACAGTACTGACTCATGCATAACTGAGTCACTGGACGCAGGCGACTACACCATCGAGGCGACAATATACGATACGGGCGTGACTGGCGATTTCACACTCACCGTAACAGGCTTGGACGGAGGAACAGTAGCGCCACCACCGGCGCCCAATACGCCCGGTGTTGTGGTATCGGCAGGTTCCAACCACGCCTGCGCTCTGGACAGCAACGGCGAAATTGCCTGCCAGGGCGTGAATGAATCTAACCAGGTCTCAGGCCGGCCGACCAGCAGCGGCTATATCGCACTGAGCGTAGGTGGAAATCACTCGTGCGCCATCGACTCAAGCGGCATTGTCGAGTGCTGGGGCGCGGATGGTTCTCGACAGGTCTCAGATCGTCCGACATCAAGTGGATTTGTAGCCGTCAGCGTCGGTGACAAGCATTCGTGCGCCATTGACGCCAGCAGCAGTGTGGAGTGCTGGGGGTCGAACGAACATGGCCAGTCCTCGGCTCCGTCTAATGGCATATTCCTCGCCATAGGGGCAGGGGACAACTACACCTGCGCCTTGCGCTCCGATAACAGCCTGGAGTGCTGGGGACGGTTCGAGGCAGTGGACGGCGGTGCGCCGACACCGCCGCCTCCGCCGCCTACCACCCCTGGGCCTACTCCTGCACCCGACTTGGCTGTCGACGCGCCCACTGTCTCCGACAGCAGCCCGACCGCCGGGGCATCATTCACGCTGAACGCCACTGTGCGCAACCGGGGCGATGGCGCGGCCGCGTCGACCACGCTGCGATACTACCAGTCCACCGACTCGACCATCACTACTTCAGACACAGAGGTCGGCATGGCCTCCGTTAACGGTCTATCCGCGTCAGGCAGCAGTTCTGAGACAATCTCCCTGACTGCGCCGTCCACAGCGGGCACATACTACTATGGCGCATGCGTGGACGCCGTATCCGGCGAGTCCGACACAGGAAACAACTGCTCGACGGCCGTCGCCGTAACAGTGGGCGCTGCCGCGCAGCCCACCGACGGTCCATTTACCGTAGCTATAACGACTTGCTCCGGAACGCGCGATTCTAGTGGAGTGGATGTTGAAATTGGAGGCACGGTAACGGCGACGAGAGACGTCAGCGTGACATCACTGACAGTGACGGGAACTGCAAACGGGAGCACTGTCGATACAGTTTCGATGAATAGTGGCAGATGGCAAGCGGGGGAAACACAAAACTGGAGTATGAGCGGAACAGTATCTACAAGTTCCAGCACCCTCAGTTGCGAGGCAACGTTACGAGGGTCCATTCAGAGCGGTTCAGGGACATCGATCTCAAGTTCAATGTCTGCTGCAACTGAGCAGCAAATAGCTGACTGATGAAGACGTCCGTTGGCGGCGGGGGCATTGAGGAATGCGCGCGGCTTGACTGGAGAAGCAGAAGCAGAAGCAGAAGCAGGTGATTATGTCGTTCAGCAAACAATATGCGGCACTAGAGGCCAAATTCAAAGCACAGGTTGATAGGGATAATGAAGATTTCAGACCTCACGGCTTTGAAAGCAAGTTCCTTGCCAACATCGCTCCAAAGGGTCCAGTGGATTACATCCTAGTAGCGATGGAGCCATCATTCGGAGGAGGATCAGGCATACCAACTCCTGGTAAAGCGCTTAACAGTAGGAATTTTGCCGGGTCTCTGGAAGACTTCATTCTACATTATTGCGTTAAAGAGTATCTCTGCGAGGGCGAGCGCACCTATTACCTCACCGATCTTTCACAAGGAGCCATGCCGGTGGCAAAAGCATCAAGCAGCCTTGCACTCAGATATGAGAGATACAAAAGGTGGTATACGCTGATCTGTGAAGAGATCGAGCTTGTGGGACCTAACGCGCCAATAATTCCGGTGGGGTATGTGGTGCGTGATTTTCTTGAAGTGCAGAATACACAGAATCTCACAGGCGAGATTCTGCACTACTCACCGAGCGCTGCTGCCCACAGGCCAAAGATACCTGATCTTCAAGATGTGGAGTTTTCGGAGTTCAAGAAAACTGTGGATATGTCGGTGATTGAGATGACCATCAGGAGAGTAATGGAAGAGGCCCGATTAGGCTCCGCTCCGCTTGAGGCGACCTTGAAACGGCTTCGCAGGGGTTCAGGTCTCACGAAATCAAGGAAGCAATTGATGTTTACCTACAAGTGTCAGTTTGAGAAAATCCTCAAAGCTAATGCTCGCTAGTTCGAGGATATTATCCCAACGGGACAGATCACCAAACCCCCTCACAGCCCGTGCAAAAATTTTTTTCCGCAAAAGCTTGCATTCACGACCCCTCTCCGTAGCTGGCAACCTTCCTTAAAATGGACAACCTCCGCCCGTTTTGCAATGATGCATCGGTGAAAGGCTTGCACAGTCTCTGACATCGGTTTCACGTTGCGAGAACTCATGTGCCGATGGTATGGTAGATATACTGTTAGCGCATCTACCCTTAAGGAAGTCTCATGAGCCTTAACATCAAGAACGAAGAAACACATCAACTCGCAAGGGAACTCGCAGCTCTCACCGGTGAGAGCATGACCGGCGCGATCACCGTCGCTCTCAGAGAGCGTCTTGAGCGAGAGAGACATGAACGCAGCGCAGAAAGCCGATTACAGCGGTTACGGGCGATACGCAAACGCTGCGCCAGTCTGCTAAAAGACGGCGGCCCGTCCGCAATCGAGCACGGAGACTTGCTCTATGACGAAAACGGACTACCGAATTGATCCTCGACACGTCCGCGCTTCTGGCAATTCTATTCGATGAGGTTGACGCCGACCACTACGAGCATACGATAAACGATGCCATGACCTGTCAGATATCAGTGGCGAATTACCTCGAAGCTGTTCTGGTCATTGAAAGCCGGTTGGGTGAGGAAGGCGGACGGGAGTTGGACAACTACCTGGAAGCGGCGGAGATAGGGCTTGAATCAGTAACCCCAGAGCAGGTGCAGGCTGCCCGCCTGGCCTGGCGTAGGTTCGGAAAGGGCAATCACCCTGCTGGACTGAATTTCGGTGACTGTTTCGCTTATGCCCTCGCTGAAGTCACCGGAGAGCCACTCCTATACAAGGGTGAGGACTTCGCGCTTACGGACGTGGAGTCTGCACAATAGCTGACTGACGATAGTGTGAAGGAACGGCAAGAACCGGATGACGATCACAGCAATCTCCCGCCGGCGCAGTAGAGGACCCGTTGCGAAGAACGGTCACAGGAATCCTGGAGTGAAGATATGCCACTGATGAACTACTCCACCAGGGTCGATACCCACAGAACCGTATCCCAAATCACAGAGATACTGGTTCGACACGGCGCAAGCCGGATTGTGCAGGATTTTGACGGTAGCGGAAATGTCGTCGCCCTGAAGTGGAGCCTTGACGGACGGTATGTGAACCTCGGCTACGCGATGCCTGTGAACTATGAGGCGGTCTATGACGTACTCACCGACGAGGGGTTAATTTTCAAGAGAGACGCCGAGCGACGCAAGGAGCAGGCACGCCGCGTGGCCTGGCGGATACTGAAAGACTGGATTGAGGCGCAGATCGCGTTGCTCGAATCCGGGATGGTAGAAATGGAAGAGATATTCCTGCCGTACATGATTGCCGGAGCAGGAGACAGGACCCTCTACAGAGCGCTGGTAGATGGGCAGTTCCGGGACCTGAACCTGATCACAAACGACGCCATAGCGCTCCCGCAGGCGAGATATCAGGAACCATCGTAGCTGCATGGGACCCCTTGGAGAAGAAGCAGAATGGCCGAGGAAGTCAGAATCACGTACAAGCGAAAGCCAGGCGCTGAGCTTAATCACACTCCGGAGGACTCAGACCCGCCTGTCGATGCTAACATCGCGCCCTGCAACAATTGCGGAGAGTGGTTCCTGGAGAGCGCCCTATCAAAGACAGCCGAAGTGATCTGCCCACACGGAGGTCCCAAGATATCTCAGTCGATTCCGAAAGATGAGCACGAGTTCAGTGAGAGCTTTATTCGACAACTTCACAGAGGCGACGAAATAGCACTGATCTTTCTCTGCGATGACTGCAGAGTACGCGGATGAAAAGGACCAATTATTACGATCCGCGCCGGAAACCGTCTCTAAATTGCTTCAGGAAAGGCGTCGGTCGGCGAGGCGGCAGGCCTAACTGTGCCCACGAATGATGATAATCCCGAATCGTCGGCAATGCCTATCTAGTGACTTCAGCACAGGCGAAAAGGGATCCGTATGACAACCGAATCTTCGATCGCAATGTCCCGCCGGCGCAGACCGCGTGGGCGTTATCAAAAAACACAGGACGGCGCAACTCCCAAACGCCAGAAGCGCATACCGGAGTACCTCGAACCCGACGAGGTGAACGCCATCATCAGGGCAGCGCCCAACCCGAAAGCGAAGCTGCTGATGCTGGAGCAGTGGAGGGCGGGTCTGCGTGTGTCCGAGGCGCTCGATCTCGAAGTGCGGGCCCTGTCGCTCGATACGGCCACGCCAACGCTCAGGGTACGTTCAGGCAAGGGCGGCAAGTCACGGCTTGTGCCAGTGCATCCGGAGCTGCACGGGGCGCTCGGCAGTGCGCTAGCGTATGGGGACATAAGCCAGGGTAGAATGGTCGAGGCGCACCCCGCGACTGCCTGGCGCTGGGTGCAGGCGGCGGTGAAACGTGCTGAGGAGCTGGGCGCTATTGCGCCGGGGAAGCGAGTCGGGACTCACACACTACGGCACAGTTATGCACGGCATCTGTTGATGAACGGCATTCCGATCAACTACTTGTCGCGCTGGCTGGGGCACTCGTCGATACAAACCACACTCATCTACCTGGAGTTGGTACCAGATCCTACTGGGAATTTGGCGATGGTGCCGTGAGTTCGTTAAGATGTTGCCAGCAACACGGGCTTGACCTAATCAGGAGCGAACGATGACAAATGATGAAGATTACAGATTCCCCATAGAGATCCTTCAAGTTATCGACGGAGATGGATTCAAGGCACGAGCACAAGACGGCACAAACAGGGAATTGGAAGTGAGACTGTACGCCATAGACGCTCCCGAAGGGCGACAGAAATACGGCAGAGAAGCCACGAAACATCTCCGTATCCTAACGAAGGCAGGACGCTTCTGGCTGGTGACGAAGGGTCAGGACCGACATGGTCGCACGATTGCCATAGTATACAGAGACGGTGTTGATGCCGAGCATACTCTGAACTACGCGATGGTGCGCGATGGATGGGCATACTGGTACAGCCGCTACGAACGCGAGTACAACCGGACTCCAGAAGGTGAACTGGAGCTGACGGAACCGCTGAACGAGCTGGGCCTGAAGGAAGCTGAACAGCAAGCACATACCGAAGGTAAGGGCGTGTGGATTGAACCCGATGTCGAACGCCCCTGGCAGTACAAGATAAGAGTAGCAGAGGAACGAGAGCGAAGCGAGTTGCTGAGCATGTTGCTGTTTGAGGCGATCAGCGTTGACAACACTTTCGAAATGTCGAGGCTGCTCAACCAGGGAATTGATCCTAACATCCGAAACGCACAGGGTTATACTCCCTTACATCTCGCAGCCCGCAGCGGCCAAGCGGAAATGCTCCAAGCTCTTCTGGAGCTGGGTGTCGACGTCGACCCAAGGGACGCAACCGGCCACACCCCTTTGCATCTAACTGCATTTAATCAAATTCGCCGGGTGAGGGACCTGCTCATTGCGGCAGGAGCTGACATCAGTGCAGTGAGCGATGAAGGATACACACCCATTCAACTTCAGAAGGAAAAGCGAAGTGAATTGCTCTGTGAGGCATTGAATAGCGGCAAGACTCTCGAGGTGCCAAAGTTGCTTTCCGATGGTATCAACCATGAATTCAGAGATACAAGGGGCTACAGCCCGCTGGATATTGTGGCCATAAATGGACTGGCCGAATGGGTAGATATGTTTTGGAAGGCTGGCGCGGACCCAAACGCCAGAGATAAGCGCGGGAGAACGCCCTTGCATCATGCTGCTCTCAACGGGAAATTTCAAACGTACAAGCTCCTCATCTCAGCGGGTGCCGACATTGATGCCAGAGATGACTATGGCCAAACACCTCATCAGATTCGGCGTGATACTCGCAAGAGTGACCTGCGTGGTCGTGCACTCACCGCGCTCGGTCTATTAGCATTCACAGCTGCCGCCGCCTTGGTGCTGTTCATACTTAGCTAAATGTGTGAGCCTGCGCCGGCTAACGGCGATGCAGAATAAGTGAAAAGGGCGCGCACTTATAGAAGGCGCGGAAGGCCCCATAGATGCACGCCTTAGCGGTATTTCCTTGCAATATGTCGACGGCAGGCTATGTGGCCGCTCAACTATCGTTCCCCAGAATATCCTAACCGCTGATATCGGCCCAGCCCCTCTGACATTACTTGCGCCTAACAGGTTTGCACAGATACTCAGTGCCGTCATCTGATGTTATTGTGCCCGAAACATCCACGCCTCGTAGAGGAGAGAGGGAATCTGGTCTCACCTTCGCCACCTCCAGGAGCGCTTGATCCGTCTGGATATCTCCGCATCTTCCATAGTATCTCCCCGACGGACTTGCTTGTAGCCTAGGAATGCTTGCCAAAAGTAGCCTTGTGACATTCCTTATGGACATAGCTGTCAGGCAGAGTGGCACGTCTAGGCCGATTGCGGTGGGACCATCACGGGTTCCGCCGTTAGGTGTTAAGGCGTCGTTCGAGATAGCAAAAATGTTATTGTGAACATATGAATGGCATAGAGTATAGATATGGAGAGGCGAATATAGACTCTGTTGCCCGTTCCCTCTTTCGTACCCCATTTGCTGGGCTCTCTTATCTAAAGAGAGAATTGCATTAGGATTGTCTGGTGGAGCTGTCCATCCGTCGTGGTCAGCGAGCTTCCAGTTCCGATACTTCCTGCACAGTGCGATCATCCGCACATCGTTTTGTCTGTAGTTGACCAGAAAGTAATTGGCTTCACTCCAGTCCTCGTACCTTTCGGCCCGTGAAGGAATCTGTGTAGTATCTCGGGCAATGAATGCCATGTTTACTTCGATCTCAAATAGTGATCGCCACTGTCTGATCGCAGACTGAATCCTACCTCTTCTGCAGTCGTCAGTTATTTCCTCTGCCAAAACACAAGCTCGTCCGAACAACTTGTGCAGCGTACTGGTCCGCAACGGGGTTCCGTCGCCACACCATTCCGACGCCACATCCCAACATTCCAAGCCGTTCGCAACGGCTTTTTCGAGCCAGTTCAGGGATTCGGTCCATTCTTTACCTATTGCCTTTTCAACCCGTCGCCGCTGGCGGCGGCGTTCCTTAACAACCGGACTTCCCTCATAGGCGCCGAAGAATCCAAGCAGATCCTCTTTGAATTCTGATCTTTCAGCCAATACCCTTATAGATTGCTCATTCGTACAGGTATTCGGTGGTCGTCCCTTTGTGTGTCGAGTGCAAAATTGCAACTTGCCTGATTCGTCTTCACTGGTCGCCTTTCGGCGGCACATTGTCCAGGCGCCATTCTTAGGATCGAACGCCGAACTTCTGTGCATCATTGCGTCGCAATTCAGTTCTCCGTGCTTCCTCTTGAAATCCCAATCCGGATAGAATTTACCAAATGCGACCGGTATTGTGAATCGTTCTCGCCTTTTGAACTTCCAAATCATGACCGTCTTCCTACGATTATTCTCAATTAGGCGGCGGTGCAACGTAGCTAGAAACCGTGTGATATCGAGATCGTCGAGTCTCTGCCTGGCAATATCCTTAATTCTACGCCATAAAGGATTTTAGGCTCCATTTGAGGAGGTAACCAAGTGCTCTAAGTCAAGGTGCTGCACCTCAATTAAACAGCAGTTCTTGTAATTTCGCCCACTTTGACAGGGACAAGGCTTGTTTCTACCCTTGCTTGCTTTTGCGACCTCCAGCATGTGCGTCCTGTGAGCTTGGCGCCCTACCTTTCCGTGGGGATGCTCTCGCCACAGATATTCCCGAGCTGCTGCGAGCCCATGTCGCTCCACAAAGGAGAGTCTGTAGAAGAAAGGAATTACGAGCTCGTCTAGGAATCGTCTGATGGTCAGGCTCTTATCCCGCGAATACCTGATACCTAGGCAGCAAGAATCGTCACCTGTATAAAAGTGCAAGTCTACGGTTCTTACTTCGCACTTCCGAGAAATCCTTTCATGCCTTCCACCCACTTCAAAGACTGTTGGCCAACCATTGGCACTCAGAGACTCCGAGTCGAAACGGATCTCGACATCATAGACGTCGGCAATGAAAAAGCTTGACTGCCTGACAGAGCGATCCCGTTCATTACGCTCGATCCTTAGTTTACGCGACAACTTGTCCAAGGAAGCACAGAAATCGAGCTCTCCCTCAATCTTCCGGCGACCGGCGTCGCAGTTCAGGTTAGGGAAATTGTCCTTCAACCATCTCATGTCGCCGGGAGTAATCGCCTTCATCGAGCGTATTGTCTCCAGGGCGCCACCGCAACAGTAGTTGGCACCGTTGTAGAGGCTTCTCTCTTCTTGCTGTTGCTACTACGACGGTCATCTTTCTTTTCTCCGAACGAATCGCCAAACACTTTGCGCCACTTGTCGACGCTGTCGTTTTGTTCAGTCGCCGTGTATGCTTCGTCTATCCTGCCGTTGTATATGTTGAACATCTCCCGGAAGTTCTCGTAATTCTTCTGACTCCAATCACGCGTGAATTCCTCCTCAGGGAGGGCAGGATTGAAAATATCAGGTCTTTGAGGATTCTCCTGCAGGAAGTTGTTAATTCGGTTCGAAACGGTCTTCAATCCGTCAGGTACGTTCTTGAAGTCGTCTGCATCATCTTCATCCTCTACAGTCCGTCCTATGAGTGTAGTAAGCAGTATCGACTTGGCCTTGAAATTGCCCTTGTGATCCCTTAGGAACTTTAACAGTCTTGTGACCTTCTTTAGACTGCCGTCTGTGATTCTGGATTTACCGTTGAACCATTCTCTGTAGCCCGTGCCGTCGGTGATTTCGAAGTCCTGAGTCTTATTGTTGCAGATGTACTGCTTGCCATCCGGCTTAGTGATGCAGGGCACGATATCCAGATGAATTTCCCCTTTGTACTCCAGCTTTACGCACCTAGTATGCCTGTGAACAATGTCCCTGTAAGTCCCGTTGCCTTTGAAACACTCGTAGACCTCATCAATGTACTCGTGAGGCTTCTTGCTTTCGTCGTATTCCATATATAACAGTAGATCGGCATCATAATCTTGCCCTTCCCTGACAGGTCGTATGACTGTACGGAGCGCATACGATCCCTGGCGCTCGATCTTCTTGAAGGAATCCAAGTTCTTCTTCAAGAACTTGCTGACGGCCTCGACCCTGTCGTTAAGGTTTTCTATCCTGGTCTTGTTAAGATCGACCTCATTGGTCAGGAACTTATCAAAGTAAGATACATGCTTCATGCCTGTTTCATCTCCTTGGTTACTCTGTTTCAAACGGATGGTACGGAACGGCAGGTTCCACCAAAAAGTCTCTTCTAATTTGCTCACCGTATTCTGCTAACGACTTATCTGCTGAACAACGACATTTATAATGACTGGTAGGCGACATTCATTTTGACCGCTTCATGAAGTAGATTTGACCATCTCGTACAGGAGGTACTGGATGGTCACAGATCAGCAGGTACTACTACTGAGGCGGAGGATTATGGAAGGCAAGAGTCGACAGGCATCAGCGGCAGCGGCGGGCATGAGCGCAAGTAGCGCACACAGGTGGAGGA
>MPND01000065.1 GCA_002238855.1 SAR202 cluster bacterium bin90
ATAGCGCCGGGCCAAACTGGTTGAATATCGCCACGTCGGCTGCATCGCGCCCATAAGCGACGGCAACTCGCCCTCCACGTGGAACGGCCTGCGTTGCATCGAAGGTGTACCAACGGCCACCTACGTATGCTTCGAACCAAGCGTGAAAATCCATCGGCTCGAGTTCGCGCTGATAGCCTACAACGATCCGCGCTGGGATACAGAGACTGCGGGATAACGCGATGCCCAAATGAGCGAGCTCGCGGCATACGCCCTCGCGCTGCTGATTGACCTCGACTGCCGACATCTGAAAATTGCTGGAATCTGGATTGAAGCGCACGGTCTTGCGGATCCATTCCACAATTCTAGCCACTTGATCGTAGCCGGGCTCGACGCCGTCTACGAGTTCCCTACCGAAGTCTATAAACCGGTCGGACTCGCAATAACGGCTGGGGAAGAGATAGGTTAGAACCTCATCCGGCAGATTGTGCACCTCGTGAAATGGCGCGCCAGGCGACACGTCAATGCCGTCTTCGATTGAAACGTCCGCAGATCTACGGATAGAAAACTCACCTGAGGGTGCTATCAATCGCTCGCACAAGTTACCGTAACTGTCCGCATACTCTGTGATCGGTACACTTGGCATCAACGCGCAGTCTTCATGCGCCACCCGCTGATGTGCTCCGCTTCGAGGGCGGAGCATCAAGATAAAAGGCGTAGGGACGCTCACATCAAAGGTAATAGCACAGCTTGTACGAAGCCACATATCGATTCCTTTACTTGTCATAACCACGTTATCAACTTGTTACGGTCCGGTTTTACAGGGCGCCTTGTCAATGTTGGTCAACGACATTTATTCGCAAAGAAGCAGTACTGTCCAGCCGGATAGAAGGAACGCAGACCACACTGGGTGAGCTGCTGGCCGCAGAAGCCGGTGCATCGGTCGAGCACGACTCTGCCGATCTGCATGAAGTCTGCAACTACGTCACCGCGCTTGAGTACGGCTTAGAACGTCTGGACACCTTTCCGCTCTCGCTTCGACTGGTGCGCGATCTACATGAGAAACTCATGCGCGGTGTCCGCGGAGACAGTGCCACGCCGGGGGAGTTTCGGCGCAGCCAGAACTGGATTGGTAGTCCGGGTAGCGCACTTGCCGACGTGACCTATGTACCGCCTCCGCCGTCTGAGTTTATGGACTGTCTTTCGGCCTGGGAGCGGTTTCTGCACGATGAGTCGTTGCCGCCGTTAACTCACGCTGCGCTGGTTCACGCACAGTTTGAGGCGATCCATCCGTTCCTCGACGGCAATGGGCGTGTGGGGCGCTTGCTGATTACGTTACTGCTTGCTCAAAGGGGTGTGCTGCCACAGTCGCTTTTGTACCTGAGTGCTTACTTCGAGCGCACGCGCCAGGACTATTACACCCGGCTGCAGGGTATCACCGAGCGTGGTGAGTGGGAAGAGTGGCTGGTCTATTTCTTGAATGGCGTCGCCGTCGAGTCCGAGGATGTCATCGAGAAAATGCTCCGCATTAACGAACTGCTGTCAGGATGGAATCTGGAGTTGGTGCGCGACCGGTCTCGGCTTCCGGAGAGGGCGTTGGAGCAGTTCGCCGCCAATCCGTTCTGGACCGTCAGGGCGCTTGCCAGAAGGCTGGATGTCGCATACACAACGGCGCAGAGGGCAATCGACCGGCTTGAGGCCGTGGGCGCGATTTCGCTGGCGGCGAGCGAGCGGCGCAATAGGGTGTACTGCGCCCGGGCGATTCTCGATGTACTCGAAGAGCTGCGATAGAGCATCTGTTACCTTGGAATCGTTGAGGCTGTGAGCGGAGAAGCAATCAAGGGCCACTTAGGCAGCCCGACACTCTAATGGCCCATTACTACGACACCAATGTTGGGAAAAAGGGAGAGGTAGGAGAGACTTTGAATCGGTCAGCCGGAATAAAAGACGCAGGTTACGAGAACCTGACAGTGGTTTGCCCTTCGTGCAATTGCGAGTGCATATTCAATCGTGCATCGGATATTGGCACATTCGAGCCTATCGCGGGAAGAGAAGTTCAGTGTACAAGCAACTTATGTCGCGAGCCATACTGGATATACAGTGACTCGGTTAACGAACGTCACGAGATGCTCGTTTACGAGTGTTATCAACTTCTTGAGCGAAAGCAGTACATGTACTGTATTCTCAACTCGGCGACGGCGTACGAGATGTTTTTCAGTCTATTTTTGCGAGTTAACCTCTTGTATAAGCCATACGCTGCCGACGCCTATTCTGGTCTGCCCGGAAGCCTCGACAAGGTGAACGAACTATCGGCGACACTCCATCATAAAATCGAACGCCTCACGTTTCCCTCAATGCGAAATCTGTTCTTGAGCGAGGTCACCAACACCACGCCTGTGACGGACCTTCTCAGCGCCGAGAAGAGAATTCTCTCGTTGCGTCCTGAAAAGAACACCCCTGACATTAAGATAGAGGAGCTGAGTGACGGAATATTGGTTCAGTTACTCAAGGCTTTGAAGAGCACGGACATACATAACGTGCGTAATGCGGTAGTCCACAAACAAGGCCACCGGCCAACTAAAGAAGAGGCTACAAAGTATTTTGAAGAATCGAGGTCAATTCTCTTTCCATTAACTCATCATCTTGACCTCCGTGATGACCTCAATTGGTACATTGGTCGTAGATGAGCCGTTGTGAAACCACGGGCCCATGTAGGTTAATGAGAATGAATTGCGCGCGCAAGAAGAAATTCCGAACTGGCAGAACCCAGAGGACTTTGGGGCTGGCGATAGAGTCGCCCGAGTGTGATTGCTGTGGCAGGGCCGGTAGTCCACGGTAGAAGTCTCGGCAAGTGGGCGTGATAACCTGTGACGTCTGGGCGGATGAGCGCGTTGACGAGCTGCGAATGAAGGGCGTGTGGGATTAGCAGTTTACGCTGTCTTCGCGTGGATCGGCGGGGAAATCGCTGCAGCTCACACCCGCCGCGGTTCTTGGCATGCTATCCTTGGTAGCATCAGCTCGGTCAGAAGAGGAAACATTATGCTTACCAAGCCTTCAAAGACAGCAGACGAAGACCTGCCTCAAGGGCGTATGCTCACCGAGGAAGAGGACCGCGAGATGAAAGAAAATCTCGCTCGTCGGAACTTCGGCATGAGCCTCGATGAATTCGCGGAGGCGTGGAAAGCTGGTAAGTTCGACGGCGACAAGGAAAAGCACGGTGATGTCGTATTCCTCGCCTCTATGTTGCCTGAGTATTGGGCAGATTGACCATCGGAAGGACCTCCGCTGAAGCTGTTGCCAATTACCGGCACAGTATTCAGAGAGCGGTTTCGTGCGTGACGACTTCCGTGGTCGATGTTGCAGGTGGCTATCATCCCTCCCCAGTCCCTCACCGCCTGGCAATGAACGGTGGGGTCCCTGTTGGTCTCGGCGGACCGGGCCATCTCATGTTAAGGCTGCAACAGCATTACCGTATAGAAGAAACTGAAAGTCCTGGTTCTCTCTGGAGAGTTGACGTCGTCGAATACTACTACTCGGTTCACGACGCCGAGGAGAGAGAAGTGCTACTGTATCACTGGCATCCGCGCGGTAGCAGCTCGGTGACGAGTCCCCACCTTCACTTAGGTCACGGAGCGCAGGTCGGGCGTAGTGATGTTCGGGAGGCCCACTTGCCGACCGGAGATGTTTCTCTCAGTGCTGTCATACGCGTGCTCATAGAGGAAATGGGTGTGCGGCCACTACGTTCTGATTGGGAGTCTATACTTTCGGAGTAAAGTTGAGACTTCGCAGTGACTCGCACGAAAAACGGCAAATTCAGCTCGAATCCGCGAAAGCCGTCGCCGCCAAATCGCCGTAGCATCCGTCGAAGCTAGTTTGAGATGCTCGAATGGAAGCCGTCAGTAGAGCCGCCGGACTCACCGACATCGACCGCAGGGTGTTCTGCCCGCTGACCTATGCTCAGGCGCTCCTCAACCATTGCTTCGGTCACAAGAACGATCAGCCGTGGTATGAATACGACCTCGGTTGGCTCCCGCACTGCGACGAGCTGGTGATATTTATGCTGCCCGCTTGGGCCGAGAGCGAAGGTGTGCGGATAGAGAGCGAGACCGCCAAGGAACTGTGCATCCTAATAAGCTGGGGGCAGAGCACGGAGTTGCGTCGCAAGCTATTAGTCTGAGTCGGAATTAATCCCCCTACCGTAAGCGGGGCGGCAATTGTTCTTCAAATTATTCCTGCTGAAAGGAGATATTAGCGTTGCGATCGCTGTAAATTTTCCCTTCTATAGTAAGCTCAAAGAGCGGCCGTTCCGGATTGTTGTCCCCTACGAGTCTGTAGGAAACTTCACGACCATCCAAGAATACCGGGGCAGCGCCTCCTTCCGGTCCAATTTCCCCAAATTGGATTTCTTGCGGTGTATCCGACTCAAAGTCCTCATATCCATAGACAGATGCAGCAGCGACAAGACGCTCGACCAAGTACCGAAGTCGTCTAAGTTGTTGCTTAGAAATTGAAGATTCAATATTTCCTGCGTGAAAAACGTCATTTCTTATCTTCGCAAAGTCACGAACTAATTCTGAATCGCCCTGTCTGAGTTCAATACCAAAGGACTTCGCGAACATGGCAAGTTGCGTCCTTAAAGGCCAATGATTGTTGAACACACGATTCCTGATTAAATCTTTCGATACTGTTAAAGGTTCGATTTCTGAATTTGGAAGATCCATCTCCCCGATGATCTTGCGAATGATGTTTCTCGTAGCACGGCGGTTGCCTGCGAAAACACCTGGGTAGTCGATGCAATTCAAAATGGCTTCTAGTGAAATCCATGTCGCGATAAACTGGTCGTTTTTATTTTCTTCGCTTGAAGCGATCCCAAGCCATCTGAGAGAACGCTGGATGCCGGCGGAAAGCTTCGTTTCTCGATCGCTGAGCGCTCGACGGCCACTCTGTTCCTGTATATCCCCTAGATGTGACGCGTCACGAAACTTTTCGGCGAAAAGGGATATGCGCTTATAGCCATTTTCAAGGTCGGTATCGACCTTATGCTCCACCAGAGGCGTCGGCCTAACCCATCCCTTTGGAGGGTGTTCTCCCATTGGTTCCAGAATGACTATCCAAGGGTGCAGGGAGACGACAGACCTGCCGACCTCGGCATCCCACTCAAGCAATTCGTTGTCATATCGCGTATCGAAGTGGCTGATGCCGGTGTTTAAGGCGAAGTTGATTAAGTCCGCAGTGAACCTAGCTCTTCTAAGAGCTAATCCTTCAGCAGCCAAGAAATCTCGAGCCAATACGACACCCCAAGCCTTTGGTACATTGGCCTGCAGAGCAGGCTCTGATGCCGCAAAATCAAAACTGGCGAGTATTGGAGCAAATAGATTGTCATCATCGCCGGACATCACGCCGAAATCTTCGATAAAGAAGGATTTCAAATCTTGCTCAGCTGACAGTCCATCTATTGGAACTGCGTAGGAGAAGGGCCGCAAGTCCTTGTTTAAGGTCAAGCTCGGCATCTCGACTCCTCTGACGAGACCGCTTATGAGAGGGAGCCAATAAGCTTTCTCTAAGTCTGGCATCCCAAACATACCTATTGGGCCAATCATTGCCCTCTCGAATTCCCACACAAGGTCTTCGAGTGAGAATTCCATGCCACCTTCGGGATTGGATTCTGATTTCACACAAACGCCTCTGTGAATAAGTTTTTGTGGGCCCTCGAATACAGTTTCAGCGTGATAATCCCATCGAGAGTTTTCAGGAGGGTGAACTCTAACTGAAGCTGACTTAACAACATGGTTCCCTTCTGATCGTTCATTGATATGCCAACTTTGTATTACGTCTCCAGGGAGGCACTCTTGGCCCAAAAAGAGCTTTATTTGCTTGATGTATTCTTCTCTTTGAGAGTCAGTATTCGATTGCCTGTCTGTCATTTGAAACCCTCTCCGATACTACTGAAAGAATTGACTATTGGCGAATCAAATGTGATGCCGCCAATCTTGAGTTTCAAAGCATGCTACCATCACGGTACCGCGGCAAGGCTGCCGGTCGGGTCCGGCACAAGTTCCAGATAGATTAGCGTCGTCTGGATCGAGCTGTGGCCAAGCCAGCGCGATAGGTAGTTGATGGGAATGCCGTTCATCAGCAAGTGCCGGGCGTAGCTGTGGCGCAGTGTGTGCGTTCCAACTCGCTTCCCCGGCGCAATCGCTCCCAGCTCCTCGGCACCTTTCACCGCCGCCTGCACCCAGCGCCAGGCAGTCGCGGGATGCGCCTCGACGATTCTGCCCTGGCTGATGTCCCCGTAAGCCAACGCACTAGCCAGCGCCCCGTGCAGCTCCGGATGCACCGGTACGAGACGCGTCTTGCCGCCCTTGCCCGACCGCACTCGCAGCGTCGGAGTGGCTGTATCGAGCGACAGGTCCCGCACCTCAAGGTCGAGTGCCTCGGATACACGAAGACCGCCTCGCCACTGCTCCAGCATAAGCAGATTCGCCTTCGGGTTGGGCGCTGCTCTGATGATGGCGTTCACCTCGTCGGGTTCGAGGTACTCTGGTATGCGCTTCTGGCGCTTGGGGGTTGCGCCGTCCTGTGTTTTAGGATAACGTCCACGCGGTCTGCGCCGGCGGGAGATTCCGGTCGAAGATTCGGTTGTCATACGGATCCCTTTTCGACTGTGCTGAAGTCACATGATAGGCATTGCCGACGATTCGGGATTATCATCATTCGTGGGCCCAACTCGGCCTGCCGCCTCGCCGACCGACGCCTTTCCTGAAGCAATTTAGAGACGTTTCCATCGCGGGTCGTGATAACCGGTCCTTCTCATCCACGTACTCTGCAGTCGTCGCAGAGAAAGATCAGCGCTATTTCGTCGCCTCTGTGAAGTTGTCGAATAAAGCTCTCACTGAACTCGTACTCTTCCTTCGGGATCGACTGAGATATCTTGGGACCTCCGTGTGGGCAGGTCACTTCGGCTGTCTTCGATAGAGTGCTCTCCAGGAACCACTCTCCGCAATTGTTGCAGGGCGCGATGTTAGCGTCGGCAGGCAGCCCTGAGTCCGGTGGAGGATGATTAGGCCCAGCGCCCGGTTTTCGCTTGTACGTGATTCTGACTTCCTCGGTCATTCCGCTTCTTCTCCAAAGGGTCCCATGCAGCTACGACGGTTCCTGGATTCTCGCCTGCGGCAGCGCTATGGCGTCGTGTGTGATTAGGTGCAGGTCCCGGAACTGCCCATCTACCAGCGCTCTGTAGAGGGTCCTGTCTCCTGCTCCGGCAATCATGTACGGCAGGAATATCTCTTCCATTTCGACCATTCCGGATTCGAGCAACGCGATCTGCGCTTCAATCCAGTCTTTCAGTATTCGCCAGGCCACGCGGCGGGCCTGCTCCTTCCGTCGCTCGGCGTCTCTCTTGAAAATCAGCCCCTCGTCGGTGAGCACATCATAGACCGCCTCATAATTCACGGGCATTGCGTAGCCGAGGTTCCCATACCGTCCGTCAAGGCTCCACTTCAGGGCGACGACATTTCCGCTCCCGTCAAAATCCTGCACGATCCGACTTGCGCCGTGCCGCACCAGTATCTCTGTGATCTGGGATACGGTTCTGTGGGTTTCAACCCTGGTGGAGTAGTTCATCAGTGGCATATCTTCACTCCATAAGTCCTGTGGTCATTTCACCAACCCGAGCGACCACAATGCGGACAGGGACCGCGAACTAACTTGCGCCACTCTGCTGTTGTGTGAGCCTCAATCCGACTGCGACAATGCAGACACGTTCCGAAGTACTTCGATTGGCTAATCTGCCGACTGGTCATTTCACTACACCTGAACCGGCCCTTCTTGCGCTGGTATGTATGCGATCTTCGACTGTGGATTCTCCGTGCAAGAGTAAATCCGATACATCCTTGCATATTGGCGGTAGGTTGTCCAATTTAAGGGGGTGGCTCAGCTACGGATCGAGGGCGTGAATGCAAGCTTTTGCTGTATTTCCTTGCAACGCAACGGTTAGGCCGCGACTCTCGGAATAGGGAGGTAATATCAGAGGTGTACTGCTAGGACGGCAGCTCAAGCTGGCTATTGATGACCGTCGCGCACTGTCTGTTAGAGCGTGTTCGCGACTCTGAACGCAGCATATTTCCAAGCTGGAACATCGATCGTCTGACCGGCATTCTCTCCGGCTATCGCTCGCATCTGGCACGCAGCCCTCTCCTTAACGGAGAATGTACCGAAGCCGGTCCACGTTACACGACCGTTCTCAGAAAGCGCCTGCTTGATGCCGTCGAGGACCGCAGCGGTGGCATCCGCAGCAGAGGCCGGGCTAACGCCCATTCGATCTGCAAAGATCTTGCTCAACTCTGCCCTGTGTATCACGCTCGCCATATGACTCATCGCCTCCTCATCTGGTATGTGGCCGGTGATTGTAAATTCCATCACCTTAAATATCCCAGGCCGCAACAGATGATACGGCAAGCATTTGTATGATGCACTGTAGGCGAACGTTTCGTTGCATTATCTGAAAGGAGTAATGGCCGTCAACCCAATTCCGTAGTGACTGTCCTGCTAAGTAACCAGCTTTGGGAAAAGCTCCTTATACTTTACACAAGGACTGTAGTGAGGCAGTCCCTCTAATTCTGATTGGTGCGCTCTGCCTCGCAGTTCGCTGTTCATCGAGCCTCCTCACGGGGCCGCGGCAAAGGGCGCACACCCAACCAATCGTATTAGTGTCGCACTCAGCGCGCGATAAAGCCGCCGTCTATTACAAGCTCAGTTCCGGTGACGAAAGACGCCTCGTCCGACGCGAGAAACAGCACGCCGTAAGCAACTTCGATGGTTTCCCCGGTCCTCCGCAATGGTGTCTGACGTAGCAACTCCTCTCCCGGGGCCGGATTCGGTGTGGACGTGCGCATTGGTGGCATGAAGCCCGGATGCACCGAGTTCACGCGGATACCCTGGGGTCCGTACTGCACAGCCATCGCCTTGGTGAGGATGCGCACGGCGCCCTTCGACGCATGATACGCTGGATGATCGCCATCACCCCCGACAATTCCCGCTATAGATGAGATGTTGACGATGGAGCCACCGCCGGTCTTTACCATCTGCTCTATAGCGTACTTTGTTCCAAGAAATACTCCGGTCGCGTTCACACCCATAATCCGATTCCATTCATCGAAGTCCAGCCTATCAATCTCAGGAGAATCCCCGCTGATGCCCGCGTTGTTGACGAGAATGTCCAGCTTGCCGTATTGTGACACCGTCTCCGAGATCAGGCGCTCCCAGTCGTCATAGCTGGTAACGTCTGCGTGCAGGTAGGTGGCTTCTCCGCCTGCCTCAGCAATTTCCGCTTCGACCAGCCTGCCATCGTCGTCGAAAACATCCGCGATGACTACCTTCGCGCCCTCCCGCGCAAACAGCCGCGCCTCCTCCGCGCCCATGCTGCCAGCCGCTCCGGTAATGATTGCCACCTTGCCCTTCAGTCGCATTTCGTCACCTCTTCCGAGTTCTTAACTGGCCCCCACGATATACGCATTGTGCGTTAAAGGGTCAATGCACATACCAGTTGGCTGAAGCAGGAGCTTGATGACCTGGACATAGACTTGCTACAGAGGATACGGCTCAGTCCTATATGGCGTGAAAATAGACGACCTGCTGCACAGTGTTAAAGACGGCTGATCCTCGCCTGACAATTGGCTGGGACGGAATCGCTGAGCAACAACAAGAGTTGCTTGTTAAAACATTCCACGTGCTATAAGCTGTCGGAAATTATCGTCTTCAATCGTTGCCATTGAAGAGCAGGTTGTTTTCTGGCGTCCTATCGGACGGTTGGGCTAGCCGGAGGAAATTGCCGAAGCGGTAATCTGGCTGTCTTCCGATGCCACCTCGTTCATCGCCGACCACAACACAGCAGTGGACTTTGGGTGCGTTGCCAAGTAATCGAAAGTGCCCAGCTGATTTGGGCCCACGGAGGTTTCACAATGGCAGGTAGTTTTGACGGCAAAGTAGCGATGGTAACCGGAGCCGGTTCTGGAATTGGTCGAGCGACAGCGCTGGCCTTTGGTCGGGAAGGTGCCAAGGTTGTGATTGTTGATATAGGAGTTGAGGGCGGCGAAGAGACCGTGCGCATCATTCAGGATTCCGGAGGCGAGGCCATATTCGTCAGAACGGATGTCACGATAGCCAGCCAAGTTGAGGCGTCGGTAAATACGGCCGTGCAGACCTACGGCCGGTTGGACTGCGCTGCCAATAGCGCCGGAATTACGCAAGATGTGGCGCCAACCCACGAATTACAGGAAGAACTCTGGGACAGGGTCATAAGTATCAACCTGAAGGGCATCTGGCTGTGTATGCGTTACCAGATTTCACAGATGCTCGAACAGGGCGGCGGCGCCATCGTCAATACCTCCTCTTCTGTCGGTCTATGGGCGACAGCAAATCTGCCAGCCTACACGGCGAGTAAGCACGGGGTCAATGGTCTCACCAAGGTAGCAGCGCTCGAAAACGCGCAAGAGGGCATCAGGGTAAATGCGATCTGTCCCGGTGCGACCGCAACTCCGATGATCAGGCGGTTCGTGGCGGACAGCCCTGACCATGATCTAGACGTGATGGCCGAAAAATCCCCGATGGGACGGCTGGGGACTCCCGAGGAACAAGCAGAGGCGGCGCTTTGGCTATGCTCAGACGCGGCTTCGTTCATCACCGGCACCATCTTGTCGGTTGACGGCGGCCAAGTGGCACAGTAGCCGACTGGTTAAAGCCTGCCAACAAGTGAACTGTGCTGCAGAATGGCCAATGCGAACTTGAAGAGGAAAGTGCGGAGGGGCTTGGGGGAACCGCCAAAGGCCAATAATCCTTGTGGGCGGACGTGTTGAATGCTGGAAGAAGTTACTTTGGATTTAAGTTCGGCCGAAAGGAGAAAACAATGTTCTATGAGCTTCGCCAGTACCGAACACAACCGGGTCAGAGGGATAACTGGGTACGGTACATGGAAGAGGTCATAATACCCTATGAGGTATCCAAGGGGATAGTGGTGGCAGGTAGTTTCATCGACCAGGAAGACGACAACCATTACATATGGATGCGAAGGTTCGAGTCAGAAGAGGAGCGAGTCCGCCTGTACGAGTCCGCTTACGAGGACGACACCTGGAAGAACGAAATACAACCGCGGATCCCGGAGATGTTGGCCATGGGTAACGCCGTAATAACGCGGATAGAGCCTACACCCAAGTCCGTGGTCCGATAAGGTCAGACTGGCTAAGAGACAGCCGAGGCTAACGACGCATACAGACCTAGTCTTGCACAACGCCAACGCAGCCACGCTACATAAATATCAGCTGGTGGAACCTTCGAGTCTAGCAGCCGCGGCGGCCGCTAGTCGAAGGCCGCGACGATCTCCTCTTCGACCCGCTGGAGGATTGAGATGTCGCCGGCCGCGAAGGTTACGCCGTCATCGCTGCTGGGGCCCAATATAACCTCATCGACGCCTGCATCGGCGAACTGGCCAATCCGATCGATGATGTAGCCTCTCGGCCCCGCTATTGACCCGGGGCCCATCCGCTCGATGAAGCCTTCTGCGGACTGCTTGTCGTCCGTGAGGTGCATCGGCATCGCGAGTGAGTGCTTGATCTCCGCAGGATCGCGACCGATAGCCTCGCAGTGACGCTGGAGCACGTCAACCTTGCGCCGATAGTACTCGAACGCCACCCCTTGGCCGGCCCAGCCGTCCAGATTCATGATGTCGCCGTGCATCGCAACGGTGCGTAGCGTCCGCCGCTCTCCGTTGCCGCCGACCATGATCGGAATATGAGGCTGATGATAAGAAGCGGGCGACATCTGAGCTTGGTCCAATCGATAATATCGGCCATCGTAGTCAACAGGGCCCTCCGTAGTAAAGAGCTTGCGGATGAGTTCGCACGCCTCTTGAAGTCTGTCCGAACGTTCCTTAATCGAAGGGTATCCCCACCCGTAGGCCTCGTGCTCGCGCTCGTGCCATGCAGTGCCGATCCCCAATGTGAAACGACCCTTCGAGGCCTGGTCGAGCGTTGTTGCCATCTTCGCGACCAGCGCTGGGTTGCGGTAGGTGTTGCCCAACACCAGGTTACCGAGCCTGATCCTCTGCGTCATGCCGGCGGCCACCGCGATCAGGGTAAAGCTCTCGAAAACCGGGAGATGTTCAGTTTCGTGCCCTCCCCGCGGAGGGAAGAAGTGGTCGGGAAACCACAGGCTATCCCATCGCCCCGCCTCCACCGTCTCAATCGACGTGCGGATGTCGTCCCAGGTGGTTCGATTGCAAATGATCCCGGCTCCGAATTTCATTCCGCTCTCCTCCATTCCAAATTCGGTGTAATGAATTGTGGCTCTCAGCCTACAATCGAGGAAGGGCAGTACCCCGTTAGCCAAAGACCATCCTAGTCGCCTTGGAGGGCTTCATACATTCCCCGGTAAGATGCCGTACCTCTTGCCGAGGAGATCGGAGGTGAGGTGATACAACTTACCAGCCTCTCTCCACATTGTGCGGCTCGCCTCATTCGACTGTTAATCTGGGAAACTATCTCAGCCGGGATTCACCATATCAGAGTGAGTAAACCCTATCAACACAACATCTCAACACAACATCCTCGACGAGAGCCACGGTCTTATCGCTCACCGGTGCCGTCAACCATCCAATGAAACCCACAAGATCATCTCTCGATATTGACAGGCTACCGAAGAGCGCGAATTCATGGAGGATGCGCAGGTCAGAGTGCGCTACCTCTGAGGTGAGGTTCGGTCTGTATGTGCCGCCTAGAACCTTTGAAAGTGGTCTAGAGACCCTGTTTTCCTGAATGAGGTGAAAATGGTGGCACGTATGCTGGCGGTTGATAAGATAAGCAGGCGCTGATATATTCATTGCCATCATTGATTGTCGCGTCTATGAAACCATAGCATTCCCCCCGATATCCTCCTACCCACACCGACTCCGATATCCTCCTACCTACACCGACGTTAACTGGCAAATAAGCATGGAAGGGAAATGTAAGCTCCACCGACAAGTCGGGACACCGCGATTTGTTGATTATTGCGTCTGGCTGTTTAGGAATGCATATGCAGAGGAGGTTGATATGAACTTCAGTAAGCTATTGGCTCTGATGTTGCCGCTGGTGCTCGTGATGGCGCTGGCAATGTCGTGCGGAGCAGAACAACCCGCGCCCGCGGCTCCTGCGGGAATAACCGCCGAGGAGTTGCAGGCCGCAATCGCGGGAATCCAGATACCGGAAGGCCTGTCTGAGGCCGACGTCAGCGAGATAGTCTCGAGCGCGATTTCCGCGCAGCCTGGGATCACCGCCGCGGACCTGCAAACTGCGGTCGATGCTGCGGAGGGTATAACCGCTGCGGAATTGCAGGCCGCAATCGCGGGAATCGAGATACCGGAGGGGTTGACTGAGGACGACGTTAGCAAGATAGTCGAGGGCGCGATACAGCCCGGGCTCTCTGCCGACGAGGTCAGCAAGATAGTCTCCGACCAGCTGGACGAGCAGCCTGGGATCACCGCCGAGGACCTGCAGAATGCGGTAGATGCCGCGGTTGTAATTGCGGTGGCGGCGGCGGTGCCAGCGCCAGCGGCTCCCGCGCCGGCAGATGTAATGCAATCTGGCACCCTCGACGTTGCATTTCAGCAAGTTGTCACGTTTGGCAATGACTATACGGTCAGGACCGCACCGGAAATAGGATTTGTCGGCACCACCTCCGGCGAGCCAGTGCTGAAGCTGAACGGGGATGGAGAAGTCGTCCCCCAGCTCATTACGGAGTGGTCTCTCGACGACTCCGGCTCGGTGTGGACGCTCAAGCTCCGGGAAGACGTCGAATTTCACAGGGGCTGGGGCAATATGACCAGCGATGACGTCATCTTCTCCATGCAAGAAATCAGCGGGGAAGACAGCGTAAGCTCTTGGGCGGGTACGTCACGAGAATATCTTGCCGTTGAAGGCGGGGGGATAACCAAAGTCGATGATTACGCGCTGAGCGTGGACCTGGTTGCGCCTAAGAGGGGATTCCTGGATTTCTTAATTCAGCCGGCGTTTATTGTTAACAGCAAAACCGTCTTCGACTCGCTAGGGCGGGAAGCGGCGGGGCCGCTGGGTATCGGCACCGGGCCCTGGCAGTACGAGGAGGAAAGCCTCCACGAATACTGGAGGTTCAGCGCCCTACAAGATCACTACCGTAAAGCCCCTGAGTTCGCCGAGCTAGTGTTCTGGCAGATTCCCGAAGAGAATACCCGGCTGGCTGGCTTCCTAACGGGAAATCTGGACACCTTCCTGATGAACTTCGACTCAAAACCGTCCCTGGACAAGGTGCCAGGCATCCAGTACATGGCGATCCCCAACGGTACCACTCAACACCTCGGGCTGCATCCTAACCACTATGCGGGGATGGGAGAAGCGGACTTCGAAGAACGGCGTCCGGGCGCGTTCAACTGCCTTAAGGACGACGCATGTCCCTGGGTATCCCCAAACCCGGACATCAACTCTCCCGAATGGGAGCGGGCCAGAAAAGTCCGGGAAGCCATGCTTATCTCCATCGACAGGCAGGCAATAGTGGACAGTTTCCTGGATGGAGAGGGCTTGCCCCAGTCTTTGTGGACCTGGGAAAACGCGCTGCACAGGCTTCCTCCCAAATACAGGGAGTGGGAGTTCAACCCTGACCGTGCCCGGCAGCTTCTCGCGGAAGCCGGATACGAAGATGGCTTCGATATGATCGTAACTGCCAGTACCCGCGGCGTCGCTGGTGAACACGCATCTTGTGAGGCCGTGGCGGAATACTTCGAAGATATCGGAATCCGTACCCAAATAGACCGCGTGCCACAAACTGTCATCGGGCCGAAACTCAACGCCCGGTCTTACGTCGGATTGAACTGCCATGGCACAGGTGGCCGGGCCAGCCCTGCGACCATAATGCACATCATTTATGGAAGTAACTCAGGCTTTTCGGCAGGATTCGACCATCCCATAATGGACGACTTGGTAGAGCAGATGAATGCCGCCGTAGACTCGGAGACCCACTGGGCAAAGCTGAACGAAATCGCTGCCTTCATGTACGACAACGCTCTGGACAGCGGATTGTACAGCGTCAACCTACTGTTCCCGCTGGGCCCCAACGTTGTCGCGTGGACGGAACACATTAACTATGCGGAGTCAAGAGTGCTTGGATCGTACGAATACGCAAAGCACCGGGCAGAGTAGCACCCACCCTGTCAGCCTGAATCAGACTGGCGGGCGCCGACCCCAAACACTGTCATGCTGAGCATAGTGAAACGGAGCGAAGCATCTCCAGACCAACCGAAGTTGAAAATTAGGAGATGCTTCGGCTGCGCCTCAGCATGACAGGATCACCGCTCAACCTACCAAACTGTCACAGGCTCAACGGAGGCCAACCAAGTGACTGCTGAATCGAGTGACCGGCTCGATCTTGCGGGACAGGTGGCAGTGGTGGCCGGAGTCGGAAGCCGCGGGATCGGTCGAGGGTTGGCCCGTGGATTTGCTGCGGCCGGCGCCCCAGTGGTTATTGTTGACCGTCCGGCGCCGCATCCGCCGGTTAGATAACAAGATGCCAGATCAACCCTAATTCCGGGCATTGCCTTGGCCTAGTACAGGTTCCAGATGCATATGCCTTTCTCAGACCGAACTCAATTCTGGATTCCGGCCTCCGCCGGAATGACGGTTTGGTGGACTCGGCTTCTACTTTCATTGCAATCGACCTCTGTCTTGCCGAAATGACTCCAGAGGGCTAGGCCAGCAATATGCAACGGTTCTTGGCGCGCCGACTCATTCTAGCGATAATCACTCTTTTTGCTGTATCTGTGATTGTCTTCGCTATGGCCCGGATAGCAGGCGACCCGCGCACAATCATGCTGGGCGACTTCACCACCCGACAGCAGTACGAGAGGGTCGGTGAGAGGCTAGGCCTGGACAAACCCTATTACGAACAGTACTGGATCTTTCTGAAGGGCGCGGTTCGAGGCGATTTCGGCACCTCAACTGCAACAACTACAGCAGTTACCGAATTGATTCTGGAGCGTCTCGCAGCAACGTTACAGCTTGCGGGTGTTGCCTTTCTCTTCTCCGTAATAGCAGGGGTGCCGTTAGGGGTCCTGTCAGCGGTGAAACGAGGCAGTATTTTCGATCAGATCGGCAAGCTTGTGGCGCTCATCGCCCAGTCCGCCCCACCATTTTGGGTTGGCATTATGCTGATCTTTTTCTTTGCCGTTTGGCTGAATTGGGTGCCTCCTTCAGGTCGCGAAGAATGGAACAGCATACTCCTTCCAGCCATTAGTTTGGGATGGTTCTTCGTGGCGGCCAACATGAGGCTGGTACGCTCAGCCATGCTCGATGCGCTTGACTCCGAGTACATCAAGCTGGCCAAGGCCAAGGGAGTGGGCAGCACGGGGGTAATCTGGAAGCACGCCCTGCGAAATGCCTTGATCCCCCCACTAACCCTCGCAGGGGTTACCCTGGGCAATTTGGTTACCGGCTCGATCGCCATAGAGTTGGTCTTCGCCTGGCCTGGGTTGGGGCAATTGTCAATTAACTCCACTTTACAGTCCGATTACCCGGTCCTCCAAGCTGTAGTAATCGTCTTCACCCTACTGTACCTTGCGGCCGCGCTTCTGGTGGACGTCCTGTACGCCCTCATCGACCCTAGAATCCGTTACGCCTAGAGATTTCGAGAGTTTATAGTGGCAGAATCAGTCCTTGACCGTCCATCACGCCGCATTGACCGAATATTGGGTATTTGGCGGATGATCAGACGGCTACCGATTATATCCATATTCCTCTTGGCGGTGGTGGTGGTTACCGGGGTCTTCGCCAACTTCATTGCACCCCATGACCCAACTGATGCCAGCGTGAGAGAAAGACTCCTGCCGCCATTCTGGGGCGATCCAAGGACTGCGGAAAAACTGGTGGTGGAAGTTCCTCAGCCCGGCCAACTCAGCTCCCAGGTGTCACTGGAAAAGGCCCGCGAACAAGATCAGAACGCAAACTTAGGCGACACCATACTGATGGCCTCCGGGCCTGGGACCAAGGCCGGAGGCAGTACCAATTACTTGTTGGGCACAGACCAATTGGGTCGAGACATCCTGAGCCGGATTATATTCGGCGCGCGCATCTCGCTCGTCGTAGCGGCGGTGACTCTTGGGGTCGGCGGCGGGTTAGGAGTATTGTTGGGGCTGGTATCCGGCTGGTATGGGGGATGGGTGGACGAGGTGGTGATGCGCCTGGTGGATCTTATTCTTGCGATTCCGTTAATTCTCGTGGCGCTGGTATTGGTGGTCACGATCGGCCAGTCCTTCGAAATGATTGTCGGGGTTCTGGCGATATGGATATGGCCGCGGTTTGCCCGCATGGTGCGCGGCGAGGCATTACAACTGAAAACGTTGGACTACGTGTCCTTGGCCAGAGTCGCCGGAGCGTCGACCCCCAGAATATTGATCAACCACCTGTTGCCGGGGACTGCCAACACCATCATAGTCGTGGGAACATTGCAGGTGGGCATCGTAATCCTGGTGGAAGCGACGCTAAGTTTCGTAGGCGCAGGGATACCCCCGCCCGAGCCGGCCTGGGGGGCCATGGTAGCCGACGGTCGAGACCAGATTTCGGATGCTTGGTGGGTGGCTGCCATGCCAGGAATGGCAATTCTTCTCACGGTCATGTCCCTAAACCTCTTTGGTGACTGGCTCAGAGACAAACTGGACCCTAAACTCCGCCAAATTGAATAGCAGCGGGCAAGCAGCGGCGAGAGCATACTGCGAAGTTCAGTAATGGAGGTCACTCACTTCAAGCGAATTGGAACAGCGCTCCTTCGGACGTACCGGTGAGAAAGTCAGCGTCATCGGCCTCGGCGGCGCAGCTCTGTACTAACACTCATACGAGCTTGGGGTTGGTCAACGACAGTATCCGTGTTGGATGTCAACCTCCGAGTGGAGTTTAAGAAGACATGATTGGAACTGACTTCGGGATCCAGGGCGTCCCTCGACGTGCCACCGCATTCAACTGCAGAAGCAGCTTGCGCATCACCGCCACCACCGCCACGTTGCCGGGTTTCCCTC
>MPND01000066.1 GCA_002238855.1 SAR202 cluster bacterium bin90
AATCTGATAGGTTTCTCTGGGAAGGCGCATCGAGGGTCTCCTTCATCTGGATGTGTGACGAACACCAGAATACTGGAAGCCGATGCGCCTTTCCAAGTTAATTCCAGGCTTTACATACCCCTGTCAGCCTCTCCCTAGGGGAGAGGGTTAGGGTGAGGGGAAACGCCCCTGTATCAATCTCTCCCCAGAACAGCGAAGCCATCGCCAATCGTAATTCCCTTGAAAACGGGAATCCAGCGGTGTCAGAAAATCGCCTCTCCCCGCGGGAGAGGGCTAGGGTGAGGGGAACTGAAAACACCACCCACCCCTCGACAGCGCAAAGAAGCGATGTAGCAGAACACGACAACACATCCTCCCCATCCTGTACATCGATGTCAGTTCTCCCCGACGACCTCGACTGCTACTACGAACCCCTAACCCCCGAAGACCAGGCAATCTTCAACTACAACTCCCTAATGGAGTCCGGCGAATTCGAAGAAGGCGAAATCACCTTCGTGCCGCCCTCAGAAGCAGCCCACCGCGACTACGCCATCGCCCTAAAGCAAATCAAAGAAGCCGCCGCATCCGAAGGCGTCCCTCTCCTCCCCAACCCCCTGGCTGGCACCCTACGCCGTCCGGCAATCCGCAGCCCATAACCCACCTGCACCAACCCGTCATTCCTGCCGAGGCAGGAATACAGCGGCGTGGCGCGAGGATGAAAAATCCCCTCTCCCCGCAAGTCACCCGTCATTCCTGCGAAAGCAGGAATCCAGTGGGGCAGGGGCAGGGCGCGGCGACTGACCCCTGACGGCTGACTGTAACTCGCCCGCACACTAACAACCGAATACTGGTACACTGACGCCCTGACGGACTGAAACACTGACAGACTTTCAGGACACGCCTTGCGCCGCATCAACTACGCCTGGGTCATCCTGGCGACCGGCTTCACCGTGCTGTTCTTCAGCAGCGGCTCCCGCTTCGCCTTCGGCCTCCTCCTCAAGCCAATGAGCGAGGACCTCGACCTCAGCCGCTCCGCGCTATCCCTGGCGGCCACCTGCTTCATGATAGTCTCTGCCGTCTCCATGCCCTTCGTCGGCAGGCTAGTTGACAGCTTCAGCGTCCGCAAGGTCGTATCCATCGCAGTCGTAATCGCCGCCGCCGGCATCGCCCTCATGGGCCTCGCCCAAACCCAGTGGCAGGTCATACTGCTCTACGGCGTCATATTCGCCATCGGCAACGGCGGCTCCTCCGTCGGCCCCATCGGCGTAATGATCAGCCGCTGGTTCGAGCGCGGCAGGGGCACCGCCACCAGCGCAGCAATGTCCGGCAACGCCCTCGGTCAGCTCATCATCATCACCGCCCTCGCATCCGCCCTAGTTCACATCGGCTGGCGCAACGCCTACATCACCCTCGGCGTCGTCAACCTCCTTATAGTGGTCCCCCTAGTCCTAGCATTCGTCCGCTCCGACCCCGAATCCAGTCCCCCCTCAGATGCGGACCCCGCCGCACCCCCGCCACCTGACACCGCCGCCCTCCCCACAAAGACCATCTTCACATCCCGCCAGCTCTGGCTGCTCCTCGTGGTGTACGCGATCTGCGGCTTCCAGGACTTCTTCGTTGCTACCCACGTCGTAGCCTTCGCCCAGGACAAGGGCCTCACCGCCGCGTTCTCCGGCACCCTCTACGCCTTCATGGGCCTGCTCGGGATGTTCGGTGTCATGTCCGCAGGCCTCCTCGCCGACCGCTTCAGCTCCATCCACCCCACCGCGCTCTGCTTCCTTGCCCGCATCGCCTGCTTCGCCCTGATTATCTTCACGCAGACCACCCCCGCCATCGTGGTCTTCGCGCTGCTCTACGGCTTCACCTTCCTGATTACCGCCCCCCTCACCGTAACTTTCGCCGGCAGCATGCCCGGCCCCCCCCGCCTCGGCATGATGAGCGGCATCATCAATATGGTCCACCACATCGCAGGTGGTCTCGGTGCTCTGGTCGGCGGCCTCGTCTTCGACGCGCGCGGCAGCTACGATGCCGCCTTCGTCCTGATGCTCGCCCTCGCCGTCCTCGCCTCCGTCCTCACCTTCACCATCCGCGAGCGGCTGATATCCCAACCCCGTCCCCTGCATCCTATACAGCCCTGTTGTTAGCTAGTCGCCCGCCGCAGCCTGCCCCGGCATCTTCGTCGGCGACTTCGCGTTGCCGATGATGAAGCCCAGCGCCCCAATCAGCGCCCCGATCCCCGTCAGCCCGAATGTGTTCGCCGTCCCAATCACCCCCTGCACCGGCCCAATCACGAATGCCCCGAACGATCCGCCCACATCCCACGCCTGCTGAAGCGTCGCCATCGCCGCGCTGCGCTCCCGCATCGGCGCCCTGTCCACCGTGAACGACTGCACCCCCGGCTGCAGCATCCCGAATCCCAGCCCCGCGAAGAACCCGCCGCTCAGGAACATCGCCTGGAAGAACGACCCGTTCAGAATAAACATCGCCACCGCCACCGCCACCAACCCCGGCACGATGACCGTCGCCCGACCAAACCTGTCCGCAACTGGTCCCGCCACCGCCATAGCGAACATGGACACCATGGAGAACACGGTGTAATACAGCCCCGGGTTGCCCAGGTTCTTCTCGTGTGCCAGCAGTGGCAGGTAGGTATTCGTCGGCGCCGTAGTGAACGTATATGTCAGGAACACCAGCGTCGGGAATAGTGCTGAGCGCGCCACCAGGGGAGGCTTGCTCGGTCTGCCGCTCGCGCTCGCTGACGGAGCCGGCTGCTGGAACGATATGCGGCTGGCCGATATCTTCAGGCAGGTGACCGTCGCAATCGATGCTGCCACCGCCGAGAAGAGGAAAGCGTTGTGCGATCCCGCGTATTCATACAGGAATGATGCTATGAACGGCGCGTAAAGGAATGAGATGTTGATTGCATTCCCCATATATGCCATCGCCTCGCCACGGCGCGTGTGCGGCGCAAGATTGGCAATCATTGTTGAAGTCGCGACGGGTCCCAATGCAAGGCCTACCCCCTGAAGCATTCGCATCGGCATCAGCCACCATGGGCTGAGCGCGAAAATGTAAGAAATGCTGCCGAGCGCTACGATGATCGTGCCGGCAACCGCAACACGCTTCGGCCCTAGCGTGTATATCCACTGCCCCCCGAATGGCCGTATCGCCAGACCAACTACGCCGAACGCTCCTATTATTATCGGCAGGTGATACGCAGGGTCGCCGCCGAGGTCGATCGCATATGGCGGTATAATCGTGAGAGTCGCCGTATATCCCGCGAACATGAAGTGCCCCGCCAGCAGCGTCAGAACGAAGTCGGTCGTCCACAATTCATTGCGTCGCAGCCTGATGCGGAGCAGTTGTATTAGCCTGAGGGACTCGTTCACAGTATGCCTGTAGAGTAGTTATGCGCGGGAGCGAGTGGTCTGCCAATCAGACTTTAACATATAGCTGTTCTGCCCACCCAAGATTTCTTACCCATTTCGCTGAACGACATTGCAGCGAGACAGCATTGGCTTTATACTCACGGGCAAAAATACGCTGAAAAGCTGGAGGGCAAGCAATGAAGCTACTGGTCATTTCGGGCGGCAGGCACCCTTACGAAGAATCCACACCGGTATTGGAAGGTTTCCTGAAGGGCGCGGGGCATGACGTTGATGTCTCCTGGGAAGCCTCCGTGCTGGCAGACGCTGACGCACTGGGCGGCTACGACGCACTGGTGTTCAACACGATGCGCGCCGGCGACAATGGCATGACTAAGGAAGAGCAGGCAGGCATGTCACAGTTCATCAGTGGTGGCAAGGGTTTTGTCTGCATCCATATATCCGGGTGCGCTTCTGAGGACTGGCTCGAATACTACGACATCACCGGCGGCGGATGGCTGCTCAATGACAGCTACCATCCTCCCTACGGACAGTTCGAAGTCAACATTACCGATGCCGACAGCCCGGGCGCAGCAGGCATATCCGACTTCACAACCAATGATGAGCTATACATGGGCATCGAGTATCGTGACGGAAACAGCGTGTTCATGACGGGCGACTCTGAGGATGGCACTTGGACGTGGCGCGGCGAGGAGACATTCATGCCCGGCGGGACGTTCCCCCTCGGCTGGACGCGCACCTACGGGGAAGGCAAGGTGTTCACTACGCTACTAGGACACAACGGACTAAGCTTCGAAACGCCTGAGTTCCAGCGCATGGTACTGAACGGTGTGGACTGGACTACTTCGTAGGCCAGTGGCGAAAAGCTGCTGGAACCTGGACATTGATATTAGCGTCTAGCGCATAGGAGATCATACTCATGAGACTGGAAGGCAAAGTCGCAATTATAAGTGGTGGTGCGCGAGGTCAGGGCGCTGCGGAGGCGAAGATGTTCGTCCGAGAAGGCGCTAAGGTAGTCTTCGGGGACATCCTTGACGACGAGGGTCAGCAGGTTGAAGCTGAAATCAACGAGATGGGCGGTGATGCCACCTACGTGAATCTCGATGTAACCGATGAGGAGTCCTGGAAGAATGCCGTCGATACTGCAGTCGAGCGATACGGCAAGGTGGACATCCTGGTGAATAATGCAGGCGTCGCATTTTGGACATTTGGTGATGATGCCAGCGTCGAGGACTGGGACACTGTCATGGACGTCAACGCCAAAGGCGTCTTTCTCGGCACGAAAGCCGTGATACCGGAGATGAGAAAGGCCGGTGGCGGTTCCATCGTCAACATCTCATCCATATCAGGCATGGTGGGGCAGGCGACGATTCACCCTGGCTACAACGCATCCAAAGGCGCCGTGCGTATTCTGACCAAGTCCACAGCGATTCAATATGCGAAAGAAGGAATTCGCTGCAACTCCGTGCATCCCGGACCTGTGCAGACGGAGATGACCGCACGCGGATGGCGCGACCCCGAGCGCCGGCAGCGCACCGAACAGAACACGCCCCTTGGTCGCTATGCCGATGCGGACGAGATCGCAAGTGGTGTGCTGTTCCTGGCATCTGAGGAATCTTCGTACATGACTGGTAGCGAGCTTGTCATCGATGGAGGCGTAACAGCGCAGTAGTTGCGGCTGTGGATGCAGGTACTAAAAGAAAATGGGCTGCGCGCACTATGGAATATAGTCGCGCAGCCCTTTGAGAGGGTGTTTGGCTAGTTGAGAAAGACTCGCCGAACTAGACCGTAATGAGGTCGCCGTCCAACTTTGCCATAGGGTCAATGTCTTCTTCGATCGCGCGGGACAGGTCCTCGGCGTACAGCAGGCCAATCACGCTGCCGGCTTCGTTGACAACTGGGAGGTAGCTTACCTCACTGTCCATCATGATGAGCAAAGCATCGCCGGTATCGGTCTGCGGTGTTGCCACTTCATTCAGGGCGGTCATGTGTCTGTTCACTGGGCACTTACTAGAAGTGTGGCCATCTATAAGGCAGCCAAGAACCATGTCGCGTTCTGTGATAATTCCTGCGAGCGCGCCGTCCTTTACGACATCCACGACCACGATGCAGCCGGTGTTCTGCTCCTGCATCATCGCCGCCGCGTCGGCTACGCTCGTTCCGAGGTCCACTTTAGATACCTCGGCTGTCATTAGTTCTGATACGTGCATTGCTTCGCCTTTCGATCTGTTGAGCCCTATGTTTGTTAATTTCTCTGTTTAACTGTGTCCGACTGATTTTACCATCATATTGTGAACCACATCACAAATAATAGGCGATTGTTATTATCAGAATGTTGAATATCTGTTAAGTTTGTGTTACGGAAAATCGAATACTATGAGATTAGCGGTCGCGTCTAACCTGCTCAGTCAGACGCTCGAAAGGTGTTATCGATTGTGGTTGACTTTGTAATGACGGCGTCAATATACTTTGATGAATGGTTTCAATGATTCAGTTGACCGCAAGGTAAAGGCTCTTGGCAGTCATAGCACAGGCAATTGCTGTAATAAACGCCACTGTCGCAAGTGACGGAGCGTCTTCCTAATGGGAAGGTACGGCGATCCGACTAACCCTTTACTGATATCCCAGGTACTACTGACCCCTCAAAATGCTTCCTTCAGGGCAAGCGCGTTGCATGTTCTGGAGCCCACAGTGTCCCTTCTATGCCGTGATCTGCGGCACGTATCTCTGCTATGTGATCAGATGCCGCTTGAGAGGGTGTGCTTGTATGACGACTAAGTTTGTGTTTGTAACCGGCGGAGTAGTCAGCTCGATCGGCAAAGGAATCGCCGTGGCGTCTCTTGGACGAGTGCTCAAGAGCAGGGGCGTATCCGTCTCAGTCCTGAAGCTCGACCCGTATCTGAATGTTGACCCAGGAACCATGTCCCCATATCAGCATGGTGAGGTCTTCGTCACGCGGGATGGCAGCGAAACTGATCTCGACCTGGGCCACTACGAGCGCTTTATAGATGTAGAGTTGACGCGCGCGTCAAATCTCACTGCCGGCCAGATATACCAGGATATTATTTCGCGCGAGCGACAGGGAGAATTTCTCGGCGGTACGATTCAAGCCGTTCCGCATGTAACCGACGCAATCAAGCAGCACATGCTCAACCTGGCTCGGACGAGCGAGGCTGAAGTCATCATTGTGGAGGTTGGGGGGACAGTAGGCGACATTGAGGGGCTGCCTTTCCTTGAAGCCATAAGACAGATGCGGAATGAGGTGGGGCGCGACAATGTGTGCTACATCCATCTGACATTCCTGCCTTTCATCATGGCAACTGGGGAATTGAAGACGAAACCCACGCAACACAGCGTGCGGGAGCTACGCAGTATTGGCATACAGCCGGATGTGATTGTCTGCCGCAGCGACTATGAGGTCGATGAGGACATCAAGCGCAAGATCAGCATTCACTGCGATGTGCCTCTTCACGCTGTCGTGACGCTGCCGACGGTAGAGACGGTGTATGAGGTTCCACTCATTCTCGAAGAAGAAGGAATGGGTGAACTTGTCATAGATACATTGCGTATCGAGAGCGGAGGACGGGACCTTGCCAGATGGGAGGCGTTGGTTGACGGCATCAAGATGCCGAAGAAGACGCTGGCTATCGCGGTGGTGGGCAAGTATGTTGACCTGCAGGACTCGTACCTTTCCGTTAAAGAGGCGCTGTTCCATGCAGGAATGGCGCACAATGTGGATATAGATGTGCGCTGGGTGCGATCGGAAGACATCGAGCAGCAAGGACCGGAGCACCTGCTCGACGACGTGCGGGGCATTGTGGTGCCTGGGGGATTTGGGCAGCGCGGTGTAGAAGGGATGATACAGACCGCAGAATACGCGCGTACTGAGAAGATACCCTACTTGGGGTTATGCCTGGGACTTCAGGTTATGGTCATTGAGATGGCGCGGAACGGCCTTGGCAAGCGTGAAGCGAACTCCACCGAGTTCAATCCGCTCACGGCTGATCCGGTCATTGACATTATGCCGGAGCAGCGTGTCATCACGCAGATGGGTGGCACTATGCGGCTGGGCGAGTACCCCTGCGACCTGGTCGCCGACAGCAAGGCGCGCGCGGTTTATGGCGTGTCGTCCGTTAATGAGCGCCACCGCCATCGCTTTGAGTTTAACAACGACTACCAGGAAGCGTTTGAAGCGGCGGGATTGTGGCCGACCGGACTTTCTCCTAATCGCAAGCTGGTCGAGATCATGGAGATCGATGCCGAGAAGCACCCGTTCATGCTGGGAGTGCAGTTCCATCCGGAGTTCAGGTCGCGCCCAAATAAGCCGCATCCACTGTTCAGAGGGTTTGTTGCTTCTGCATTAGACACTTTGCGTGAGGGCGCGCAGCATTCACTGCCGATCGGTGATACAAGGGAAGCGGTGGATGCACGCTGAAGTACCCGTTGCGAATGGTAGTTTCAACCTATACAATGCGATAGACAGGTCTTAATTCCGTGTGCTATACTTTTTTGAGACCCCCCAAAAAGTGGCGCCCGGCGCTGAGGCACACATTTTCCTGATTGTCCACTTCTGATGAGCGCCTTTTCTTTCAGAGCAACACTGGCAGTGAACATTCGCTTTTTCTGAACTACCTGGTGGGCTGTGTTTACATCGGAGCGACTTCCGCTTTCAAATACCTCCCTGGATATGCACGGCGGTAAGCTCCACTGCGTAATTCCTTCTCTCCACCGAAACTTTGTCTTTCATCAGCCCATAGCAGGCGCCTGCGGGTGCGGAGTATGTCATGAACCTAGCTGAGCTTCAAGGTCTTAACAACGAAGAGCTGTTCAAGCTCGGACAAGAACTAGGCGTCTTCGAGAACGGCAATATGCCGCATCGCCGCGAGATGATGAACAAGGTGCTTTCCAACCTGTCGGAGAAGAACGGCAACCTGAGAGCAACCGGCATCCTTAGCATCCTGAATGATGGCTACGGCTTCCTGCGGCAGAGCAGCGCTTCTGCCAGTAACTCGGATGTCTATGTCTCTCAGTCGCAGATCCGGCGCTTCAGCCTGCGCACCGGCGACGAGGTTACCGGGCAGGTGCGACCGCCGAAGGACGGCGAGCGATACTTCGGGCTTGTGCGCGTCGATCAGGTGAATGGCGGCGAGCCGGACCGTTCCCGCCGGCGCAGGCACTTCGAGAGCCTGACGGCGATCCATCCGACGCAGCAGATCACGCTGGAGACGGGCAAGGACCTGATATCTACGCGGCTCATCGACATGCTCGCGCCGATTGGCAGGGGGCAGCGCGGCCTTATCGTGTCGCCGCCCAAGGCGGGCAAGACGACGCTGTTGAAGCAGATCGCCGACGGCATTGCGGCGAATGCGCCCGATATACAGATCATGGTCGCGCTCATCGGGGAGCGGCCTGAAGAGGTGACGGATGTCACACGCTCGGTGGACGGCGAGGTGTACAGCTCGACATTCGATGAGCCGGTGGAGGACCACTGCCGCGTGGCGGAGATGGTGCTGGAGCGAGCGAAGCGACTTGTCGAGAGCGGCAAGGACGTGGTGATTCTGCTGGACAGCATCACGCGGCTCACGCGGGCGTACAACCTGGCGGTGCCGAGCAGCGGGCGCACGCTGTCGGGCGGCATGGACCCGGTGGCGCTGTACCCGCCGAAGAAGTTCTTTGGGGCGGCGCGCAATACGGAGGAGGGCGGCAGTCTGACGATCATTGCGGCGTGCCTTGTGGACACGGGCAGCCGGCTGGACGACCTGGTGTACGAGGAGTTCAAGGGGACGGGCAACATGGAGATACACCTGGACCGCAGGCTTGCGGAGCGTCGCTTCTTCCCGGCAATCGACATCGAGCGAAGCGGCACGCGCCGTGAGGAGCTGCTGCTCGACGAGTCCTCGCTGCAGCAGGTCTGGCTGCTGCGCCGCTTCGTGGGCTTGCAGAAGTCGCAGGGCGACGACGGCGCGATCGAGGTCATCGACAAGATCATGCGGCGGACGCGCAACAACAGGGAGTTCCTTGCGAACCTGCCGCGTCTCGCGCAGGAAGTGTCCCCGCTCAGGCGCTAGCCTCAGCGCCTTTCCCCCATTCACTTAGCCATTCGATTTCGCTGCGCGGGTCTGATGCGGTGTGCGTCAGCGGATGGGTCGCAGGGCGACCACGCTCATGTCCCGCGGCAGGCTCGTTGGCGTTATGCGCAGGGTCGGCTGCGTCGCCGCCTCGGTTACGCCAAGCTCGGCGAGGAGGGGCTGGAGGGCGGATGTGTCTTCGGCGTCGCCGGACTGCCAGCCCACGGGCACGACGATTCGCGGGCCTATCTGGTTCACCAGGCGGGCCACACGCTTCGCAGCGGCCTCATCGCCGCCAGCGTCCACCGCCAGCACCTCGATGTTGTTCAGGTCGTCGAGTTGCCGCGAGCTTAGCTTGGGCACCACCGCGCCCGCATGGCAGACACGCAGCCCTTCGGCGCGCATGGTATAGACCGTGTTGATCTGGCGCGCTTCCTTGTCCTCGGCGTCGCCGCGCGGCGTGCCCATGCCGCTTATGTAGAAGTTCGCGATCTCGTATTCGCCGGGGCCGTGGAGGACGCGGGGGTCGCCGTTGACCGCGGCGGCGCCGGCGTGGTTGGGGTCGTCGAGGCTGATGGTGACGATGTCAGCGCCGGTGGGGGGCATTGCCCAGCCTGCGGCAGTCTGATACGGGTCGCAGACGATTGCGGTCTCGCCTGACTGGATGCGGAGGGCGGAGTTGCCCAGCCATGAGATGTCCATAGGTGAAGCGCTCCTGTGTGGGTGTCTTTTGTGTGTATTAAGCGGGTGTGTTAGTGCCGCGTAGTGCAATCATGGATGAAATACATTTTTTCAAAATAGTGCAATTTAGTGCAACTTAATGCAATTTTGGCGGATTTCGGGCGTTCTGGGCGCATTTTGCGTGCCGGCGCGGGTCTTGCGCGGGCGTGAAATGCGCGGGTTCATTCTGAGGGTACGACCGGGTGAATCCGGGGTGTGAGTACATGATACACGATTGGCTTTTGGCGGGCTGATTTTTTTGGATGAATCAGGGGATGAGTCAGGGGATGAGCCGGCGGATGTTTTTCATGGATGATTTGATCTGCGCGGTCGTCTGATGGAAGCTTGCACCGGCGCTATCGGTTTTGTCGTCAATGTCGGTCGTCAGTGTCAGTCGTCAATGTCAACTCTGCGGGAACCGGCGTCGTGGCTCGGCGGGATTGCCGGGATTGCTATGTATGATGGTCTGCCGCTGCGTTTGCATTCGCGCCATGCGTTCTTCCTATTAGTTCTTCCTATTACCTAAGGGCTAATACCCTCATATCCTCTTGTCCTCTTGTCATGTGGTCTTGCCGGGCGCTCATCGTGCAAATTGAGGCATTGAGGGCACGAAACACGAAGGCATGAAGCGAGAAGGGATGGGGGGATGTTATGAGCTGGGGCGTTGCTGCGGTCGTGTGGAGGGCCGCTGCGCTGGGGGGGAGACGGGGCGCTGATGGGGTCTGGAGGTGTGCTCCGGGGGATGGGTAAGTGTTAGTGGGGTTCTTAGACTTTGTTCTGCCGGTTTCTGAAGCGGTGACGGCGCGTGGTCTGCGGGGATGGGGAGGCGGCATGCGCGGTGCGGTGCTTCGGCGGGCTTTGGCTTCAGCGGGGTTTGGTTTGGTGGTGCGAACGGGGTGGAGTATTCGGGATGGGGCGATTGCGCTTGGGAACGACAGGTAGGGGCGTGGGTGATTTTCGTTAAATATTGCCTTCCGTTTCCCATTTATTCGTAATACTCCCGTAATACAAGAGGGATAGTATTGAGTTCGTGCGCAAAGGCACTAGCCATGCGTGCGTGAATTCGATTACAGGACGCTAAGCGAAACGACGCTGGAACTTAGACGAGGAGGTGTTTGGAGGGATTTCAGGCTTTAGCTAGTTAAATGTTCAGCAAAAGGCTTGAAAAAGAACGCGGGATTTTCATTGACATAGGAAAATGACAGGCGTATCTTTTCCAAGTATGTGAATGGGCAGGCTGCGCTTTGGCGTGGCGTTTGCCGTTATAAATGAGATTAGGCTTCCCCGGAGGGGGGAGGAAACGGAGGAGGCAGGGAGCGCGGAATGAACCTTATCGGTGAAAGGCACTCCGGGCAGTCCGACAGCCGGTGGCCACGGCGAAGCGGATGCCAGAGGGCAAAACGGAACGAAACATTGGAAACACATATCGGATCGTTGGAACGGAAGCTAGGAACAACTAGGAGGAACTAGTGAAAAGTAGTAGAAAGATTTGGTCTGTGCCGATAGCGGTGCTTGCGCTTGCCCTGATGCTTATCGGGGGAATGGTTGCAAGCGGTGTCGTACGCGCGCAGACGGTCGATAATGAAACTTTTTATATGATCGTAGGAGCCGGTGCCGGCCTCGAAGTTACGGTTGAAGGTCTAGATCGTACTGAGACAGATGACACTGGTAACGAAGACAATGCTAACGGTAAATCTGCCTCCATTTCGACTGCGGACGATGCTGTGACGCTGACCAACTCGGATGGCACAGCACAGACTGATTTCACCGTGGCAGCGGCAGCCACCACTTCCGGTGGCACTACTAATGCGGAGACGCAAGTTGTCACCATAACCCCAGCCGGTGGCGACGCAGCTCCAGACGCTGGAGTCTATAATCTGAGGCTTACGGTCAATATAGACTTAAACGATGATAATAACCGTGATGACGAGGGCGATGCGACTGACGACAACGACAGGACGCTTACTTCTTCGGTCACGATTTATGTCGTCGGTGCTCCGAGCGGCGATGATCGCGTTCCATTCCATGCCGCCAGTGAGACGGCTTTTGAAGGGGAGCGCGTTTCGGCGTTTGGAAAGGATTTGAGAAACAGTCCTCAATTCATTCAGATTACGGGCTTGGGTCCAAATTCGAAGATTGCAGTTGATCCTACTGCGACCGGGCTTGACGAAGGCGTGCTAGCTTCCGAAGGCGGGTTGGACTTTATTGTTGACCCGAACGATGGCAGTAAAATAATCGCCCAGGTTTCTGATGATCCTGTCGCCGACACCGCCACGATTGATTTCAACATCAGCGTAGATCCGGACACGACGGACGACACGGACACGGCGCTGGTCGTGCCTGTTCAGGCGAGCCTGACTGAAGTTGAAGACATAGATTGGTTGCCGACCGCTGAAGATGGTACTACTGTCGGTCCGCCGTTCTCTTTCACTATGCTGTCGAACGACCCTGCGGGTACGGTAGTCGGTGAAGTTGATGTGTCAGGTGCTGCAAACGCAGTGGATGTCGGTGGGGGAGCCACCACGGGTGAATTCCTCGATGGTATTCTGCTGGCCTCTGACGGCAGCGCGCAAAGGATGTTCTCGGTAAGGGGCGGTAATGGCCCACCGACCGGAACCACCCCCAATGCAACACTGCAGATTGTGTATAGCGGCAATGGTTCGCTTACCACCGGCACGATGACATTCCGCCTAAGCGTGAACGGCGACAGCGGTATCGCGCACCGGACGATTTCAAACGGCGGGCCTGAAAATGAATTGAACAATGTGACAATAACAGTCAACCCGGTGAACGAAGGACCTATGGGACCCGACACCTATGCGGCTAGGGTAACTGAGACCGTCGAAGGCCTTGGGATACTCGCTGACGACGATGAAGTAGCGGACCTGTCCGGGCTTGCGACTGACACCAACGCATTGATTTACGACTTGGTCACTGGGGACGACTCCGGCTTGTTTGATATTGACTCCCGGACGGGCGTGGTGACGGTCGACAGTACCGACGGCATCGCGGATAATGATGTGACATCACCCGCAGTCGCAGACAACCCAGTGACAACTGATGTCAACGAGGCGAAAGCTGCAGTCTATGGGCGCGTCCCCGACGACGGTGGTGAACTCGTTGACCCTAGTAGCTTGTACTCGGACATCACTTACGAGTTCACTGTGAATGTGAGTGACGGCAATGCCGCCAGCTCTCACAATATAGCCGTGACCTTGACGGTTGATGTCAATGAGCCGGTAACAGAGACAGGTGACATCGCTGGCGATGAGCCCTCATACGAAACTACTGACGTCCAGAACCATGTGATAGTGGACCTGAACGACTACCTCACGGGCAGCGACTCAGGTGATGACGACATACAGTACAAATGGACGGTCACACCTGTGAACCCGCCATTCGGCATTTACGATGGTAGCATCAGGGTCAACTATCCTGGTCCCTCGCGGGCGATCGCGGACAACCCGGCTACTACCGATGTGGACGAGAGCTGGGATCCGGAAGAAGACGGCTGGACGATAAGGGTGTTGATCGGTGACGCATTTGCTAACGGCAGTGGGCCAGACGCATGCGAAGACGCAACGACTGGCGTTGCGGGGCCTTGCGCGCACGATGATCTGCCCAACGGCGTAGATGCGGTACTCGACTTTACGATCAAGCAGATACCTGGACCGCCGCTGCAGTCCTTCGACCTGGTATTCGATGTTGACGAGAATGCGGCAGCCGGTACTTCCGTTGGAACGCTCAATGTTGAGGGTGCAACCACCTACGCAGTGATCAGTGGCACCGGCGGAGCGCGTGACGACTTTGCGGTCGATACGAGCACCGGCGAGATCACGGTTGTTAACCCGCGTGACTATGACGCGGAAGGCGCCGAGAACAACATTGTGCTGCTGGTTGATGCTTTTGGCGAGAACGGAATCCGCTTGGGCGCCGTGATTGCCGGTATCGCGATACAGGACATTGATGAAGACCCGGTTATTACTGACTTGGTGAGCGCCACCAATGCAGATGGCGAATTTGATGCTTTGAACAGTGAGGTCCCCTGGGTCTATGAGACGGCGCAGATCGGTGACCCCGTGCTTACTAAGCCTGTAGGCGAGGCCAGTGGTTCGACTGACGATGATGATACCGTCATTTCGGCAATGGACCCTGAGGGCGCGGCGATTACTTATTCCATTAGCAGCACTGACGCTGTTCCGTTCTCTGTGAACGCCAGCACGGGTGCGCTGACGGTAAGCGGCGCTCTCGACCGGGAAACGGCTATGACCCATACCTTCACGGTGAGGGCAGCCGACCCGGCAGGTAACGACGATACAACTGAGATAACCGTGCATGTAGCGAACTCTAACGAGGCTCCGATATTCACGAGCCCGTTGGGTGACGCTGCGGTCACGACGATACCTGAGAATACGCCTAACAGCGTGATAATCTTCACCTTCACGGCGACTGACGAGGACGGAGACGACCTCGAGTTTAACCTGCGTGAGGGTCAGTCACGAGACCTGTTCGTCATTGAGAACGCTGGCAGCGCGATGGTGAACGGCGTTGAGGTATGGAGCGGTGAGCTTCGTGTCAAGACTGACGTGACACTGGACTACGAAGATGCCGGGTATGACCCCAGAGTACACGTGGAAGCGAACGACCCACAGGGTCTGAACGCCACGCTGCTCCTGACGGTCAACCTGAGCAATGTAAACGACAACGAGCCTGCGTTCGACAGCACGCCTGCTACACAGCTGAGCGTTGCGGAGAACACAGTGCGCGGCACGACACTCGCCAACTACTCAGCGACGGACGCTGATGGCGACACGGTTACCTACTCGCTGGGTGGCGGAGATGCTGGTTCCTTCAGCATCGACGGCTACGGCAACCTGATGACTCTCGAGTCACTGGACGCCGACCGGCAGGTACCTTGCGGCTCTGACGGCTGCGCGGTCATGGTTATCGCGTCTGACGGAACACTGACGGCGACTGCGGATGTCCGCATTACGGTTACGGCCGTTGAGGACTCGGTGAGCACGCTTGATGTAAGCAAGGCGAACCCGGTGCCCGGAACTGAGATGGGCAACCCGATGAGCGCGCTTTCGAACGCGAAGGACGGCGGTTACGAGTATCTCTGGAACCAGCTGGACTGCGCGGGCATGCTTGACCTGGTAGGCGCGAGCGACAACGCCGTCAATAGGGCAGCATACTGCCAAATGTGGGACGGCATGACGGACGCCAACCAGAAGAAGGTTAGGGACACGTACATCGCAATGGGTGTGTCAGCACCCGCTGAGAGCCCGTACGACCTGCCTGCAACTTATGGCAGCTCCCCGTTGAACTTTGTAGAGACGGCGTGGGCGAACTGGGGCGCGGTACTGCGGATCGAGGTTACGGCGGAAGCGCCTGACGCGAGCTGCGGCAACGGCAACCAGTGTGTGGTAATAAATGTCAACAGCGATTCGGCTGACGACTCCATCAAGCTTGAAGCTTACAGGGTGGACACTCCGGCAGGCTCAGCCTCCAAGGAGAACCACTACGTAGCAGCGCTGATGCTGGTCGAGCTGAGCAGCGACGCGACACCTGGCACCGACGCGGTATTCGCCGGAGTTGGCGGCGGTGTTGCAGCGCTCAAGGTTGACGAAGAAGACGAAGTAGAAGTTGAATTTGGTAACCTGCGTGACACCATCGATGTCGAGAACGAGGCTCCTGAAGTGAGCAACTTCGCTCCTGAGCACGAGCGCGCGTTCGACGATCCCGATGTTGACTACACGTTCACAGTTACGGATGACAATTCCGGTCTGCCGGAGCCTGAGGATCTGCCGGACAATGACGGCGACGAGAACTACACACCTGTCGTAGCTCTGATAAGTAAGAGCGAGGGCGGCGTGGGCCAGTGCTCGGTTGCGAAGACGGCACCTAAGGACACGGACGTTGTTCTGAATTTCGCGGCGCACATCCATGAGGATGACACGCTGTACTGCCCGGGTACTGAGCAGGAAGGCGAGTACGTCGCGAGCGAGGGCGGCTTCGGCTTCGCCCCGATCAGGGACGACAAGGACTTCGACGAGATTGACAACGGTTACGATGTCGAGACGACAATAGTCCTGACCGAAAACGATACATACTATGTGACCTTCATCGTGTGCGACAACGCAGGTAACTGCGCCTACCACGATCCCGACGGAAACGATGACAACGAAGAGCTGGCCGAGATCACGGTGGACACGCTGGACCCGGTCTTCGTTGAGGCCAGGACAGGCCTGAACTGGGACTCGACCGACAACGAGTATGACGACGACCGCAACTACATCCAGGTTATCTTCAATGACCTGACGACGCTGAACCCGGCGACGGTTGAGGTTGACGACTTCGTGGTCGAGGGTCACACAATTGAGAGCGTGACTGTCTATGAGAACCCTGATGACGACGATGTCAACTGGGGTGACAGCGGCAGGTATGCTGAAGAAGGTAGCAGGAACCTGCGCCATATCGACCGGTACAGGGACCTTGAGAACGCGGTATTCCTCGAGCTTGCGGACGAGCTGCTAGCGGACGAAACTCCTGACGTCACGATAGTGCCGAACGGTGTTGAAGACGGAGCCGGCAACGAGCAGGACGATGGAGACCAAGAGGCAGACGACTGGATTTCGCCGAAGTTCACTGTGGTGTCGATAACCTCGACGCTGGAGACGGCGCAGGACGAGGTCCTTGCCGGCGACGGCGATGAAATTACACTGGTAGTGACAGCTGACGAGCGCCTGGACGCGACGCGCCCGACCGTTACAGTCACCTATGTTAACGCACCGGCAAATAGCGTTGACACGAAGGGCGTCGCAACCTGCGACACCAGCGCAGGTGCTGACAAGGGTACGCGTGACCGTGGCGAGATCGTTAACAGTGACGATTGCCAAGACAGCTCTGCCGCCAAGGGCGGAACGCTTAACAATAGTGTGGAGAAGGTCTCCAACACAGAGTGGATCGTGACCGTAACAGAGCCTAAGGATACTGGTTACTACAGCTTCCGGATCAGCGGTGTCGACCGCTCGCCGCAGGAAAACCCTGGCAGCGAAGGTATCGCAGCGGACAGCATCGTGACCGACTTCTTCGACTCAGACGGTGACGTCAACACTGACGACGCAGTGTTCTGGGAAGGTGACATCAACCTCGCGAACCCGAACGTAAGGGTGAGCGGCAACGTGATCACCGACAACGAGCCGGACATTGAGTACAGGTCCCCGCTGTTCGTGGAGATTGACTTCACGGCGAACCACTGGAGTTACGTTGACTGCAGAGGCGAGGACGACAACGACAATTTGGCAGCTAACTGCATAAACGAGAACAGCGAATACGCTGAGGATAACTTCGACGATATCGTGATCACCATGTTCGAGCTTGACGGCGTGGACATGACCGACAGCGTGAAGACCACGGATGACCAGACATTCCTGGTTACCCTTGAGAGCGTAGCTCTCGGAGATCACACGGCGAGGATCCAGGCGATGGACGTCGCTGGCAACACCTTGGAAGATGTCCTAGAGATTGACTTCGAGGTGAGCGACAGAGATCCGTTCGAGCGCCGGCTGAACCCGGGCTGGAACCTGGTAAGCTTGCCGGGTGAGCCTGCGGACAGCAGCATCGGCAGCGTGTTCGGTCCTGGTGTTGAAGTACGGACTGTGTACACCTACGATCCGGTCGTACCGGGTGGATGGATGGTTGCAGTACGTGAGACGCTGGACAGCGACTGGCAGGGCGACCTGACAGAGATTACGGGTACGC
>MPND01000067.1 GCA_002238855.1 SAR202 cluster bacterium bin90
TCCGTGCTTGCATCGCCTACGCACACGCTGTCGTATCCGGAGATGCGATTGATGCGGTGACGGTTGAAAGCGTATGAGATTTCTTATTGACAACTCCGCGGGACAACGAATCGCGGATTGGCTACGCCGTAACGGACACGATGTCATCGAAGTTCGCCAACTTGGACCCGACCCAGGAGACAGAGCAATACTGGATCTGTCAGTCAGAGATAATCGCGTTCTCGTAACAATTGACACCGATTTCGGTGAATTAGTATTTTCCACGGCCTCCGCCATGCCGGTTTGGTTCGACTTCCTGACACTCGCACTCCACAACGCATCTACTTGATGTCTATGGTAATTACACGCCATCAACGAGCGTTGGAAATGCGAAAGATAATATCCGTTAGTCGTGGAGGGACAATCCGCATAACGCAACACCCATAAGTGGCACGCGTCCCAGCGGTTTTGCCTTGTCGCATCCACTGGTGCTTCTTTAGTGTCATAAGTTAAGCGAATTGGTATTACACCCATTAACTCACATGCAGTATTTCTCGGGCAGACTGCTAGCGCGATAATCGTCGAGACTCAGCAGATTTTTTTGAACGGGTAACATTCGACATCATTCACAAAATTATTAGGTCACGTCGGTTGACAACAGCCCCGTACTTGCCCCAAAATCCCCAACATCACGACAGGTCTTCAGGGGTTCCATTTGTATGCCAACCACCAAATCAAACTTCCCACCCGGTTCTCTGGTATCCTGCCGCGATAGACTATGGGTCGTCATGCCATCTCAAGACGCCGCCGTAACGCTGCTGCGCCCTGTGGACGGACGTGAGGACGACCACATCGGCTTATACTCCGGGTTCGGCTCCGAGGACATTGCCGATGACGAGTACCCTGATCCGAACTCCGACAAGCCGGGCGACTTTCAGAGCGCCCTGCTGCTGCGAGACGCTGTGCGGCTGAGTCTGAGGGCGGGCGCGGGTCCCTTTCGCTCCGTAGGTCGGCTGTCAGTCACGCCACGCCCGTACCAGTATGTGCCGTTGGTGATGGCACTCCGCTTAAACTCTGTACGAATGCTCATTGCCGACGACGTAGGTGTGGGCAAGACTATCGAAGCTGGAATCGTGGCACGCGAATTGCTCGACCGCCGCATAGTGCAGCGCATCGGCGTCTTGTGCCCACCACACCTGTGCGACCAGTGGTCTCAGGAATTGCGTGACAAGTTCGGCATCGAGACCGCAACGGTGCAATCGTCCCAGATGGGAAGGCTGGAACGGAACCTGCCGCGCCCCGATTTGCAGGTGTTCGCGCACTACCAGCATCTCGTCGCTTCCATTGACTATATCAAGTCCGACCGCTATTTTCAGTCCTTCGTGGATAACGCTCCTGATCTCATTATCGTGGACGAGGCGCATATCGCCGCCAGACCTAGGGGCGACGAGGGTGGGCAGCAGCAGAGACGACACCGACTGCTGCAACGCCTGGCGCAAGACCCCAACCGCCACATCGTTCTGGTTACAGCGACGCCGCATAGTGGCATCGAGGAGAGTTTTCGCTCGCTTCTCGGCACGCTGGACAATAGTTTCGACAAGCCCATCGAGCAGAACATCCCGAACCGGCAGTTGAAGAACCACCTCGTGCAGCGGAGGCGCGCCGACCTCATCGACTGGCTGGGCAGTAAGACGCCGTTCCCCGAACGAGATGACCAGGAGATACAGTACGCCATGTCTTCGGACTATCAGGCGCTCTACTCCGACATACTCGATTTCTGCCGCGAGATAGTGTCTGGCGCAACGGGCAGGCAGAGGCGCGTAAGATACTGGAGCGCGGTCTCTATTCTGCGTTGCGTCCTCTCCAGCCCAGCAGCAGCAGAATCCACGCTGCAGCGACAGGCGGAGCGCAGACAGGATGCGCTCGCCGAAGATGAGATTGGTGAGGAAGAATTCGTTGCCCAGATAATGGACTCTGCGGCGGAGCAGGACAACCCGCCGGATTACGCCCCCACCGCCGCGTTGGGCGACCCCGACGTGGGGCTGAGGCGGCAGGAACTGCGCCGATTGAACACCTTTCTGGACCGTGCTCAACACCTACGCGGACAGAGTCTCGACACCAAGCTCGCTCAATGTCGGGATGTCATTGCCGATATGTTGGCGCAAGGCTATCGTCCCATCATCTATTGTCGCTTCATCGCCACCGCTCGCTATGTCGCAGAGCAGCTTCAAGGGTCGCTCGTATCCGATTATTCGGACATTGACGTGCGCTCGGTCACCGGCGGTGACGGAAATGACGAGCAGCGCAGGGAGATAATCGATGAATTGGCGCAGGCTCCTCGCAGGGTGCTGGTGGCAACCGACTGCCTGAGCGAAGGTATCAACTTGCAAGAACATTTCGACGCCGTACTGCACTACGACCTTCCTTGGAACCCCAACAGGCTGGAGCAGCGTGAAGGGCGCGTTGACCGCTACGGGCAGACTTCGCCACAGGTCAAGTGCGTAATGCTTTGGGGTAGCAACAACGAGATTGACCTCACGGTACTGAATGTGCTCATACGCAAGGCGCGCGAAATACGGAGGCGGTTAGGTATCTCGGTAACCGCCACAGTGGAATCTGACGAAGTGCTGCAAGCGGTCATCGATGACGTTCTAGCGCGCGGCAGCGGCGGAATTCAGCCTGAACTCCTCGCAATGCCCCGCGTAAGTTCGTACCATACCGAACTAGACACGCGAGCGGATCGAGAAAGCAAACAGCGCGCTTACTTCGCGCAGGAATCCATTCAGCCGGACGAAATTGCCCGCGAGCTGCGCGAACTGGAACCCGCGCTCGGCAGCCATTCCGATGTGCAGAACTTCGTTCGCTCCGCCATCCAACGCTTCAATGGCAGCCTGGACACCACGCGACATGACGGAGTGTTCACGCTGCGTCCGGGGGACTTGGAGCGAGAACTGCGAGACCAGCTGCCGAAGGTAAAGTTTCCCATGCGTGTTTCATTCGACAACACGCCGCGCGTTGGTGTTCTGGACATCGGGCGCAACAGCGCCATTGTGGAAGCGCTTACGGATAAGGTTATAACTGAATCGCTCACAGAGCGGGGAAGCGCTTTCGCTCGCTGCGGCGCGATTTATACGAACGCAGTCACGCGCCGAACCGCCGTTGTCATCCTGCGCCTGCGATACTTGCTCGACGAAGGCGGCGCGCTGAACTACGCTGAAGAAGTGGTGACGGCGGCGTTCGAGCGCAAGTCCGGGAAAGCCGAATGGCTGGAACTCTACCGAATGGACACAAGCGGCGAGGCGCACACGGAAACTGCGCTCTCCCTTCTGACCGACGCCACACCTAGCGGCAATATGGCCCCCGAAGAGCAGAGCCGCCATGTGAAGCAGATGCTCGAAGCAATGAAGAGACAACAGGACTGGGCTGCCACAATTATCGAGCGACGCAAGGCCTCGATTCAGGCGGCACACGAAAGGGTGCGCGTAGCCACAACTGGCGGCAAGCCTATCGACATCGGCGCGAACCCGCCCGACATCATCGGCTGCTATGTGCTGGTTCCAGGGGAGTAGGTATGGCAGACAATTCAATCAGCGTCGAGGGCGGGCTGCTTCCGGCTGACCTGCTCGAACAGATTGCCACCGGAGACACGCAGGGGCAGCGGGAGGCAGACTTTCAGATAGAAGGCTCTGCGCGGCTGACAGCAACGATGGAGTCCGCCTTCTCCGGTGTCCGCAAGCACTGGGAGTCGTACAGACGCGGGCTGGAACGCTCGTCCGACGCCGCTGCCAGAACGCGCATCACGCGGCAGCGCTGGATGGCGAATCTCGCCGACGAATTGGGGTACGACGAGCTGCGTCGCCCTAGCGCCTCCCTGCAAGCCGGAGAGCGACGCTATCGGATATACGCCACCGCAGGCGAATCGGATGACGCACCGCCATTCCATGTCGTCGGCAGCGACCAGGAACTAGACAGGCGGAGCGAGAGAAACCGCCGTAGTCCTCACGCGCTTGTGCAGGACTACCTGAATAACTCAGACGCGCTCTGGGGCATCGTAGCCAACGGCGACAAGCTCCGCCTGCTGCGAGACTCCACACTGTTCACACGCCCGACATACATCGAGTTCGACATCAAGAGCATCATCGAGGGCAACCAGTACGCCGCCTTCACGCAGATGTATCGCCTGCTGCACCGCACGCGCCTGCCTGCCGACGGACAGCCGCCCGACGACTGCCTACTCGAACGCTATTATCAGGATGGTCTGGACAGCCACAGCCGCGTGCGCGAGCGGCTGCGGGACGGCGTGGAACGCGCTCTGCGAACGCTCGGCAACGGCTTCTTGCAGCACAGAAGCAGCGACTCCCTCCGGCAGCGCATTGCAGTGGAAGGTTCATCCGCACTCAGCGCGGATGAATACTACCGTCAGCTCCTGCGCCTCGTCTATCGGCTGCTGTTCCTTATGGTTTCAGAAGAGCGCGGGCTTCTCGCGGGAGCGACCGACAAAGAGCAGCTGCTATACGGCATATACCAGCGATACTACTCGGTCTCGCAGCTCCGCGCCCGCGCCGACAAGCAGATTGCCGACGACGGACACCGAGACCTCTGGGAAGGGCTGAAGCAGACCTTCCTCATCTTCCGCACCGATGAGAACGCTAGCGCCTTCGGCATGCAGGCGCTTGACGGCGAACTATTCTCGGAGAGTGCATGCGTCGACCTCGAAAGTGCCGCATGCGCCAACCATATCCTACTGCGCGCCATGCGCGACCTGTCCACATTCTGGGACGAGGGCGAGATGACGGGACGGCGCGGCAGACGGCAGACACGTTCCGGCGTCCGCCGACGCGTCAACTACGCTGCCATCGACGTGGAAGAGTTTGGCTCCGTCTATGAGAGCCTGCTCGAATTCCAGCCCAAGTTCACTATCAACGGCATGCCAGCCTTCGACCTGGTTACGGGCTCGGAGCGTAAACAGACGGGTTCGTACTACACGCCGCCCGAACTTGTGAACGAGCTTATCGAAAGCGCTCTCGTTCCGGTGATGCGCGAGCGCATGGCTTCCGCCAGGTCTGATGACGACAAGGCAAGTGCGCTGCTTTCGCTGAAGGTCTGCGATCCGGCGGCAGGCTCAGGACACTTTCTACTTGCGGCGGCACGGCGCATCGCAACCGAAGTCGCCCGCCTGCGTACAGGCGAAGCCGAACCCACGCCCGAAGCCTACCGAGAAGCCATGCGGGGCACCATCAGCCACTGCATCTACGGCGTGGACAAGAACCCTCTCGCCGTAGACCTATGCAAAGTCGCTCTCTGGATAGAAGGGCACGCCCGGGGCAAGCCGCTTAATTTCCTGGACCACCGCATCCGCTGCGGCGACAGCCTTGTCGGTGTGATGGGAGAGGAAATGCTTCACGCCGGCATACCCAACGACGCCTACAAGGCGGTTACGGGCGACGACAAGCGCGCGGCAACCGCATACCGCAGCCGAAACCGCGCCGAACTTCGCGGCGGCGGCGTGCAACTCAGTTTAGGGGGCAACACCGACAATCTCGCCGCCGACTTCATTGCGCTCGGCGGTCTCGCGGAGAACTCCGTGGAGGACATTCAGCGCAAGAAGGCGCGCTTCAACAACATGCGAGGAACTGGCTCCAACTGGTGGCGACAGAAGGCGGCGTGCGACCTGTGGGTCGCGCCGTTCTTCATGCCCAAGCATCCCGACGCCCACGAAGTTCCCACCACAGGCGATCTCAAGCGGCACATGCTCACCAACGAGGCGCATGCCACTCTTATCGGCAAGGCGTTTGAGATTTCCGAGCATCGGCAGTTCTTTCACTGGCATTTGGAATTTCCCGAAGTGTTCGAGGATGGCGGCTTCGATGTAGTGCTCGGCAACCCGCCGTGGGAGCGCATCAAGTTGCAGCAGAAAGAGTTCTTCGCCACACGCGACGACGCGATAGCGAACGCGCCGAACAAAGCCGCGAGGGACAGGCTCATCGCCGAGATGCGGCGTGTCAACCCCGCGCTTACGGCGGAGTTCGACGGCGCCGTTCACGACTCGGACGCCACCAGCGTTTTCGTGCGTGGCAGCGGACGCTTGCCGCTTACCGGAAAGGGAGATGTCAACACCTATTCCATATTCACCGAGACGGCGCGAAATCTGCTCGCGCCCAACGGCAGGGCAGGCATGATTGTGCCGACGGGCATCGCCACCGACAACACCACTAAAGACTTCTTTTCAGACCTCATCAGCAGGCGTTCGCTTGTCAGCCTGTTTGACTTTGAAAATCGAGACGGCATATTCTCCGGTGTACATCGCAGTTACAAGTTCTGTCTGCTGACCGTCGGTGGGGAAGGGCGACGCGGCAATGCCGCCGAGTTTGCCTTCTTCCTGCACCGCCCCGCGCAACTGCGGAACGACGAAAGCCGTTTCACGATGGCGCCCGCCGACTTCGCACTGTTCAACCCAAACACCGGCAACTGCCCAGTATTTCGCTCCCGGCGCGACATGGAGATAAACCGCAAGCTCTACCAACGCGCGGGTGTCCTGTGGCAAGAGGCGAAACCGGGGCGCGAAGAAGTCAACCCCTGGGGCGTCAAGTTCCAATCTATGTTCCACATGTCCAACGACTCAAGCCTGTTCCGCACGCGGGTGCAGTTGGAGGACGACGGCTGGACGCTGGCGGGCAACATCTTCGAGAGGGACGATGAACGCTGGCTGCCCCTGTACGAGCCGAAACTATTCCACCAATACGACCACCGCTTCGCCACATTCGCCAGTGTGTCATCTGCAAATAGAATAAAAGGCAATGCCCGTGAAGTGAGCACAGGAGAGAAACAGGACGCCACTTCTGTGATCTTGCCACGCTACTGGGTTACTGAAAAAGATGTGCAAGAAAGACTTGACAAAGGCGAAGGAATAGATAACACCTTGACAGGACAGGACAGGACAGGACAGGACAGGACAGGACAGGACAGGACAGGACAACCTCCGCATGCTCGTGGAACTGGCGCGCAAGTCGCTTTTCGGAAGACTACGAGAGCCACAGAGAAGCGAAGTGGGCAATTTGCGCTGATACCGCTTGTTGGACTGAGCGAATCAAGCACAATAATCAACATTGGTTATTGACCTTTAGAAATATAACAAACTCAACTAATAAGAGAACAGGTCTCTTTACACTCATACTAGGGGTTGCCGTGAGCAATCAAGCACCTTTGCTCAACATAAACTACGGAAATTGGCTGCAAGCGTTTCGTAGCATTGTAAGAGCCACAGACAAACGTACGCTACTGATGAACAACATCCCTCTGGGTGGCGTTGTTAACATTGCGCCGATATTAGAGTATAAGCATGCGCGCGCCGTTGCCTCCACTCTTGTACTTGCCAACATGAATAGTGTCCCTCTGGACTATGCGACTCGTTCAGCCATAGGCGGAGCAGCTATGAACTTCTTCATCGTGAAGCAGCTCCCCGTGCTGCCGCCGGAGGCGCACTTGGAGGAGGCGTTTGCGGGCGTGCGCTGGGTGGAGTTCATCGTGCCTCGCGCTCTGGAGCTGACATACACATCCTGGGAATTGCAAGGTTTCGCACAGGACTTGGGCTATGAGGGCGCACCCTTCTGCTGGGACGAAGAGCGGCGCTTTCTGCTGCGCTGCGAACTAGACGCCGCTTTCTTCCACATGTACGGACTGGAGCGCGACGAAGTGGATTACATAATGGATACTTTCCCCGGTGTGAAGCGGGACGATGAAAACGCGCATGGCGAGTACCGCACCAAGCGCGTCATACTGGAAATCTACGACGACATGGCGAACTCCATGCGGAACGGCGTGCCTTATGAGACGAAGCTTTCGCCGCCGCCCGCCGATTTGTCCGTAGCGCCCGCGCCCGCTACTTGAGCACGAACGAACAAATGAGGTGAACGAATGGATGTATTCAGGCTGTGCGAGTCCGTGGTCGATGAGTACCGCGATTACGTGGAGAGCTTCGTAAACATTCACGACGAGCGGGTAAGCGAGTTCGTGCGCGAGAGTCTCGCGGAAGGCGAGCTTTGGCCCGATCCGGCGTTGCAGTTGAACCCGGCGTATGCCCCCGCGGAGACGTTGGGCGAACTCGCCGCCAAAGGCATCATCCGCGAGGAGACGGCATCTTACTTCGGACACGGCATTCGACTGTACCGTCACCAGCGTGAGGCGCTAGACGCTGCCCAGCGCGGCGCAAACTACATCGTTACAACCGGCACAGGCTCCGGCAAAAGCTTGACCTACCTAGTGCCAATATACGACGCCATAGTTAGAGCTGGGGCGGAGAAGCCCGGTGTACGCGCCGTGCTGGTTTATCCGATGAACGCGCTTATCAACAGCCAGGAAGAGGCGCTCAAGCGGTACGCCGAGAACTTTCCGGGCAACGCCGTTCGCTTCGCACAATACACCGGACAGACACCGAACAGCCAGCGCAACGAGATAATCAACAATCCTCCGCACATACTGCTGACGAACTACGTGATGCTGGAGTACCTGCTGCTGCGCCCCACGGAGCGCTCGCTACTGGCAACCGCCACACGGGACGTGCGATTCATTGTCATGGACGAGCTTCACTTCTACCGCGGGCGACAGGGCGCGGATGTGGCGATGCTAATGCGCCGCCTGTCGCGCCATGCAAGCCACGATGTGCGATACATCGGGACATCGGCGACGGTGGCAAGTGAAGGCACACGAGACGAGCGCAAGCAAGTGGTGGCCGGCGTCGCCCAGAACCTGTTCGGAGCGGAAGTCCGCCCAGACAATGTGATAGACGAAACCCTGGTGCGCGTGGCACAGGTTGACCTGCCCGCAACGCAAGCCGAACTTCGCGACGCGCTGAGGCTGGACGCGCCCAAGACATTGGACGACCTGAAGCGGCACCCGCTTGCGGCGTGGATAGAGTTCACATTCGGGCTGAGTGAAGACGACGAAGGGCGACTCGTGCGCCATGAACCTCAGACGTTCAAGGCGGCAGCAGAGCAACTGGAGCGGGACTCAGGGCTGCCAGTCGAAGAGTGCGAGCGACGCTTGCAAGCGCTGCTCGAAGCCGATGTCGGCACGCGCGAGGACGGCGAACCCACGCTCGCCTTCAGGTTGCACCAGTTCCTCTCGTCGGGTAGCAGCGTCTATGCCACCCTGGAAGATCTGGATAGGCGCGACCTTCAAATGGAATCGCGGTACAGGATGGATGAAGAACGGCTGCTATTCCCCTTGTCATTCTGCCGCGACTGCGGCCAGGACTACTATTTGGTAACGCGCACGGACGAAGGTGTAGTTCCGCGCTTGCCATTGGGCGGCTACGGCGAGGTCGAAGATGAGGATGAGCGGCAAGGGTATTTCGCCATAGAAGATAGCGACGACGAGGACGGCAATCTGTGGGACGACACTATTGACGACCTGCCGGATTCGTGGCTCACCGCGGCCAAACGTCCTAGGTTGAAAAGGGAGTTCGCTGAACACCGCCCTGAACAACTGCGTGTGAGTCCGAACGGCGGGCTTGCCGGCGGAGAAAGCGGCGTAAGTGGTTGGTTTCAGCCTGCGCCACTACTGATGTGCCTGCGCTGTCGCGTTGTGTACGACCGGCGCCAGGGTCAGGAGTTTCGCAAGCTGGCTTCGCTTAGCCAGACGGGACGCTCCACGGCTACTACATTGACCACGAGCGCGGGCGTATCCGGCATGCTGGCGCAGGACGTTCTGCGAGAAGACGCGAAGGCACTGTCGTTCACCGACAACAGGCAGGACGCATCGCTTCAGGCGGGGCACCTGAACGACTTCGTGCAGACGGCCCAGGTACGAGCGGGGCTTATCGCCGCTCTGAAGCAACGAGGCGATTTGGGTTTCGCGGAGGTCGGCTATGAGATATTCAAGGCATTGAATCTGCGAGCGGAGGACTTTCTGGCGCAGCCGGTTGACAGCGGTCCCGGCTGGGAGCAAGGCAAGGAGACGATGGCGCGGGCGCTGCAATACAGGGCGCTCGAAGATCTGAGTCGTGGCTGGCGCATAGTGCAGCCCAATCTTGAGCAGGTCGGATTGCTCAAGGTGCGCTACCGCGGGCTGGGTGCACTTGCGTCGGATAACAACTCCTGGGCTGACGTTCCTCGCATGAATGTCGCATCACCCGAAATGCGTGACGAAGTTTTGACGATATTCCTTGACCACCTGCGAATGCAGCTCGCGATAGAAGCCCATGTATTGAGCAGAGAAGGCGTGAGTCAACTACAAGACTACGCCGGAGGACGACTGCGCGAGCCGTGGGCGATAGAGCAGAACGATCAGCTCAGGGAGCAGTCCGTCGCCCTTCTGCCCGGAGTGAGCGGCGCCAGGCGAGACGGAAAGGCATTTTCGCTTGGCGGTCGCAGCGCAGTTGCCCGTTATTTGCGCTCAGAGCGCACTTGGGGAGTGGAAGAGAGATTAGACACGGCGCAGGGCGAGGAACTTGTGAGCGGCATCGTGCGGGCGCTGACCGGGCACATACTTACGACGGTGTTCGATAGAAACGGCAACGCTCGCGGCGCGCGAATACTCGCCGACAGCATCCGCTGGACTATGGGGGACGGACAGCCGGCACCACCTGACCCTGTGAGAACCAGGGACCTGCACTTGCGCCGGCGGCAGAAGAAGCAAGAACCGAACAGTTACTTTTCGAGACTGTATCAGGATAAGGGCAGCGAGTTAAACCACATGCTCGCGCGCGAGCACACCGGACAGGTTACCATCAGAGACAGGCAGGAGCGCGAGCGGGACTTCCGCGCTGGCAAGCTGCCTCTGCTATTCTGCTCGCCTACGATGGAACTAGGCGTGGACATCAGCGAATTGCAGATGGTTCACATGCGAAACATTCCGCCTACTCCGGCGAACTACGCGCAGCGTAGTGGGCGTGCCGGGCGCGGCGGCAAGGCGGCGCTGATCGCCGTGTTCGCCGCCAACGGCAACGCGCACGATCAGCACTACTTCCGTCGGCGCAATGAGATGATTGCGGGCGCCGTCGCTCCGGCGCGCATGGACTTGCGGAACAAAGAACTCATGGAGTCGCATATCCACTCCCTTTGGCTCGCCGAAGCGGGTCTGAATCTTGGTATTTCCATCAAAGAGATACTCGACCTGGAGGGGCAAAAGAACTACCCCATCAAAGCAGACGTTCAAGCCCGCATAGACAACATCGACCTGAACAGCGTGCGCTCCGCCGCCTATGAGGTAGTCGAAAGAACGCCGGAGGTGAAGAGTAGCCGCTGGTACAGCGCCGAATGGCTTGAAGAAGTCATCAACAGAAGCGGCGCAGAGTTCAACGATTCCTTCGAGCACTGGCGCGAGCTGTACGGGAGCACAATGGCGTCAGCATCTAATGCGTCCATGCAATCGCTGTCGCCAACCAACAACGCAGACGACCGCAAGGACGCGGAACGGCGGTATCTGCGGGCTAGACGCGAACTTAATCTGCTGCTGAATGAGTCTTCTTACAGCGACTCGGACTTCTACCCCTACCGCTATCTGGCTACGCAAGGCTTCCTGCCGGGCTACAATTTCCCGCGCCTGCCCGTGCGGACATTGGTGGCGCGACGTTCATCTGCCGATAGCGATGCCATCGATCGTCCGCGTTTTCTCGGACTGACAGAGTTCGGTCCGCTCAACACCCTCTATCACGAAGGGCGTAAGCATCAGGTCAACGAAGTAGTGTTGCCCGTGGACGGTATCGGAACGCGCATGACCAGCGCCAAGATATGCATGGCTTGCGACTACATCCACGACGGCGAGCCTTCTTCGACCGAGATTTGCGAGCGGTGCGGCGGTGCATTGAGCGGTCAGAATGTGCAGTTCCCGCAGCGTTTGCTCGATATGCCCACAAGCAGGGCGCGTCCGAGAGAGCGCATATCGTCAGAGGAAGAAGAGCGCCTACGCAGCGGCTACGAGATTACCACTCATTACAGATTCCAGTCGGCTGATGATGTTGAGGACTCGCAGGCGGTTGGGACGGATGCTGTTCCGATTGCCACACTGACCTACGCTCCTTCGGCAGATGTGTGGCGCATCAACCACGGCTGGCGCTCGAAGGACACCGCAGGTTTCATATTGAATCCTCAAAATGGACGTTGGTTGAGCCAAGGTCAGTCTGACGATGCGGTAACCAAGGCCGAACAAGACGGCGGGCAGTCGCCATTATCGGGCGTAAAGCCATTCGTGCGTGTGGTGAAAAATACTGTCTTCATAAAGCCGTCTGAAGGAAACGCCGATGCCGGGGTCCTTACAACACTGTCCTATGCGCTACGACGAGGAATTCAGTTCGAGTACCAGGTCGAGGAGAGCGAAATCGAGGTCGAAATAGTCGGCAGTGGCGAGCAACGCCAAATACTGTTGTGCGAGTCCGCGGAGGGTGGCATAGGCATAGGTGAGAGGCTGATGGATGAACCGGACTCACTGAGCCAAATCGCACGCAAGGCTCTGTCGGTTTGCCATTATGATCCTGAGAAGGGCAGCGAGCGGGAAGAGGCCGAGTCAGGCGAGTGCGTTAGCGCCTGCTACGAATGCCTGATGAGCTACTCCAACCAGCGTGAGCACTCGCTTCTGGACAGGCGCTTGGTGAAGGATTTCCTGTTCGCTCTTGCCGCATCCAAGGTTGAACGGAGCGCAGCGGAAACTCGCACTGAGCAGTTCAATAGGATACACGCAATCGCGTCTCTCGAATCCAGTCTTGAAGATGATTTCATCAAATATCTCTACGACAACGGATACAGCCTGCCGGACAAGGCACAGTATCGCCCGTGCGACGAGGTGCTGGCGCAGGCTGACTTCTACTACGAAAAGGGAAAGGTCTGCATATTCGTTGACGGACCACATCACGACGACGCGGGACAAACCCAAAAGGACGCGGATGTTCGTGAAGAACTGGAGGACATGGGTTACAGGGTAGTGAGCATCAAGTATGACATAGAATTCCAGGAACAGGTTGGCGCGTTTCCCGGAGTGTTCAGGGAGGCGTAATTGCTGTTCTAACTTTTGAACATGGAGGCGGGCATTAGCTGTGAAAGAATATTCCTGCCTTCTCTTTCCTGTCCTGAGTAAAGTAAATTGGTATAAGTGCCGCCCAACATCTCATATCTGCGCCGCGGCGCCATAGCAAAACTCCGAAAACCGTCCTCGTCAAGTCTCCGCAGAGCTTCTATTTTCAGGCAGGATGACTCCCATGACACTCCAGATGCCTAAACTAGACCCCGCCGAGCCGCCTGTATGCTTCTTGGACGGATGTGAGAAGGCTTTCGAGTCCCCCGACTTTCCATTCTGCACGAGATGGCACTGGTACTCCTGGCGAAAGGCGAACCGACAGGCCGGACTCTGCGCTTGCGGGCAGCCGCCGTCTGACGGCTTCAAGACGTGCGGGCCGTGCCGCCAGTACAATCGTGAGTCCGCCCGCCAGTACAAACGCAGACTTCGCCGCGACCGCCTGGCGGCCACCGCATCCAACGGCGCAATTATCGTGCAGGGAAGAAATCATTGAAAGAGATGCCCCCAGATTATCACTCCGGCAGCCCCACAGCGCCTAGGAGCGCTTCATGTCATGTTGCAAGCCTGGAGAGAACAACAACTTTTCTGCGAACAGGAAACGCAGGGACCGCGCTGGACGAGGTCTGGCCGGTCCACTCGGCTGGACGCTGGCCGGAAGGTCTCTCCCCTGACCGTGTAAGTTCGGTAGTGAATCATTCGTAGCGAGAACCATTCCCCGATGACTTCCCGAGATGTTCTGCGTAAGTTCCTCAATGTAAGGATAGGATTTAGTAGTAAAGGTCGTAGAGCGCCGCACAAACCGCTACTTCTGATATGGACGATAAATAGGTGTTTGTCCAGTGAGTCTCGACTCGCCCCGTTTCGTCTTGTGAAAGTCGAACTCGAACGACTTATGGAGCTTTTTGGACCTCACAGCGGCAAACGAAATGTCCATGTCCCTTTCTGGCGGCTACGAACAGACGGGATATGGGAACTCGATAGACCTCACCTCGTTAGAGAGCATGCCAATGGCGGTCCACAGCGGTCATCTCTGTTAGCCAATAATATACACGGCGGGTTGAGAGAAGATTATTACGACCGATTAAGCGCCGATCCCGCGCTTGCCTTTGAGATAGTCATGTCGCTTTTGGACGAACATTTTCCTGAGACTCTACACCAAGACATTCTGGAGGCGGTCGGCATAACGAATACACTGGGGGTCTTGGGGAGTGAGCCTGACCGATATGGCTTGGTCAAGTTGAGGCAAGGACAAACGGCGTTCCGAGAAAGTGTGCTTGAGGCTTATGAGCACTGTTGTGCAGTATGTGGTTTGGCGATTCGCGTTCATGGTGCCCTGGTGGCTATTGAGGCAGCTCACATTCGTTGGCATACATCGAAGGGGCCTGCTGAGGTGAGAAACGGATTGGCGTTATGCGCTCTGCATCACAAGTTCTTCGACTACGGGGCCTTCACAGTGCTGTTGGATTTCAAGGTTTATATAAGCAGCGCCACAGAGGGACGTGGTGTAGACGAGGCATTGAGAGACCATCACGGACGCCTCTTGTTTAGGATACCGGACCACGCAGATGAGCGTCCTAGTGAAGGCTATTTGGAATGGCACCACAAGGAAGTTTTCAAGACACCTCGGGAACTATCCCGTGCTGGCTTTTAAGGCAGAATTCTTCTTGGCAGGTGGCCGGCAGGTCCCTCCGACCGCGGCAGCATCCACGAGAACGCAAAGCTGATTCCATGCGACCTGTGCAAATCAGAACTTAATAAAGATACTAAAATGTCTTGATAGCAAGCTATCTTGATACGTCATCCAGATATAACGCCACGACACTGGACAGATTCTGTTACCTGTTTCTCATGGTCGCGACAACACATACGAAGCCGGGTGTAGCGCGCTACGCCTCAACGAACTCCTTATCAGCCTCAAGATCAAAGAATTTCATCAGGTCTTTCTGGAAGTACAGTTTCACCGTGCGTACGGGACCGTTTCGATGCTTGGCGAAGATTATCTCCGCAAGATTCTCCGGATAGTCCTTGCCCGGGTTACGCTTCTGCCAGTCCTCGCGGCTCATGTAGACGTCTTCACGATGGATGAACGCCACCACATCCGCATCCTGCTCGATGCTGCCGCTCTCTCGTAGGTCAGACAGCAGTGGCCGGTGGTTCGGTCTCTGCTCGATGGCGCGGCTGAGTTGCGAGCAAGCCACTACGGGGATGTCGAAGTCGCGCGCCATGCCCTTGATCGAACGCGATATATCGCCCATCTCCTGCACCCGGTTGTCGATGCGTCCGCTGCCCGCTATCAACTGGAGATAATCAATGATGAGCAGGTCCAGACCGTGCTCTGACTGCAGGTGACGTGCCTTGCCGCGCATATCCGCGACCGTCTGGATCGCCGTGTCGTCGATGTAGAGAGGCAGGTCCGACAGTGCGCCAATCGCGTCCAGCAGCCGAGTCTCTTCCTCGGCGGTTAGTAACCCTATCCGGACGCGGTAGCTGTCGACTCCGGCTTCCGAGGCGAGTAGCCGGAGAGCTATCTGGTCCCGGCTCATCTCAAGGCTGAATATGCCCACCCGATTGCCGTTCTCTGCCGCTGCGCGAGCGATATTGAACGCCAGCGTGCTCTTGCCCAGGCTAGGACGCGCAGCGACCACTATCATGTCCGAACGCTGCATGCCGTTGCCGAGCAGTTCGTCGATTCTCTGGAAGCCTGTCTGCACCGGAGATAGCCCCACCGTCCCCGGCGTGAACGCGACGTTCGTCTCCATGTAGGTGTCGAGGACGCTGCGGATGTGCAGGAACGCGCCAGACCCCCGCCTTGACCGTATCTGAAACAGAGCATTCTCAGCCTTCGACAGCGCCAGGTCGGTGTCCGAGTCGCTCTCGTGGTATCCGATTTCCGCAATGCGTCCGCCCGCATCTATGAGCTGGCGCATGACTGATGTGCGTTGCACGATGCCGGCGTAATATTCGATATGCACCGACGTCGGAACGACCATGACCAGGTGGCTCAGGTACGCGCTTCCACCGAGGTCTTCAAGGCGCTCCTGCAGCGCAAGCTCGTGTGAGACCGTAATCTGGTTGATGGCTTCGCCGCGCTCCGCCAGGCTCAGGAATGCCTCGTAGCACCAGCGGTTCTTCTCGCCGTAGAAGTCAGTCGGCCTGATAATCGATGAAACTTTGTGCAGTGAGTCCCCGTCAATCAGAACGGACCCTATTACGGCTTCTTCGGCGTTTGCGTCGTGTGGCGGGAGTCTATCCACGTACATCAGCTTCCCCCTTGTATGCGATGGTCCGGGCCTGTGATTTGCAGCACCGTCGAGACCTCACGGTCTCGCAGGCGAGAACCCACCGGACCCACGGATTGGTCGAGCTGCGTGTTCGCCGTCCACACGGTTGGCAGACGCAGGCTGTATCGGCGATTCACGACCTGGTACAGTTGGCGCTGTGCCCACGCGGAGTCTATGTCCTTGTCGAAGTCGTCCACCACGAGCAGTCCTGACCTATACAGCTGCTCCGAGATGTGCTGAGGGTACGGCTCATCGGGGCGACTGGCGTTGTCACGCAGTTCGTCCAGAATGAACGGCCACGACACCAGGTAGGCACCACCGACTACCTGCATAATCGAGACCGCAAGATGCGTCTTGCCGACACCAGGAGGTCCGTGCATGATGACCCATGGCCGCGCCGCAAAAGCCTTGGCGACCGCGGCGGCGTATGCCCGGCAGTCAGCAAGCGCCCGGGACTGTGACTGAGTCCTGGGCCGGTAGCCATCGAAGGACATCTTCCGCATCGAGGGCGTGAGTCCGTCGTTCTCAAGAAGCGCCTGGGCCGCCGCCATCTCCCGGAGGCAGCGACATGTCACGGAACTGTCCTGTTCCAGCAGACGCCGGACGTCCTCGCACGTCTCGTCAACGAAGACCTCGCAGCGCTCAAGATCAACACCCTGCCCGTCCACTCGGGCGAGCTTTGCCAGCCGGGCGTTCCTTCCGAGCGCATCAAAGTCTCGACTTAGTTCCTGCATCATTTCTCCTATAACGATCTGCGAATGGGCTGCACCGCCGCGGATTCGACAGGCTGGTATCTGTGCCCTGACGTCTCGGGCGCGCCCTTGTTCGGGTCGAAGTACAGTCCGCCCAATTGCTGACGCTCAAGCTGTCGCGCAACGACCGTCGATATAAACGAAATCAGACGAGGAGCCGAGTTGTGACCGCCGTCCTGCCAACCCGGGTCGTACATCAGGGTGTAGTGAAGCTCGTCGGCAAGCCAGCCTGCGGTGTCATCCGGCGGAGCCCGCCCCGCCCGCTCGATATACGAGCTAACGCTGTCATAGACGGACGGAATTGGTCCGTTGCGGCTTCGCGGCTTCTCCTGCAAGTGCAAAGGTCTCAGACCGGTCAGGCCGCTCCGTCTGGCGCACTGACCAATGAACATCTCAGTCCACTCCACCAGCGTGCTGGCATGCTTGCTTTGTTCTTTCTTCTTTTGGTTTCCTTCCTTAACATGCGATGCGAAACTTGTCCGGTTTTCGGACAGGTCTTGACGAGACTCGTCTGCTTTTCGGACAGGTCTCGTATCCTGTCCGCTTACGAGACTTGTCCGGTTTTCGGACAGATCTTGACCGGTTGCACTACGAGACTTGTCCGGTTTTCGGACAGAACTCGTATCTTCCGGGTCTTGTCCGGTTTGACTACGAGACTTGTCCGGTTCTGGGACAGGACCCGCATTCTGAGGATCCTGTCCGTCTTCGCTTCGAGACCTGTCCCAGTCTTCAAATAGCGATGGAAGCTCCTCTGCCGGGGTCATCAGGACGAGCAGAGGCATGCGGTACTGGTACGGAAGGTCGGGCGTTATGCCAGGCGCATCGATGAAATACTGCGTGAAGCCGGCTCTGCCCCGGCGGCGGCGTCCGGGACCGTTGCGTGGGC
>MPND01000068.1 GCA_002238855.1 SAR202 cluster bacterium bin90
TTCGTGTGCGACACCTCGCCCACATAGATGTTCTTCGCGGAGTCTATGCAGATGCCGTGCGGCGATATGAACTGCCCCACTTCCGTACCATACCCGTTCCCCAGCCGAGCAAGCGTGTTCCCGCGCCTATCCAGTATCGAGACGCGCGGCCCGATGTTCGGCACATTGCGCTGCACGCCCATTCCCCAGCCCAGTTCTCCCACATACACCTGCTGATCGTCCGAAATGTAAATGCCGCACGGGCGGTGTACATTCGGCCACTGGTCCTCGAAATTACCGTTGGCATCAAAAATCTGGATGCGGTGATTCTCCCTGTCAGCGAGATACACATAACCGTCCGCGTCCGTAGCAATGTTGTGCGCGATGCTGAACTCGCCCGGATCAGTTCCCGGCGCGCCCCAAGAAAACAGCAGCTTGCCGTCCGGCGAATACTTATGCACCCGCGAGTTGCCATACCCGTCCGACACATATATGTCACCCGTCTTGGGATCGGTCGCCGTATGCGTGCAGCGATTAAACGGGTCGCCGCTGAACAAAGGCGCAGGCTTCCCCGGAACGCCTATCGTCATCAGCACTTCGCCGTCCAGCGTGCATTGGCGCACCGTGTGGTCGCCGTCATCGCTGCAATACAGCGTATCGTCAGGTCCCAGGCTCACCCCATGCGCCCGGTTGAACACGCCCTCGCCCCACGACTTGATGAAGTTGCCGTCCTTGTCGAACACCATCATCGGGTGCGGCCCCCGGTTGAACACATACACATTGTCGTTGCCGTCCACCGCGACAGCCGCAACCTCGCGCCACTCGTACCCATCCGGCATCGTGTGCCAGTTCGGCTCCACGCGATACGCGAAGTCTCCGCTACCCAGCATGCAATCGTCTGCCATCTATATTCCTCCCGGATTACTCTGCAATACCGTTTGTTGATTGTTCTGGCTGTCCATCGTCCGCGATCGCCAGCATTCGTTCCACAAAGCGTTGTGCATCAGGACGATTCACATCCAACTCGCCGTCTTCCATGAAGTCATGATAGAAGTTGGCGTGAAATTTCTCAGCGACTAGCAATCCTAGTCTGATGCGCTCGTCCTCCATTTCGTCCGCTAGTCGAAGCGCCGCCTGCCTCAGAGCGTTATGGTTGCCGTAGCGCCAACCACGATGCTGCGCTACGGCGGTCAGTGCGTGCGCCGCCGCTCCCCAAAGCTTCTCCGAGCCTTGCAGTACATCGCCCTCTGCGAAGTAGCCATCAGACTTCGTCAGAAAGCCCTGCGCCGTCTGTACATGCTCATCCTTAATCAACTTCGACCCTTTCCCATCTCTAAGGTAGGAATTACAGAGCCTACCATCCCTTCACCAAGTATCAATTCATGTGCCGATTATACACGCATGCAGAAATTCCCGAAACGCCGCCGCGCCTGCAGACTCGCGCAGACTATTGACACTCCGCGCCGCGCCGTGTGATACTCAACCTGATGTGTAACACAAGCATAACTAATTTCTTCACTCGCTTCCGCTTTATCGGCTGACATACAAGTCGGTAGAGGTTTAGCGTCTTATCTGAACTGGCGCAGAGCGATTGAACAGCAGCACACTCGAACCCCAGCCGACAACGGGCTGGGGTTTTTTGCTTGTGTAGGAAATCGAAGGCATCGTAGTAAGTAGTAACATATATAGAAGTAATCTCACACGACCGTCCGAAAGGTAGCAGAATGCCCGAAACCGCCAGCGTAAGCCATGTCGAATCAGCCCGTGACACAGCCCTAGCCGAACTCGCCGCAGCCGGCACAGCCGAGCAGACCGAAGCATGGCGCATCGCATGGCTCGGACGGCGCGGCCAACTCACCCAGGTTCTGCGCGGCATCCGCGACCTCTCGCCAGACGAACGCCGCAGCGTGGGCGCAGCCGCCAACCAGGTCAAGAACATTCTCGAACAGAGCCTCGCCCAGCATCAGCACGCCATAGCGAGCTCCAAATCCGAAGCCGAAGACCGCGCCGACGCCATAGACGTAACACTCCCCGGATGGCCCGCACCAATCGGCGGCTTGCATCCCACCACACAGATGCTGCGCGAGATCTGCGACGCTTTCGGCTCCATGGGCTTCGATGTCGTAGAAGGCCCCGAAGTCGAATGGGACCGCTACAACTTCGAGATGCTCAACATCCCCAGGGGACACGCCGCCCGTGACATGTGGGCGACCCTCTGGGTGGACGAGCCTGACGAAGATGGCGACTACCCCATGCTCATGCGAACCCAGACCTCGCCCATGCAGATTCGCACCATGCAGGAGCGCAAGCCGCCCATCCGAGTCATCGTTCCCGGCAAGTGCTACCGCTACGAAGCCACCGACGCCACCCACGAGTGGCACTTCTACCAGGTCGAAGGCTTGGCAGTTGACCGCGGCATCACCTTCGCAGACCTCAAGGGCACGCTCTACGAGTTCGCCCGCCGCATCTTCGGCGAGGAGCGGCAGGTGCGCTTCCGCTGCGACTACTTCCCATTCGTCGAGCCCGGCGTGGACATGTCTATCTCCAACTTCAAGGACCCGGAGACAGGCAAGCGCCCCATCAACCGCGACGAAGACTGGATCGAAATCCTCGGCGCCGGAATGGTGCATCCCAAGGTCCTCGAAGGCGTCGGCCTCGACCCGCAGATCTACACCGGCTTCGCCTTCGGCATGGGCCCAGAGCGCATCGCCATGCTCAAGTACGGCATCGAAGACATCCGCCTCTTCTACTCCAACGACCTGCGCTTCCTAAGCCAGTTCTAGGTCGGTGATATACTTACGGTAGAAATACTTGGCGCGACTTACGCGCCCGGAGGTGACCAATGATTGTACGGCCTTCAGGCAAAAATATCGCCAAGCCGCAGGCAGAGTACGACGACCCCACAATTCAATACCCTTACGAGTACGATGAACTCTTGGCAGAAACCGAGTACCAGTATGAGCCTTTGACTTATGCCGTCGCCGCGTTGAAGGCTCACTTCAGAGACCGCGATGATGTCTATGCCCAAGGCGACATGTTCGTGTACTACAGGATGAACGACCCCAGTTCCGTAGTCGCTCCGGACGTGTTTGTGGTATTCGGAGCATTGGGCAACCACAAGCGCAATTCGTGGCTAACTTGGCGCGAGGGTGACAGGCAGCCAGACTTCGTCCTGGAGATAGCGTCAGAAAGCACATGGCATTGGGACGCAGGCGGCAAGCGGGACATCTACGCGCAGATTGGAGTCACCGAGTATTGGCGCTTCGATCCCACCGGCGAATGCTTCAATCCCCCACTCATAGGCGAGCGTCTGGTGAACGGCGAGTATCGCCTCATCGAAGTTGCTGACGACGACGATGGAATGTTGCGCGGGCACAGCGATGTGTTAAGTCTCGACATCTGCGTGCGCGACGAGCTGGAGCTGAGGCTGTACGATCCTATACACGGCGAGTGGCTGATGTACTACCAGGAAGCGCAAGACGCGCTCCAAGCCGAAAGAACCGCGCGCGAAGCCACTGAAACCGAGTTTGAAGCCAAGCGCGAAGCATTTCGTGCCGAAAGAACAGCCCGCGAAGCAGCCGAAAGGCGCATCCGCGAACTTGAAGAGCAACTTCTCAGACAGCAGCAAGGCGGCTCACGCTGATTTGACCGCCCCATCAACTAAGGCACCAAGAATCCTACTCGCTTCTCCCTTGCGTGCGACATCTTTGCTGCCGATCAATCGACGTACAGACTAACTAAGGAACTCCCCAAATGCGCGTACCCCTATCCTGGCTCAAGAACTACGTCCAATTCGACCTCCCCGCCAACGATCTGGCGCACCGCCTCACTATGGCAGGCAACGAAGTCGGCGACGTCGAGATCGTCGGCGCTGACCTCGACCCGGAGCGCCTCGTAGTAGGCCATGTGCTCAGCATCGACCCGCACCCCAACGCCGACCGCCTGCGCCTACCCACAGTGGACATCGGCAACGGCGAGACGGCAACCGTAGTCTGCGGCGCACCCAACGTAGCCGCCGGGCAGAAGATCGCCTTCGCCAAGGAAGGCGCAATGCTCATCAACCCTCGCTCCGGCAAGCCCTCCGCCCTCAAACCCGCGAACATCCGCGGCGTGCAGTCCTCCGGCATGGTCTGCTCCCCCCTCGAACTTGGGATTAGCGACGACCACGAAGGCATTCTCGTCCTCGATGATGACGCACCTGTCGGCGTGCCGCTCGTCGAATACATCGGCGACGCCGTCCTCGATGTAGAGGTAACACCAAACCGCCCCGACTGCCTCTCCATTCTCGGCATCGCCCACGAGGTCGCAGCCCTCACCGGCAACGCCGTAACCGAGCCGGACCTTTCATACCCCGAAGACGACACTCCCATCGAGTCACTGGCGAAAGTCGAAATCGCCGACCCCGACCTCTGCTTCCGCTACACCGCGACCCTCCTGCACAACATCCAGATAGCAGAGTCCCCCCAGTGGATGCAGGACGCCCTCACGAAGGCAGGCTTGCGCCCCATCAACAACATCGTTGACATCACCAACTACGTGATGCTGGAGTACGGCCAGCCCCTCCACGCCTTCGACTTCGGCAAGGTGCGCGACAGCACCATCATCGTCCGCACCGCCCGCCCCGACGAAAAATTCGAAACCCTCGACGGCGCGACCCGCACCCTCCAACCGCCCATGCTCTGCATCGCGGACACGCAGGACGCCATCGGACTCGCGGGCGTTATGGGCGGCGCGAACACCGAGATCGACGACACCACGACCACCGTCCTCTTAGAGTCCGCCAACTTCCACGCCATCAACACCCGCCGCACACGCCTAGCCCTCCGCATGGACAGCGAAGCGTCATACCGCTTCGAGCGTGGCATCCGCCCCGAGCTAGCCCCTCGTGGATTGCGCCGCGCCACCCAGCTCATGCTTCAGCTAGCAGGCGGCACCGCATCCAAGGGCATCCTCGACATCTACCCCGAACCGGCGCCAATGCCCTCCGTGCAGATCAGCCGTCACCGCATCCGACAGGTGCTAGGCGTCGACAACACGATGCAGCGCGTGCAGCAGACACTCGAATCCCTCGGCTTCGAACGCGACCGCGCACCCGAAGGCATCATGCCCACCATGGACGCCTTCACCGTCGGCAGCACCCCCGAATCCGACAGCGTAATCTGGATGAAGCCCCCATACTGGCGCTCCGACATCACCATCGAAGACGACATCGTTGAGGAACTCGCCCGTATCATCGGCTACGAGAGCATCCCAACCACGATGATCTCCACGCCCATACCGCACGGCCAGCCGCAGCTAAGTCGCGTCTTCCGCGAGCGCGTCAAGGACATCCTCACCGGGATCGGCATGCGCGAGACCATCTCCTACTCCCTCGTCAGCGAGAACATGCTGGAGCGCGTCGGCATCGACACGGGCGGGTCAAGTGCACTCCGCATAGCAAACCCCATGAGCAGCGAGTTCACGCTCCTCCGCACCAGCCTCCGCGCCAGCGTCCTCAGCACCCTCGCCAGCAACCGCCGCGTCTCGCAGACAGACGGCATCCGCATATACGAAATCGGCAGCGTCTATCTGCCCAAAGACGAAGCCCGCGAGCGTGACCTCCCCGACGAGCGCGAGACGCTTGTCGGCGTCCTCTGCGGCCCCCGTTTCCCCATGTCGTGGAGCGCGCCCACGGGCGACATGGGCTTCTTCGACGGCAAAGGCGTCCTCGAATCCCTATTCGCCGAACTCCGCGCCGAAGTCCGCTACGAAGCTTACGACAGCGACCCAATCCTGCGGCGCGGCAGAACCGCCCAGATCCTCTGCGGAGACAATCCCGTCGGCGTCATCGGCGAAGTCGGCAACCCGACGCTCCGGCGATTCGACATAGACGGCATCACCGCCATGTTCGAAATTGACCTCGCATCGCTCAGAGCAGCCCTCCCCGACGAGACGCTCCAGCACATGCCTGCAAACCCATATCCCCAGTCATACCGAGACCTCGCCCTAATCGTCGACGCCGAGATAACATCCGCCCGCATCCAGCACATCATCGAGCGACACCGCATGGTCGCCCGCAGCATCCCCTTCGACATCTACTCCGGCGAAGGCGTCCCCCAAGGCAAGCGCTCCCTAGCCTATCGCATAGTATTCCAGTCCCCGCGCGGCACCCTAACCTCCGAGCAAGTCGACGGCTACCAGACCAACATCCTCCAGCAACTCCAGCGCGAATTAGGTGTAGAATTGCGGGACTGACCTGCATGATTGGGTGAAGGAATCCCCTATGTTCGGTTGTGTGCAGGTCTAAAGGTGTAGTAGAGTGGAAGGTGAACCGTTACGCATTACGTAAGGCGTCAGATTGATAGTCAGCTTCAGAGATCGCACGACGGAACGATTTTTTGAAGGTCGTCCTGTTGGTCGCTTTCAAGGTTTTGCTGCGCAGGCAACTCGACGTCTGACGGTTCTGGACAATGCCGAGTCTCTTCAGGACTTGGCAGGCTTGCCGAGCAATCGGTTAGAATCGCTCTCAGGAACGCGTTCTGGGCAGTACAGCATACGCATCAACCGCCAATGGCGTATCTGCTTTCGGTGGGGAGCTAATGGACCTTACGATGTCGAGATAGTCGATTACCACTGATGAGGAACTGAGAATGAGACCATCCAACGGAATGCAGCCCGTCCATCCCGGTGAAATACTACGAGACGAACTCGAGGAACTCGGCATGTCGGCGAGTGCCCTGGCCTCTGAATTGGCTGTCCCAACCAACCGCGTCACCGCCATCTTGAACGGACAGAGAGGCATTACAGCAGACACCGCCCTCCGACTCTCCCGCTACTTCAGCACTTCACCCCAAATGTGGCTGAACCTTCAGAAGGCTTTCGAACTGCGCCTGGCAGAGTTAGAATCCGGAAAAGACATCGAGTCACAAGTTCAGCCCCGGCAAATTGCCTATCCGGCAGGAAACTAGACGGAATTTTCCTAAGGAACGCAACATGGCAACAACCACAACGTTCATGACCGCAGCCGAACTTCTGGCAATGCCCGACGACGGATTCCACCGCTACGAACTCGTAAAGGGAGAACTCATAACGATGCCACCTGCCGGCGGAGAACACGGAGCGATCGGATCAAGGGCGGACAGAAGAATAGGGAATTATGTCGAACAGAACGATTTAGGTGAAGTCTTCAACTCTGACACTGGCTTCATCATCAGCACGGACCCTGACACCATTCGCGCTCCCGATGTTTCTTTCTTGAGAAAAGAGAGTATCCCCGCCGATGGCATCCCGAAAGGCTTCATCCCCGGCGCCCCTGATCTTGCCATTGAAGTCATTTCCCCTACAGACTCATACACCGAGGTCGCAGAGAAAGTCGCCCAGCTACTCGAAGCCGGAACCCAGCTCGTCGTCCTCATAGACCCGCGCACAAGAACCATCGCTCTGCACCATCACGACGGCGCCATTGACCGGCTCACCGAAGCCGATACCCTGAAATTCGGCGATGCTCTGCCTGGGTTCGAGTGCCCAATCACCGAACTGTTCGTTTGATCTATGAACGGATTTCATTCCAATAAGGGCTAAGCTAAGTGAGTACTTTCTACAATAGTTGTATTGCAAATGGTCGAATTCCCGCATAAGCGAGGCGAATGATGACAAAGACAATAAAGGCAAACTTCATTAACGGCAATCTTGTGCCTCTTGAACCGTGCGACCTCAATGACGGAGATGAAGTTCTGGTGCAAGTGCATGTAGCCAACGGGACAACTGCCAAGCCGAGCATTGAGCGGCCTGAAATCGAGGACACGCCCACCGAAAGGGATGGCCAATTCAACGACAATGAACCTTCCGCCCCCAAGGGCCACCCAATTCTGGCAATGATAGAGCGTGCCAAGGCAGACATGCCCGAACACTTGCAGCCGGAAGATGTGCCCACAGACGCTGCCAAAAACTACAAACATTACCTGTATGGCTGGCCGAAGGAAAGCGATTGATGCGAGAGATCTTCGCAGACACTGGCTACTGGATAGCCATGACAATTTACACTGATGAGTTGCACGAAGTGGCAAGCACTCTCAGCAGTCAATTGAGAAGTCATAGAGTTGTCACGACCGAGGCAGTCCTGATCGAAGTTCTTGACCATGCGAGTAAACTGGGACCATATTGGCGCAGACTTGCGGCTGATATCGTACAAAGCGTCGTGAAAGGTTCTCTGAGCGAAGTCCTTCCCCAAACCAGCGATCTATTTGCGAACGCCATTTCCCTTTACGTATCGCGTCTGGACCAACGTTGGGGGCTCACAGACTGCATAAGTTTCGTTGTTATGAGAGAGCGCGGCATAACCCAAGCGTTGGCGTATGACCGCGACTTCGAGCAGGCTGGCTTCACCGCACTGTTACGCAATCCGGATGCGCTATAAAATGGGACGGACAAACTCACCGACTAACCACTCATAACACCCATGCCCTACCAAACCCTCACCAACATCCGCGTCATCGACGCCTCCACAGGCATCGCCGGCCCATACGCCGGCAAGATGCTTGCCGACTACGGCGCCGACGTCATCAAGCTCGAGTTGCCCACCGCGCCCGACCACTCGCGCAATGCCGGCGCATTCCCCGACGGCATCACGCACCCCGAAAAGAGCGCCCTCTACCTCCACCTCAACGCTGGCAAGAAGGGCATCACGCTCGACCCCTCCAGTTCCGACGGCAGGCGCATCTTCACCGACCTCGCCGCACAGTGCGACATCGTCCTTGAAAGCTTCCGACCCGGCACGATGGCGGATTGGGGCATCGGCTACCACGACCTGCGCGATGTCCGAAGCGACATCGTCATGACCTCCGTAACCCCCTACGGACAGTCCGGACCCCACAAGGACTACGAGTACACCGAGCTGACCATCTTCGCGTCAGGCGGCGCAATGCACCGCGAGGGCTTGCCCGACCGCGAGCCTCTGCGTTACGGCGCTGAGATAGCCCAGTACTTCAGCGGCACCACCGCAGCCGCAGCCACGATGATCTCGCTCTTCGGCGTCGCAATGCACGGCGAAGGCGAGTGGATCGACATCTCCATGCAGGAATGCTTCGCGGGCCACCCTCACCAGGTCGGCCGCCGCACCCCATGGATCTACGGCAACGAGCCTGACCCGCGCAAGCCTCCGCGCCTCGCCGCCGCCGGAATGCGCGAACCCTACGCCGTCGGCTCGTTCCGCTGCAAGGACGGCTATGTCAGCTTCCTCCCGCTCGGCTCGCGCATGTGGCCTCAGCTAGCCCGCATGATCAACCGCGCCGACCTCATCAACGACCCGCGCTACGCCTCACCCGACGACCGCACCGAGCGCCGCGAGGAGCTTGAATCTATATTCCAGGCATGGTTCGACGACCACACTCGCATGGAAGTCTTCGCCGCCGGACAGCGCGAGATGCTGCCCTGTGCCCCCATCATGGAGTCTCACGAAGCCCTCGAAAACCCACACTTCCGCGAGCGCAGCTACTTCATCGACCTCATGCACCCCGACGCGGGCGCACTCACATACACGGGCCTACCCTTCCGCCTGTCCGACACATCGGTCGAGCCCAACACTCCCGCCCCGCGCCTCGGTCAGCACAACGCCGAAATCTACGCAGACCTCCTCAACATCACCCCCTCCGAACTTGCCCAACTGCACGCAAAGGGTGTAGTTTAGTCCCCACGTATCCTATCCATCCTTTTAACCCTTGTCCTCAGTTCGGAAAGTTGAAATGAAAACCCCGCCCCTCAAAGGCATACGCGCCCTCGAACTCGCCGAAATCTGGGCAGGCCCCTTCTGCGGCGTCCTGCTTGGCGACATGGGCGCCGAGGTCATCAAGGTCGAAGCCCTCCAGCGCATGGCACGCGGTCCAATCCGTCCCGGCCCCAACACGCCCGGATACCCAGACTACGACCCCGGCGAGCGTCCCTGGAACCGGCAGGGCAACTTCAACGCCACAAACCGCAACAAGCTCGGCATCACCCTCGACCTCACAAGCGAGCAGGGCACCGACGCCTTCAAGGAACTCGTCGCCATCAGCGACATCGTCTTCACCAACTACGCATTCGGCGTCATGGACAGGCTCGGCTTGGGACACGAAGTCCTCAGGCAAATCAAGCCCGACCTCATCGTCCTCTTCACACCCGGATACGGCAACACCGGCCCCTACCGCGGACACCGCAGCATGGGCATGGCAATAGACGCGATGACCGGACACTCCGCCCTGCGCGGATACCCCGACCTCGATCTATCCCACAACTCCCTCGTGCATCACCCCGACGCAGTAGCCGCAGTTACAGCAACATTCGCCATCAACGCCGCGCTCTATTATCGCGCCCGCACAGGGCAGGGGCAGTTCATAGACCTGTCGCAGGCAGAGGCATTCATGCCCCACCTCGGCGAGACATTCCTTGAGAACCAGATGACCGGCAGACCCCGCGAGCGGCGTGGCAACAGCCACCCTCACATGTCCCCGCACGGCTGCTACCCCTGCCTCGGCGAGGACGAATGGGTAGCCATAGCAGTCCGCAGCGACGACGAATGGCGCAGCTTCTGCGAGATCATCGAACAGCCCGAACTCACGGCAGACCAACGCTTTGCAACCCTCGACGACCGCATAGCGAACAGGGACACCCTCGACTCCATCATCAGCGAGTGGACAGCCCAACACGACCGCCACGACATCGCCGCGCAGTTACAGGCACAGCGCATCCCTTCCTTCGCCGTCCTCAACTGCGGCCCCGACACCTACGACGACCCCCACCTGCAGGCGCGACAGTACTTCCAGCTCATCGACCAGCCCGACACAGGCATATACCCGATGAGCGGTCCCGTATGGGCAACCCTCTCCCACACCGACCGCGATACCGGGCTCGAAGACGCCCCACGCTTGCCCGACCACCACGAGCCGGCCCCCACACTCGGCCAGCACAACGAATATCTGTTGGCTGACCTTCTCGGCTACACCGCCGACACGCTGAAAGACATGGAGCAAGCCAGCGTCATCGGCACCGTCCCCATTGAAGGCGCGGACATGGGCGGCGTCCGCCGCTTCGCCCGCGAGCAGCAAAGCAGCGCGGCTGCGTCATAGATGAACTGGCAAGCATGCACTGGATAACCCTCTCCCTCGCCAGCGCACTCTTCTTCGCGGTCATATCCGCCTTGGACAAGATCCTCATCCAGCGATACATGCCCAGCTTCAGGGTCTTCATCGTACTGGTCGGCCTGTGCCAGTTCGGACTCGCGATAGTCGCCATCCCCCTCGCCGAATTCAGCGGTTACAGCCTCAACACTACACTCATATCCTTCGGATCAGGCGTGCTGTCCGGCATCTATCTGGCGATGATGTTCTGGGTCATGCGCACACAGGACGTCTCCCGCGTAGTCCCCGTAACCTCCACGCACACCATCTTCGTCGCCGTCCTCGCGATGGTCTTCCTGCAGGAGTTCATATCCACCCTCGCCTGGATCGGAATAGTCATAACCATGATCGGCGCAGCTCTGATGTCACTCGGCCCCACAATGCGCGAGTCCGAGCGCGACCAGAACCAGCTTATCCCCTTCGCCTTGCTTCTCGTTGCCAGCTTCGCATTCGGCCTCAGCCAGTTCCTCAGCAAGGTGGTCGCGGAAGACATAGACATCTGGTCCCTCTTCATGTGGCGCGCCGTCGGCATGGGACTCACCCTGAGCGGCTGCCTGTTCCGGCCACGAATCATGCCCGACCTGATAAAGACCATCCGCTCCCCCGTCCCAATCGGCCTGACCGTTCTTACCGAGGGCGTCCTCGTGCTCGGTGCCGTATTCCTCACGCTTTGGGCAATCTACTCCGGCCCCGTCTCCCTCGTCGTAACCGTCATGGCAGTGCGTCCCCTCTTCGTCTTCATCCTCGGCATCGCGCTCAGCCTCGGCATCTCCCGTGTCCTCGACGAACCTCTCGAAGGCAAAATCCTAGCCGCCAAGCTAGCCGCCATCGTCCTCACCATCGGCGGAGTTATCGCCGTCTCCATCAACTGAATTTCCACAACTATCCGTGGTTCGCCTATTGCGGCATGAAATATTATAGTCTATATTAGACTAACTCTACATTTCCGAGGGAGATGTTCGCAATGCAGAGTTCCAAGCCCCCTCGCATCTGGACCGTTGCCGAGGCAAAAGCACGCCTCTCCGAAATATTGCGCCTCTCCGAAACGGAGGGCCCCCAACACATCGGCACTAGAAGGTCTTTCGTAGTCGTGCCCGCCAATGTATGGGAGGAAAAAGAACCACAGCACATGCCTATGGGAAAATGGCTTGTCGAAAACATGCCGCGCGGGACTAACCTCGAAATTCCCATTGCCAGAGGCTCTAACCGCGATATTCCATTCATAGACGACCCGGACGAATGAGCCGCTATCTGCTAGATACCAACGTCGTTTCTGAAGTTACGAAAGGTCGCCCTTCTCCGCAAGTCATAGCCTTTCTCGAAGAGCAGCAAGACCTGTGGCTGTCTGCAATCGTCCTGCACGAATTGGAGTACGGCCTTATTCTGCTCCCCGCAGGGCAAAGACAAGATAGGCTGCGAGTCGCTATGTCCGCATTCATTGCCGCCCACGACGACCGCATCCTGCCTCTCGACAGCGCAGCAGCCGAATGGGCCGCACATTTTCGCGCTCACGCACGGCGCTCCGGCAAAACCCTCGACTTGGGAGACGCCCTCATCGCGGGAACCGCGAAAGCCAATAATCTCACGGTGGCCACTCGCAACACTAAAGACTTCGACTACTTGGATCTTGAAGTCCTCAGTCCGTGGGAATACGCTTGACGCGCTCCGTCATCATCATCCCGGCCGCTCCACACGCACCGTGATGATATCCGCCCCGTTGAACTGCTGGTGCTGCACCGACGACGCATAAGCCCTCAGCAGTTGCAGCGACAGCTCGTTCTCCACCACCGCCTCAGCATCGTGCTGCTGTAGCTGACGCACCCGGTCCTCGATGTTCGTCTCATCGCCCCCGCCGCCGATGAACTCCAGCTCAGCCACCTCTCCCTCGCTTGACGCCACAACCACCAGTTGCCGCTCCTCGCCCGACTCGCCATTCCCCGTCAGGTCCAGCGGCGCAAGCGTCAGCAGCGTCTCCTCCCCCACCGCGCTCAGACGGTTCTTCATCGCATCGTCCCACCCCCTGCGCTCCGCGAACCGCCCCATGAATTCATTCAGCTCCGGCAGCGCATCGATGTCCAGCTTCGACTCGAACCGCATCCGCCGCGGGTTCGTGAACTCCAGGTACAGGATCATCGCAATCGCACCGAACCCGCCCGTCGTTATCCCGCTCTTCATCAGCGCATTCACCACCGCCCCCAGGTCCGGCAGGTTGAACAGCCCGAACTGGAACGCCGCCCCGATCCAGAAGCACACCCCGGCCACAGCCACCTTCTGCCCGTCCCGCTCGTTCTGGATAACGATCCGCGCCCCGTCCACGAACAGGCTCCCCGTCACCATCACCAGGTACCCCGTCATCACAGGCCCCGGTATCGTGCTAAGCAGCCCCGACACCTTCGGCACGAACGCCATCGCAATGAATATCAGCCCGATGCAGTACCCCACGCTCCGCGCCGCAACCCCCGTCGTCTGTGTGAACGACACAATCCCCGGATTGATGATATTCGGCACCGCCCCGAACACGCTCGCAATCAGGTTCGTCACGCCGCCACCAGTCAGCGTAGCCTGAACCTCTCGGAAGTCCACCGCCCTGTCGCCCCTGTGCGCCGCGTGCTGCATCGCTATCGACGCCCCATTCGCCTGAATCGCGATGATTATCCCCAGGAACACGAACGACGGCACCAGCGTCCAGAATGAAATCCCGAAGTTGAACCAGATCCGTGGCAGCTCGCTCGGCAGCCCCACCCACTTCGCCTCAACAACCCTGTCGAAGTCATATATCCCCACCGCCGCCGCCACAACGCAGCCGATCACTATCCCCACCAGCGGCCCCCATAGCCGAAGCACGCCCGGACGCCGCAAGCTCAACGCCGCAATCACCACCAGCGTCACGAACGCCGTCAGCGTCGCCGACTTCGGCTCCACTATCGACGCCTTGTCCAGCAGGTCGAACACCACCGACGCCAGCGTGATCGACAGGATCATCATAACCGTCCCGCCCACGATCGGCGTAACCACCCGCCGCAGGATGAACAGCCACCGCGAAATCGCAAGCTGCGTAACCGCCGAGATCAGCACCAGCGCAGCAAGCGTCCCCGGTCCGCCCTCAGCCACCGCCGCGATGCAGAACGGAATCGAAAACGCCGCCGTGAACATCGGCAGCACCGCGCCCCCACCAATCGGCCCGAACCGCCGCACCTGTATCAGCGTTGACACGCCCACCACCACCAGCGACGCGAACACCATCCATATCAGGTACGCCTCGTCCATACCCGCCGCCTCCGACACCACCACCGGCGTGACCAGCAGCGTCGCCGACGCTATCAGGCTGAACTGCGCGCCAAGACCCAGCGACGAAAGCAACGGAGGTCTTTCGTGCGCCTCAAAACGCGGATTTCCTGAAGAAACAGCAGTAGCCAGAAACTGCCTCCCAATCCTAATCAAACGAACCGGTACGGTACGCTAAACAATACCATAAGCAGCCGTCATGTTAACCCCTGACCAGGCAAGAAATGTCACGTCAACATAGCAAACCGCTGGGAATGGACATTCAGGGATTCGGCGACCTACTCAAGCCAGTCGAAGGTCTCTATGTACGCATCGAACCCCCACGCTGCCCCACCTTGCGGACTGACGTGACCCTCCGGAAAGACTCTGACGGCGACATTCAGGGCAACCCTCTCGGGCTTAGCGACGTCCGGATATTCCTCGCTGCGCACATTGAAGTAGTCCACTCGCGATACCGTTACAGTGGACGCCTGCAAGAAAGCGACGGTGGCAGATGAGAAAGAGACGTCATTTACGCGATATATAGTCCGGTAAGCCAGCAAGTCATCGCCGATCCAGGGTATGAATGCCTGTTCCTGGCTCCGTATGTCCACATCGGCGCCAAAAGCCTGCAACTGCTTTGCATAATCTAGGCCCACCCATCGCGCATTGCTTATGCTATCGAATTGAATCGCAGTACAGGAAATGACTTCGCTGTTGTCCTCATTTACCCACCTCGTATTGTGACGAGCAGTCACTCCAGTGTACCCAGGACTGTCAATCGACACTGGGCCAATGGTTCCTGACAGCACGAATGTACCAAGATGCGCCAGGTCCGCCTCGTTGCACGCGTAGTCTTCGATCCTGAAGTCCGGCGGCAGCGGCACGGGCGTCGGAGTCGGCGATGGCCCCGGTGTGGGTGATGGCGTCGGCGAAGGCTCGGGCGTGGGCGTTGGTGTCGGCTCAGCCTCATCCGCCTCGACCGCTACCGAAAGTGTAAAGCTGCCGGTCTCACCCTCTCCAAATGTCGTCGCCTCTATCGTGTACGCTCCCTCTACCAGACTCACCACCAGACCCGAATCCCTGCTTCCGGCGAGAGTGTAGTCTATGGCTGCGCAATCCGTTCCCGTAACTCCCCGCTCATAGTCGTCATTCTCGCACAACACCGTACCGGCTCTGCCTATCCCTTCTCGCACGTACAAATACGTGTCGGCGGTCGATTCCAGCGTGATCGTTACTTCAGTTGACGCCGAAAGATCAAGTGCGTAGAAGCGAGCGTACATGCCGCTCCGCTCAGGATGGGACGATTCGCAGTCATCGCCCCAGCTTCCACTGACAGCCCCTTCAGCGACAATCCGCTCAAAGCAACCGTCGGCTATCGGTGTCGCCGTTGGCGTCGCGGTCGGTTCAGGCGTTGCCGTAGGCTCAGGCGTAGCGGTCGGCTCCGGAGTGGCCGTTGGTTCGGGTGTGCTTGTCGGCTCTGGAGTCGCCGTCGGATCCGGCAACGCCGCATCCGACGCCACCAACCGCGCGAACCCATAACCCCAAGTATTGTTGGGCACCGCGCCGCGCGCCTCAGCATGGTTCTTAAGGTATGCGGCAACCTGCCGCGGGCTATAGTCAGAAAATTGCTGCTTTACGAGCGCAGCAAGCCCAGCCACATGCGGCGCCGCCTGACTCGTTCCAGTCCAGCGGCCATCTGGATTCTCCGCCGTTCGCCGTGTGACTGACTTCCCCCTGTCGGCACCCACAATATCAGGCTTCACCCTGCCATCCTGTGTTGGTCCGCGGCTGCTGAATCCCTCGATCGTGCCTGTTTCGTTCCACGGCGCTGCCCCTACTGCGAGCAACCCTGGACTCCTGCTCTCTGCTGGATTGCCGATACTGCGATCCAGAGTGTGGTGCTGTAATAAGAGCCCCTTGAAATCCTGAACCTGTATCCAGTCCGGAGAAGCGCCGCCTGCGTGATGGACTACTAGGCAATATACACCCGCGGGAGCGGTTATCTTGATTCGCTCATATGGGACATGAGAGTCACTTCCGCTCTGAGTTGAAGTAGAACTGGCATACGGAACAAGCCTCTCGGCTGCCTCGTCCCACCTGAATAGAAACAGGTCCAGGTCACTGCTTGCGCCGCCCCATCTGTCATCCCATCGCAATTGGAGAAGAAGTTCGACCTCCTTCAAAAACCTCGCCCGCCTTATCTCTCCATCAACGTACAAAGCGTAATTGTTGCAATTGTCAGTCCCACTGAATTCATGCAACCTGTCGCCATCTGTATCCGTAAAATCACCGTACCAAGTCGACCTCGCCACATTTCCGGCAGAATTGACCCACGTGATGCCGTTGGCAACAGCAGCAGCAACTGAACTGAGAATACTGTTGTCGTAATCGGATGTGCCATCCCCGGGCCCTGACCACGTCCAACCCACCGAATGGTTTATTACATCCACATCGTGGTCAATCATCCATTGCACAGTATTAGCCAGATCGCCAGGTGAGGAAATGTTGGCAATGAAATAAGTGGCTTCAGGCGCAACATCAAACAACGCTTCCGCTACCGCAGTGCCGTGAATCCTGCGGCTTTCGCCGTCTTCGCTGTCCGTACAATCCGCAAGGTTGAAGGTGAACACACCCATGTCCGTATAGCACCTCGCCTCCACGCTTGCAGGCAATTCCGTCCCCTGCAGCGCAGCGAATCCCTCGAACCCCGTATCAATTATGCCAATCCTGACGCCCCGCCCCTTGAGTCCGGCGTCGTGCCACGCCTTAGCGCCATGCACCGTCACACCCTCGCTCACAACCGCGCCCTGCGCCGGTTCCGGCGGCACGATTGTGTCGATTCTGAGAACGCCCTCTTGCTCGGACGCCTCCGGCAGCAGCGAAACCGGCACATACGCCTCGATATAGTCCGTCCCGACATTGCGAGGCGAGGCGCCGTTGGCTTCGAGATACTCGACAACGGCGTCGGCATATCCCTCAGTGATGTACAGAGTTACCGCCACGGACTCATCACTGTGAATCGGAGCGCCGGATGCAGCGGCGTGCGCAGTGAACTGGCCGCTCTCCACCTGCTGCACGATGCGGTTCAGGTTCGAGTCCATGTTGGCGTACTTCGGCGGGTCCAGCTTGCCCTCGATTGGTGCCAGGTTCTCATCGCCGCCGCCATCCCATTCTTCCAGTTGCGGCGTGGCAACAGGCCCCGGAGTGGGCGTATCAATGGTCTGCGCCAGCGCCAGCGGAGCTTTCGACCCCGACAGCAGCCCAAAGTACAGGACTGCCGACACAAACACGGCGGCGGACAGCGCCAGCGCCAGCCTGTATTTGGTGATATTCTCGCTTTGTATGGCGAACTCTCTTCCCTTTGGCCCACGTGCGGCCAG
>MPND01000069.1 GCA_002238855.1 SAR202 cluster bacterium bin90
TGTGACCATAGACTGGCGCTTTCGCTCTCAGGATGCTCGCGTCAAACTCAACCGCGTCTATCCCAAGCCAAAGCTATGAACTTCAAAAACATCCAACGTGTCATCATCAACTGGACTTGGTACTAGTCTATTGTATTCATCAGCATACGTCCAAGAATGACTGATAAATAGATTGTATCTCGCCAATTGAATACTCCTTAACTCCTTGACAGAGTCTTATTCTAAGTGTTACATCGGATTACGTAGATTCTCCGACCTCTCTATCAAGTGTGATAGGATTCAACCGGAAAGTCAAGTGCATCCTAAATATTTCTAATCGCTACATTAACAGTTAACCTCAGCATATACGTAGGACACGAGTTCATAGTGCATCAGTGTATATCACAGTGCTTACGAAGTCCTTCAAGGCTACTGTGGATCACTGCTGTTTCTCTCCATCTTGACTTGCCTATTTTGGCTAAGCTAAGTTTCATGAGGACCTACATACCTAAATTGGAGGCCGGGCGCGCTGGAGTGGACCCCACAGTTAGGACAGCGAATGGGCCAAGTTAAGAGAGACTCTCTCTCTCCCACTGGGTCTGAGCTTGGCACACTATAAGGAGATACCATGCTCTTTACCAACGGTCGAGATTTCTTCAGCGATACTATCCAAGAAGCGATTCGAATCAGGGCTTCTCTATGCCTATTCAGCCATCAAGTGGACCCAGATGAGACTCCGGACAACAGCGGAGAAATCACGCCGACACGTTTGATGTGGAACCACTTTGCAGCAATGCACAACTCTAATTGGGCAGTCCATCAATGCACACTCGATTTGAGCGAGGAAATTGAGGGTCACGTGCCGATAGCATCGGCCCTAACCTATGTCCTGCACCTTCTGGACTTCATAGAAGAAAAATCTTCTCTCACGCCCATTGCCCAAATGGGAATGAATGAAGCGATTGAAGCGACGCTACGGGCACAGGCGGCATTTGAGATGCTGGCAGGAAGTTGGCAAACCATCCGACAAATCTTCAGACAGAATGGAGAAGAACACAAACGCAATTCGTCGCATAAAGCTGCACGGTCCGCAAGCGTAGCGGCGTCCTGCTGGAGGGTGCTGTATGAGGCATTGTTGCTGGAACGTGCCAATGGGTCAAGCTTCGAATGTCAGAACCTAACAGAAGACCAATGCCCGCGAGATACTTATCAATTGGCTCCCCAGGAGCAAGCCATCTTGGATCAATGGTCTAAAGAAGGACAAGAACCGTGCCAATACACTTTAATGGCGGACATGGGAACGAATTCGTTCCTCCTCGGCTGCTACATCGTGCGGGCATGGTTGGAAAGTGCACCGGAAAATACAGCACATGTTCTTGTCCCCCCTATTTGCTTCATAGACGAAATTGAAAAGATGGTCCGTGCCACAGCACAAATCTCGCAACAAGACCCGAAATTGGTTGTTCAATACATCGACGTCACACAACCAATTGCCACTGACGGAATGGTTTGGTTGTTGCAAACGGATTATGCTGAGACACTGGTACAACCGTTTCTAGATTTCTACAAAGCGAATCCACCGAAGCGTCTGCTGGTGTCGCATGAACCTACGGGTCAATGGATAGATCCACCCGCTGGCGTGATGGAACTATTGCGTCACAATTCACCAGCGCCGCTCTACTGGGACGTAATACCAGCGGCGGGGAAGGGACAGCAGCGTTTTAAGGATCTGAGGCATAACAAATGGTATGACAGCTTGGTAACACTGTTCCATCGACATAGCCCCGTTTCCGATCATTACCTGGTGTGTATGTATCTGTCTATTCTTTCGTCGGAAACGATGAGTCATGATGAATTACCTAACGACTTCTGGACCAATGGGAAGGTTGGCCAGTATATGAGAACTATCCGTCGGCGTGAGCGGAAGGGAATGGTCGTGCAAGATCTGTTGGATAGTTTGAAGAAACACCCTGAGGATTTTCGAGGTCACTTTAGCAACATCATGTTCGAATTGGTGCATAACGGGATATTGAGGGTACCCGACTATGCGGAGGCAACTGACCTACCCGAGAAAGCGCAAAGATTTAGAGATGCTGTCCTGCCGATAGCAACCAGACTACTTGAGGAGGAAGGCCTGGTGCACCCTTAGCCAGAATCCACCGATAGACGTCGTGATGAGAGTCGCAGGGAGGCAAAGGGGATCCAAGGGAGAGTGACTGGGCCATTGGGAGAGATGAGGTGATCGGCGGGCGGTCTTCAGAAGCCCCACAGAGCCTCTAGAGCCGTCTGCGGGAGATGTAGAGTGAGACGGCGAACCGAGCGAGTGAGCCGTCCGGCGAGGGAGAAAGAGCGTCGTCTGAGGGTCTTGGTCACGGAGGCTCGTCCTTCCAGTCCGATGCGGACCGTGCATCGAACTAGGTTGGTGGCGATCGCCTGCGCGCGCAACCAGGCGGCGTTGGCGGCAAAGCGCCCTCAGGGGCAGATGGTTCAGCCCAACACCGTACTTCAAGTCGCGGATGGCGTTCTCCACCTAGGCGAGGCGGCGGTGATCAGCCTCAAGTTCCAGGATGGCGCCCTCTCGGTCCGTAATTAAGGCATGATAGCTGTCGCTGGTAAACAGCGCTAGTTGGGAGCCGGCGTGGACCTGACCCTTCGGACGATGAGACGCACCCGCGAGGTGACAGGCTCACCCCCAAAGGGAATATAGGTTGTCTCGGGAACGTCTGCTGCGTCCTCCATCCAGTAGGGTATGGGCGTCCAGTCCCCTTCGGGTATGACCTCTATCAGATCGCGCAGACTCCTGTGCTGGCGGACGGTGATGGAGAATCGGACTTCGTTGCTGCGGCAGACGATGACGATGTCGTGGGTGTAGAAACCGCTGTCGGCCGCACTGTGAGTTGTCCCGTGGCACCGGCGTGGCGACCCCGTCCCACTGTCTCACGCAAGAAGTGTGCCGCGCCCCGGGTGGTGTTATCCCGGCCCCGTCGCAACCGGGCCATCAGTACGTCTTCTGTTCCGGCGGCAACGGGTGATATCCACGCTGACCGGTGTAGTTGTGATGACTGCAGACGCCGAAATTAGAATGGTCGAAATCGTGTCGTTGTGCAGCGACACGAAAACGCACCAAAGAAGCTTGGCGTTGACAACTACTTTCGGCGTGTGGTGGTCAGGGCAGTCGCGCGGCGTTCTGGAGGGCTCGGTATCAAGCCTTACTGTAAAGCCTCAGGGTCTGAAGTTATTGAGGCGCACAATATCTCCTGACGGTAAGCCGCGTGCAACTTTGTTGCCCCAGAGTCCAGTAGCTGTCGTTCGTAGACTTAGCTCTCTAAGCCTCACCGCCTGCCCAATCCAAACGGCCACCGAGTTGGCTTCCTGACGGAGGAATTGAGGAACTCCTCGAGCTCCCCGTGGTCCAGAACTATCTGGTCCGACACGCTCGACGCGTCATCTATCACCCAGTTCGGTATGTCCTCGCGAAGGTCGCGCAGCGAGCGAGTGTCCACCCCTATCAGCACGTGCCTGCCTGACAGCGTCCACTGACCGGTCGGAGGATGACGCTCCTTCGTGTATCTGTCCGCGCTCAGCAGTCCCAGCAGCACCTTCTCGGAGCGCTCATACGCCCTGCTCTGCACGCCACTGAGCGTAACGGGCTCAAGCCACGCCGGAGCCGTATTTCCCTCCGGCAGGTTGCGCTCAAACAGCCGGCACAGCAGATTCGACGACATCTGAAGCACATCCACGTTCCTGTATGCGTCCTCGGGCATCGTCTCCAGTATGATGGACATGTCCTTCAGATACTGCCGGTAAAATGACGTGGACAGCGTGTCCTGTATCCTGGACACCGACGCCTGCAGCCTCTCCCGCGCCGCGGGCCTGTTGCCCGGGAGCGACGTCTGCGTGTATATCATCATGCTGCGCTTGATTATCTCGGGCTTGAAACGCCTCGTGTCGAAGTTCATCAATAGCGCGATGCACGGATATTCGTCGCCGTGCGAGATCTCTCCGTCCTTCACGACCTCGTCGGCATACTGGCGGAACCGGTTGTTCGAGACGTCGTCGAAGACGACGGGGTGCCTCCTGAATTCCTGCCTCAGGCCCCTGACCCGGGAGGGCGTGAACAGGTTGTTGGGCACGAAGCCCTTCTTGCCGTAACCGAACATAGAGATCATCAGCGTGTTCGTCAGGCTGCTCTTGCCGCAGTCGCTGCGTCCGTACAGTATGGCGAACATCGGCTGCTGGAACTCCAGGCCCTGCCGGATGTTGGCGTTTCTCAGGTCGCACATGAACGGAGCGAAGTATATCCAGGACATAAACCCGAAGTAGTCGCGCTGCAGCCTGTCCACGTCGCCAACGAAGTCATCCCGGTAGTTGCTGAAGAACTCCAGAAGCAGTTGAGCATCCCGCCTTACGTCCTCAGTCTTCACATCGAGGTTCAGCTCGCTTCCTTGCAGTGTGAATGTCCCACGCCTGTTGTATGACAGTGATGGCAGGGCAGCGCTTTCGTCTTCCTCCTCCGGGCGCGCCACGGGCATGCGCCTTGCCTGCCTGACCACAGCGGGAGTGATCGGAACGTTCGGAGAGCCGTTTCTACCGCGCTCCAGGTCCGGCATTGCCGCCCGCTGCACATTGGGGACGTTGTTGACGTTGACCAGGATGTTGGCTGATCCGTACTCCGCCTCCTGCTCCGTCTCGGGCGGCACGTACATCGTGACTTCGCACCCCGTTGCCTCGACCTCCTTGAATATGGGCGCCTCGTCCACCGGCATCACGCCCGCGACAGCCGGCTTGTCCCTTACCGCCATACTGCTGACCGAAGTAGCCAGCACGTCTTCATACTGTCCGCGATAGTGCTCCCACGCCACATCGTCGTTGTCATAGACGATGAGCGTCTCCGCCTGGCGACCGGAGAAGGCAGTTTCGGACAGGTTCGCGGAACCGACTACAACTCTCCGCATCCCGTCACGCTCGAGCAGATATATCTTGGCGTGCGCGATCGCGTCCTTCACGACGAAGAATCGCGCCCTGCCGTCGGCGACGCGGTCGTGAAGTATCTCCCTTCGTTCAGGGCTCACACCGGCTATGGCGACGAAACCCCTGCTGAGGCGCTCGTCTATCTGCTGCTGAAAGTGGATGATCTGGCGCGGCTCACGTCCCAGTATGCCGCCATGCCCGAAGATGCACTCGAAACTCTCATACTCATAATCGCGCAGCAGGCCCATAATCATCGGAATGCTCGCGCTGTAGGTCAACGCCCGCATCGAAGTGAAACCGCCGAAGAGGCTGTCGCGGTCGAAGACTCCGGTGTCCTCCGAACGAGCATACAGCACGCTCAGAAGCGGACTCTTCGTCTTCGAGTCGGGATCGTCGAGAAGCAGACTGCGCTGCGTCATCTTGCCGTTGTCAGGATTCATCATGGCTAATGTCCCATTGGGTGAATTTGGACGGATTTTATCATGGTGTCAGGCCGAGTCCGCCAGGCAGCCCATAGCCGCCGAGTTTCAGCATAATGCAGCAGCCTCGATCTGCATCAGCACTCCCCTGCTCTCGGCCCATTCCGGAGGAACCTGGACAATCATGTCGTCGCAGTGCTGCAACCAGCTTGCGTCGTATTCACGCCGGCACTCGTCTTCCTCGTAAACAGAGCCGTGGCCTAGAAGCGTCCGTGCGTAGGAAAGCGGACAGAACACTCGCGGTCAATATCGGAGACCTCAGCGAAATACTTGGTGTCAACCCTCGGACGGGAATTCCGACCCGGCTTCAACGCGTGTCTGAAAGCCGCTGCCAGATACGCTAGTCGCGGTTGGGATGGTGACTGCATCTTCCTGCTCCCTGAAGCTGTTCAAATGCAACGGCGGCCCAGGTAGCAGTGACGATTCTGGAGATCAACCCTGGTTGAGTCAGCTCCCCGGACCCCACTGAGGGACGGGACAGCGCACCTTGAAGGGCGACAGACAGACCACCTTCGGCCTATATGTGAAGACTTTCTCCGACGATTCCGCGAAGAGGGACCTCGCAGGTTCGCGTCAGATCTGGGCCTCCGCGGCCGGTCAACAGGAAGACAGCGGAGTTGGACCCATGCCCAACCACCCCCGGACCTCAGCTCTTCAACTCTCTCATCCTCGCAAATGTATCAAAACTTAATGCCCACTGAAGGCAACCTTCCTTGATCAGATACCCAATGTAAACGTCAACCAATTTGCCGGCCTGTTACTTGATCGCACTTATAGACGGCGGTGCTAATTCGCCACAATATCCGCCGAAGCCCATCCCCCCGAAAGTACCTCAGCCTGCTCAAGCACGGTCTGTGTCGCCTTCTCCTGCTTATCTGGTGGATAGCCGTGCCTTCTCAGCAGGCGGCGAACCAGACGCCGCAGGTTGGCGCGCGCGTCTTCACGAAGCGTCCAGTCTATGGTTACATTATTACGCACGGTCTTCACGAGTTCGCGGGCGATGTCTCTGAGAGTCTCGTCTCCAAGAACCTGAACGGCACTGTCATTGGTTTCTAGCGCGTCGTAGAATGCCAATTCGTCATCAGATAGCCCAAGCTTCTCCCCGCGCTCACCTGCCTCGCGCAACTCACGAGCTATCTGAATCAGCTCTTCGATGACCTGAGCAGCCTCGATTGACCTGTTCTCGTAGCGACGGAGTGTCTGCTCCAGCAATTCAACAAAGGAGCGAGCCTGCACCACATTCTTGCTTCTGCGAATAGAGAGTTCCCCTCTGATCAGTTTCTGGAGCAACTCTACCGCAAGATTCCGGTGCGGCATGTCCTGCACGTCGGCAAGAAATTCGTCGGACAGGATAGAGATGTCCGGCCTTTTCAGACCAGCGGCAGCGAATATATCAACCACCTCCTCGGACGCAACTGCGCGTGACACTATCTGCCGCACGGCACTGTCGAGTTCTTCGTCGGAACGGCTATCTCCCTGCGCGCGCTTTACTAGGACCGCCTGTACAGCCTGAAAAAACGCAAGGTCATCGCGTATTCTCATTGCCTCCTTATGAGGCACGGCCAGGGCAAATGCTCTCGAAAGATCCCTCGCGGCAGATACGAATCGGTCTTTGCCATTATTCTGCGCGAGTATGTGCTCCTGTGCCGCTGGAAGGAGCAGCAGGCGTTCCTGTCCCCCAAGTTCCCAGCTGGACCTGTCAAAGCTGTGGAATAGCCCGCGGCACACCTCGTATTTCTCCAGCATCACCTCAACTGCTTCATCTTGGTTAAGTACGGGGCGACCTTCGCCTCCATTCTCTGTATAGTTATTGACTGCCTCTCTAAGTTCGTTCGCTACGCCTAAGTAATCCACCACGAAACCGCCATCCTTGTCCTTGAACACTCGGTTGACACGAGCGATTGCCTGCATAAGGCCGTGCCCGCGCATCGGCTTGTCCAGGTACATCGTGTGCAGGCTCGGCGCGTCGAATCCCGTGAGCCACATATCGCGCACCAGTACTAGCTGCAAGGAATCGTTGGCATTTCGGAAACGCTTTGCAAGGTCTTCGCGTCTGGGTTTGTTGCGAATATGGGGCTGCCAGTCAACAGGATCAGTCGCTGAGCCGGTCATAATGACCTTGATGTTACCTTCAGCGTCATTTTCGCTTGCCCAGTTCGGTCGAAGGCTGGCTAGCTCGCGGTATAGCTCGACGCAGATGCGGCGGCTCATGCATACAATCATGGCCTTCCCTTCGAGCGCGTCGAGGCGGTTCTCAAAGTGCTCGACTATATCCTGCGCGATCAGTTTAAGCCGTTTCTCTGCGCCAACCAGAGCCTCCATCTGCGCCCACTTGTTCTTGAGTCTTTCCTGGCGTTCAATCTCCTCGCCTTCGGTTGCCTCCTCGAAGTCTGCGTCGATGGTTGGGCGTTCGTCCTCGTCCAGCGATAGTTTCGCTAGACGACTCTCGTAGTAGATTGGCACGGTTGCACGGTCGTTCACTGACCGTTGGATGTCGTAGATGCTGATGTACTCACCAAACACGGCGCGCGTGTTGGCGTCCCTCAGCTCTATGGGCGTGCCGGTAAAGCCCACGAAAGACGCGTTGGGTAGCGCTTCCCGCATATGGTAGGCGTAGCCATCGATGAAATCGTACTGGCTTCGATGTGCTTCATCAGCTATGACTACGATATTGCGGCGATCCGACAGCTTAGGATGAGAGTCGCCTTTATCGTCCGGGAAGAACTTCTGGATGGTGGTGAACACGACTCCGCCGGAAGTTACGGACAGTTTGCTTCTGAGGTCGGCACGGCTCTCGGCTTGTGTGGGCGGCTGACGCAGCACCTCCTGGCAGCGGGAGAATGTGCCGAAGAGTTGGTCGTCGAGGTCGTTGCGGTCCGTCAGGACGACGATAGTCGGGTTCTCCATGGTGGGATGTCGAACTATCGCGCCTGAATAGAACGCCATTGTCAGGCTCTTGCCGGCTCCCTGCGTGTGCCAAATTACTCCGATGCGCCTGTCTCCGGGAGCACCACCCGCTCTGCGGCCAGACTCATACCGCCCTTCCGTCTCTCCAATCCGACTGTCAGTACGCTGAAGTTCAGCCGCCCTCAGTGTCTCTTCGACAGCCACACGCACGGCATGAAACTGGTGATAGCCTGCCATCTTCTTTTCAGGAGCGCCGCCATCGTTCTCGAAGACGACGAAGTCACGAACGAGTGGAATCAGGTTGTCGGGCGGACATACGCCGTAAAGCATCACCTGAAGCTCAAGCGAGTTAGCGTCTGCCAAGCCCTCGCCAGATATGGTTCGCCAGGGCTTGAACCACTCGCGCCCTGCCGTGAGCGTGCCCATCCGCGCCTGCAAGCCGTCCGACACCATCAGCAGTTCGTTGAACGAAAATAGCGTCGGCAGTTCCGATTTGTATGTCTGGAGCTGATTGAACGCCGTCCAGATTGTGGCGTCCTCGTCGGCAGCGTTCTTCAGCTCGATGATGCCGAGCGGCAGGCCATTCACGAACAGAATGATGTCCGGACGTCGTCGTTTGCCGTCTTCCACGACGGTGAACTGATTGACCGCGATGAAGTGATTTGAAGAGGGATAATCGAAATCGATGACCTGTACCTGCGCGCCGCGAATCCTGTCCTCGAAATCCCTGTACTCGACAGTCACGCCATCAACCAGCATGCGATGGAACGCTCGGTTGCGGGTTTCGAGCGTAGCGCCCTGTGGCAGCGTCAGCTTGCGAAAGGCCTCTTCTAGCACGTCTTCAGGCAAATCTGGATTGAGGCGGGAGAGAGCATCTCTTAGCCGACGATACAAGATTACATCGTTAAACGACTCACGCTCTGCGGCTGAACTCGCAGCGTGAGTAATGTCCGTTCCGCTGGCAATTTGCCAGCCTAGACTCTCCAACCACGCCAGTGCCGCACTTTCTACTAGAGATTCGCTAATGTCTGCCGACTTCATACTTCCTCTTCGGAGTCTGACTCTCGGCTTTGAAACTCAGCACGCGAAATGCGGTAAGTTTCCGGTTCAAGTTCCAATAAGATTTCGCTGGCCCAGAACTCGGATTCGAAAATGGTTACATTCCCATAAAGCTGATCCACATATTCGTCGAATTCAGAGTCCCGTACGGTTTGAGACTCCGCAGGAGATCCAGCCTCTAGATTTCTTGAATGGACGTTGTAAAGAAAACCAACGATGGTGTCTGCGGCTTGTGCAGCCAATATTGCATGAACAGTCTCCATTTCCGGTCGAGGACCGTCAGTTCCGTGCGAGACTGTTCCCAGATTGTTTCTCAACTGGGCTAATCCTTGAATGGTTGATAGAAGACCATTAAGAGTCTGTTCGATACTCTGTCGGACTGCAGTCTGTTGACTTTCCTGTGACGGCAACATAGGTAGATTCTGGCGCACTCTACGATAAATGGAAGGAAGATCTTCGCTATAATCATAATGAACGTCCCGTTCGGTTAGGATTCGACGACACGCACTCTCGACGAGCGCTTTAGCCAGTTCAAATGCCATTCCAGGGTCCTCAAGGATGGCTCTTTCGATATTGTCTACGTTTCTTTCTATATGATCGAGCCCTAGGGACATTGCGGCTCGACAGCCGTCCATGGCGAACCGATATTCAGGTCGCTCTAACATCTGCAACCTTCGCCAACGTTGGGGTTCTCTACATCATTCACTCGCATCTTCCCCGACACCAACTCCGGCAACAGCGTATCACGCAGGTTGGCGAGTATTTTGCTCTCTTCCTCCGATCTGTACATCTGACTGAAAAGTTTGATTGCTTGAGTGTTAAATGCGGCGATTATTCCGGCAGGCGGCACAAGTTGCTTGTTCATATAGGCGAGATTTCTGTTAAGGCCCGGAACCGCAGAGTCTGCGGCTACAGACGGCAGATTCTGTTCCCTGAGAGCATAGTGCAAGAAGAAAAGACTAAGCCCTTCGTTCTTGGATTTCACGTAAAAGGTAGTGTCGATGGGATAGAAAGGAGTGTGGCTCCAAGTGACAATACCAGGGGTTCCTTTTCGGCCAACGATCACGCCTGGACCGTCGGCCAAGGCTTCGTCGTGCCAGCCAACTCGCCCATTTGAGCCATATACCGGGGTTTTGCCGCCTCGCCTATCGGCGGCTTTCAGTGCCTTTCCATAAGCCAATTCGATAAGTTCTCCCAGCGGCTTAACCCCCCACCCATCGGGTGCATCCCCCAGCTCCGACGGCACGAGCCGCTCCGGGAACAGGTCGTACAGCTCCGCCGACATCCCAGGCAGTGCCTCACCACGATGCCAGTGCCCTTCCATCTTGGCGCGCACCGGCTCGAATTCCACGAACCACGACTTGAACAACGCCCGCGCCATCCCCTCCAGCGTGGCGTTCATGCGTCGGTTCAGCTCAATCTTGTCGTCCAGCGCGCCTAGGATTTGGGCGATGCGGTGCTGTTCAGATATGTGTGGAACTGCTGTCGGTATCGATGACAGTATAGTTTGATTGAGCAAGGGCTGTCCGGACCCAGCTCTCCAGTCATTCAAGCCAAGTGTTTGCAAAAGATAAAACAGGAACCTCGAGTTATGTCCATCAATCGCGCTGGCACGTATGGCATTGTCAGTTACCCAACAAACTATCTCGCTATATTGCAACGAACCACAATAACTTCCTACCCGTCCGATGATGATCGTATTTCTATCCGAATTGGTTTCACTAGAAAAACCGATGATGCCGTTTGAGCCATAGACAGGGTATGGAAAATTTGGAGAGCGTTCGGGGCTAGATTTGCCGTTAGAAAACGACAAAATCTGTCCAAGATTTACTTTGCGCCAACCACTCCGCATAGTTTTCTACTCCACGGCTGCGCCCTTATCAAGCGAGGGTTCTTGAAGCAGCGCTTCGGCAGGTATGCCAAGCCTTCTGTAGAACGCTCTTGCCATCGGCATCGTTATGTCTTGCCGACGCGACAACACTGCATTGACCTCTGCCGGGCTGCCTATGCACGGAACCAGGTCCTCGGGAGTGAGTCCTTGCTCTTCCATACGAATCTCAATTGACGATATGGGGTCCGGGAACTCAATAGGGTAATGCTTGTCCTCGAAGTACTCGACCAGGTCTAGCAGTACGCCAAGCTCGTCATCATCCGCGCTTCCGGGTTCCGCATCGAAAATCTCTTCCATGCGCGCCAACGCTGCATCCAAATCTTCGTCAGTTCTTATTGGCTTTATGCTGCTCATAGTCCTACCTGTTCGACATCTATACGGTCATAGTCGGCGTGTGTTCCTATCCATTTCACATATACCGCGCGCCAACGGTAGTTAATCCATGCGACCAATCGAAATCGGTTCCCCCTGATGTTGAATATGACGCGGTTGCCGCCTACAAAACTCGCGTCCGGGAATCTCTCCCTGATCTGAGCAGGCTCAGACCAATCCGCTTGTACAACGGTACCGTACCAGATGGACAACGCTTGTTTCGAGTCATGATGACGCTCCCAGAATTCCCGCAGTATTCGCTTGGAATAAACTCGCACGGCAACCCTACATTCCTGTCATCTGAAATATCGTATATGCTATCTCGTCAGCGGGCAACCACGAGGCTGGCATCCCTGCACATCAACCATTAAACCCTAGTTTCTCCAGGTTCTCAGCGATGGCGGCGTCCAGCCTTGCGGCTTCCGCCTGCTGCTCGCGCCACTCGGCGGCAAGATTCGCCATCTTTTCCTCGAAAGGCTCGCCGTCGTCCTCCTGCGCCTTCGCGCCCACATAGCGGCCCGGCGTCAGCATGTAGTCGTGCGAGCGTATCTCATCCAGCGCGGTGCTCTTGCAGAATCCGGCTACATCCTCGTATTCATCCCGCCCTTCGCGCCACGCGTGGTATGTGTTGGCAATCCTGCCTATCTCCTCCTCCGACAGCTCTCGGTGCGTTCTGTCAACGAGGCTGCCCATGTCGCGCGCATCAATGAAGAGCGTCTCACGGCGGCGGTCTCTGAAACTGCCATTGCGCCTGTTTCGCGCCAGAAACCACAAGCAAACGGGAATCTGCGTTGACCTGAAGAGCTGGCCCGGCAATGCAACCATGCAGTCAACCAGGTCGCCTTCCAGTAGGTTCTTGCGTATCTCTCCCTCGTTCGACTGAGCCGACGACATGGAGCCGTTGGCGAGTACGAATCCGGCTGTGCCGCTCGGCGACAGGTGATGCACCATATGCTGCACCCAGGCGAAGTTAGCGTTTCCAGCCGGCGGCGTGCCGTACTGCCAGCGCAGGTCGTCTCGCAGTCTGTCACCACCCCAGTCCGAGACATTGAACGGCGGGTTGGCGAGGATGAAGTCCGCCTTCAGATCTGGATGCCGGTCGTTATGGAAGGTGTCACCGTGCTCAATCTGCCCCTCGATGCCCCGTATTGCGAGGTTCATCTTGGCGAGCCGCCACGTCGTGTGGTTGGACTCCTGCCCATAGATGGAGATGTCGGCTCTCGTTCTGCCGCCGTTCCCATTACCGCTGCGGTGAGAGCGTATGAACTCCATTGACTGCACGAACATTCCGGATGAGCCGCAGCAGGGATCGTAAACACGCCCGTTGAAAGGTTGCAGCATCTCCACGAGGAGTCGCACGACGCCGCGCGGCGTGTAGAATTCGCCTCCTCTGCGTCCTTCTGCAAGCGCGAATTGACTCAGGAAATACTCATAGACACGCCCCAGCACATCCTGAGCGCGGGCTTCGGCGTCGCCGACTTTGATGTCGCTGATAAGGTCGATAACCTGCCCGAGCCGCGTCTGGTCGAGAGCCTGACGCGCGTATTCCTTGGGCAGGACATCCCTGAGAACGGGGTTGTCCCGCTCAATTGCAATCATCGCGTCGTCCACAAGGCGTCCAATGGCGGGTTGACGGGCATTGTTTTGCAGATTAGCCCATCGCGCTTCACGCGGCACCCAGAATATGCCGTCGGCGCGGTATTCGTCAGGGTGTTCGGGGTCGGCGCCTTCGCTCTCCACCAATCCTTCGAGGCGCGTGTGAGCTTCCTCGAACGCGTCGGAGATGTATTTCAGGAATATGAGACCGAGGACGACGTGCTTGTACTCCGAGGCGTCCATGCTGCCGCGCAGCGCGTCAGCCGTCCGCCAAAGCTGTGCCTCGTAGTTCGCGGTGTCGCTGGTGGGTGCGGGCTGCGTCGTCGCCCTCTGTCGCGTCGTCATTGAGTCGGTCTCCACGGCTGTAACGGATTGGCGCTAATGATAGCATAAGCCGTAGCTGCTTCCTGATAGGGCACACTTTGCCGGACTTGACTCCTTTGCCATCTCCCAGTCTCACAAGCTACCGCCCAAGGGAACGCTTAGCCTCATTTCGCCCCAGATTCGGGCACCTACCATTCCAAAGAATTATACGAAAAGACTATTTACAAATAGATCTCCGTGGGAGACCCCGGGTCAATCTCCACGGCGTTGAGCGTCATATACCTAGCCGTTCACCGCCTCAGACTTACATTACAAGAGGCGAATTGCAAAGGAATGTTTCATAGCACGGCCAAAATACGTCAAGTAAATTGCAATTATAGGACTGAATCACCATAGCCTCGACTTGTGCCTCCAGACCGCGCCATCACGTTGGTGCTTCTTCAGGCCGGCGGCTACTCCACCAATTGGCCAGTGGCAGAGTATGTGCATTGCCTGGTGAAGTAGGCAATTGGCTGGGTTTGGAATACCTCCAAAGTAAACATGGCGGCGGACTTCGGAATCTCGAGGCGAGCGGGCGAATGTAGATATGGTCGAAGCGGATCCGGTTGTTACCAGGGACAAACGTCTTATCCTGCGGTAAGTCGCCAACGTGTATCAGCACTTCATCTAGTCTGCGGCTCTTTATCATCGAAGAGCAATGGACACTTCACCTGTGCCGAGAGCTATTTCGGCACAGGAATGGATGAGCTGGTCATGACGCCCCACTTCGAAGTCCAGGGACAGGCAGTCGAGCAGCGACGCGGGTGAATCGCCGCTGTTGCCTCGTCTCAGGATGCTGGGAATCCAGTTCATAGAGCCTATCGGTCAGGTTATGTCCGTCCGTCCAATGCCCAATAAGCTACAGAAAGACCCCGGAGTTCACAAGGGGCGGAGACTATCGACAGCTTCAGTTACCGTGCAGCAACTTCACTTCGTACGTCGACGGATCAGCGACCGAAACGGGGATGTGAAGCTGTCTGACATACCTGGTCTCCAAGGTCACGCCGACACTGTCTTGCCAGCCGTACAGTTCGAGAATTCGCAGATCGTCGCAACTCGACAGCATCTGAAGTCCAAGGGCGTACCAGGCACTGTTCGGGATGGCATCCTCATCAAGCGAAGCGCCAAAAGATAGCGGTGAGAAGACGAGCGCGTGTTGGCGGATCAGATATCCGCAGTACCTGTTGACACTTTCGAACCTGATTTGCCGTACTGAACGGTCCGGATGCTCCAGAGGTGCGGCCAGGTAGATGAGAGGGCCGTCGAATTTCTCGAAGTCGTCAAGGGCGTCTGCAGGTAGGAAATTGGGCAGGGGAATTGTGGTCATTGCTAATGCTTTCAATTAAGCCGAGGCATGCGATGGGACGTTCACTTCCAGCGACGACTCCGCCAGCATGAGCCGATTCCCGCCCCATAGCAGGCAGACCGTTCCGCGCCAACTCTATTCTTTACCCCTTAACTGTTGTTCCGCCCATCCTGAACATCGTCGCTCCACACTCACCACACTTGCCCCGAGTCGCCAATCGTCCGTTCTTCAACGTGACTTCCTCCGGTTCCTGCATCTCCCGGTGCGCTCGGCACTTCATACAGTATCCGCTCATCCTGAACTCCTTTCTCACTTAGTCATCATCAATGTTCCAGGTGATGTGCCCTGTCCAGAAAGACTGTTTGCATCTGTCACGCCTGACAGACGCAGCCAATCATCTCCGGCATCCGTCACTGTGCCGGCATAGTTGACGCTGTACACCCTGTTTCGTTTGGTGAGCTCGACTGCGGTCTGTTCGCGCTGAGTCACGTGGAACCGATCCCCCGCTACGAAGGACGCCGACATACCTGTGGAGGTATTCCTCACTTCGGCGGACCAGTCCCGAGTCTTTGTATCTTGATGGAGAGACGATTACTCCGACAAGTGGTGAGCCAACTCGTGCCCCACCAGATGGTTACGGAAATGCCTGGAGCGCTGCTCTTCGTGGACAAGCGGCAGCCTGTGTGTTGCCGCCACAACACACAGGTAATTGTCGTTGACAGGGACCGCCTAGATTACTCTCGCCCAGTCAAAGTCTTTCGACCTGCTGGGTTGTTGAGGCTGTCTCTCGTCTTCGATAATGCTTACGCAGAGCGTTCCACTCTCCTCTTTAGTCAACCGCAGCCAGCACGACAGAGGCGGAGGTCCATCCTCTTTATCGTCCCACACCATCTTGAAATTGACCACCAACCCGTCGTAAAGCGCAAATCCACGGTACTGCGCAAACAGAAAGACCTCGCTCATCATCTCCTTGCCGACTTCGAGCCTGTTCAAAATGTTGCAGTCACGTGCGGGTCGCACGCTGAATATCGCTGCTATCTCGGCTTCGATCTGCTCCATCTCCGTAACTGCCATCGGATAGCTCCTTCGCTCCTTATGCCTATAGTCTTTTCATTCAAGACCTGTCCCGAGACATTTTCAAGCCAGTATCCACATCGGTTTGAGCCAATACGTATTTCCACGGTGGCCGCCAAGGTTCAATGCGTCCCATCCTTGCCACGAACTCCCCGCTCAGTTCAGGGATGCGCCACGCCTTGCTCCTCCGGGGCTTGAGTCAGTTTTTTCAAGCCCCGACGCACCGTCTACCTCGCTATGCTCTATACATAGCCCAATTCCTCAGCCTTGTCCTCAGGCAGCATCAGCATCCAGTGGGTATTACCCTCGGGAGGGTCGCTCCGCTCTATAGCTACAAGGTGCGCTTCGGCTATTCGGTTGTCGATCCGGCCTTCGCCGGCCATGAGCAGCGCCAGAAGCATTCGAGCGGCAGCCTCAAGTGACTCTTATCGTTGATCTGGCGAATTGTTGCGTGCCGGATTGTGTCAGCCCCGGCCGATTCGTCTTAGATTCAGCCGGCATCCCCGACTTTCTCGATCACCGACCTCGCCGCCATGCACGGGTTGCACCCACAAGAGGGCGCGTGCTGTTTCGGGTGCCAGTTGCGGACCTCGAAATACGCCGTCTCCTTTCCTGCGGTGTAACCATCGCCGTAGGCGTCACACCGGACACATGACAGCTCCTGACAGGCGGCGTAGTCGTGAGTGAAATCGGCGGGACCGTCCGTTAGATCAGATAGCCCTGAATCGCCAGCTCCGATGCCCATCGTCTCGGCGTATGCCTCTGCAAGTCGCCGGTTGTCGTCTCTGCTCGTCATCGCATCTCCCTTCTCTAACGCCCGATCCGTCTCCTTCAGCAATAGATGGCGTCCTGCCCGAGCATGGCCGGTGTCCCTTTCAATGCCACTTGTGGCGACTGCCCCACCGTGCTATGACTTCGATCTCATCAGATGGCAGTCCGCATCCCGTCAGTTGGTCGTCAGTGCTTCCGGCTTCCCCTATCCAGCAGGCCGCCCTGCATACCCGTATCCTGCCTGGTCGTGACATCTCGTACATCCTGGGCCGGAGGAGCAGGCTCGACGTAGTTCTCACTGTACAATCTGAGCCGTTGAACTACCTCGACGGCGTGCTGCTCGTGGGCCTCGATGTGAGAGTAGGCAGCTTCGAGGAATGCAGATGATGCCTGCGCCGGAGTGTTCACGGTCTCGACTGACCAATCACACTGAAGGCAGGAGATCGTCAGTTGTGATTCGACCGGTCGTGCCATTGCGCCACCTCGTAAGAAGTCTTGACAGTGAGTTTATTCCGTCCGGAGCGAATGCGAAAGGGGCAAGCACCGGTAGCACGAAGTTGCGACCTGCTGTACACTCTAGCCATCCCATCTAGCTGGAGAATAACATGACGGAATGGCCCCTACAAGATGCCAAGAACAAGTTCAGCGCCCTGGTGAACGCTGCGCTCGCGGGCGAACCGCAGCAAGTTACCCGCCGTGGAGAGCCTGCCGTGATAGTTCTGTCGGTAGACGAGTACGAGCGACTGCGCCGGCTTGAAAAAGCTGACGCCCCGACACTGGGCGGGCTGCTTCTTGAGATCCCGCAGGATGATCTGGACTTCGAGCGGATGTCGATTCCCGCCCGGCCCATGGACCTCTGATGTTTCTCATAGATACCGATGTGCTGTCGGCCCTACGCAGACGTGACCGCA
>MPND01000014.1 GCA_002238855.1 SAR202 cluster bacterium bin90
CTGCCTGTTGGGATTGCCTGCCCGGACTGCAGCAACGACCTTGTGGAGCGCAAGCAAAAGGGGAAGAACGGCAGGATATTCTATAGCTGCTCGAATTACCCTGACTGCAAGTTCGCGGCGAACCCGCTGCCACAGCCTTGCCCGGACTGCGGCAAGCTGCTGGTGACGAGGGGACGTGGACGCAAGAATGCGCGCTGCCTGGACGAGGAGTGCGGATTCACGGGAGCTACGCCGCAGGAGGAAGTCGAGGAGGCGGTGGCGTAGGCGTGCGCTGATTCGAATCACATAATAGAAACGATAGACTGAAAGCAGGGAGCGACCAATTGGTTGCTCCCTCTTCTTTTTCTATTACGCGGGTTCGGTTGAGCGGGAGGCAGCCGACATGCGGGCGCGGGTCCTGGTGCTGAGCGCGCGCAGTTCCCTTATGGAGAGCAAGCCTTCCCTGGGCAGGAAGGCGATGGCAAAGAGGATTGGCGGCAGGAATAGGACGGCGTGGAGCATGATGGCGAATGCGATCGCGTCCTCGCGGCCGACGCCCCAGAGCGCCAGTATGGAGACTGCAGCGAACTCGAATGTACCGATGGACATTGGCAGTCCGGGGACGGTGCTGCTGAAGAATGCTATTGCCATTGTGATGACAATCATCGCGGGGAGGCTGACCTGCAAGTCGGTGGCAAGCACTACGAGCCAGCCAGCGACGCCCAACAGACCTGCCTGAGCGAGAGAGAGGACGAATGCGGCGAGGGCGCGGCGCTTTTCGCGTCTCAGGAGGACTATGGCGGATGCGAACTGCGAAACGATCTGGATGTTCGATAGCATCTTGATGCGGCCCAGGATGGGGCCTGCCGCGAACAAGGCTATGAGGCTCACGAGGCCGAAGAACAGGCCGACGGCGATCCAGGGGGCGAACTGTCGGAGTTGGGGCAGCCACAGTACGCCCGCTCCTAGGACGAGGACCGTTGTGGCGAACTCGAAGGTGCGCTGGAGGGCGATTGTTGCCAGGATTGTGCCGAGCCTGAGCTTATCCCTGAGCGCGAGAATGCCGACCTGCACGACTTCGTCGAGAACGCGGACGGGGCTGAGGGTGTCGAGCGCGGCGCCGGTCTGCTCAATGAGGAACAGGCGGGTCGCGCCGGTATTCTCGTTCTGGAGCAGCAGCTTCCAGCGTACGCCGCGCAGGTATGCGGCAACGGTGATGAGCGCCCATGCAGCGGCGATGAGCGTCATATTCGCTGAGAAGAGCGCGTCTCGCAGCTCGTTCCAGTGAGCGTTCTTGATGACAAGCCAGCCGAGCAGTCCGCCCAACGCTGTCGAAAGTACGACATAGCCGATGAGCAGAAACTTTACCCTGCTGGGAGAGTCTTGCTTGCCGATTATTCTGTCTTTCGCGTCGAGAAGATTCATACACGAACATTCTAAACGAAATCTGAGGGGCGTGGTCAACCAAATTGTCGTTTTCTCGGAGGTGTGAGTGCGCTTTACAGAAGAGGCATCATCGGCGGCAACTGACCAATTGGGGCGCGGCGTTCTTCTCTGATGTTAAGATTGTTATAGACATGATTGCCTGTGATTGTGTGTGAAAGGCTTAGATCGAGGGACTGTGAGGCGATATGCGAGTAGGGATAATTGGAGCGGGCGCGGCGGGGCTTGCGGCTGCCTATGAGCTTGTGAAGCGGGGTCATTACGCGGCGGCTTATGAGCGGGCGCCGTTTCTTGGTGGGCAGGCTTCTACCTTCGATGTGGGCGGCGCGCGGCTGGAGAAGGGTTATCATCACTGGTTCACGAGCGATACGGACATTGTGGAGCTGACCGAGGAGATTGGGCTGGGCGACCGCATACGCTGGATAGACTCGACGGTGGGGACGCTGGTTGACGGGAAGATTTACGACTTCGTCACGCCGATTGACCTGCTGAAGTTCACGGCGATGAGCCTGCCGGACCGCGTGCGGTTGGGATTGACGACGCTGTACTTGCAGAGACAGCGGGACTTCAGGAAGTATGAGGACATCACCGCGGACGAGTGGTTGAGACGGCATGTGGGCAAGAGCGGATACGATGTGTTCTGGGGGCCTATGATGCGGGGGAAGTTCGGGGAGGAGCATTTTCGCGAGGTGAGCATGGCGTGGGTGTGGGGGAAGATTCAGACGCGTGTGAAGTCGCGGGATAAGAGCATGATAAAGGAGAAGCTGGGGTATCCGATGGGGAGCTTCGGCGAGGTGTTCGATGTGCTAGGGGATCGGGTGTGGGAGATGGGAGGCGAGGTGCATACATCGGCTGCGGTGGAGCGCGTGGAGGTCGTGGATGGCAGGGCGAAGGGGCTGAATGTCGCACTGGAAGGCGGAGAAAGCAGTCTCGTGGAGTTCGACGCGGTGCTGGCGACAACGCCGTCGTACATCTTTCCCGCGCTGGTGCCGCCGCTGCCGGAGGACTATCTTGCGCGGCTGACCGGCGTGAGCTACATGGCGGCGGTGCTTATCGTGCTGGTGCTGGACAGACCGCTGACCGATGTGTACTGGCTAAATGTCTCGGACCGCTCGATGCCGTTTGTGGCTGTGATAGAGCATACGAACCTGATCGAGCCGGAGCACTATGGCGGTAAGCACATCGTGTATCTGTCGAACTACCTGACGACTGACAATGCGCTTTACCGGATGACGCATGAGGAACTGCTGGACGAGTACTTGCCACACCTGCAGAAGATAAACCCGCAGTTTGAGGCGTCCTGGATTGAGGAGAGCTATCATCACCGGGTTGGGGCGGCGCAGCCCATTATCGGGACGCGGTACTCGGAGCGGATACCGAGCCACCGGACGCCATTCGAGGGCCTGTATCTGGCGAATACGACGCAGATATACCCGGAGGACAGGGGGACGAATTACAGCGTGCGGATGGGGCGAGAGGTTGCGCGGATGATGATTGAGGATTTGGGTGAATAGTGCGCCGGGGGAATCGAAGGATATTTTGAAGGATGAGCGTAGGCGCGCTAGTTGCCGAGCACGAGTGCGACGAAAGATGCAATCGCGGCAGCGGCGGCCATACCGCCGAACATCATAGCGACCATCCATCGGATGAGGCGTGCTTCCGTTTCGCCCATGCGCTGAATTAAATCTGCTTTCGTTTCGGCTACGTCGGCCTTTGTAGAATAGTGCTGCAACGCATAGGATAATTCTTGCCGTAATTCGGTCCTGGTCACGTGGTTCCGCAGGGCATGCGCGAGTTCTTCGCGCAGCTCGGTTCTGGTGATTGGGCGCTCGTCTCGCGGCGGCGGTGCAGTTGTTGGTTGTTCGGCGGTTGCCATTAAATGCCTCTGGGGATTAGATTATTCGCAAATTACCGTATATTCTAAAGTGCGTCAAGTAATCCAGGCTAGAAGGACAAGCGGCTTTCGTTTGGGATGCAGGCGGGATGGTTGCGTATGCTGGGCATGGCAAGTATCCTATAAGCGTTGATTTTCGGGTGCATAACCGTACCGCATTTGCATAGCAAGGAGCCCTGTCCGTTGAGCATGGATAGCGATGGTCTCAGAGAGCGAATAAGAGCCGCAATCGGTTCGCAGACGCAGACGAATGTAAATGTGCTGTCTTCGCTGCATGCGGTGCTGGACGATCTGGGTTATGTGCCGCAAGAGGCGATCGAAGAGGTCGCGGACCAGATGGAGACGACCATCAACGAAGTTTGGGGGGTCGCTTCATTTTACACGAACTTCCGGTTTACGCCGCCGGGCGACAACCTTGTGGAGATCTGCTGGGGCCCGACCTGTCACCTCCTGGGGGCGCCGGACATACTGGACGCCGTGCAGAAGGAACTCGGGCTCGCCGATGAGGGCGAGACCGAGGACAACCGCGTGAGCCTGAAGTACAACACCTGCCTGGGCGCGTGCTCGCAGGCACCCGTGATCATGGTGAATCACAGGCTTACCGGGCGAATCGATGTGCAATCTGCCGTTAGGCGTGTTGCGGCACTGGAAGCGGGCGGCGGGCACGGGGACTGATATCGGACGAGCAGGGTGTGGCGGTTGCTCGCACCCTAGCCCTCTCCCAAGAGGAGGGGGGATTCTACAGGAATGAGTATGCCCACTTATGAGGAACTGAAGGCTCAGGCTGATATTCGCTGGCGGGAACTGACTAACGGCGACAGGCCGTGGATTCGTATCGGTAGCGCGATGTGTGGGCACGCCGCGGGCGCGTTCGATGTTCGGGATGCGATTCGGGGGGAGCTTGAAAGCCAAGGGATCGAGGCGAATGTGGACGATGTGGGATGCCTCGGCATCTGCTACGCCGAGCCGCTGGTGGACATTCAGAAGCCGGGCGGGTCACGCATCTTCTTCAACAATGTGACGCCTGAAGATGTGCCGAATATCATAAAGGCAGTGCTGGTTGACAACAGGCTTCCGGCATCGAATGTGCTGGGATATCTGGGTGATGTGCAGGTGGAGGGCGCGGACGATCTCAGCGAGTTGCCGGGAATCAAGATGCAGCAGAGGATTGCGCTGCGGAATGCGGGCAATACTGCGCCAAGCGATGTGATGCAGTACATTGCCAACGGCGGCTTTGGTGGACTGCATAAGGCGCTGTTTGAGATGCAGCCTGACGAGGTCATCAAAGAGGTCATTGACTCGGGGCTTCGAGGGCGCGGTGGAGCGGCATTTCCGACCGGGGTGAAGTGGAACTTCATGACTCGCGGCGATGGGCCGAAGTACATCCTGTGCAACTGCGAGGAAGGTGACCCCGGCGCGTACAACGACAAGGGCATTCTTGAGAGTGACCCTTACACGCTGCTGGAAGGGATGTGCATCGCGGGGTACGCTACCGGTGCGACGAATGGCTTCGTGTTCATACGACACGGGCACGAGGGGCCAATCAGCAGAACGCAGAGAGCCATAGAGCAGGCATACGAGAATGGCCTGCTGGGCAACGGCATTCTCGGCTCTGACTTCACTTTTGACATCGAGGTGTCTCTTACCGGCGAGTCGTATGTTGCAGGCGAAGAGACGGCACTGATGGAAGCCATCGAGGGGCATCGCTCGCAGCCGCGCTATCGTCCGCCTTTCCCCGCTGCGTTTGGAGTGTGGGGCAAGCCGAGCACGATAAACAATGTGAAGAGTCTGTCGTATGCGCCTGAGATCATTTCCAATGGGGCCGAATGGTTCTCGGCGATTGGCGTCAATCGCAGCACCGGCACGGCGATCGTGTGCCTGAACGGAAATGTGACCTATCCGGGACTGTATGAAGTGCCGATGGGACTGACTCTGGGGCAGGTCATAGACGACATCGGCGGCGGCGTGACGAATGGGAAGAACCTGAAGATGCTGCAGACAGGCGGACCGCTCGGCGGCGTGCTGGGGGCCGACAGCCTGGGCGTGCATATCGATTTCGACGAGATGCGCGAGGCGGGCGCTATCTTCGGTTCGGGCGGCGTCATCGTGATAGACGAGGACACCTGCGCGGTGGACATCACGCGCAACCTGGTGGCGTTCACGCAGTACGAATCGTGCGGCAAGTGCTTCCCGTGCAGGCTCGGGATGGAGCAACTGCTGGAGGTTGTTGACCGCATAGTTCGGTTCGAAAGCCGACCTGGAGACCTTGACCTGCTGCGGAACATAGGCAGGACGATGGAGTCCAGTTCGCTGTGCGGGCATGGGCAACTCGGGTTCGGGCCGATACGCTCCGCACTGCAGCACTTCGAGGCTGACTTTTTGTCGCATATAGAGCAGAAGCGGTGTCCGACCGGAAGCTGCCTGCGTCCCGCCATTGCGCCGAAGAATACGCGGCCCTATGCGATGGATGCGCTTCGAGGAGCGGCACAGCCTGTCGCCCAGAACAGCTAATCTGACCTACCGTTGGGCGGCAACCGTGTACTGGTCGCTCAGGAAATGAGATAGAACGAAACCAGTGCCAGTTATCAAGTCCATACACATCGCTCCCGTGAAGTCCCTCGCTCTTCTGGACCCGAAAAGCGTGCAAGTTGGCGTACAAGGCATTGAGGAGGACAGGCGATTTCTGGTGAGGGATGATGCAGGCGCGATGGTCACGCAGCGGCAGATAGGCAAGCTGGCTCAGGTGAGCGCGGACTATTGCATTGCTACCGAGAGCCTGCGACTGGACTTTCCGGCCGGGGAGTCGGTCAGCGGCACAATCGAGCTGGGCGACCGGGTTGAGATGAAGGTGTTCAGGCGAATGGTGAGCGGGCGCGCCGTCGGCGGCGAACTGTCGGAGGCGCTGTCTGACTTTTGCGGCAAGCCGCTGGCGCTAGTAATGCCTGACAATGCCGGAGCATGCCAGGACGCTTTTCCGGTTTCGTTGCTGTCGCAGGCGTCCATTGAATATCTGGGCGAAGTAGCTCAGAATGGAATTACGGTGGAGTACCGCCGGTTCAGGCCGAATTTTCTTCTGGATGGCTGTGATGCCCATGAAGAGGATACCTGGCTGGGCAAAGAAGTCGCAGTGGGAGAAGAAGTCCGGCTGCGAGTAGAAATGCTGGACCCTCGCTGCGCGATTACGACACTGAATCCGGAAACCGGCGAGCGGGACATGGATACGCCGCGCCTAATACTTGGGTATCGCCCCGAGGTGAATGGCAGTGGAGCTTGCTTTGGAGTGTATGGTGGTGTGGTGATGCCCGGCGTCGTGTCGGTAGGCGACGAACTGTGTGTCGTCGAATAGAGCGCAGACGGGGCAGCCTGTTTTCGCGAAGTATGTCAACAACTGAAAGCTGACCACAGGAACGGAGAGCGGTATGGCAGACCAAATCACCATAACTATTGATGGTGTCGAAGTACAGACGACGCCGGACAAGATGGTCATTCAGGCGGCAGCCGACGCGGGGATATATATTCCGTACCTGTGTTATTACCCCGGCATGAAGCCCTTCGGCGCGTGTCGAATGTGTGTGGTTACGGCTGAAGCGCCTGACCGCGAGGGCAACTATCGCCCGCTGCCGGGCAGTCCCGCATCCTGCACAACGCCTGTGATGCCGGGCATGCGCGTGACGACTAACTCGGACGACATAGTCGATCTTCGGCGCGGAATCATGGACCTGCTCATTTCTGAGCACCCGCATGGCTGCCTGACTTGCCATCGCATCGACCTTTGCGGGCCATCGGACATCTGCCTGCGGCATGTGTCGGTGAACGACAGGTGCGTTACCTGCCCGAAGAACGAGCGCTGCGAGCTTAAAGACACGGTGCGATTCCTTGAGATGGATATGGACTCACCGCTGACGTACAACAACCGCAACCTGCCTCTAGCCGTTAGCGACCCGTACTGGGAGATGGACATGAACCTGTGCATCGTCTGCGCGCGCTGCGTGCGCGTGTGCGACGAGGTGCGTGGTGACAGTGCGCTGACGCTGCTTGACAGGTCGGACAGGGTGCTCATTGGCACATCGCAGGGGACATCGCTGTTGGAATCGGGCTGCGAGTTCTGTGGGGCATGCATAGATGTATGCCCGACGGGCGCGCTTGTTGAGCGCAAGTACAAGTGGGACAAGGCCGTTGACACTGTGAAGAGCATCTGTCCGCACTGCCCGGTAGGATGCCAGATGAACCTTGAAATAGACAAGCGAAACCGGCTGATACGGCCCACAACGGACATTCATGCCCCTGCGAACCAGGGGCAGGTGTGCTTCAAGGGCAAGTTCGGGCTGGACTTCGTGAACAACACGCGGCGCCGGCTGAAGAAGCCACTTGTTAGGCGCAGGGAAGAACTCGAAGAGGTCTCGTGGCCGGACGCGCTCGATTTTGCGGCGGAGCGACTGGTGAGGCACAAGGGCGATGAGTATGCGGCGGTGGTGTCCCCGCGTGGGACGAATGAAGATAACTATGTGGCGCAGAAGTTTGCGCGCGTGGTGATGGGGAGCAACAGTGTGGATGTCTCCTCAAACCTGCGTCCTGAATTGACTACGCCATTGCGCGAGACGCTGGGATGGGCAGCGGCGACAAATCCGATATGGGACCTGGAGCAGTCGAAGGCGATTCTGGTCGTCGGTTCAAATATGACCGAGGAGCAGAATGTCATCGGAGTTCCGATCAAGAAGGCGGCGAAGGCGGGCGCGAACCTGATCGTGATAGACCAGCGCGAGACGGAGCTGGCGCGTTATGCGAAGGTGTGGTTGAGGCCGTTGCCGGGCAGCGAGACTGCGCTAATAGGCGGTCTGCTGCGAGTGATACTGGACGAGGCGCTTGGCGACCACGAGTTTCAGAGGGACTCCTGCGATAACCTTGACGGTCTGAAGAACAGCCTATGGGCGTTCGATATGATCAAGGTGGAGCGGGCGACCGGCATAGCGCAGTCAGATATCAGAGAGGCTGCGCGACTGTTCGCGCGAAACAAGCCGGGCGCGATTCTCTACGCGCTGGAGACTCTTGCACCGGAGCTGCGCGAGGACTGCGTGCGCGCACTTGCGAACCTTTCGCTGGTGACCGGTAATCTGAGCAAGCCATCTACGGGACTGTACCCGCTGTTCCTCGGCGCGAATGAGCAGGGGGCCAAGGATGTCGGGTGCCAGCCGCAGTACCTGCCCGGATACCAGGCGGTGGGAGATGATGATGCGCGCGGGCGTATTGGGCAGGTGTGGAGCGCAGACTTGCCCACGGAAGCGGGCATTGGCATCAGGGAGTTGACCGAGGCTATCGAGAGCGGGCGCGTGAAGGCACTGCATGTGATCGGAGACAGCCCGAACTTCACGAATGGTGAACTTGGTGAGTTTATCGAGGCTGCGAGCAAGCTGGATTTCCTGCTGGTGCAGGATGTGTTCCCGAACGAACTTACAGATATTGCGGATGTGGTGTTGCCTTCGATGACATTCGCGGACAGGGACGGCACCTACACGAACATCGAGCGGCGCGTGCAGTTGCTCAATCCCGCGCTAGGTCCCAAGGGAGACGAGGACGCTGACTGGCGGATCCTCTGCCAGATAGCGAAGCGGCTTGGCGCAGAGGGCTTTGATTACCCCAGCGCCGAGGCGGTCTTCGATGAGTTCGCCGGGCTGTGGGAGCCTTACGGCGGCATCTCATATAGCAGGCTCCGGAGAGAGACGCTGCAATGGCCGTGCTCTGCCTCGGACACTCCGGGGACGACCGTGTTGTACGAGGAATACCTGCAGAGCAACAAAATTGCGCTTGCTCCGATGACATTTGTTGAGCCTCCCGTTCACACTGACGAAGTACATCCATTTGTGCTCGCACGAGGGCGCGTGCTTAACCAGCCGGAGCGTTCGCCCAGCATCCAGGAAGTGAGAGGGCGGAACCTCATCGAGCGCGACGATACGGTCGTGGTGCATCCGGACGATGCCGCCGCACTGGGAATAAACGACGGCGACGAGGTGCATGTGATGTACGAGGGTGGCGGATTCTATGGAAGGGCGAGTCTTGGAGACACGCAGCGGGGACTGCTGTCCGTTACTACGCTGTTCGGCCAGATGATAACCGACATCGAGCGAGACCGTTCGCCTGACCCGATGCTGAAGATCGACGGGTTGCCACTTGTAGCTGCGAGCATCGTCAAAGTGGCAGTGGGAGCGGCGGCTGACTGAAATGCGCTAACATGAATGTGGGCGCGGAAGACAGACCGTTAAGCAAATAGGCTAAACGAATAATGTAAAGCCGCGCCAATCCGAATCCTGAGAGCAAGCGAAACACTGCAAGCGAAAACACTGGAGGACTGATTCTCTTGACAACAGCAAGGAGAGCTCGCGTAAGGCCGAAGCTGGCTGAGACCAAGATACTGGAACGGCGTGAGTTGACGCCGGACCACTGGCTGATGTGGATAGAAAAACCGGAAGGCTTCACATTCAAGCCGGGGCAGTATTGCACTATCGGCTCCGAGGGGATAGAGAGGGCGTACTCAATCGCCTCTGCGCCTCACGAAGACCGAATCGAGTTGTTCGTGGAATTGGTGCCTTATGAGGAGGGCGGACACCTGACGCCGCTGCTCTACGCGCTCAAGGCCGGTGACAAGGTGACCATTCGACCGCGCGCCAAGGGCATTTTCACCTTCAATCCGAACTTTAAGAACCATGTGCTGGTGGCTACGGTTACCGGCGTCGTGCCGTACATAAGCTACATCCGGGACTATCTGCACAAGGGCCTGCAGGATGGTGAAAATGGGCATCGCTTCTTTGTGCTTGAGGGCGCGAGCTACGATGACGAGTTCGGGTATGACGATGAGCTAGAGCGCTATGCTGCGGAGCATCCTGAACTGGTGACATTCATTGCGACGGTGAGCCGTCCTGATGAGGAGCGCAACAGTGGCTGGAAGGGTGAGAAGGGGCGCGTGAATGCCATCGTGGAGACGCAGGTCGAGAAATTGGGGCTGGGTAAGGACGACACGCTCATTTACGCCTGCGGGCATCCGGGGATGATCGAGGATGTGAAGGCGCGGATGACTCCCAAGGGATACTCGGTGGACGAGGAGCGGTTCTGGAAAGAGGAATAGTGATCTCTGCCGTGAATAGGTCTTAATCAGACTCGGCAGGAACAGGACGGAGTAGCGAATCATGGCGCAGACACCGATTGTACGCAGGATAAAGCTGACTTCGTACAGCTTCCCGACCGAGAATGTGACGACAGACTTGGCGTTTGCGGCTGGGCCGTTCTATGAGCCGGGGAGCAGCGGCTCTCGCAGACTTCTTGGCATCCACATCGAGACTGACGCCGGCGTTACGGGCGAGTACATCAGCGGTACGCCCGCGAACCGCGAGCAGATCGAGATGATCGCGCCGTTCCTGATTGGCAGAAATGCGCTTGACCGCGAGCTGTTCTACCGGCAGTCGAAGATGATCCTGCGGAAGCATGACCGCATGGGCATCGGGCCGATCGACATTGCGCTTTGGGACCTTGCGGGTAAGCTGTTCGATGCGCCAATTCACCAGCTTCTGGGCGGCTACCGTGAGAAGCTGCCGTGCTATGCGAGCACATATCACGCCGATCGTTCGCCGGACGGGCTGAGTTCCCCTGAAGCCTACGCGGAGTTTGCCGTGCAGTGCCTTGAGATGGGATACAAGGGCTTCAAGATTCACTCTTGGGCTACTGCGCCTATCGAGCAGGAGGTTGCCACCATAAACGCGGTGGGCAAGCGCGTGGGCGGGAAGATGGCGATGATGACCGATCCTTGCTGTGTGTATGACACCTACGGCGATGCGCTGCGGGTGGGGCTTGCCTGCGACGATAACAACTTCTTCTGGTATGAGGACCCTATGAACGACGGAGGCGTGTCTCTTCAGGCGCACAAGCGGCTGCGGCAGTCGCTGAAGACGCCGCTGCTGCAGGGCGAGCATGTGCACATGGTCGAGGGGCATACCGACATGGCGGTTGCGGAGGCGACGGACTACTGGCGGGCCGACCCGGAGTATGACGGCGGGATAACGGGCGTGATGAAGATCGCTCACGCGGCGGAGGGCTTTGGGATGGATGTGGAACTGCACATCGCGGGGCCGGCGCAGCGGCACTGCATGGCTGCGATGCGTAACTCGAACTTCTACGAGGTGGGGCTGGTGCATCCCAAGCTGGGGTCGCGTATGCCGGTGTACAAGTGCGGATATGCGGACGGACTGGAGCACATCGACTCGGACGGGTGCGTTACGGTGCCTTCGGGTCCAGGGCTTGGTGTGGAGTATGACTGGGAGGGGCTAGCGAAGTATAAAGAGGGAGAGATGGTGATCGAGTAGAGCGAACCCGCGTCCTTCTATTCGCTCTGGGCCAGATGCGGTGTGATCATAGTTTGCCTCACGAGCTGTTGATGCTGTGTGGGTACGCAGCCAATCACCATTCAATAAACGTCTGATACATCAACAGCAAACCAGGTATTGTGCTACATAGAAAGGAAAAGACGAACGGTAGGACATAAGTGAAAGCAGGCAAAACAGTGCTTTTAGAAACGCCTGCACTCGTTCGCAACTGTTTCACCAGTAGCAATACTATCGCAATTATCCATAGAGGAATGCCAACGGGCACAATTAGAACCCAAAGCATGTTCGAAGAATCGAAGGACAAAAAACCGAGGATAATTATTGCCAGCCATGCGAAGAAAAGTATCGCATAGTATGCGCGTATGGTGGAACTGGAAGTAGGTGTACCCTGCAATTTCCTGATCAGATAGATGCCCAGCCCAATGCTTAATATGGAATAGAGAGCTCCTAGCCGTGCATAAGACCCTGGGTCCAACCCTCTACTTCTTGCGGAGTTCGCGCATCTGCGGGAGATGTCGAGGGCGGTTAAGAACCCGGCGGCGTAAAAGGACAGCCAAAATATGCCTATCAACAGGATGGCTAGACCTGCCGGGAGATGCCACCACTCGAACTGGTACACGGTTGTTGTGACGGACTCCAACATCAGTGCCTCTCGCAGGTTGCTCAATAAAGAGTAATCTAGTCCAGATAAAGTCAGCGGGCGATATTCTTCACCGAATTATTGTATAACTCACTGCGGTTATGGTCATAATTATGGCAATCGGATAGAATACGCGAAATGGCTGGAAATGCCCCTTGCCGTGGGCGGGGGAACGCACAGGAGGAAGGCAGCATGAAGTCGGATCGGGCGCTAGTGGCGCATCTGATGAGGCGCGCGGGATTCGGGGCAACGCCCGCGGAGCTTGACGCGCTGACGAGGGATAAGACTTACGAAGAGATTGTGGACGGCCTGGTCAATCCGGAACAGTTTTCGGAGTTGGACGAGTCCTTCATCGACCGTTACTACGGGGGCGAGCTGGTTGCCGTGCATGTGGGCAAATGGCTGTATCGCATGGTGAACACGCAGCGACCGCTCGAAGAGAAGATGGCGCTGTTCCTGCATCACATCTTCCCTGTTGCCTGGGGCAAGAGTGAGCACGGGCCATCACTATACACCGAGATTGCGATGTTCCGGCGGGTGGGTCTGTCGGATATGAGGACGATACTCCTGGAGCTATCGCGCGATCCGGCGATGCTGTTCTGGCTGGACAACAACGAAAACCACAAAAACGAGATCAACGAGAACTATGGCAGGGAACTGCTGGAACTGTTCTCGATGGGTGTAGGCAACTACACGGAGGACGACATCAAGGCGGCTTCGAGGGCGTTCACGGGCTGGACTTTCAGGCAGCCGCTGTCGCTGTACCCGAACGGGCACTATCCGGCTGAGTTCATGTTCGTCGAGGATGACCATGATTACAGCGAAAAGACTTTCCTCGGTGAGACGGGAGCCTTCGACGGCGAGGACATCATAGACATCATCGTGAGGCAGCCTGCGACGGCCCGCTTCATATCGCGCCACCTTTACAACTTCTTCGTCGAGGACGAGCTGCAGGTTCCTTCGTGGGCTACGGAGCCTCCGAGAGACGAGGCTGCCATACAGCACCTGAGCCAGGTGTTCCTGGACTCGGGCGGACAGATGCGCGCGGTGATGAGCGAGCTGTTCAACTCGGACTTCTTCAAGAACGCGAGGCAGTTCAAGAAGGTGAAGAGCCCTACCGAGCTTGTGGCAGGCGTGTTGAAGCAGACGGGCGAGTTCAACGAACCGCGGCCGGGCATGTTTCAGTTTGCTATGACAACGCTGAACGGCTCGCTGATCGAGGGGCCGATGGCGATTATGGGCCAGAGGCTGATGAACCCGCCGACGGTTGAGGGCTGGCACACGGGTCACGAGTGGATTGACTCCGGCACGCTGAGCGAGCGCGTGGGCTTCGTGGAGAGCCAGTTCGAGGACATCAGCAAGCCGGGCGTGTCTGACATGGTGCAGCGCATCGGCGACCTGGATGCGGAGCCGTCCGAGCTGGTTGACCGCTGCCTGGACATCCTAGGTGGCATAACTGTCAGCGAGCAGACCTACACCTCCCTGGTGGACTACGCGCAGGAGCTTCGTGACATCAAGGATGAGAACGACGAGGTTGGCGTGCATAACCTTCTGCAGATGACGGCGTCGACCGTTGATTACCAGTTTGCATAGCCAGTCCACATAGATTCAACTCACACGGCATCGCCTGATATAGACAAGATGGGGGACGAGATGACCACCAAGAAGAAGGAAAAGACGCTGGTTGTAGTGCAGCTTACGGGCGGCAACGACTTCATGAACACGATCGTGCCGTATAACAACCCGCACTACTACGACTCGCGCAAGACGGTCGTGATGAAGCAGGACGAGGTCCTGCCGATGAACGACGAACTGGCGATGAATCCGAATGCCGCGCCGTTCAAGCGTCTCTATGACGAGGGCAAGATGGCGATCATACAGGGGATCGGGTATCCGAACTCCAACCGCTCGCACTTCCGTGGGATGGACATCTGGCATACCGCGGAGCCTAACAGGGTCGGCAACGAGGGCTGGCTCGGGCAGGCGGTGCGCGATCTAGACCCGAAGGCAGAGAATGTACTGACGGGCGTGAACATCGGAATGGGACTGCCGCGCGCGATGTCTGTTACGGGCGTGCCGGTAACTTCCATTGGCGACCTTGAAGGCTACGGCGTGATGACGCGCATCGAGCAGGAGAGGCTGCGCGACAGGGCGCTAGATGCGTTCAAGGGATTGTATGGACAAGCGATTGGCAGCGGCGCGGTCGCGGAGTACATCGGGCAAACGGGCCTGGATGTTCTCAAGGGCGCGGATATGCTCGCGGATGTCGCTGACAACTACAGTTCAAGCGTGGAGTATGCGGACAACCAGATTGCGAAGGGCTTGCGTGATGTGGCGCGGGTGCATCTGGCTGATCTAGGCACGCGAATCTTCTACACCTCGCACGGCGGTTACGATACGCATGCGAATGAAATGCCATCGCATCCGAAGCTGATGAATGATCTTTCAGGGGCGATATCGGACTTCCTCGATGACCTCGAAGAGCACGATGCCGGGGACGATGTTACGGTGTTCGTGTTCACGGAGTTCGGGCGGCGGATGCGCGACAACGGCAGCGGTACTGACCACGGCTCCGGGGGCGGCGCGTACATCTTCGGCAAGAATGTCAATGGCGGGCTATACAGCGAGTACCCTTCGCTCGACCCGGCGGAATGGGAACACGGCGAGGATCTGAAGCACACGATAGACTTCAGGGGCATATACGCGACGCTGCTTGAGCAGGTGCTCGATGTGGATGCAAGGCCAATCGTCAAGGGCGAGTATGAGCAGATTCACCCGTTCGGCAACTAGGGCGCGTTTGCAAGTGGGCAAGGGCTTGTTAGTGAGTAGGAGCAAGAAACTATGACGAGGCCATGGGGACTGCTGCGAGCGGGCTATCCATATCTGCGGACGCTTGGGATGCGGCGCGTTACGAACTATCCGGCGGACATCGCGTTCTCCAAGAACGGGGATGCGCTGATACTCATGCGTTCAGAGGCAGGATCGAGCATACGGATCTGGTCGATTGAAGACGCGGAGGCGTTGACGGACGACCTGAAGGGGATCGGCAGTTACGGTCCCGGCGAGGGGCAGTTCGTGTGGCCGGTGCAGATACTAACTGACGACGAAGGCAACATCTTCGTCAGTGACGAGGCGATCCACAAGATTTCGCGCTTCAATGCTGATGGCGAGTTCGAGTCGCGCTGGGGGACACACGGCGACGGCGACGGCGAGTTCGACGCGCCGAATGGGATTGCTTTCGATCTGGACGGCAATATGGTTGTTGTCGATTCCAAGAACCATCGCGTGCAGCGATACACTCCTGGCGGTGAGTATCTGGGAGGGTTCGGATCATACGGCAGCGGGCCGGGGCAGTTCGAGTTGCCGTGGGGCGTGCATGTGGACGAGCTTGGCGATGTTTACGTGACAGACTGGGGCAACCATCGACTTCAGATTTTCTCGTCAGATGGCGAGCTGAAGCAGGTCATCGGCGAGGCTGGCAGCGGTCCGGGGCAGTTCAACAGGCCTACCGGCGTTGCGGTGGATGCGCATGGTGATATATATGTGGCGGACTGGGGCAATGACAGGGTGCTGATGTTCAATGCGGATGGGCAGTATATCTGGAGCTTCACGGGTGATGCTACGCTGTCTCGGGTTGCGCGTACATATATGCTGACAAACGCGGTTCCGAACAGGCTGCGGGAGATGGGCGACTTGGAGCAGGAAAAGCGTCTGCGGCGACCGCGCTCGGTGAGGGTTGACAGCGAGTTTAGACTGTTCATCCCGGACTATGAGTCGTATCGAGTGCAGATATACCAGAAGGAAGCCATCGAGCTAGACCGCACTCAGTATGCTGCGCCGCTGCGGAATGTGACGCTTGAAGTTACATAGATCGACAATCAGATAGTCAATGATGAATAGTGGCATGTCGGGCTTTGTTCCACCTGCCACTATTTTCTCTCCACATTTCCTCTACATTGTCAGCCGCAAAAGTGCTGTCACCTTCCTTTAATACTCTGCGCGTCATCGCTAGAATGTGCGTATGACTGTTGATATGAAACGCACGGCGAAGGGCGCATGACAACACCTGTACGGCGGCAGTATCTGGGCGTCAAGCGGGAGCACCAGGATGAGATTCTGCTGTTCCGCATGGGCGACTTTTACGAGACTTTCGACGATGACGCGCGCGTGCTATCGCGGGAGCTTGAGATTGCGCTGACCTCGCGGGAGTTCGGCAAGGGTCAGCGTGTGCCGCTTGCGGGCATTCCGTACCACTCGCTGGAGGCGAACCTGGCACGGCTGATCAAGAAGGGTTATAGGGTTGCCATCTGCGAGCAGGTGAGCGATCCTGCGACTTCCAAGGGGATTGTTGACCGCGAAGTTGTGCGGGTTGTTACGCCGGGCACGGTCATCGAGGACACGCTGCTGGAGCAGAAGGCGAATAACTATCTTGCGGCGCTGGTGGTTGAGGATGAGTCTGCCGGACTTGCGTGGGTGGACATTACGACGAGCGAGTTTGCGACGACGCAGTTCGAGCTGTCGCACCTATCCGTAGAGATGGCGCGGTTGATGCCGTCGGAGTTGCTTGTGCCGGAGGGGCAGGCGGAGATCGCTGTCGATGAAGGCGTGATGCTGACTCCGCTTGTGGCGGACGCGTTTCATGCGGAATGGGCGCGCGAGACGCTGCTGCGGCACTTTGGTGTGGCGTCGCTTGAGAGCTTCGGGTGCGAGGGACAGACGCTTGCCGTGAGAGCGGCGGGTGCTGTCATTGACTACCTAGAGCAGACGCAGCGCAGCGCGGTCGGGCAGATTACGACGCTGTACACGCATTCTACGGCAGACTATATGGTGCTGGACGCGCAAACCCGGCGGAACCTGGAGTTGTACGAGGGCGGGCGCTGGGGCGCGGTGAACGCGTCGCTGCTGTCGGTGCTGGATGTGACCAAAACCTCGATGGGCGGGCGGCTGCTGCGACGCCGGCTCGGACAGCCGTTGCTGGATGTGGAGCGGCTCACGCGGCGGCAGGACGCGGTGGAGTGGTTTCATCGCAGCGCGCTGCGGCGTGAGCGAGTGGTGATGTTCCTGGAAGACGTGTCGGATATGGAACGGCTTGTGAACAGGGTGCGCGGGTATAATGCCAGCCCGCGCGATCTTGTGAGTCTTGCAAACAGCCTTGATGCAGCGCCGAAAATCAAGGCGATTCTGTGCGAGGACGATGATGCGGACAAGGTGGAGTGGATCGCGGAGCAGATCGCCGACAATGGCGAGGTCGTAGAGCTTGTCAGGCAGGCGATTGCGGATGACCCGCCTCTGAGCGTGGGAGACGGCAATGTAATTCGGACGGGGTTCTCGCCGGAGCTGGACGAGGTTCGCGGTGCGTCCCGCAACGCGCAGGACTATATTGCCCGCTTGGAGCAGAAGGAGCGGGAGCGCACAGGCATCAAGTCGCTGAAGGTGGGCTATAACAGGGTCTTCGGGTACTACATCGAGATCAGCAATTCCAATCTCGAACTGGCGCCGGACGACTATGTGCGGCGGCAGACGCTGGTGGGCGGCGAGAGGTTCATCACGCCTGAGATGAAGGAGTACGAGTCGCTCATTCTGAACGCGCAGGACCGCATCGGGGAGATCGAGGGCGCATTGTTCAGGCAGGTGTGCCAGCAGGTCGCGGGTTATGCGGAGCCGATACTGAGGACGGCGCGCGCTATCGCCAATATAGATGTGTTCGCGTCGCTCGCTGAGGTTGCATCGCGGAATGGCTATGTGCGTCCGGAATTGGATGAGGGCGATGCGGTGGTGATAAGGCAAGGGCGGCATCCGGTTGTGGAGCGAATGCTGCCGCCGGGGGAATTCGTCGCCAATGATTCGTCGCTGGCAAGCAGCGGGGAGCAGCTAATCATCCTGACGGGGCCGAATATGGCGGGGAAGTCCACCTTCATCCGGCAGGTTGCGGTGATAGTGCTGATGGCGCAGATCGGGAGCTTTGTGCCGGCGGAATCGGCTCGCGTCGGGATCTGCGACAGGATATTCACGCGGGTGGGGTTGCAGGACGACCTAGCGATGGGGCAGTCAACATTCATGGTTGAGATGGTGGAGACGGCGGCGATTCTGAACCACGCGACGCCGCGCTCGTTGATTGTGCTGGACGAGATCGGGCGCGGGACAAGCACATACGACGGGCTTGCGCTGGCGCGCGCTGTTGCGGAGCATATTCACAACAACCCGAGGCTGGGGTGCAAGACGCTGTTTGCCACGCACTATCACGAGCTGACGCAGCTTGCAGATGTACTGCCGGGTGCGTACAACTACAATGTGGTCGTGACAGAAGACAAGGGGCAGGTGGTGTTCCTGCGGAACATTGCGCCGGGTGGAGCCGACAGGAGCTACGGGGTGCATGTGGCGCGTCTGGCGGGAATGCCGAGCAGCGTGATAAGCCGTGCGTGGGATGTGCTGGCGGAGCTTGAGGCAAGCAGTAATTCAGATGCAGCATCAACCCGGCGGAAGGGAGGCAGCCCACCGCCGATGCAGATGCCTCTGCTTGGATTTGCGTCGCCGATCGTGGATGAGTTGCTTGCGCTCGATGTCGCTTCCATGACGCCGCTCGATGCGATAAACAGGCTGTACGAATTGCAGGAACGAGCGCGCGAAACGACCTAGGGCTTGAGCATAATTGCGTGGAAACAGGGGTGAGCTGTGCGGTGTCCCAGTACGCAACATAGTATTCGCCAAAATAATACTATCTATCGCACATATCATATAGATATCGTGCAAGGGTTGTATTATTGTGTCGTATGGGAAGAGTATTCATTGAAGTGATGTAGCGTAGCAGTTTTAATTGCGAGTTATGAATATATAAGCTACGCAAGGCTTAATCCGTAATCGCTGCGGAGGAAGGACGGAACAAGCGAAATGGTAGAGTTCAAGGCATGTCCCAGGTGCACTGGAGACTTGAAGTTGACGCGGGACATGTATGGTGATTACAGAGAGTGTCTCCAGTGCGGTTACACGAAGGACATTATCCCCGAGCCCAAGACCAACTTTGACTGGGCGAAGACGCGCGGCAAGCCGGGACGAAGGCGCAAGACCAAGGTTGCCGCATAGCACAGCTTACGCTGCCGCGGGAATTGTGAACTGACATCCTGCGGTACGCCTCCAAATGACGATCCCTTTTGATGTCGGGACATTCAGTCGGAGCATCAGAAGGGATATGTTCCCCACACATGCCAGCCGGCAATCTGCACCATAGCTTTGCGTGCCTTTATCCCTGTGCTTGCATCTGGTAGGCTAGCCATTAGCGGCAGAAATCTTGACGCGATTTTTCGTTGATACAGGCGCATTTCTTCATCAGGATAGGGTTGCGAAATTGAAGGTTACGGTAAGGGTTCCGGCGACGACCGCGAATATGGGGCCGGGCTTCGATTGCCTCGGAATGTCACTGGACATCTGGAACACTATTATTGTGGATACTGACGGCGTAGAAACGAACGGCGTGGACACAGATGGTGTGGATACGGATGATGGCATCGTTTCCGTTAGTGGCGAGGGAAGCGACGAGCTTTCCACCGGTAGCGACAACCTGATATATAGCTGCTTCAAGCAGGTCTATGACGGGATGGGATTGCCGGTGCCAGATGTGCGGATTTTTTGCGAGAACGAGATTCCGCTCGGTCGCGGGCTTGGAAGCAGCTCGGCGGCAGTTGCCGGGGGACTGCTGGCAGGAAGCAAGCTGAGTGGTGCGAACCTGTCGCGCCAGCGCCTGCTGGAGCTTGCGTGTGAGATCGAAGGACATCCTGACAATGCCGCTGCCGCGGTGATGGGTGGATGCCGAATTGTTGTGAGTTCTGGGGACGGCTACCTGACCGAGTCGATAGCCGTGCCGGATGAACTGAGGGCGGTGGTGTTTGTACCCGATGTGCCGATGCCTACCAAGGAGGCGCGGGGAATCCTGCCAGGGATGATTGACAGGCAGGATGCGGTGTTCAATATTGGCAGAACGGCGCTGCTGGTGAATGCGCTGGCGAGCGGGAACCTGGAGCATCTTGGCATCGCGACTGAAGACATGCTGCACCAGCCTGCGCGCCAGAAGATATTCTTTCCGATGAAGAACATCTTTCGCGCGGCGATGGCGGCGGGAGCGCTGGGGGTGTTCCTCTCAGGGGCAGGCTCTAGCGTGCTGGCGCTGACGCGGGACCGCGAGTACACCATCGGCTACGAGATGGCGGATGCGGCGATGAAATCGGGTGTGGAGGGGGCTATCAAGGTTACTAAGCCTACTGCGCTTGGGGCGCATGTGGTGGACGGTTAATCGTCATGTTGAGCAGAAAACTGACGCGCAATTGAGAGAGAAATGCTGATCGTACAGAAATATGGCGGAAGCTCGCTGGCGGATGCCGACAAGATAAGGAATGTTGCGGAGCGAATTGCGCGCAGCAGGAACGCGGGCAATAGCGTTATTGCCGTTGTGTCCGCTATGGGGGACACAACCGACGACCTGATTGACCTGGCGAACGAGGTGACGGAGCGGCCGGATGCGCGCGAGATGGATGTGCTGCTCTCTACTGGGGAGCTGGTGTCCTGCACGCTGATGGCGATGGCGCTGCGCTCGATGGGATATGCGTCTGTGAGCCTCAGCGGGGCGCAGGCCGGAATACGGACCGATTCCAGCTTTGGAAGGGCGCGTATTGCCGGCGTGTCGCCTGAGAGGATTATCAGCGAAGTCGATAAGGGCAACATCGTCATAGTCGCGGGATTCCAGGGCATCACCGAGGACATGGACATCACGACGCTCGGACGCGGCGGATCGGATACGACCGCGGTTGCGATCGCTGCCGGGGTGGAGGCGGACCGTTGCGAGGTCTATACGGATGTTGACGGCATATACACGGCGGATCCGAGGCTTGTGCCGAAGGCGCGTAAGCTGGATGAGGTCGGCTTCGAGGAGATGCTGGAACTCGCCAGCTACGGCGCGAAGATGAACCCGCGCTCAATTGAAATGGGAATGCACTACAACGTGCCGATACTAGTGGCGTCGAGTTTCTCAGACGCGGAGGGCACGCTGATTCACGGAGATATTGATATGAACAGCAATGTGGGCGAGATTCGGAACCGGGTGCGAGGAATCGCAACGGACACGAATGTCGCTAAGATTACGGTTCTTGGCGTGATCGACAGGCCCGGCATAGCCGCGAGCCTGTTCGAGCCGCTGGCCGAGGCGGACATCAGCGTTGATGTCATCGTGCAGAATGCGAGCGTGGACGGCACGACGGACATGACCTTTACGGTTACGCGCACAGACCTGACGCGCGCGCTTGAGGTGGTGGAGCCCGTTGTGAAGGAACTGGGCAGCAGGGGAACGAGGAGCGATGAGAGCCTCGCCAAGCTGAGCATCGTCGGCTCCGGCATGCAGGATGCACCGGGCTATGCTTCCCAGATGTTCCGCGCCCTGGCGGGAAGGGGCATAAACATAGACGCGATCACCACTTCGGAGATTCGCATTACCTGCCTCGTCAGCGAATCGCAGGTTGCGGATGCTGCCTGCGCACTTCATGACGCCTTCCAATTGGATATGCCACAGGAATAGCCGTTGCTTCACGCACGGTCGTTGGCCTGATGGCTGACTGATGACAGTTGAACGACTTCATGCCTGCTCCCTACCTTTCGGTAATTGTCCCTGCGTACAACGAGTCGAGGCGTATAGTCGCCACGTTGGAAGCCGTGTCGCAGTACCTTCAAGAGCAACCTTACACCTGGGAGGTCGTCACGGTTGACGATGGGAGCGAGGATGCGACGGCGGAAATCGTCGAGGACTGGTCTCAAGGACGGGACGGTTTCAGGCTGGAGCGCATAGAGCACGGCGGAAAGGGAGCGGCAGTCAGGCACGGGATGCTGGCGGCAAGAGGCGAGTACCGGTTCATGTGCGACGCGGACCTTGCCATGCCGATAAGCCACCTGTCGGACTTTCTGGGAAATATGAAACAGGGCAGCGATATAGTTATAGGCTCGCGGCAGATTGCGGGCGCGAAGCGCTACGATGAGCCGCTGTTTCGCCACCTGCTTGGCCGCGCTTTCAACAAGATGGTGCAGATGCTGGCGGTGCGCGGAATCCAGGATACGCAGTGCGGCTTCAAGTGCTTCAGCGCGGAAGCTGCGAGGTCATTGTTTTCGATGCAGCGCACGATGGGGTGGGGGTTCGATGTGGAGTTGCTGTACCTGGCGCGCAAGCGCGGGATGCGTGTGCTGGAGATACCTATCGACTGGCGACACGATGCCGACAGCAGGTTGAGCCCTGCGAGCGCGGGGTTGAATATGCTTCGAGATGTGCTGGCTATACGCTGGCGCAGCTTGCGTGGCGGATACTCGTTTGATGCCGGAGATTCAAACGATGGCAGCCTGCCAGTTTCCGGGCGCAGCGCTTCTGCTGAGGCGGTGACAAGGGGTGCGGCGGCAATAGTCGTGCCAACCTATAACGAAGCCGACAACCTGCCGATGCTGGCGGAGCGTCTCTTCTCGCTGGGCGTTCCCAATTTGCGGCTGATTGTTGTGGATGACAATTCGCCCGATGGAACTGCCGAAGTGGCGAGGAGCCTCAGCGAGCGGTACGACAATCGCCTTGACCTGATCGAGCGGCGGTCGAAGGACGGGCTGGGAACGGCGTACAAGGTGGGCTTTCGGCACGCAATCGAGCAAGGCGCCGAGTACGTGCTTCAGATGGATGCGGACCTTTCCCACGCGCCGGAGTATGTTCCTGAGTTTCTGAAGGCGCTGGAAAACGCGGATGTGGTTGTGGGGTCGCGATATACGGACGGCGGAGATGTGGATAAGGAGTGGCGATTCCGCAGGCATGCGCTGAGCGCGCTTGCGAACTATGGAATTCGGGCAGTGGTTGGGTTGAAGGTGAAGGACTCGACGACGGGGTTTAAGGCATTCAGAGCGAATGCGCTTGACTCAATTGACTTCGACGAGTTTCGCTGCAAGGGGTTCGGGTTCCAGGCGGAGGTGGCATACGCATGCCAGCGCAGGGGGCACCGCGTTATGGAGTATCCGATCACATTCTATGATCGCGCGCATGGGGAGTCTAAACTGTCGCTTGGCATTATCATGGAGGCGTTCTGGCGGCTATTCTTGCTGCGATGGCGAAAATCAATGTCATAAAACACCTTTAAATCTGCCACAATTCTGTTTCTAATACTCTTATAACTCCAACTCGAATATGTTAATCTGGCTTTATACAACTTAAAGCATGTATTCATAAATCTGGAAAGCAAGGTACACGGAAATGCAAACTATGACTGACAAAAACAGAGAGAAGGTAAGGCGTGAGCGCGCGAAGAAGGCTGTGGCGCTGGCAATGCACAGCCATTGGGACGAGGCTGCGCTGATGAATCGCGCGATACTGAAGGATTTTCCTGACGACCTCGAGGCGCAGAACCGGCTCGGCAAGGCGCTAAGCGAACTTGGGCGCAACCGCGAGGCGAGGGATGCCTTCAAGAGGGCGCTGGAAATCTCACCGCACAACGGGATAGCGCGCAAGAATCTCGACCGTCTGTTGAGCCTTGGGGACCAGGACGGACCACGCTCGCAGGGCGCGGTAGAGGCAGCGCCTAAGGTATTCATCGAGGAGAGCGGCAAGGCGACAACAACTTCACTCGTCAACCTAGCCCCTCCGAGCACGCTGCTCAAGCTCGCGCCCGGACATCGCGTGAGCCTCGAGATAGAGGACCGGCGGCTGAAGGTGGCGAATGCCAATGGCGACTACATCGGGAGCGTGGAGCCCAGGCTGACCTCGCGCCTTCTGAGGCTGGTGCGCGGCGGCAACCAGTATGAGGCTGCCGTGACCAGCGCAAGCAGCAATGAGCTCACCATCATAATAAGGGAGACCTACAAGCATCCCTCGCAGGCTGGAAGGGTATCGTTCCCATCGCGCGCGGGCGCGGACTATCGTGTTTATGTGTCGGGCACAGTGCTTGCTTATGGTGAGGATGAGCCGGAGACGGACACTCTGGGCGGCAGGATCATCAAGGACTGGTCTGACGACGACACGGAACCCGGCGACGATGAAGCCTTCTCTCCGGCATTTCATCGAATCATCAATTCCAGCAAGGACGATGATGACATCCCGGACGACGACTACTAGGCGGTCACGGCGGCGATAGCGTTCCGCTGAAAAGCGGAGAGTTCTTCGATACCCTGCTGCGCTAGTGATAGCACTTCTTCGAGGGCATGCTTGGAAAACGGCATGCCTTCTGCCGTCCCCTGTACTTCCACGAAGTCGCCTTCCGAGGTCATGACGATATTGAAATCCACCTCGGCGGCGGCGTCCTCATCGTAGCACAGGTCGAGGCGGGCCTCTCCATCGACGATGCCGACGCTTGTTGCTGCCACTGCCGCGAGTATGGGAATTTCCGGTATCTGATCTTCCTCGACTAGCGCCGCGATTGCCAAGTACAGGGCGACGTATCCGCCGGTGATTGCCGCGGTGCGGGTGCCGGCGTCAGCCTGCAGTACATCGCAGTCCACGGTGAAGGTGCGCTCGCCGAGTCGTTGCAGATCAACGGCTGCGCGCAGCGACCTACCTATCAGCCGTTGAATCTCCTGAGTCCTGCCGCGTGGGGTTCGCTCGCGAGGAGTGCGTGTGAGCGTTGCGCGAGGGAGCATGGCGTATTCTGCCGTAATCCAGCCCTGCCCGGAACCGCGCAGGAAGCGAGGCACATTGTCCTCGACGCTGACGGCGCAGAGGACGCGGGTCAGGCCCGTCTCGATGAGGACGCTGCCTTCCGGAAAGGCTTGCACGCCGCAGGTTATCTTTGTGGGGCGCAGTTCGTCGTTTGCGCGGCTGTCGGGTCTTGGCATCGGTTCTCTACTTGCTAATCATTATCTCGGGAGCGGACATCATCAGGCCCTCGACTGGGATGAGGCGCATTCCGACAGGATCTATGCCCAATTGGAATATTTCCAATGTGACAGCACCCAAGAGTGGCTGCGCTTCGTCGTCGCCAAACACCACGGGAGCGATGTACTCTTCGCCGTTGAGCCTTACCCAAGTTTGCCCGAGTTCTCGCTGCACCCTTCTGTCGTCTGCGAGCCTAAATGTTGCGCTGCGCCGGACCTGCACGTCCAATCGTCGAAGGAGGGAGGCGGGAAGAATATTGTAAGTCGAGCCTGAATCGACGAGAGCGTCCACGTATTCGTACCGCAGCCCTTCTGGGTCACCAATTCCCATTTCGACTCGGAATGTGCCCATTACCACTCACCTGAATCCATACTCAAGATGTGCTCTCTCCATGTGAGCCATTCCATTGTATCAATTTCGATGAAGCGGAAGCCTGATTTCAGGGCGTAGTACTCGTCGGCTGCGCCGTCGCCGATGTGGGTATAGGTTGCGGCCTGGAAGCGTGCCTTTACATCGTCGAGGTTCTGCTTCAGGACGGTGAAATCAACGGTGATCTGGTGCTCCTGCCAGATTTTCTGCTGGTAGCTGAGCGGCCGGTCTGAGCAACTGCCGATGATATAGCCTCCGCGCTGGACGGCGCGCACGAAATCCATCGTGATGCTGCCACGCGGCTCGCCAACCTCGAGCGTGCCGTCTATGTCGAAGCTAATAAGGTTATGCAATGTCTTCAAGTGCTGACATGATTGGAGAATGCAGGCGCCTAGTTGTTGCGGGCGGCGTAGGTCTTCTGGGCACGGTCTAAGGCTGCCATCCTGCCACTGAGAAGCTCAGACTGATGGTCGATCGCCCAGTCCTGTGACGCCTTGGTAGCGATCGCGCTGCCCTGGAAGTGTGGCATCACATAGCGTGCCAGGAGTTCGTAGCTGTGAAGCATGCGGTCGCGCGGAGCCCAGTCGATGGTCTGCACCATGAAGCCGCCAAAGCCGCCGCTCAGATCGTCGAGCCTGTGAATTGCCTCGATGCAGTCGTCGGGCGTGCCGACAATCCATGCGCCGGTGTCCGCCATGTGGTCGATGACCTTGTCGATGGGGCCATCGAAGTCGGACTTGCGGCCGTTTGTGCCTTCGGTGTATTCGCGGAGGAAGTAACCTGCGCCCATGCGAGCCTCGTCCCGCGCTTGCTTGCGGGTCTCGGCGAGGTGGACAGGAACGACCAGCCGCCACTCGTTGCGGTCAACGGTCTGGTTGTGTTCCGCCGCCGACTCTTCGGCGATTGTCCACAGGTCGTTGAGGTTGCCCCTATCGGCGCTTGTCGGGTCTCTAGGTACTGTGATGGTAAGCACGGATGCACCGTATTTGCCGGCAAGCGCGACTCCGGACGGTGTCTGGATGGATGCGACGGCGATGGGCATGTGCGGGTGCTGGAAGGGGCGAATCTGGAGCATCGCCTCGTTCAGCTCAAACCAGTCGGACTTGTATGTAATCGGCTCGGTCTCATTGAACAGACGCAGTATGATGCCAAAAGCCTCGTCCATCCTGGCGCGCTGTGTGGTTGACTCGATGCCCATCATGTAGGCGTCGCCGGGCAGAGCGCCGGGGCCGACGCCAAACATCACGCGGCCGTGGCTCATGTGGTCGATCTGCACCATGCGGTTGGCGACATTGAACGGGTGGTGATATGGCAGGCTGACGACGCCGGTGCCAAGCTTGATGTGCTTGGTGCGGTCGGCGGCGACTGCCATGAATATCTCAGGGGAGGAGATAATTTCCCAGCCGGAGCTGTGGTGCTCCCCGATCCACGCCTCGTCATAGCCGAGGTAGTCCAGCCACTGGATGAGTTCGAGATCACGGTCGATGGCAAGCGTAGGATTCTCGCCCACGCGGTGGAACGGGCCGAGGAAAATGCCGAACTTCATTCGGTCGGGCAGCGCCATGGTGGTGTCCTTTCGTGCATCTTATGCATCGTTTTATTGCGGGTCGTGAGTATGGGGCGAATTATAGTGGCAGAGTGGGGTAGTGGCAACACGGCACTAGTCGAAGTGCGGCATTACTTCTTCGCCGAACAGCCGCATCGCCGCCTTCACTTTATCACGAGGCATGCCGCCGAATGCGAAGTTGCAGCCAAAGTACTCGACGCCCTGTGCCTGCAGCGCCTTTATCTTCTCTACACACTGCTCGGGGGTGCCAATGATGGAGCGGTGCTCAGCCACATGGTCGAAGGTGAGAGAAGGATTGCCGCGCGTTCTGCGCCATTCGTCTATGCTGTTGCTCGCTTCGCTTGCGCCGTTGAGCGTGCCGCGCCATTGCAGCAGGTCGATGACCCAGTTCAGCGACTTGTATGCGTCTTGGCGCGCCTGTTCTTCGGTTTCCGCAAGGTAGCAGTAGCGGAAGAAGGGGATGTCTCCGACCGTGACATTGTGTCCTGCCTCGGCGGACATAGCTTCGTAGCGGTGACAAAGCTCCAGTGCGGGCGCGGTGTCAACGGTCAGGCCTATCATGGTGGGGAAGCCGTTAGATACCGCGAACTCCAGCGTCTCGCGCGTGCGCGTTGCCGCAATGTAGATGGGCGGGTGCGGCTGCTGCACTGGTGGAGGCACGAGGTTTGCCTGGTGGACGCTGTAATGGTTGCCCTTGTGCGTGTACTCCGGCGTCGTCCACATGCCGCGAATCATGTTGACCGATTCCTGAAAGCTCGCCTGCGTGTCGCTGTGGTCAACGCCGTAGGGCGTGAACTCGCTCCTTGATGCGCCGCGCCCAAAGCCTGCGTCGAATCTGCCGTTGCTGATGAGGTCGAGCGTGGCGGTGTCCTCGGCGAGGCGTATGGGATTGTGCAGCGGCGGCACGAGCACTGCGGTGCCCAGCCGAATCTCGTTGGTGCGCGCGGCGATTGCGCTTGCGAAAACGAGTGCGGACGAGCCAATACCGTAGCGCGTGAAATGGTGTTCGGCGAGCCACGCACTGTGGAATCCCAGTTCCTCCCCGAGTATGATGTCGTCGGTGGTCTGCTCTACGATGCTGCGTGCGTCGGTGTCTTCGGGCCAGGGGAGATGGGTGATGAGGGCGAACTTCATGGCGTTCTCTTTCGTAGTGCTGTTCTCGGTCTGCGATGCGCCCTATTATAGACTAACTGGCAGTGGGGACAGGATAGATTTACATGAAACAGATGGATGCTATAACCTGCTATGCGGATTGTCTGCACATTCTAGGAAATTCACGAAGGCGGAGGGAACTAAAATGATCAAGCTCATCAGATTCATAGCGGCGTTCCTGACGTACGCGATAATCGATATAGTGTGGCATCTGTTTCCATTCGTCACTGCGATGTATGTCAACCTGCGTGAAGCCAGCGGATTGGGCAATGAGTGGAGTTTCGGCAAGGAAATGGACACCTGGGGCGGGTTCGAGTTCCTGGCGCTTCTCGTATTCTTCCTGCTGATGGGCTTGGCGAATAGCCACCTCGCGATCGAACCTGCCCTCAGAGAAAACAGCCTACGAAAGGCGATGCTGAATAGTTTCATTCTGGGTTGCGCCGCGTATGCCACATACAGCGTTCCGATATTCGTGATGATAGCGAAATGGCCTGTGCCTCTCGTTCCGATAGACATTATCATCGGCGGCTGCCTGAGCCTCGCAACATCCACTATCGTTACTGCCGTCGCTCTTCGCATGCGAAAGTCGTGATGCGAGGGTTTGCAAGGCACGAATAAGACACGCGATGTCTTTTGACGCCATAACGGGACGGCTCTTATAATTGTGGAAACTTACTTCAGATCACTATTGACGGTGGATGTGGACTATGGCTGACGCTGAATCAGGCAAGACGCTGGACGAAGGCACTCTGCTGGAGATGTACGGCAAGATGGTGCTCTCCCGTACGCTGGACGAGCGAATCTGGATTCTGAACCGGCAGGGCAAGGCGGCCATCATGGCGTCTTCGCAGGGGCACGAGGCGGCGCAGATCGGCAGCGTGTATGCGTTGAAGCGCGGCACCGACCAGTTTTACATCTACTACCGGGACCTAGCCGTAATGCTGACGCTTGGCATGACGCCGCGTGAGATTATGCTGGGGTTCACGGCGAAAGTCGGCGAGCCGTTGAGTGGCGCGAGGCAGTTCCCCACGCACGGAGCATACCCTGAAATTGGGCTCATCAACCTGTCGAATGTCATTGCGACGCAGCTTCCGCAAGCGGTGGGGGCGGCGCTGGCGATTCGGATGCGTCGTGAGGAGGGGATTGTCATCTCCTACTTCGGGGATGGCGCGTCGAGCTTCGGGGACTCGCACGAGGCCATGAACTTTGCTGCTATTCACAAGCTGCCGGTCATATTCATGTGTGAAAACAACAAGTATGCGACATCGGTGCCGCAGCGTCGCCAGATGGCGATCGACAGTGTGGCGAGCCGAGCCGAGGGTTACGGGATGCCGGGCATCTCGATTGACGGTTGTGATGTGATTGCGGTGTACGAGGCGGTTACCGAGGCGGCTGCGCGAGCGCGAAGTGGCGAAGGGCCAACTCTCATCGAGGCGCAGGTGGAGCGATACCTGCCGCACACGAGCGATGACGACGATACGCGCTATCGACCGCGTGAGGAGATCGAAGAGGCGCGGTTGCGCGATCCGCTGAAGCTGTTCAGTGAGCGTCTTACTGAGATGGGCGTACTGGACGGCGCGACCGACGAGCGGCTGTACGCGGAGGCTCGCGCCGAGGTGAACACGGTTACGGACGAGGTGGAGGCTGCCGAATATCCGCAGACGCATGACTTCTTCGAGCATGTATATGCGGGCACGGATTAGCGGGACAGGTAGGATTTCTGCATGGCTGTATTGAATGTGCTGGAAGCGGTGCGCGAGGCGATGCGCGAGGAGATGGTGCGCGATGAGCGCGTCTTCGTGCTTGGCGAGGATGTGGGCGTGCGTGGCGGCGTGTTTCTTGCGACTGACGGCTTCGTTGACCAGTTCGGCGAGGAGCGAGTGATAGACACGCCCATCGCGGAGTCGTCCATCGCGGGCATGGCTCTGGGGGCGGCAATGCATGGGATGCGGCCGATAGCTGAGATACAGTTTGCGGACTTCATCTGGCCGGTGTTCAACCAGATTGTCGGAGAGGCGGCGCGTGCCAGATATGGCAGCAACGGCAAGCTGAGTGTGCCAATGGTGCTGCGCGCTCCTGAGGGCGGCGGTGTGCGTGGCGCGCTATACCACTCGCAGTCGGCGGAGGCGTACTTCTGCCACGCGCCGGGTCTCAAGGTGATTACGCCTGCCACGCCTTACGATGCTAAGGGGCTGCTGAAGAGCGCGATCCGAGACGATGACCCGGTGATATTCCTGGAGCACAAGCGTACTTACCGGCTAGTGCGTGGTGAAGTGCCGGACGAAGAGTACACGATTCCGATAGGCAAGGCTGATGTTAAGCGCGAAGGCGACGATGTTTCGGTGTTCACATACGGGTTGATGGTGCATCACTGCCTGGAAGCCGCGCTGGTGCTTGAGGGCGAAGGGATAAGCGTGGAGGTCGTTGACATGCGAACTCTGCGGCCTCTGGACACGGAGAGTGTGCTGGAGTCCGCGATGAAGACGGGCAAGGCGCTGGTCGTGCATGAGGACAACAAGGTGGGCGGAATCGGCGGCGAGATTGCGGCGACGATTGCCGAGGACGCCTTCGAGTATCTTGATGCGCCAGTGCGCCGGCTTGCCGGGCCTGAAGTTCCGGCGATGCCGTTCAGTCCGCCGCTGGAGGCGCTGTACATGCTTGACTCTGCGAAGATTGCAGATGCGATACGGCAGTTGGCGGCGTACTAGCGGGTTGGTGTGATGGTAAGGATGGGTCCATGATAATTGAACTGCCGCAGGTCGGCGAATCGGTTACCGAGGGCACTATCGTCCAATGGCTGAAGCAGGTGGGCGACAGCGTGGAGCGGTATGACCCGCTCGTGGAAGTGCTGACGGACAAGGTGAGCATGGAAGTGCCGTCGCCGGTAAATGGCGTCATCACGGAGCTACTTGCGGAGGAAGGGCAGACGCTGCCGATGGGCGCGCCGATTGCCGACATACAGACTGAAGATGCCGCCGAACCTGATATGCCGATCGAGACACCACCTCCCGCCCAAGAGCAGGCCCAGCCGGTTGACCGCATTGGCGTGCTGCTGAAGGATGTGGCGCCGGTGGGACCGACGGGGTCGGGAAATGTCGTCATTCCTGCAGCCCAGGATGCGATTGCGTCGGCGTCAGACTCGCAGGTCAGAGGGCGTCGGCGGAGGCGTTACTCGCCGGCGGTGCAGCGGCTTGCTGCTGAGCGCGGCATTGACCTGGAGCAGGTTGCGGGCACGGGGATCAACGGCCGTGTGACGCGCAAGGATGTGCTTGCATACGTCGAAGCACAGGCAGAGGTTCTAGCGGTTCAAGCCTCGCCCGTGGATGCAAAAACTACGGCGGCTGCAATGAGATCAGACGGCGAGGACGAGGAACGGCTGCCTTTGTCTCCCGTGCGCCGGATGATCGCGGCGAATATGAAGCGCAGCGCATCGGAAATTCCGACGGCGTGGTCAATTACGGAAGTGGATGTGAGCGGGCTGGTGCGGCGGCGAGGGGCGCTGAAGGACGAATTCATGCAGCGCGAAGGGGTGAACCTGACTTATCTGCACTTCGTGGTGAAGGCGGTTGCGGAGTCGCTTCGAGATAACCCGCTGCTCAACTCGTCGTGGGGTGAGGACGCGATCATCCTGAAACGGCGCATCAATATCGGGATTGCGGTTGCCGCACCGGACGGACTGGTGGTGCCGGTGCTGCGCGATGCGGATGCTCTCAGCGTTGCTGGGATTGCGGTGCGCACGGCGGATCTGACTGCGCGCGCGCGGCAGGGCAAGCTTGCAGTCGAGGATATGCAATTTGGCACGTTTACGCTGAACAATACTGGCGCGCTTGGCTCGATTGCTTCCCAGCCCATTATCAATCATCCGCAGGCGGCGATTCTGACGACCGAGGCCGTGGTCAAGCGTCCTGTCGTCATTGGAGACGCCATCGGCATCCGTTCATTGATGAACATCTGCCTTACATTCGATCATCGCATAATGGACGGCGCGGAGGCGTCCTCATTCACCAACGCGGTGAAGCGGAGGCTGGAGGCGATTTCGGATGAGACAGGGATATACTAGGCGCGCTGACGCATGAACACCTGCCTCGTCGTACCGTTGGGTCTGGTTGATTTCCAGACTGCTTATGACTTGCAGCGGCTGCTGCATGCGCGGGTCGTCGCGGGTGAACTTCCCGACTTGCTTCTTCTGCTTGAGCATCCGCATGTTTATACCCTGGGGCGCAGGGGGCAAGAATCGGATGTGCTTGCGTCCAAAGACATGCTTTCGCGGCTTGGCGTGGACACCCAACTGGCAGACAGGGGCGGAGAGACTACTTATCACGGGCCGGGGCAGCTTGTCGGCTACCCGATAGTCAACCTGCGGCGATTAGGCGTGGGAGTGCGTCAGTATGTGGAGACGCTGGAACAGGTCTTAATCCGCGCGCTTTCTGAATTTGGCATTGCCGCGCACAGCGAAGGTAAGCCGACGGGCGTTTGGGTGGGCGACAGCAAAATTGCGGCGATTGGGGTGCGCGTGAGTCGCGGTGTTACGATGCACGGATTCGCGCTCAATGTCAGCCCGGACCTGTCGTTTTTCGAACATATTGTGCCGTGCGGTATGCCCGGAGTTAGCGTAACTTCAATGTCACAGGAACTGGGGAGTGATGTGGCCGTCTCCGATGTGATGCCAGCATTGGCGCGAGAGTTCGCCAGCGAATTTGGCGTTGCCGTCGAATGGAGCGGCTTGGACGCCCTTGCAAGCGCTGCTGCAACGATAACGACTTAGAGGAATTGTCCTCGCAGGCGTGGGTCGAGGTAGTCGCGCAGGGCGTCACCTATCAGAACGACGGCCAGCACGGTGAGCGTCAGGAACACGCCGGGGAAGAATGATATCCAGAAGGCGACCTGCACGTAGCCCTTGCCGGTCGCGACGATATTGCCCCAGGTAGGGATGAACTCAGGCACGCCCGCGCCGAGGAAGCTCAGGCTTGCCTCGGCGAGGATCGCAGTTGCAAGCGTGAATGTCGCCTGCACCAGCACGACGCCGATGGTATTCGGCGCGATGTGCAGGAACAGGATGCGCCACACAGGAGCGCCGATCGACCGCGCGGCTTCGACGAACTGCTCTTCGCGCAGGCTCAGCACCTGGCCTCTCACGAGGCGCACTTTGCTTGCCGTGCCAGTTACGGACAGGGCGATGATGACATTGGTCACGCTCCCACCGAGCAGCGCTATGAGCGCAAGCGCGAGCAGTATCGTGGGGAATGCGAGCAAGCCGTCTACGAAGCGCATAAGGATATGGTCGAGCAGTCGGAAGTATCCTGCGAAGAGAGCGATGACAAGTCCGAGAACAACCGATATGAAGGTAACCGCGAATCCGACATAGAGGGATACACGGCTTCCCGCTATTACACGGTCGAACACATCTCTTCCAAATGCGTCGGTGCCGAACCAGTGCTCCGACGATGGTGGCAGCCTCAGATCGGTTGTGGTCTGGGTATAATCCGAGCGCACGATGACCGGTGAGAACACGGTCATCAGCAGTATCGCCGCCAGTATCACCACGCCAATCAACACATTGGGATTGCTGCGCGTAATGACAATGAACGCGTCGAAGAAGCGGCGCACACGCGCTCCCGCACTTGGCGCTAGCCTTATGGATGGCTGTTCCTGCTGCGTTGCCATTAGTAGCGAATCCTGGGGTCGAGGTATGCGTAGAAGATGTCGATTACGAGATTAATCATCACGTAGGCGGTTGCTACGACCATCATCATCGCCTGAATTATGGGGAAGTCTCGCCTGATGATCGCCTCTATCAGCATTCTACCGAGTCCGGGTATCGCGAAGATAGACTCGGTTACCACGAAGCCGGTAGCGAGGCTTGCTATAGATGCGCCGATGACAGTTACAACAGGAATCGAGGCGGGACGGAATGCGTGGCGCATGTACACCGCCAACTCGCGCAGTCCCTTCGCGCGCGCAGTCCTTACAAAATCTTCGCGCAGCACATCGAGCATCGCCGAGCGGGTGATCCTGGATATGAACGCCGACGACAAGATGCTATTGACCGCCACCGGCAGGAACATGCTGTGAATGTGCGAGAATAACCCGTCTCCGATGGGACGGTAGCCTAGCGCGGGGAACCATCCCAAGTTCACGGCGAAGACCCATATCAGTATGAACGCCAGCCAGAATCCGGGAGCGGAAAAGCCCAGCACGGCGAAGAACATGAAGCCCCGGTCGACGGCAGTCCCCGCTTTCCACGCCGATATGACACCTATGGAAATGCCCAGCAGCGTGGACAGGACGATTACCTGAACGCCAAGCGAAATCGTCGGCTGCAGGCGTGGAGCCATCAGGGAAGTTATGGATTTCTTGGAGAATATCGAAGTGCCAAGGTCACCCTGCGCGAGGCGTCCGATCCACCTGACAAATTGAATGTGGATGGGTTGGTCCGTGCCCAACTGCGCTCTGATGCGCTCCAGGTCTTCAACCGTGGCTTCGTCGCCGCCGATAATCGCTGCCGGGTCGCCAGGTGCGATGTGGATGATGGAGAAGGTGATGACTCCGACAACGGCGATGACGGGTATGGCGGACAGAATGCGAACCAGTGTGTAGCGCCACATCCGCTTCGTTACGCTCCTTTGTCAGAATCTGCGAGTGAACAGAAGAGCAAATCCGCGTTCCGTTCCCAACCGCAATGATAAACGCAGCGGGGGCAGGTGTGAAACTGCCCCCGCCAATCAATTCATTAAGTTAAGTCTGTTCGGTTATTCGACGAGCCACTTGTCGAAAGGCTTCTGCTGCGCCGATCCGCCGTTGACGATTCCCTGCACCTTGGTGCTGGCTGCCCAGCGGCTGAAGAATTCACCAACCTGAAGGAAGATGGCATCCTCGTAGAAGTGCTCGTGGAACTCGTTGTTCAGCGCAATCTGCTCTTCTTCCGTGGTTGCGCGTGCCAGGCGGGAATAAATCTCACGCTGCTTCTCGGTCGTGTCCTGGTAGTTGTTGAACCAGGCGTCGTACTGAAGCTCGGAGAACAGCAGGTGTCCAACGGGGCCGGAGCGCACGGTAACGCCGCTCCAGGTGTGGAAGAACTCCCAATCATCGGGGCGGGCGCGCTGCGCTACCATCGTCGCCCAGTCCATTACCTGGAACTCAACATCGAATCCGAGCGCCTCAAGCACTTCGCGGCTGACCTGTGCGGCGGCGTGTGCGGGCTGCCTGTCGGCAGGGTCCATCAGGCGCACATGCGCGCCGGTTACGCCTGCCTCTTCAAGAAGCGCCTTGGCTTCCTCGAGGTTCTGCGCGTAGTAGTTGCCTTCCGAGCCGGAAGTTGTTTCCCACTTCGTGCCGCACTGCAGAAGCGAGGGGCATAGGCGCGTGAAGGCGGGGTCGCCCGTCGCGAGGGTCAGTGCCTTCTGGTTGTCATAGGCCTTGATCATTGCCTGCCGTGCGAGCTTGTTGTCGAATGGCGGGCGCACATGGTTGAAGTGGCCGAGTAGCCTGAACGGCGGGTTGTCGTACAGGGCGACCTCTGGGTCGGCTTCCAGGCGCGACAGCAGCTCCGCCGGGAACTCCTGAACTATGTGAACCTCACGCGTCTGGAGGGCTGCTACACGGGTCGTCTGGTCGGGTACCTCGATGTACACCATCCTGTCAACATAGGCGGTGTGTCCGCCTGAAGTGCCGCTGGCAGGGCTGGGATGCGGGGCGTAGTCCTCGTATCTCACTGCGCTCCAGCGGTCGCCGGGGAGCCACTCTTCGAAGATGAAGGGGCCGGTTCCGTTGGGCGGGCCCTCTGCGGATTCGTTGGCTGTGTAGTTGTCGTACCAGTCTGCGGTAACGAGGCGGGGACCGAAGCCCTGTGGGCCAATTGCGTCGATGACGAGTCCGGTACCTTCTCTCAGGTTAAGGCTGAAGTGCTTGTCGTCAACAATCGTGAAGAAGTCTTCAAATTCGCCGTCGCCCGCGCCGAACTCGTTGCGGACCAGCCTGAGAATGGGCGCTCGGTCCTTCTGGCGGTTCAATGTTCCCTGAACCTGCTCGGTGGTCAGGGGGGTTCCGTCGTGGAACTTGATGCCGTCGCGGATCTTGAATGTCCATGACAGGTTGTCGTCGCTGCTCTCCCAGCTTTCGACAATCAATGGGCCGATGCCGTAGTCGCTGGTGTACTCGAAGAGACCTTCGAGAATGGTGTTCGAGACATTACCGGTACCGGACGCTGTCGTCCAGAGCGGGTCGAATGATTGAATGCTGCCTGCCGCCACTATGCGGAGGGTTCCACCCATCTGCGCTTCGTCAGACGACATCATCATCGCGGGCTGCCGTGTCTGCTGCTGCGGAACGGGAGCGAGCTGAGGCGCCTGAGGTGTGGGTAGCGCTTGTGCCATTGCAGGCGCGGCAGGTGCTGCCGGAGCTGGCATTGCAGGGGCTGCTGGCATTGCGGGTGCCTGTGCAGGTGCCGGAGCGGGTGCCACTGCAGGTGCCGCCGCAGGTTGCGGTGCCGGCTGCTGCACAGGGGCAGGGCTGGAACACGCAATTGCTCCAATTGTCGCTATCGCCGCTAAGGGCAATAACCAAGATAGGCTTTTCTTCCTATCGCGAATGAAATTCATGTACGAAACTCCTTGATATGCTGAAGTGGAGGCACACATTGGTACCCCTTATCTGATACACAATTATGAGTGCGTTGCAGCATGTAGTCAACGAATTAAGCATATTTCAGACACATCTAGGTATCGCGGCGCATCATGCTGAAGCTCTGTGAAGTGGGACCCTTGTCGGGCTGAGTGGCTATGAATAGCGCCATAGGAACGACATCCTCTGCCTCCTTCACCCATTCGCTGGTGATGGTGTTGACGCCGGTGCCTTCCCGTTCCCAGGAGGCGATTGCGCCTGGTGTCAAGACTGGGCCGGGAACGAGTTCGTTCACGCTGATGTTGTGCTCCCAGAGTTCCTGCGCGAGAACACGGGTAAGCATCCAGGAGCCAGCCTTGGCGCAGGCGTATGCGGAGGTGTTGGGGCGGCCATTGTGGCCGATGCCGGAGCCGATGGTGATCATCTTTCCGCCGCCGCGCTCCTTGAGATATGGGATAGCGCTCCTGGCTGTGAAGTATGCGCCCTTCAGGTTGAGGTCTATGGTGGCAACCCAGCCCTCAGGGTCACTCTCAGCGATGGGACCGGCTCCTATATTTCCACCCGCATTTATGACAACGATGTCGATGCCGCCGAATGCGTCGGCTGCTGCCTTGTTCATTCGCTCCACATCGTCGTAACTGGTCACGTCGGTCTGAACTGTGATTGCGTTTCCGCCTGCACTCCTGATTTCCTCGACAACTTCCTCGATTTCAGTGGTCGTGCGGGCGGCGCAGCAGACGGATGCACCCTCTGCAGCGTAGCCAATTGAGATCGCGCGTCCGATGCCCCTGCCTGCGCCTGTGATAACGGCAACTTTGCCCTCTAATCGGCGTTGTGAATCTGCCATGTTGTACTTTACCTCCAGCCATATTGGTCGGTGTGATGGGAAGATTATAGTGGCGGCTGAAATTGATGTACAGAATAGGTATTTTCGCAGAATTTGGGGTTTGACACGCTGTAATTCCGTTCATATACTGACATTGAGTAATTGGGGTGGAAACGTAACCGCAATTAGACTGGTAAGAGCGTAGATTACGATCGATTAAATGACTCTTCGGAATGGACGCACATCAGGCAGGAGGTAGCTGAATGGCCCACAAAGATGACATTGCGTTGATGGCACATTTGATGCGACGCGCCGGCTTCGGGGCGACGCGAGACCAACTGGAAAAGTATGTTGCTCAAGGCTATGAGGCGACCGTGGAAGAACTGCTTCATCCGGAGGCGCAGGAGCCTGTGGATAGGTTTGAATTGCTGCGCTACCATCCGTGGTCCTGGAAGCCGGGGACGATTCAGGGCACGGGCCATGCGACCTGGCTCTATCATATGATCAACACGAATGCTCCGCTGCAGGAGAAGATGGCAGTCTTCTGGCACGGCATCTTCGCGACAGGCGTCTCGAAGGTGGATCACTGGGACGAAATCCTTGACATGATTGACATGCTCCGCGAGAAGGGCATGGGCAACTACAAGGATATCCTGATGGCGATTGCCCAGGACCCGGCGATGATCTACTGGCTGGACAATAACGAGAACCACGCGGACGCTCCGAACGAGAACTGGGGCCGCGAGCTTCTCGAACTGTTCAGCATGGGGCAGGGCAACTATACCGAGACCGATGTATTCGAGTGCTCCCGCGCGTTTACAGGCTGGACGATTACACCGAAGCTTCCGCGCTTCCCGATGGGACGCTTCGACTGGTACTTCGAGTACCGCGAGGACGATCATGACGAGGGCGAGAAGTCCTTCCTCGGCTATACGGGTAACTTCAATGGCGAGGACATAATCGACATCATCTGCCAGCAACCCGCGACACCCCGCTTCATCGCGCGCCACCTGTACAACTTCTTCGTGGCGGATGAGGCGCAGGTTCCGGCGTGGCAGAATGTACCGCCGGTGGATCCGGATGCAATCAAGACGCTTTCGGACGCCTTCGTTGATTCCGAGTACGACATGACGGCAGTGCTGCGAGTGCTGTTCAACTCCGACTTCTTCAAGGATGCTCGCTTCAGCCGAATCAAGAGTCCCGTCGAGGTCGTGGTGAATACGCTGCGCTTCGTGGGCGGGCATGAGTTCCCGGCGCCGGGTATTGGCAACCTGGGCAGGCAGATGGGCTATATGGGCCAGGAAGTGCTGAACCCGCCGAGTGTGGAGGGCTGGCATACGGGACGTGAGTGGATCAACAGCGGTTCGCTGATGCGGCGCATCAACTTCGTTGCTGACTTGGTGGGCGACACATCGCTTCCGGGCGTTCAGTCCATCGTCGGTAGGCTTCAGGATGCGGGCGATGTCTCGACGGGCGAGTTTGTGGACACATGCCTCGACCTGATGGGGCCGCTGGACCTTGCCTCTGCAACGCGGCAGGAGCTTATCGATCACGCTGACCTTGACGGCGACCTGAAGTGGGGCAGTGACGAGGAGAACGAATTCGCTACGATGCGCGTCAGCGAGATGCTTCAGCTGATCGTATCGCTGAGGGACTACCAGTACGCCTAAACAGGCGCATATCAAAGACATAACAGACTAAGACATAACAGGCTGAGACTTAGGGGGAATTAAAGATGACGACAGCGCAGAAAGACCCGGTCGTGGTGGTTGTGCAGCTTTCGGGCGGTAACGACTACCTGAATACGGTGATTCCGTACAACAACGAGATCTACTACGACAATCGCCCGACGGTCGGGATTCCGCAGGAGCAGGTGCTTCACCTCAACGACGAGATCGGGCTGCATCCTCAGATGGGCGCCATCCGCGACCTGTACAATCAGGGCAATGTCGCCATCGTACATGGCGTGGGCTACGAGAATTCTCCGCGCTCACACTTCCGCTCGATGGACATCTGGCACACCTGCGAGCCGGACGATGTTGGCACAGAGGGCTGGCTGGGCAAGGTCATCCAGAACATTGACCCCAACAAGGAGAATGTTGTAACGGGCGTGAGCTTCGGGCCGAGCATGTTCCGCGCGATGGCGGTTCCGGGCGTGCCGGTTGCATGCGTCGAGGACCTGAACAACTATGGCTTGATGCCCGGTATCAACGCCGAGGAGCAGCGGCAGAAGATCCTGAACAGGTTCTCGCGGCTGTACGGGCAGGCAATCGGGCGAGGGCCTGTCATGGAGTTCCTCGGGCAGACCGGTCTGGACGCATTGCAGGGCGCGGACATCCTGAAGGTCGCGCCGGAGCGCTACTCGTCAGACATCGAGTACGCGGACACTACGCTTGCGAAGAAGCTCAAGGGCATCGCGCAGGTACACATGGCAGGGCTTGGGTCGCGCGTCTTCTACTGCGACCACGGCAGCTTCGACTCGCATGCGGGTCAGCCGAACATGCTCGCCGGCCTGTGGGACGATCTCTCGACCGCGATCAACGACTTCTTCGACGACCTGCGAGCACACGATGCTTCCGACAATGTGGTCATGGTGCTCTTCTCCGAATTCGGACGGCGCACCCATGACAACGGCTCGGGCACCGATCACGGCGCAGCGGGCGCAGTCATGGTCATCGGCGACAATGTGAAGGGTGGAGAGTACGGCGAGTACCCGTCGCTCCGGCCCGAGGACCTGGAGCAGGGCGATGTGGTCCCCAATGTCGATTTCCGCAGCATCTATTCCACGCTGGTCGAGGACTGGATGAAGATGGACTCCAAGGAGATCGTAGGCGGGCAGTTCGAGAAACTCGGATTCATCGCCAACTAGATTGTCATATCGTAGGAGGGCAGTCGCACGTCTGGTGAGTCAAGTGGTTTGACGAACCGAAGACTGAATCTCCGAGTAGTAGGGAGCAGAATATATGCTGACCACAGTAGCTAAGGGACGCACTTACGACTTCAGCCACGCGGTTGGCGGCCTTTATATGCCGCAACCCATCGGCGTCGCCGCCGGAGAAGGCGACACGGTTTATGTGTTGAGCCGGCAGTACGAGCAGATCCTGGATGTTCCTTGGAACAAGACTGCTACCGCCGCGCAGGTGAACCGATTCACCGTACCGACGACCCCAGGGGACGAAGAGTTCCTGGGACGCTTCAGCAAGTACGGTGACGGCGAAGGCGAGCTTATCTGGCCGAGCGGAATCGCGCTCGACGCCGACGAGAACATGTACATCGCGGACGAGTGGATGAACAGGGTATCCGTCTTCAACAAGGACGGAGAATTGCTCAAGATCTGGGGATCGGGAGGCAGCGGAGAAGGCGAGCTTAACAAGCCGTCGGGTATCGCGCTCGATTCGGGCGGAGTCGTCTATGTCGTGGACAGCCTGAACCACCGCGTGCAGAAGTTCACCAAGGACGGCGAGTACATAGCACAGTTCGGCGGACATGGTGATGGCGAGGGCGAATTCGATACGCCCTGGGGCGTTACCTGCGATGACGATGACAACGTGTATGTCGCGGACCACAAGAACCACCGCGTGCAGAAGTTCGATGCGGACGGCAACTATGTCCTGTCTTTCGGCAGCTATGGCAAGGGTAGGGGGCAACTCAACCGCCCCAGCGCTGTCGCAGTTGACCCGGACGGCGATGTGTATGCGTGCGACTGGGGCAACAACCGGGTGCAGATTTACGCGCCGGACGGCACCTTTGTCACAAGCTTACTCGGGGACGCGCAGCAGATGGCGAAGTGGCACCAGGAACAGGTGGACGCGAACATTGACGTAATCAAGGCGCGGCGGCGAGTCTATACGCTCGAACCGGAGTGGCGCTTTGCCATGCCGACGGGCATCACATTCGACAGGGCGAAGTCAAGGCTGCTCGTAACTGACACGCAGCGCGGACGCCTGCAGATATATACCAAGGTGAGCGGCTACATGGAGGCTCAGTTCAACCTGTAGGAATTCGCTGCCAGACCGCGCACCGGATTCCTGCCGCCTCGGAACCGCAAGGCAAGTAATACGGTGTGCAACTAAAGCAAAATAACGACCTGCATTCACGGGTGATTTTTTGATCATCTTGCCTGTGAGTGCAGGTCGTAGTGTTTATGGAGGGAGGTGAGGCCTATAAGAACGTCCAAAACAGATCGCTGAGATCGCTGGTGTCACCAGCATGCGTGGGTCCCTTTGGCATTTAGTCATAATTTGGGGGGCAGAAGTGCTTACAACGGTAGCAGCGGGACGCGTTTTTGATTTCAGCCATGCGGTGGGCGGCTTGGAGATGCCCCAACCCATCGCTTCCGCCTGTGGCTCAGGCGATACAATATATGTGCTTAACCGTCAGTTTGAAGAGATTCTTGATGTGCCCTGGAACAAGGCAGCACTCTACGCGGAAGTATGTTCGTTCAGTATGCCATCTATCGCCGGCACGGAAGTGTACCTCGGTACATTCGGCAGGTACGGGGATGGAGACGGCGAACTGATCTGGCCTGTCGGCATCGCTATCGATTCCGATGAGAACATCTACATTGCCGACGAGTGGATGAATCGAATCTCCATATTCTCTAATTCCGGTGTTTTCCAGAATAGTTGGAGTACGCAGCGAGAAGCCGGACCTGGTCGGACATCGGGCTTGGCCATTGACCTCAATGATGATGTCTATGTTTCGGACAGCGTGAATCACCGCGTATGCAAGTTTACGAATGATGGCGAGTACATCCTGCAATTCGGCAGTTTCGGCCATGGGCCCGGTGAGCTGAACGCTCCATGGGGTGTAGCCGTGGATGACGATGGGAATACGTACATTGCCGACCATAAGAATCACCGTGTGCAGAAGTTCGATGCCGATGGTGAGTTCGTCGCATCGTTTGGCAGTTATGGGAGGGGCAAGAGGCATCTCAACAGACCGAGCGATGTTGCTGTTGACCCGGACGGAGATGTCTATGTCTGCGACTGGGGTAACGACCGCGTTCAGGTCTTTGAGCGGGGCGGCAGATTCATCGCCAGTCTCATTGGGGATGCGCAGCAGATGGCGAAGGGGCACCAGATTCAGGTGGACGCCAACCCGGATGTCCTGAAGGCGCGCCGGCGAGTCTATACGCCAGAACCTGAGTGGCGCTTCGCCATGCCTACGGGCGTTACCTTCGATGTTGCGAACTCTCGACTTATAGTCGCGGACACGCAGCGAGCGCGTGTGCAGATTTACAATAAGGTTAATGATTATTTGGATGCGCAATTCAACCTGTAGGAGTAAGCACTTGATAGACGAGACGCAGGTTGGCGCTGGGCGCGGAAGTTGCTGAGTGCGATTCAGGAGGACATTGTGGGCGAAAACGGCTATAAGGCAAACATCATCCCCGGTATGCGCTACCGAGACGCGCACGCCGCCATCGAGTGGCTTTGCGAAGTGCTTGGGTTCGAGCGCCGGATGGTCGTGCCGGACGGCGAGGGAGGCGTGGCGCACGCTGAGCTTACGCTCGGCGGCGGGATGATAATGCTCGGTTCCGACCAAGGCAATGCCGATGACTTTGTCGTTGCGCCCACTCCGGATGGAACACTGACGCAGAACGCTTACATCGTAGTCAGCGAAATCGAAGCCGCTTACGAGCGGGCTAAGGATGCGGGCGCCAACATCGTCTCGGAGTTGGAGGAGCAGCACTACGGGGGAAGCCTGTTCTCAGTGCGAGACCCTGAAGGACAGTTGTGGCATCTTGGCTCCTATGATCCCTGGGCGGAGCAGGAGAGCGGCTGAACGGAGATCTGAAGAATTCGGACTGAGCAATAAGATGTCGGGGGCTGGTGAAAATGCCAGTCCCCGATCTGTTTGCGGCATTGACATTTCGGAGCGTTCTGGCATACCTTCAACGCGAAATTGACGGCTGAATTCGTTATGGGAGTATACCAATGACCACGCAATCCAACGCTCGCCCTAATATCATTGTCTGCCTTGTTGACGACCTGGGATTTTCGGACATTGGATGCTATGGCTCAGAGATCCGCACGCCCAACCTCGATCGCATGGGCAACAACGGGTTGCGCTTCACACAGATGTACAATGCCGCGCGTTGCTGTCCTTCGAGGGCTGCACTGTTGACGGGGCTGTATCCGCACCAAGCGGGTGTGGGCCATATGGTGCAAAACTACGGCAGTCCGGGGTACCAAGGGTATCTGAGTGACAGCAGCGTGACGGTTGCTGAGGTGCTGCGCACGGCTGGCTATCGCACGCTGATGAGCGGCAAGTGGCATGTGGGTGGCCACTACCACCCGCCTGTGCCTGAGGAGGGCTGGGATGCAGGTTCGCCGGGTCGCCCTACGCCGCGTCAGCGCGGCTTCGACAGGTTCTTTGGCATTCTGGGCGGCTATGGCTCGCTGTTCAACCCGTTCTCGATGATGCTGGACGACACGCCTATCAACGCCGAGACGGCGGACTTCTACTTCACTGACGCCGTCACCGATCACGCGCTGCAGATGATCGACGAAACCCCGGCTGAGCAGCCGTTCTATCTCTACCTGTCATACACCGCTCCGCACTGGCCGCTGCATGCGCGGGACGAGGATATTGCCAAGTACGAGGGCGTCTATCGCGGTGGATGGGACTCGCTGCGAACGGCTCGCCACGAAGAGATGAAGGGTATGGGCATACTGGACTCCAAATGGGATATTAGCCCACGTGATGTGGATGCACCACCTTGGCCGGAGGCGTCTTACCAGGACTGGGAAGACCTGCGTATGGCGGTCTATGCGGCGATGATCGACCGCGTTGACCAGGGAATCGGGCAGATAATGAGCAAGCTGGAGCAGACAGGGCAGGCGGATAACACGCTGTTCATGTTCTTGTCGGACAATGGTGGGGATGCCGAGCTTTTCATGGAGGACACGGATATTCCGGTGCCGTCGGTGTTTGCCATTCCAACGGTAGATGGCAGACAGACGAGAGTCGGCAACATTCCTGATCTGAGGCCCGGTGGCGCGGACACGTTCATGAGCTACGACCTGCCGTGGGCGAACGCGAGCAACACGCCGTTCCGCCTGTTCAAGCGGTGGATTCACGAGGGAGGCGTCTCCACGCCGTTCATAATGCACTGGCCCGATCGCATCAAGCAGTCCGGCATCATCAACTCGCCGGCGTACATATCTGATATAACGGCGACATGCATCGCCGCGGCAGGCGCAACATATCCTACGGAGAACAACGGTAACAGCATCACGCCACTTGAAGGCGAGAGCTTCCTGTCGGTTGCGGACGGGCAGCAATGGAGCCGCGAAGCGCCGATATTCTGGGAGCATGAGGGCAACCGCGCCGTCCGTGTTGGCGAGTGGAAGCTCGTAGCCGAACACGACGGGCCGTGGGAGCTGTACAACATGGATGAGGATCGCACCGAACTGAACGACCTTGCGGCGGGCGATGCTGACAGGGTGAGGCAGATGGCTGCGCTGTGGCAGGGCTGGGCGGACAGAGCGAATGTGGTGCCATGGCCCGCGAACCCGGTATTTCCCGGCTTCAGGATGATGGGCAGGAACGCACATATTGCGGGGGCGCCATCGATGCCGACGCCCGCCGATGGGTAGCCATAGCAATGCCCTGTTGCAAGTCGTTGAGACGGAGAGGAAATGTATGTCTGAACAGCCCGGTAACCGCCCGAATATAATTATCTGTCTTGTGGACGACCTCGGCTTCTCAGATTTGGGGAGCTACGGTTCGCGCCTGCTGACACATAACATTGACAGGCTTGCGGAGAATGGCATTCGCTGCACGCAGATGTACAACTCGGCGCGCTGCTGTCCGTCAAGGGCTGCGCTGTTGACGGGACTGAACCCGCACCAGGCTGGCGTAGGGCATATGACGGCGGACTATGGCATCGACAGTTACCAAGGGTATTTGAACGACAGGTGCGTGACCATTGCGGAGGTGCTGCGGACTGCGGGGTATCGCACGCTGATGAGCGGGAAGTGGCATGTCGGCGGCAACTATCATCCACCCGTGCCGGAATTCGGCTGGCCTACGGGCGAAGAAGGCTATCCTACGCCGAGGCAGCGGGGCTTTGACCGTTTCTTCGGTATATGGGGCGGCTACACTTCGTTCTTCAATCCGGACTCGCTGGGGCAGGACGACACGCCCATCAAGGCGGAGACTCCCGACTTCTACCTGACCGAGGAGATTACGAACCACGCGCTTCAGATGATCGACGATGGTAGTGATTCGGACAACCCGTTCTTCTTGTACTTGTCATACACAGCGCCGCACTGGCCGCTGCACGCGCTGGAGGAGGACATTGCAAAGTACGAGGGTGCGTTCCGTGAAGGCTGGGATGCTGAACGGACAGCGCGCCACGAGTCGCAGAAGGGTATGGGACTGCTCGACGAGAAGTGGCAGATAAGCGGGCGCGACCAGGACGCACCCGACTGGAACGATGTGCAACATCAGGACTGGGAGGACTTGCGGATGGCGGTGTACGCGGCGCAGGTTGATCGCGTTGACCAGGGCGTCGGGCGCATTATGGACAGGCTGCGTGAGACTGGCGAATACGACAATACGCTCTTCCTGTTCCTTTCGGACAATGGTGGCTGCGCTGAGTTGTTCCAGGAGGACAAGGATATTCCGGAGCCAAGCATCTACTCGACTCCGACGGTGGACGGCAGGCGTGTTACCTGCGGCAACATTCCCAGCCTCAGGCCGGGGCCTGATACGACATTCATGAGCTATGATCTGCCGTGGGCGAATGTGAGCAACGCGCCGTTTCGCCTGTTCAAGAGCTGGATGCAGGAGGGCGGCATATCCACGCCGTTTATCATCCACTGGCCTGACAAGATAAGACAGCCTGCCATCAACCACAGCCCGATGTATATCACGGACATTACCGCTACGTGTATAGATGCGGCGGGTGCGACCTATCCCACAGAGTTTGGAGGCAGAGAGATAACTCCCATTGAAGGCGAGAGCTTCCTGCCCATTGTGGAAGGCCGAGAGTGGAGCAGGGAGGTACCGATATTCTGGGAGCACGAGGGAAACCGCGCAGTGCGGGTCGGCGAATGGAAGCTCGTATCTGAGTTTGGCTTGCCGTGGGAGCTATACAACATGGATGAGGATCGCACGGAGCTAAACGACCTTGCTTCAGGCGATGGTGACCGTGTGCAGCAGATGACGCAAATATACGAGGAATGGGCGCGGCGATGCCAGGTTATGCCTTGGCCTGTTGATCCGCGATACCTGCGAGGTAAGTATCCCACGCTCGGTGCGCATAACTACATCGCGTAGGTTGCGCAGAGGCTTCCGTCAGGGCTGGTCTTCGATTCTGAATGACTTCACCTTGTCGCCGACTTCGATGCGCGTGAGGTCGTTGCCAACTTCGACAGCGCCGGAGTAGGTTGATGCTGTGCCGTCGAGAATCTCTTCGACGTAGCCGGGGATCGGTCCGCCGATGACATGAGAATAGACGGCGAGCTTCGGGTTTATCCTGCTGAAGATTTCGCCTGCCTGTTGCGGCGTGGTGTGGTGCTCGATGACGGCCTGCCGGTGATGCTCAGTCATCTGGGTCGCGCGCTTCAGGAATGCCTGCGGTGCGATGATTTCGTGAACGAGCAGGTCGGCGCCCTGGGCGTATTTCACCAGGTTTTCACAGGGGCGTGTGTCGCCGGACAGCACAACGACCTTGCCGTTGTACTCGATGCGGTAGCCGAATGCGGGAGTTACTGGGCGGTGGTCGACATCGAATACGACAACGCGCACATCGCCTAACGTGTACTCGAAGCCCTCGGCGATGTCGTGCGATTCGATGTCGATGCCGGACTGCGGAAGAAGCTCGTCGAGGTCGCGGCGGATGTGGATGTCCGCTTCGTATGCTTTTTCCAAATGCGCCATCATATCCGTGGTACCTTCCGGTCCCCAGACTTTGAAGGCTGTCCTGCGGCCCATAATCCAGGCGGTGAGCCACAGGTCGGGTATGCCGACGATATGGTCGGAGTGCAGGTGGGTCAGGAACAACTTGTCCACGCGCGGATGTTCAGGGCCGAGCTGGAGCAGCCTCTGGATTGCGCCGCGCCCGCAGTCGAAAAGCAGCCGCTCGTCGCCCGCCTCTACGAGCGTGCTCATGCCGAAGCGGTCGATGGATGGCGCGGGCGAACTGGTGCCGAGCAGGGTTACGGTGAAGTCGGTGGTCATTTTGTCCCTCCAGCCTCTTGTAACATTGTTCTGACTTCCTCTGCAAGAATCGGAAGCTTGGTTTGAATCACATCCCAGACTACGCGATCATCAACAACAGAATAGCCATGTATCAGTTGATTGCGGAAATTGATAATGCGGCGGCGCTCGCTAATTCGAAGAGCGAGTGCTGGGTTGAATTCGGAGAGACGATTCACAGCCTCGCCAATAATCTCAAATTTGCGCTCAACGGCGGATCGCATCATGGCGTTGTCCTCATAGTCGGTGAATCCAGCGCCGCGAGTAAATTGACTGATGAGATTGACGGCTTGCTGAATGTCATAAAGAACCGACTTGCTTTCAATCTCCATACAGCAGTTGCCTTGTGCGGTTCACTGACTGCCGAAAGTATGGATTCTTAATGGCAGAATCAACTACGAGATCAATGGGCCGCCGGAAGAGGTGTTCCAGATCTTCCATCAACCCAAAGTAGGCATCGGCATATCCGCCGTCAGGCAGTTCATGGAACTCCACAAGGAAGTCTAAATCGCTGTCATGGGTGAACCGGTGTTCGCTTGTAGCGGAGCCGAATAGTTCCAAGCGAAGTACACCGCGCTCGCGGCATATCGAATCTAGCTCAGCAGTGTTCTCGGAAATTGTTGGAATCATGGCGATGCTCCCATTTGGACAGCATATAATATCCGTTGGTAATATACCATCAGCAAGTAACGTCGTTGTAGCCGTTCGAGTCGTTCACGGCCGCCATTGACAGACTACCCGCCTGTTCATAAAATCACGCAAGCTAATCAACATATAAATCAGGCTTAACGAGAGGTGAAAGTATGGCTGATAGACCGAATATCGTATTCATAATGAGCGACCAGCAGCGCTCCGATACGCTCGCCTGCTATGGTGCGGACTACATGAAAGTGCCGAACCTGAACGCGCTGGCGGATCGCAGCTTTGTGTTCGAGAACGCCTATGTTGCGCAGCCGGTATGCACGCCGGCGCGCGCCACGATTATGACCGGGCTTTACCCACACACGGCGGGACCCATTGTGAACAAGATCCACCTGCCCGCAGATACGCCCGTCATCGCAGAGATGATCGACGACGAGTACTTCAAAGGCTATATGGGCAAGTGGCACCTCGGCAACGACGTGCAGGTTCAGCACGGTTTCGATGTGTGGAATCCGACTGAGGACGGCCACAGAGAGGCATACACGAAGGCCGAATTGCGCTACGAAATGACACCGTACCATAATCACCTGGTAGCGAGTGGTCATGAACCTGACTCTACGCAATGGGATGGAACGGGCGTATTCTCAGCTGATGCGCGACAGGACCTTCCCAAAGAGTTCCAGATGGCGCACTACCTCGGTGACAGCGCGGCTGAGTTCATCGAGGAAAATAAGGACCGCCCGTTCATCCTTTATGTCAGCACCTTTGAGCCGCACTCGCCTTACAACGGCCCGTACATGGACTTTTACGATCCTGCGGAATTACCGGTCGGCGATGCCTTCCTTGAGGTGCCGGAGGGAGCGTCTCGCGTCAATCGCGTGCGCGCCAACTACTTTATGCAGTTCATGCTGGAGGGTAAGAGCCACGCGGACGACGAATACATGACGCGCTATGCCGCAGCGCGTGAGGATGTAACAACCGAGATGGGCTGGCGCACGCTGCGCGCGCATTACATGGCGAACATCACGCTTGTTGATGATATGGTGGGCAAGATAACGGACGCATTGGAGAAGGCAGGCGTTGCCGACAACACGGTGGTCGTGTTCACGAGTGAGCACGGCGACATGATGGGCGACCACGGCATGCTGGAGAAGCGGTCGTTCTACGAGGAGGCATCGAAGGTGCCTCTGCTTATGGCAGTCCCGTGGCTGTCGAATGAGCAGACGGTAGTGGAAGGCAGCGTAGGGCACATCGACCTGGTGCCGACATTGCTGGAACTGAGCGGGAACGATGTTCCGGACTCGCTGCAGGGCACGAGCCTAGTGCCGGTGCTCAAGGGTGAGCAGGCGCTTGAGCGGGACGTGTTCGTGCAGTGGAACGGCACCAGCGACGAACTGCCGGACAGGTTCCTTGGAAGCAGGGAAGTCAACCGGATGCTGACTTTGCCGGGGCGCTCGGTGATTACGCCCGACCGCTGGAAACTTAACCTGTGCGCGGGAGACCAGGGTGAACTGTACGACCTGAATAACGACCCGTATGAGCGGAATAACCTGTACGACGATCCGGCGCAGCGCGACAGGGTTATCGACATGGCGGCGCGCATACGCATATGGCAGCACGAGACGGGGGACACTGCGCCGTTGCCCAGCGTATAGCGGCAACGGGCATTCAGAGGATGGAGTGATGAGGCTGCCAAGAGTCGGTAACGGCATCCATATCCTGCTATTCATCATCGCTTTTGCGGCTGTGTTTATCAGGCTATGGTTGCCGCCCGGATTTGGGATTGTTTTGGCGGCTTTAGCAGGGGCTGTGTTTGTACTGAACCTGCTGTGGCTTCTGCTGTCTCGCGATTTTTCGGCTGGTCGCGTGCTGCTCTTTCTTGCCGGGACGCTCGCGGCTATAGCGGTGTTCTTTGTCGGACTATTTGTAGGACTGCAGGTCAACCCGACCCTGGGAACTATCCTGGTGGTTGTGGCGGCAGCGATATTCGGTTTTGGCGTCGTAAGAATAGTCAGAGCCGGACGATCATGACAGGATTGATGAGTTATGGGTTACGAGTTCATTAAGCTAGATAAAGCAGACCGCATCGCTACACTGACGCTGAATCGTCCTGAGAAGATGAATGCGCTCAGCACGGGGTTGCTGACGGAGTTCAGCGACGCGCTGGACGATGTGCATAACGACCACGATGTGAATGTGCTGATACTGACGGGCGCAGGCAGGGCCTTCTCAGCAGGGTATGATATTTCGCCGGGGCAGGAAGCGCAGGACATACCGGCGACTGCGGCGTGGGACGCGAAACACCTGCCCGCCCGCACGCTGATGAAGTTGTGGCACCTGCGGCAGCCGACTATCGCCGCGGTGAACGGGCACGCTCTGGCCGCAGGTAATGTGCTGGCAATGACGGCGGACATTGTTATCGCCGCGGATCACGCGACGTTCGGCGAGCCGGAGATTCGCTTTGTGGCACACTCCCCTGCGATTATGCTGCCGTTCACGATTCCGCTGCGACACCTGCACTGGCTGTACTATACCGGCGATACGGTTGACGCTAAGACGGCAGAGAAGTGGAATATGGTGAACTGGGTGGTGCCTGCCGACGAGCTGATGGACAGCGCGCGCAAGGCGGCCACACGCATCGCCAATGTACCGCCGTATGCCGTGCAGATGATGAAGCGCAGCATCAAGGGCACCTACGAGAAGATGGGCTTTTCGGAGGCGTTCGAACACCACCTCATGATCCGCATGATAGAGGCGATGCAGCCCGGTGTTCCCGAGAAAGAGGCGCTCGAAGCCATCAAGCAGGAACATGGCATGCGCGCGTTTCTTGAAGCTCGTGACGCTCCGTTCAAGTAGTTTGATTAGGCTTCTGAGTACCTGCGGGCGGCTTATGTAACCTCTACGCTGTCCTCAGCCTCGACAGTAATGTGCAGCTCGTCCAGGTGGTACTGCTCTACCACGTTTGGCGCCTCGAACAGGGGATCAAAGCCGCTCTGGGTCTTGGGGAATGCGATGACGTCCCTGATGTTGTCGCGTCCGGTCAGCACCATCATCAGCCTGTCTATGCCGGGGGCGATGCCTCCGTGGGGCGGCGTACCGTACTCGAATGCGGTCAAGAGCTGGTCGAAGCGTTCCGCTACCTGCTCCTTGGTGTAGCCTAGCACGCCAAAGACGCGCTCCTGCAATTCCCGGTTGTGGATTCGGATGCTGCCGCTTGCGAGTTCAGCGCCGTTGGCGACCAAGTCGTACAGCCTCCCGATGACCTTTCCGGGGTCGCTGTCGAGGTATGCTTCATGCCCATCCTTCGGCATGGAGAAGGCGTGGTGCATTGCGTCCCAGCGGCCGTCGTCCTCGTTCCACTCGAACAGGGGGAAATCCGTTATGAAGGCGAAGGCGACCAAGTTCGGGTCGGCGAGGTTCAGCCTCTGGCCTATTTCGTTCCGCAGCGCGCTCAGTGCTTGGTTGGTGGTCTTGGCGGGTCCGGCGACGATGAGGACCATGTCTCCCATATTGGCTTCGGCCCTATGAGCGATAGCCTTCACCTGTTCGACTGTGAGAAAACGCGCGGCAGGTGAACGGAAGCCTTCCTCGGTCAGGTCGTCGACATCACCTTCACCGGTCAGCGCGATGGTAACGAGTCCGAGAGCGCCGTTCGCCTTGGCGAAGTCTATGAGGGCATCCTGCTGGCGGCGCGGCAGCGAAGCATAGCCTGGCGCGCTGAATCCCTTGACGATACCGCCGCTCGCCACGGTAGAGGTGAATACGCGGAACTCGGTCTGCGCCGCAATGTCTGACAGATCCACGAGGTCCAGGTCGAAGCGAAGGTCTGGTTTGTCGGTACCATAGCTCGCCATCGCCTCGGCATAAGTCATTCGCGGGAAGGGACGCATAATCCACTTGTCGGGGAATAGTGTCTCGACAAGCTTGGTGTAGAGCTCCTCGATAAGATTCAGGACATCGTCTTCTTCGACGAAGCTCATTTCCATGTCCAGCTGGGTGTGCTCCGGCTGGCGGTCGGCGCGCGGGTCTTCGTCACGGAAGCAGCGAGCAATCTGGAAGTACTTCTCGACACCTGCTGCCATAAGAAGCTGCTTGAGCTGCTGCGGGGACTGTGGCAGGGCGTAGAACTTCCCCGGATAGAGGCGACTTGGCACGAGGTAGTCGCGCGCACCCTCTGGCGTGCTCTTGATGAGGATGGGTGTCTCGACCTCCAGGAAGCCGCGCTCGCTGAGGAAATCGCGGATGAAGCGCACGACCTCGTGGCGCATAATGATGGTATCGCGCATCGACTGGCGGCGCAGGTCGAGGAAGCGGTACTTCATTCGAATCAGCTCGTCGACTTCGCTCTCCTCGTTGATGTAGAACGGAGGCGTCTTCGACTCGTTGAGCACTTTAACCTGCTCGGCGGCAACTTCGATCTCACCGGTCGGCATGTTCGGATTTTCGGTGCCTTCCGGCCGGGCTGTGACGGTGCCAGTTACCTGAACTACCCATTCGTTGCGCAGGGATTCGGCGATTGCGTGGATGCCGCCCGGCGCGTTATCCGGGTTGAAGACGACCTGAACGATGCCTTCCCGGTCGCGCATGTCAATGAAGATAAGGCCACCGTGGTCGCGGCGGCGGTGGACCCATCCTGCCAGCGTAACCGTCTTGCCAGTATGTTCGGCGCGCACGTCGCCGCAGCTAATAGTCTTAAGCAAATCTGCCCCCTTGAATTCGCAAGTGTAGAGAAATTATACAGGCTTGGGCGGGAGATTACAGGGTTTAAGGGCAGACCGGAGAATAGGAGGGGCTAGGTCGGAATGCCGTAGGACCGCTTCTTTACTTCGAGATGCACGAAGGTTTCGGTGCGCTGCACACCGGGGATGGTGGCGACCTTGGTACGGAGAAACTGGTTGAGTGCCGAGGGCGATGGCAGAGTAACCCAGCCGTAAATGTCATAGGGACCGGTGCTGACCGTGACCCAGGATAGTTCGTCCATCGATGCCATCAGTTCGGCCGCAATGTCGGCCTTGTCAGGGTCAACACGCACGCCGATGAGGGCTTCGAACGGATTTCCCATCATATCGGGGTTGGGAATGGCTGCGACGAATATGCGCTCTTCGTCTATCAGGCGGCGCAGGCGGCGGCGCACCGTACCTTCGCTTACGCCAGCGATCCGGGCAATGCCCGCGTTCGACGCTCTGCCATCCTGGCGCAGGGTAGCAATTATCTTGGCATCTAGTTCGTCCATCACTCTGCCCGCTCCTGCCGCGAATATAATTGCGCAATTCTAGCGATGCCCCAAATGGCTGTCAATGACGCATAGCGTGGTGCTGAGGGGTCGAGGAGCAAGTTCTCTCGGTGCCGGCTAGAACGGACGGATTGCAAGCCATGTAGCGAGCGCAAGACCAATGAACAGGTACGTCAGGCCATAGGCGGCGGAAGGGAAGCCGAGCGTAATGGCAAAGGAGCCGACGAATACACAGGCGGCGCTTACGAATTTGAGTCTAATCCCACGCTTGCGGTTGGTTGCGAGGCTGACGGCCTCGCCTATGGCGTAGCCGATAAGTGCCATGACTGCCACGTAGAGAAATGGCAATATGGTGTTGATTAGCGCGATGTCGAGAAACACCAGCCTGAACAGGATCGGAGCGGCGAAGTAGAAGGCGAAGCCGAGCACAAGAGCCGCCGCCACGCCACCTCCAATGCCGCGCAGCAGAAACGGCATCGGAACATCGTATGTGGGAACTGTGTTGACGCGGGCGCAGTCAGGGCAGCGCATGCCAACGGGGGAATGCACCAGGCAGTCCGGACATATAGTCTTCTCGCACCTGCCGCAGCGTATGTTGGTCTCGGTCTTTGGATGTCTTTCGCAATACTGCGTCTGTGTCATTGCTCTGATGCCTCGGAAGTGTTTGTTATTGGAGTGCGTTCCTTCCAGTCTTGCTGTTTGGGCACATCCCTGTCCAATAGGATACGACATAACAGCGTTTGGAGAATAGGTTGCTCGGGTGTTGGACGCTCCCAGTTCGCTGTGAGTCGCTTGATCATCAGCAAAATGGCTATGCCCACGCACATCGCAACTACCGTATCCGGCCTGTCTGCCAGCCCGAATGCGCCGAATGATACGGCAGCCAGGGGTAGTGCAATAAGAGCTACAAGCGTCAGCAAGCCGGTATCCTTGAGCAGGAAGCGGCCAATGCCGGCTATCAGCACTGTGGCTATCACCGCCTCATACCACAACGCGAACGCAAGAATCGCGCCACCTGCCGTGCCAACTCCGCGCCCGCCGGTGAAGCGGATGTATGGCGACCAGTTATGGCCAGCGATGGCTGCGAGCGCCACGCCGACCTGCACGGCTACGGACGCATCCAGCGCGCGCGCAAGGATGACTGGGAGGATGCCCTTGACTATGAGATCGAACAATCCGACCGCGACTCCGACCTTTGCGCCAAGCTGCGCCAGCGCGTTGGATGCGCCCACGTTTCCAGAGCCGTAGTTGCGGATGTCAATTCCGGCTGAAGTGCGGGCGGCAAGATACGCGGTGGGAATGCCGCCCCACATGTAGGCGACTACGATGAAGACGCCATCACTGATTGTCATATTGCAGCTGTTGCCCTGAGAGCATATAGAGCTTCGACGCTGGACATTGGAGGGCCGACGGTGCCGGGTTCGGGTTCGTCCGGGTTGCCGAGCGCGTGGTAGTCGCTGCCGCCGCAGGGGATGAGGTCGAAGTCGTCCGCGAGTCCGTGCAGCCATTCGACCTGTTCCGGCGTGTAGTCGCCGTAATAGACCTCCATTCCGACAAGTCCTGCCGACTTCAGTTTGCCCAGGATATCGGGCAGTGAGGACACGCCTTCGCGGTCGGACTTGGACGCAGAGTATGTGGGGTGTGCCATAACTGGCAATGCGCCGTGCTCTACAAGCAGGCGAACTGCATCTTCGGGCAGGAGCTTTGGGCGCTCAACATACGCGGAGCCGTTTCGACCTAGGTATTCGTCGAATGCGTCGCGCGGATACTTGACATAGCCCGCTTCCACGAGTGCCTGCGCGATGTGGGGTCTTCCGATCGAGGCGTCACCGGCTATCTGTTGAACGCGCTCCCACGAAATTGCGAGTCCCAAGTTGTTCAGGTTTTCGACCATCTTCATGCCACGATCTTCGCGGCCGCTGCGGAAATCTTCCAGAATTGCCTGGAGGGATGCGTCGGAATGGTCAACGAAGTAGCCGAGGATGTGAATCTCGCTGCCCGGAACGTCGGTGCTTAGCTCGATTCCGGGAATCACGGTAATGTCCGGGTGGGCGGCTGCGGCATCGAACGCTTCCTGCAGGCCGTTCGTTGTGTCGTGGTCGCTGATGCAGATGGTCTTCAAGCCGCGTTCGGCGCACAGCGCCACTAGCTGCGTTGGCGTGAGGGTGCCGTCCGAAAAGGTAGTGTGTAGGTGCAGGTCTGCTTCAATGATAGTCACAGTGGGTAATCTCTCCAGTATGAAGTTGCAATGCGGATCAAGATCAGGTCTATTTTCGCCGAGACAGAATGACCGCCAAGGGCCTGTGATCAAACCCTTTGACGGTCACTCGGTTTTCAATTCGAAAGGCAAGTCTAGCGGGCGTAGCTGATGGCCCGGCTCTCTCGGATTACAGTTACCTTGATCTGGCCGGGATATACAAGCGTTGCCTCGATCTTCTTCACGATGTCGTTTGCCATCTTCACGGCGGTGGCGTCGTCAACCGACTGGGGCTTCACCATGACGCGGACTTCGCGTCCTGCCTGAATGGCGTAGCATTTTTCCACGCCGTCAAATGCGCGCCCGACTTCCTCTAGGGCTTCAAGGCGCTTGATGTAGTTTTCCGCGGTGTCGCGGCGTGAACCGGGCCGCGCTGCGCTGATTGCGTCCGCGGCGGACACGATGAATGCCTCCGTCGTGCTCATTACGTCGTCATGGTGCTCGGCGATGCAGGTGCATACCGCCTTGGCGACGCTGTGCTTGGATGCGACATCTGCGCCTATCTCAGCGTGGGGGCCTTCGACTTCATGCGAAAGCGCTTTGCCGAGGTCATGTAGAAGTCCGCCGGCCTTGGCTACCTTTACATTCGCCCCTATCTCGGACGCGATCATGCCGGACATGTGCGCCACTTCGATACTGTGCTGCAGGACGTTCTCACCGTAGCTGTAGCGGTACTTCAGTCGTCCCAGCAGGCGTACGACGTCCGGGTGCAAACCTCGAACGCCAACTTCGAGAGCGGCTTCCTCGCCGCATTTCCATATAATGTCCGAGACTTCTTTTTCCGACCTGCCAACCATCTCTTCGATGCGGGCAGGATGTATTCTGCCGTCTGACACCAGACTAGTCACTGCGAGGCGGGCAATCTCCCTGCGTACGGGATCAAAGCAGGACAGAGTTACCGCCTCCGGGGTGTCGTCTATGATGAGGTCCACACCTGTGGCTTTCTCAATTGCACGTATATTGCGTCCTTCACGGCCTATGAGACGACCTTTCATGTCGTCGCTGGGGAGTTGCACTGTGGTGACTGTGGCTTCGGAAACCACGTCTGCCGCGAAACGATGAATTGCAAGGGCAAGGATATTGCGGGCCTTTTCGTTGCCTTCTAATCTTGCCTGCTCTTCAAGGTCGCGGTAGCGAATAGCGAGGTCGTGCTGAATTTCCTGCTCAGCACTGTACATCAACTCGTTGCGGGCGTCGGCAATCGACAGGCCGCTGATTTCCTCTAGTCTAACGAGCTGCTCGGAGCGCATCACCTCTTGTTGCTGCATGTGCTCCGTTTTCATTTCCTGGAGGCGCTGCTTTCTCTTTGCCTTTAACTCAGTAAGGGAACGTTCAAGGTCGGTGACCTTCTTTTCGCTATCGGTCAACTTCCTCTCGCGGCGTTCGAGATTACTGGCGCGCCGCTCTACGTTTTCCTGCCTGTTGGCAACGCGTCGCTCCGTGCGCTGAACCTCGGAGCGGCGTTCACGAATTTCGGCTTCGGCCTCCGTGCGGAACTTTAGGGCTTCCTCCTTACCTTCGATGATGATAGCGCGGCGTTCATCGCCGGCGTCTTCCAGTATCTGGGCAGCCTCCGACTGCGCCGCTGCGTAGCTCTTACTTTGTAACAATCCTCTTCCGAAGTATCCACCTAGTGCGCCTATTGTTAGGCCTATCAGGACGGCGAGAATGGAGAATATAGCAATTTCCATTTCACTCACCTCCCTTATGTGATTTACCCTAGATTATCTAGGTCTCCCGATGACCCAATAGTATCGTTCATGGCAATAGGTGTCAAGGTGAGCATTCCCTGAGGGAGTCTCATTTGAGAGCTGGAATGAGAGAGCAGAAAACAGAGGTTTACGCGCTGTTAGACTGCCTTAGGCTATTTGCATAATTGCTTGAAAGGGCCTAAAACCCAGCGAAACGAACGGCCCAAAAGCCCGGAGTGCCGGCGGGTCTTGAACAGGAGCATTTGATGCTGAAATGTCGAGTGCGCTAGCCTTCGATAGCCTTCAGTTCCTGCAACACAATTTGTGGTGAAGGGCGGTCGCCGGTGCTGCCAACATACTTCCAGCGAATGATGCCGTCCTTGTCGATAATGAATGTGGAGGGCTTGGCGATATTGTTGCCAGCAAGCACATCGTAGGCGTTGATTGTTGCCCTATCGGAGTCGGAAAGGATTGGGAATGGCGCGCCCCATTGGTGTGCGGCTCCCTCGGCTCCTTTCAGGTCGTCCGCACTGACCGCGAGGATGATGGCGTCTTCCTTCTGTATCGCTGCGTAGTATTCTGTCAGCTCGACGAGCTGCTGGCGGCAGAACGGTCACCAAAATGCGCGGTAGAAGACGAGCACCACATTCTTGTCGCCTCTGAATGAATCAAGGGCGTATTCACCGCTGCGCGCGCTCTGCAGCGAGAAGCCCGGCGCGAGGTCGCTGACATTAGCTCCGACCTGAGGTGAGGAGGCCGCCGTCGGCTCCGGCGTGGACGTTGGCACGACAGTTGCTGTGGGTGGAACAGGTGTCGCTGTTGGTTGAGCGGTGGGTTCAGGCGTTTCAGTAGGCGGAGGTGGCTCTGCCGTAGGTGTGTCGGCTGGTGCCTGAGTGGGCTGGGTTGTTGTAAGTGTTGCAATTGGAGCAGATGTAGCAGTCTCCGCTGGCTCTTCCACCGGTTCAGGTGTTGGCGCCTGCATTGTTGGGGCAGGTTCGGTGGTCGGAGATGGCGGCGCCGGCGTATCAACACGTGCCACGACAGGAGCGGTGGTCGCTGTCGATGTGGGTGCTGTGGTAGCAACGGGTGCGGTGGGCGCGGGCTGCTCGGCGGGCGCGTCTCCTCCGCATGCCAAAATGACAATGGCGATTGAGGCGAGTGCCGCTCCGATGAGTGCGTTCTTGAAATTCAGGTGCATTGCTGTGAGGGTGCCTCCATATGTTGCCAGTCTAATAGGCCCCATGAGTTAGGTCGGCTCTGTGACTTTTCCTAGTTGGATAATGTAGCATAGCCGACAAGGTTCGACTGCATACTACAGCCTTCAATAAGTATGATGCTTGATTCGGCGAAAAGGTTGTTGCGTGCGGTCGGAAATGAGTGAAGGTTTATCTATGGGGGCATTCCGGGACACTTCGCTGAGCCTGTTTACCGACTTGTATGAACTGACAATGGCACAGGCGTACTGGCAGGCGGGCGTTACGGCGGAGGCGTGCTTCAGCTTATTCGTGCGGCGTCTGCCTACTGACCGCGGGTACCTCGTGTTCGCGGGACTCGAGGACATGCTGGATGCCCTGAGCGGGCTGCGATTCGGTGAGGATGACATCGCGGGGCTGCGGTCATTGGGGCTGTTCGATGACGGATTCCTAGAATACCTTGCTGCCTTGCGCTTCACCGGCAGCGCGCGCGCCATGCAAGAGGCGACCGTCTTCTTTGCTAACGAGCCGGTGATGGAAGTGACCGCGCCGGTGATAGAAGCGCAGGTTGTCGAGACTTTGCTGCTCAACCTTTTCAATGTGCAGACCATGCTGGCGACGAAGGCCGCGCGCGTGGTGGAGGTGGCAGGCGGCAGGTCCGTAGTGGACTTCGCTGCGCGGCGCACGCAGGGCATAGACTCGGCGATCAAGTTTGCGCGCTCGGCGTACATTGGAGGATTCGGAGGGACGAGCAATGTGCTGGCCGCGCTCAGGTATGGCATACCGGCGATGGGCACGATGGCGCACTCGTTCATTACCTCGTTCGACAATGAGTTGGAGGCGTTTGATGCCTATGCAAAGTCCTTTCCGGGCAACTCCACACTTCTCGTTGACACCTATGACACTATTGAAGGTGTCCAAAATGCAATCACCGTTGCGAAGCGAATGAGAGAGCAGAGGCATGATTTGAATGCCATCAGGCTGGACAGCGGGGACTTGCTGTCTCTCTCAGTAGAGGCGCGCGCGATGCTGGACGAGGCAGGGCTGCCGGATGTACTGGTGCTGGCGAGTGGAGGTCTGGACGAGTTTCAGATTGAGGCTCTTATAGAATCAGGAGCGGCGATTGACGGCTTCGGCGTGGGGACGAATGTGGGCACGTCCGCGGACTATCCGTGGCTTGACTGCGTTTACAAGCTCGTGGAGTATGACGGCAAGCCTTCGATGAAACTCAGTGAGGGCAAGGAAACCTTGGTGGGACCAAAGCAGGTGGTTCGTCATGTGGATGCGGCAGGGATGTACGCCGGAGATGTAATAGGGGGCGTCGATGAGCCTGTCCCGGACGGTGCTATCACTCTGCTGACAGAGGTAATGAGGGACGGGATACGAACTATCGGAACCTGTTCACTGGACGAACTGCGGCGGCGATGCTCCCGAGAGTTGGAACGACTTCCGGCAGGGTGCCGGCGTATCCAAATGCCTGACGAGTATCCTGTCGCCGTCAGTGACAATCTTCAGGGCCGCCAGCGGAGCGCGCGGCAGGCGATTATCAAGAGGATGCCAGATTCCAACTGATTGTGTGGACCGAAAAATTGCTTGAGGTGTGAGAATGGCGCGGATTCCTTATGTAACAAAAGAAGACCTGGCTGCAGATAAGCAGTCCATATACGACCATATCGCGGAGACGCGGGGCGGAATTGACGGCAAGGGCATGCCGAACTCGTTTAGACTGCTGATGAACGCGCCCGATGCCGCCGAAGCGGTCGGCGTGCTGGGCGAGCACATCCGCCTCGGTTCTACGCTGCACCCCGCTTTCAGGGAGACGGCGATACTCGGAGTGGCGCGGGCGCTGGACAGCCAGTATGTTTGGGCGCACCACGAGCCGATTGCGCGCGATGTGGGGGTGAGGCCGGAGGTTATCGAATCCATTCGCAGCGGCAGGGCGCCGATGGGATTGCCTCCCAAAGAGGGCGTGTTCGCGCAGGCGGGCAAGGAGTACGTGCGGAACGGAGCGCTGAGCGAGCGCACATTCCAGGCGATCGAGCATCTGCTGGGGCCGGAGGGGGCGGTGGAGCTTGTGGTGGTCATCGGCTACTATGCGATGCTGAATGCGGTGCTCGGCTCGCTGGGAATAGAGTTGGACGAGCACCTTGAGGCGTCGCTTCCCGTCTGACGCCGAAACGCGAAAGATCAAAAGATCATTAACCGGATGTACGACTTGACTGATCACGACAGCGACAAAACCGGAACGATAGCGGAGCCTCCGAATCGGACTCTGCGGGAGAAATTGTCCACTCCGTCGTGGATATTGTACGACTTCTCGGACACGATATTCTCGGCAAGCCTCCTGACATTCTACTTCCCGCTGTGGGTAACACAGGATGCCGGTGGCACTGACGCATACTTCGCCTTCGCGCTATCGTTGTCCGCGCTGCTTGTGGCGATTACGGCGCCGTTGTCCGGGGCGTTGTCTGATCAGATGAACAGGCGCGTGCCAATGCTTGCGGTATGCGTAATCCTGTGCGCGACATGCACAGGACTCATTGGCGCGTTCGGGGGGCTGAGCTGGGGGCTTGGGCTGTTCTTCCTTGCCAACTTCCTATACCAGACCGGGCTGGTATTCTACAACTCCTTGATCCGCAATGTGAGCTCTGAGTCGAAGCGGGGGATAGTCTCCGGAATCGGAGTCGGTGCGGGCTACATAGGTCTGTTTGTGGCGTTCCTGCTTCTCGACCCGCAGGTCAGAGAGCACGGCAACCAGTGGGCTTTCCTGCCGACGGCTGCGCTGTATGTGCTATTTGCGCTGCCTCTGCTCCTTATCGTCAAGGATGTTGGGCGGATGCGTCCCATATCAATGCGCCTTGTCACCCAGTCGTACAGACAGCTTTATACTACGTTCCGCAACGCGAGACAGCACAAGAACCTATTCCGCTTCATAATGGCGCGATTCCTCTATATGGAGGCAATCAACACCGTCTCGTCCTTCTATGTAATCTACCTGGTAAGTGTGAGCGATTTCACCCAGGACGAAGCGGTGGACATGATAATCAGGCTCATCATGATAGCGGTTTTCTCGTCTGTGATCGCCGGATTCATGGTAAGCAAGTTCGGTTCAAAGAAAGTTCTGGGCGTCGCGCTGGTCGGCTGGGCGTCGGTGGTGATTGCGGCGGCACTGGTAAGCGAGACCTGGATGTTCTGGGTTGTCGGCGCGGTGACGGGATGCTTCTGGGGCGGGGCGCAGATTGCGGACAGGGGGGTGGTGGCGGGGGTGTGGGCGCGGTGACGGGATGCTTCTGGGGCGGGCCGCAGATTGCGGACAGGGTGATGCTGACGAGGCTTGCGCCTGAAGGGCAGCTCGGGGAGTTCTTTGGGCTGTTCCAGATGTCGGGCAGACTGTCCGCTGTCGTTGGACCTGCGCTGTGGGGGGTGACGACGACGGCACTGGTAGGGCTGGGCGACTGGCGGTATAGGATCGCGATGCTGCTGGTTTCGCTGTTCCTGGTGGGCGGTCTGGCGCTGCTGCTGTGGGTGCGGGAGGAGCGAGAAGAGCCTGATCTGGTCGGTGAGGAAGCACTGCCGGCCACCCCTGATGTCGTTGACTGAGAATAGGCGTACTGATAAACTCTGTGGAACGCTCTGGGGGCGTGTTTGACACTGGTTTTCCAGTGCAAATAGGGCCTTCGGCTTCCGGGACCGGCTAATGATATGGAGGGTGCAAATGACCACTGTGCAGTCGAAACAAGATGTCGCCTTGATGGCGCATCTGCTGCGAAGGGCTTCCTTCGGCGCTACGAAGCGAGAGGTCGAGGAACGGCTGGAAATGGGCTACGAAGCGACGGTCGAAGACCTGCTGTCGCGGTCGAAGGCTTTCTCGATGCCTGAAGACATCATCCGCCGTTACCATGTTGACCAGTCAGACCTGCGTAATGGTCAGGCCGCGGGCGCACACTGGGTGTATCGTATGGCGACCACCCCGAATCCGCTGGAAGAGAAGATGGCGCTATTCTGGCACCGCATCTTCGCTACTGCCGCTACGAAGTTGATTCAGGCGCGGATGGTTGTCAACCAGGTGGAGATGTTCCGCAATTATGGCATGGGAAACTTCCGAGACCTGCTGGTGCAGCTGTCGCGGGATCCGGGCATGCTGATGTGGCTGGACAACCAGGACAATCACAAGGACCAGATCAACGAGAACTACGGCAGGGAGATTCTGGAACTGTTCTCGATGGGCGTGGGCAACTACACCGAAGAGGACATCAAGGAGTGCTCCAGGGCGTTTACGGGCTGGAGTGTGGTCAATCCCGACTATATGTCCATCAAGATGCGCAACAACACGGCGCGTCCTTACGGCTATATCGCGTGGCAGTTCAACTACGACGAAGCTGACCATGACGAGGAGGAGAAGCTCTTCCTCGGCGAGAGGGGCAATTTCAACGGCGAGGATGTTGTTGACATCATCTGCAAGCAGGAAGCGACGGCGCGATTCATCGCTCGCCATCTGTATCACTTCTTCGTAGCAGACGAATCGCCGGTTCCGCAGTGGCCCTACGAAGACCCGAAGGACCCTGAAGCCATAGATACTATGACGCAGGCGTACTTCGATTCGGGCTACGACATATCTGAGATGCTGCGCGTAATGTTCAATTCCGACTTCTTCAAGGAGGAGGCCGTTCGCTTCGGCAGGATCAAGAGTCCCGCCGAGATGGTGGTCGGCACTCTGCGACTCGCGGGCGGGCTTGAGCTTCCTTCGATGGAGACTTACGCGGCTGCCGGCGTATGCTCGCAGATGGGGCAGGCGCTGTATGCTCCGCCGAGCGTTGAGGGCTGGCAGGGCGGCGCCGAATGGATCAACACAGGCTCGTATGTGCATCGGGTCAACTTTGCCAGCAAGGTGCTCGGGAATCCGAACAAGCCAGGTCTGCGAATGCTGATAGACGATGTGCGGGGCTACGCAGGTGGCGGCGCAATAGATGCAGAGACACTGGTGGATGCCTGCTTCGATGTGATTGGGCCGATGCCTGTGCTGGACAGCACGCGGCAGGGGTTGATCGACTATGCCGCGAAGTGGGGCGATTTGTCGTTCGATTCTGACGATGCTGCCGAATTTGCCGAACAGAAGATAGTTACGATGCTTCAGATGGCGGTAACTACGCAGGAGTACCAGTTGGCGTAGTAATCTACTGCTTATTACCAACCAAACTTGAATAGGGGACGGTAGGATGGCTACACAGACAGTTACAAAGCCCTTCACTCTGAAGTACGTGGACACGATTGGGTTCGTGGCGGACCAGGGCGGCAGGGGATTCCATCTGCCCACTGACATGGTCATACGCGACGACGGCAGGATATTCGTCGCGAGTCGGAGCAATACAACCGCCCTGGACATCGTGGGCATACAGATGGCAGCGGTTGACCACCAGTTCTTCGGTCAGCTTTACGGCTATGGCAGGGGCGATGGGCAGATGATATGGCCTTCCGCCGTTGCACTGGACAAGAATAACAACCTGTACATGGCAGACGACTTTCTGCAGCGGGTTACGATTTACGATGCAGACGGCAACTTCGTTTCCAAGTGGGGCAAGGTGGGATTCGGCAACGGTGAGTTCGATGGGCCTTCCGGGTTGGCGTTCGATGCGGACGACAATCTGCTTGTGGTTGACCATCGCAATCACCGCGTGCAGAGGATGACCAAGGACGGGCAGTTCATCAGCAAGTTCGGCTCCTATGGCGATGGCGATGGCGAGTTCAACCTGCCTTGGGGAATCGCTCAGGACAAGGACTGGCAGATTTACATTGCCGACTGGCGTAACGACCGCATCCAGAAGTTCACGCCGGAAGGCGAGTTCATCGCGGCTTACGGCTCCACTGGCGACGGTGAAGGTCAGTTCAACCGACCTTCGGGCCTTGCGGTTGACTCCGACGGCAATATGTATGTCGCCGATTGGGGTAACCAGCGAGTGCAGGTACTGGACGCCGACGGGAATTTCATCACATCGCTGCGTGGTGAGGCCACGCTGGGCGAGTGGGCGGTGGAGTATCTGAACGCGAATGCCGACGAGCTGGATGCGCGCTCACGCTTTGTGCCTGAGTTCGAGGTGGATGTCGAGGACGAGCACGAGGCATCGGCCCGCATCGAGTCTTTCTTCTGGGACCCGGTGACGGTCGTGCTGGACGAGCAGGAACGCGTGTATGTGCTTGAGACCTGCCGGCATCGTTTCCAGGTGTATGAGAAGGTATAGGAAACCGAGGAAGTGAAGTGCTTACGCCAGACGACCTAAAGGAACTCAAACCTAAGTTTGAGGAGATACATCGACAACTGAATGTCGCTCTCATTAAGAGCGGTGCGGACATACCCGAGGATGCCGCAGGCCACTATATTGCGTCTCTTGTGCTTATGGAAGAGCTTGTTGATGAGGTTGCTGAGGGGGAAGGACATAGTGTCAAGGAATCTCTGATACGTGCCATCAAGCCTACTGCTGAAAAGGCTGGTTTGGCGGGCGGGTTGACCGCTGGAACAGTGGCTGCCCTGTTCACTGGTGGTGGCGGATTCGGTGTAGTCGCTGGCGGTAGCATGCTGGGAGCGACCGGTGTTGGACTTGCAGGTTTGGGTGGTGCAACCGTAGCCACTGGAGGGACTGCATTAGCTGGTGGTGCTGCGTTGTACCTAGTGTATAAGGGCGGGTCAATGGCATTAGAAACTGAGATTGGACAAAAGGTTGTTGAGCAAGCCGCTACCACCGGACAGAAGTCAGCTAAGCAAGCCAAAGTTTTTGGTAAAAAGGCAGCGGACGGCATTGGCAGGATGCGAAACCTGCGAATCACATTTGAAAATGAAGAAGGCTAGTACATTACATTTTCGATTCCATTCTTGAACCCTGACAGGTCATCCAACGAGGAGGAACAGATCCTATGAGCAGTAATGGCAAGAACCGCAAACTGGTGGTGGTGCAGCTTTCGGGTGGCAACGACTATCTGAACTGTGTTGTGCCCTACAACAACCCACTCTATGCCGATAACCGGCCGAATATCCGTATCACCGAGGACCGGGCGATCCCGATTGACGAGAATTACGGATTCAATCCGGGGATGGCTCCGATCAAGGACCTGTGGGACGACGGTAAAGTCGCCATTGTTCATGGCGTTGGCTACCCGAATCCGAACCGCTCGCACTTCCGCTCGATGGACATCTGGCACACCGCCGAGCCCACGAAGGTTGGGAACCAAGGCTGGCTGGGTCAGGCGCTGCGGGAGATGGATCCGAGCGGCGAGAACGTGGTCGGCGCAGTGAATTTCGGAGCGGGATTGCCTCGTGCGCTCGTATCGCCAGGAGTCCCGGTGGCTTCAGTTACCGATCTGGAAAGTTACGGACTGCTGAATGACATCGACGGAGCGGACCAGCGCGCAGAGGCGCTGGAAGTGTTCGCCAACATGTACTCGCAGGCGATTGGCAGCGGGCCTGTGATGGACTTCCTTAGCAAGACCGGTTTAGATGCACTGCGCGGCGCGGACATTCTGCAGACTGCTCCTCAGAAATACCAGTCGGATGTCGAATACGGCTCGGACTCCTATGGCAAGAGCATGAAGGGCGTGGCGCAGGTACTGCTTGCCGATGTGGGAACGCGCATCTGCTATACCCAGCACGGCAGTTTCGACACGCACACGAACGAAGTTGCTTTGCAGGAGCGCCTGTTGACGGACATTTCCGGCGGCATCTACGACCTGTACACCGATCTTAAGCAGCACGACGCCAGCGAAGATGTGCTGATGCTGGTCTTCACAGAATTCGGCAGGCGCGTGAAGGACAACGGCAACGGTTCAGACCACGGTTCCGGCGGCGTTTCGTTCCTGATTGGCGATGGCGTGCAGGGCGGGCACTACAACGAGTACCCGTCGCTTGAAGCGCATACACTGGTTGAGGGCGACCTTGCGTTCAACTTCGACTTCCGCGGCCTGTACACCGAGATACTGGAGGACTGGCTGGAAGTTGAGGCGAAGCCTATCGTGCAGGGCACTTATGAGAAGGTGGGCGCGCTGGCGGTGTAGCTTTCTGCACACTTCTGATGGGAGTCAGTAAATATGGGGCGGTCGTCAGGCTGCCCCTATGTCTTTACCGGGTGTCTTGTAGCCGGTCTGCCTTCCGGGGGAGGAATAATGGTCGAACCGAGTGAGATAATCTTCGAGGTAACCGAGGCGGTTGAAGGCGGATACGACGCACGTGCGCTGGGTTACAGCATCTTCACACAAGGGGACGACTGGACCGATCTGAATGCGATGGTGAAAGATGCGGTAACTTGCCACTTCGGTGAGCAGGAAGTTCCAAAGATTATTCTGTGCTCATGAAGCGGCCGGCGCAACCTTCTCCGCGAAGTGTTCTAGTATGCGGATGCACTCTTCGATGTCGTTTGTTGGGAAGTCGTAGGTGAGCTGATGGATGCCGATGTCGGCGCACTTTTTGATGTCCTCAATGACCGATTGTGTGTTGGCGACAATGCCTGCACCGGTTGTCTCGTTTCCGCTGCCTGATCCCGACACACCTATGTCCGAGATGTGCAGGCTGCGTTTGAGGGAAATGGTGATCTCGTCAGAGCTGCGACCTTCTGCCTCGACCTGCTGATACAGGTAGGGCAGGTTGCGCGTTACATACTCCGGGGACTGGCGTGAGGGGTGCCAGGCGTCGCCGTACTTCGCGGTGCGGCGCAGCGCGCGGCGGGTGTGGCCGCCAACCCAGATCGGTATTCGCGGCTGCTGCAGCGGCTTCGGCTCGAAGAAGATGCCGTCGTAGCTGTAGTAATCGCCGCTGTAAGCAGGCTCTTCGTCGCTCCACAGGTTCGAGAAGATTTCGAGCCACTCGTTGGTCATTGGGCCGCGCTCTGAGTATGGAACATCCAGCGTCTCGAACTCCTTCTCCAGCCAGCCGACACCGACGCCGCAGACTGCCCTGCCTTTGGACAGCACATCCAGCGAGGCGAAGATTTTCGCCTGCAGGATGGGGTTGCGGTACGGCACTATGACGACCGTGCTGCCGATGCGGATGGTGCTGGTGCATGCAGCGACATAGGCAAGAACGGTCAATGTTTCGAGGAATGGCGCGTCATGGGGGCGGCGGAACGAGCCGTCGGGAGTATATGGGTACTGATTGGTGGGCGAGGTGGGCAGCACGATATGGTCGCCAATCCAGACCGACTCAAAGCCGAGTTCTTCCGCTTTCTTTGCGAACCTGCATAGCTCGTCGCCGTCCATCGTGTTGGGCAGGCAGAATCCATATTGCATTGCGCCACTTCCTTCCTGTGTCTCATATTGTCCCTTGGAGTGGGCAAGAGTATATCAAATGTGCGTGACGGGTGAGGGAGTGCCTGTTGACAGACGCGTTGTTATCGTCCCGCCTGGAAGGGGCGGTTGCGTCCGTAGAAGATACACATTATAGTCTTGGCATAGGTGGGGTGTGTGGGGTTGATTGACAACAGAATAGCCCGAGGAGGGAATGATGACGAAACCGTCTATATTTCTGCTGCTTACTTCAATCATCATTTCGGCTGTTCTGATCGCGTGTAGTAGCCCGCAGCCAACGGCTCCCGCTGCTGCGCCACAGGCAGTTGCCGCGCAGCCACAAGCGCCATCAGCTCCCGGGCAGGCTGCTGCCCCTCAAGCGCCCGCTATGCCCGCGCAACCGGCACCCGCCGCACCCGCCGCGCCTGCAATGGCTCCACAGGCTACTCCTACGAGCGTCGTCTTTATCCAGCCTGGTGCAGTGCCGACCAGGGCTCCACAGCCGGCTCCGGCGCCTTCGCAGGAAGGTGCGTCAGGCACGCTAGTAATAGGCGAATCGGACATCGCGTTCCCGGGTACTGTGCCGAGCCTGCTATCTTGCATCAGCCAGAACATCGCTCATCGTTACAGCGTGTATGAAGAACCAAAGCGCTGGGACCTGACAGACCCGGTAATTGTGCCGAATCTGGGCGAATCCTGGTCGTATGACGACACGGCTACGGTGCTTACCTGGAAGATAAAGGAAGGTGTGCAGTTCCACGGTGGCTGGGGAGAGATGACATCAGAGGACTGGAAGTATTCTCACGAGGACATGGTCGCCGACGGTTCGATTCACTCCAACATCTTCATATCTAAGGCGCGCGTGCAGGAGGTGAAGGCGGTCGAACCGTACACCGTGCAGTTCATCCTGGACAAGCCGAACATCTTCTTCATTGATAGCCAGTTCAACGGACCGGGCGGCTGCGGCTCTTTTGGAATCGTAAGCAAAACACGGGTGGACCAACTAGGCAAGGAAGAGGCGCACCTCGACCTATCCGGCGGAACGGGGCCGTTCAAGTTTGTGAAGTGGGACTCCGGAGACCAGGTCGTCGCCGAGGCGGTACCCGGTCATCATAGAAAGGACTCCAACTACGCGACGATCAAAGGCGTGGAGATTAAGGAACAGGCGACGAAGGTTGCCGCGCTTGCCGTCGGTGAACTGGACATATCCGTAGTACCTGTGACTGAATCTGAGAGACTGTCCGGGAGGGGACTGGATATCAGAAGGCTTACTGGTGGTGGCTACCAGCGGCTGTACCCACAGGGCAGATTCTGCATGCCGGAAACTCTGGACGGCACGGTCGTGGACCCATTCCCGAGGCCTGGATACAACCCAGATGCGCCGTGGGTAGGGGACTGTGACGACGAAACGGAACAGGAAAACGCGCGCAAGGTGCGCTGGGCGATGTCCATGTCCGTTGACCGACAGTCGATTGTGAACAACATCCTTGGCGGACTCGGGCGGCCGGCGGGACCGGCGGAGATGTCCGGCGTAACCTTCGAAAAGTATTTCCAGGACAAGTGGGCTGTGCCCTTCGATCCCGAAATGTCGAAGCAGTATCTCAGTGAAGCCGGACACCCAGACGGCTTCGAAGCAACGATGAGAGTAACGACCTGCTGCCATCCTCTTGAGGTTGAAATGGGCGAGGCGATTGCCAAGTTCATGGAGGAGGTCGGCATTAAGGTCAACATAGAAATCCTCACTTACTCGGCGAACAGGCCGTCAGTGGTAGCCCGCGAGAATGGCGACTGGTGGTTCCGCAGTTCAGGGCCAGGACTTGGTCTTAACCCTGAGATTGCTATGCTGCGGCGTAACCCGGTAGGCGCGTTCAACCCAGGCTTCGAGGTGCGACGGCCACTAGAGATTATCGCGGAGATAGACGGCTGTCTTGACGCCGAGTGCATAGATAAGCTGCGCGAGAGCCAGTGGGACTGGTGGCATCAGCAGCAGCAGATTATTGGCGTGGTTGAAACATTCGGCATATTTGCGGTGAATCCTTCCAAAGTCGGCGGCTGGACCATTCCGATAGGAGGCGCCGGACTTACGGCATTCGAGTACGTGCAGAAGCCGTAGAAAGCTGTATCGATAGTAATCGCCCGTCACTCCTGCCAGGCGTAGAAGTGGCGGGCTATCCATTCATTCAGAAGTAATTGGCGCGGTGACTACACGCCCACAGCCGATCTAGCGGATAGCCACCCATCCTGAGGAATGCCAGAGTGCAGAAGTTCCTATTCCGCCGCTTCGCGGCAGCGGTTGTTACGCTCCTGACTGTCAGCGTATTGGTCTTCGCCTTAGCCCGCATGCAGGGTGACCCGAGAACCATTTTGCTATCTGACGATACAACGCAGGAGGACTATGACGCGTGGGGGAGGGAGTTCGGACTCGACAAGCCCATCACGGTGCAATATCTCATTTACATGGGCAAACTGGTAAGGGGAGACCTTGGCAAGTCGGTGTTACAGAGAGTGCCGGTGAGCAAACTTATTTGGTCCAGGATTCCGAACAGCGCGCAGTTGGCTGCGCTCGCTTTTTTCTTCTCCATAATCATCGGCGTACCACTCGGTGTGCTTGCAGCGGTTACAAGAGGGGGCGTGTGGGACTATCTTGCAAGGTCGTTCGCGATTATCGGGCATGCGGCGCCATCTTTCTGGATTGGGCTGGTTCTGATTTTCGTATTCGCGGTGTCCCTGGAATGGCTGCCGACTTCGCGCAAATCCGGGCTGGACAGCATGATTCTGCCCGCCATCACATTGGGCTGGGGTTCCGCAGGAGGGCAGCTGAGGTTGGTGCGATCGTCAATGCTCGAAGTGCTGGATACTGAGTATGTGAAGCTGGCGCGGGCTAAGGGTGTTCCCGGGTTAAGCGTGATATGGAAGCACGCCCTGCGGAACGCGATGATAGCGCCTCTGACATTCGCCGGGTTGACCCTGGCAGGCCTGATAACCGGCACAATCGTTGTGGAGACGATATTCGCATGGCCCGGACTTGGACTACTGTCGATTCAGGCGCTGAATAATTCGGACTATCCGGTAATCCAGGGCGTAATCCTGATGGTTACGCTCGTCTATGTAGTGAGTGCGTTCGGCGTGGACATTCTCTACGCCTATCTGGACCCGAGGATCAAGTACACATAAATGGCTGCTACCAGAATTGCGGGCGTGCTTGCGCCTTCAAGGTCGATAGGAATCAAGGGCGGTGTCAGCACGCTGCAGCGCTGGCCTATCTCGTCGATCATCATTCTTTCTGCGCTCTTCATTGCTGCAGTGGGGGCGCCGTGGGTCGCTCCGTACGATCCGTCGCAGGACGGCTCACTTGATGACAGGCACATCCCGCCGATGTTCTTCGGAGGTACGGCGGAACACATTCTCGGCACCGATCATCTGGGTAGAGACACACTGAGCCGCCTGATATACGGCGCGCGCATATCTATGCTGGTGGCTGCGATAGTGCTGGTCATCGGCGGCGGGATCGGTACTCTGATAGGGCTGGTGTCCGGGTATTTCGGCGGCTGGGTTGACGAGGTACTGATGCGAATTGTGGACATCAAGTTCTCACTACCGCTAATCCTGATCGCGCTTGCGTTGGCGATAATCTGGGGCGCGAGCATTCAGTTGCTGATGGGGCTGCTTGCGTTCCTGATCTGGGGCAGTTTCTCCCGACAGGTGCGAGGAGAAGCCCTTGTGCTGAAGGAGACGGACTATGTGAAGTTGGCGAGAGTCGCCGGGGCATCGACTTCACGCATTCTTTACAAGCACATATTCCCAGGCGTGATGAACACCGTGGTCGTTGTCGCGACGTTCCAAGTAGGGTCGGTGATACTTGCAGAGGCGTCGCTGAGTTTCCTAGGCGCGGGTATTCCGCCACCTACGCCCGCTTGGGGTTCTATGGCCGCGGCGGGTCGGCTTTACATCACGACAGCGTGGTGGGTAACGCTTATACCAGGGCTTGCGATTGCGCTGACGGTGATTGCTTTTACGCTGCTTGGAGACTGGATACGGGACAAGGTGGACCCACGTCTTCGCCAGCTGTGACGGTTGCAGGCTGTCTATTTTCCTTGGAGCCTGAAGGTAGTATTACGGCAGAATGTCTATGCCTTTTGTTGAGGCGCACTCGGTGTCCTTGCCAGCAGGATGACGAAGGCGCCTATGAATCCCATCACCGTGAATGTGGCGAATGGGATGAAGTAGCTCTGCCTCAAGTCGAACATGAATCCGGCGAATAGCGGCGCGAATATCATCGCTATGTTGGACGGGACCATGTTCATGCCCAGAATGGAGCCGAAGTTCTCCCTGCCGAAGAAGTCGCCGACTATCGCCGTCAGCAGAGGTACGCGTCCGCCGAATCCCGCGCCCCACAACACGGCGAACACCACTGCCATAGGCAAGCCGTCCGTTACTGTCAGGATAGCCATCGCCAGGGCTTGCATAAGCATGCACACGAACAGGACCATGGTCTTCGATGAGCGGTCTGCCAGATACCCTGCTATGAAGCCGCTGATGAAGGCGACGAATGTGTAGAGCGTGACGACGAAGTTCGCTGTGATAAGAGAGATGCCCGAGTCCGTGAGTTTCGGAACGAGGTGCACCGACAGGGTAACGATGGACACCACGGATGTCAGGCGCGCAACGGCAATCACCCAGAACGCCAGCGTCTTCAGTGCCTCCCTCGGTGTCATTTCGGTCTCGTCGGTGGCTTCGGACTGAGTGGAGTCGCCCGTTGCGGTGACTGCGCGTCTGAGCGGCTCGCCGTCCGGCAGCGAGCCGATGTCTTCAGGGCGATTTCGCACGAAGCTCGATGCCGGTACCGCCACTACTATCAAGACTACGCCGATGCCAAGTGAGGTCATGCGAAAGTCGTGGTTTTCGATGCCCCAAGCCAGCATCGGGACGAGGAATCCGCCCAGCTGAATGCCGGATACGGCAACGGACATGGCGAGCGCGCGGCGTCGTGAGAACCAGTTGTTAATCAGCGTAACGAAGGCTATCCAGCCGCCCACGCCTGAGCCGAGCGATATGGCAAGATATGCCACATAGAAGTGCCAGACGGTCTGGATTTGCGAGTAGAAGATGAACCCAAGCCCCATCACCAAGTAGCCGACTATGACCATCCTGCGGGTGCCGAGCTTGTCAACGAGCAAGCCCTCAAGCGGTCCCAGCAACGCGCCCTCTGCACGCGAAAGCGCGAACGCGCCGGACAGTGTGGTGCGATTCCAGCCGAAGGTGCGTTCCAGAGCGACGAAGAAGGTGCCTACGCCCTGGAACACCGTGGTTGACATCAACATCAGCATGAAGCTGGAGATGCCAACCAGCCACCAACCGTAGAAGATGTTTCGAGGCCGTCGGAGATTTTCCATATATGTGAGTTGCGAAGCTCTGAGTTCTAGAGAGAATCGAGCCGCGCCACTATCTCCTCAGGCAGTTCGATGGTCGTTGCCTCCGCGTTGCTTTGCGCTTGCTCAGGCCTTGATGCGCCGACAATGACGGAAGTTATCTGCGGCTTCGAGAGTGTCCAGGCGATCAGAAGTTGGGGCACGCTGGTTTCCAGCTCGGCGGCCGTCTTCTTCAGCGTCTCCACCATCTTGAAAGTGTGATCGGTCCAGTAGGTGTCCTTGGCGCGCTGGGCGTGGCGCGATGCCATGTGGCTGTCGGACGGGGGAGGCGACTCCGGGCTATACCGCCCAGTCAGCACTCCACCCATGAATATCTGGTAGGGGATGATACCCACATCCTGGTTGGAGCAGGCGTTGAACAGCTCACCTTCGATGTCGCGTTTACCGAGATTGTATTCCGGCTGCACCGATTCGAATCGCTCGAATCCGTCCCTGTCGCTGACCCACAGCGCCCTCATGAGCTGCCACGCCGCGAAGTTGGAGCAGCCGATATAGCGAAGCTTGCCCTGCCGCACCAGGTCGTCCAGCGTCTTGATCGTCTCTTCAAGAGGGGTGTCCGGGTCGAAGTAATGCACCTGGTACAGGTCTATGTAGTCCGTGTCCAGCCGGCTCAGGCTGGCTTCCACGGCGTCTATTAGATGCTTACGCGAGAGGCCGATGTCGTTGGGGCCGGGCCCGGTGGCGATGAATCCCTTTGTGGCAACGACGAAATCGTGGCGATGACTCCTCACCGCTTTCCCGACTACGACCTCAGAATGGCCGGCGTTGTAGGCGTCGGCGGTGTCGATGAAGTTGATGCCAGCGTCGAATGCAGCGTCTATGACCGATACTGCGCGGTCATCGTCCACGTAGCCCGCGCCGAACATATTCGTGCCCACGCAGACGGGGGATACTTTCAGACCGCTGCGACCAAGCCTGACGTAGTTCATGCTGTTTCCTTATCCTGCTTCTGCTCGTAGAGTTTCAACTCCGTATGGCGCGCGATCACATCGAAGTCGGCATCGCTGTGAAGAATCGGTGTGCCTGCGCGTATTGCTGCTGCTGCGATGAGGCAGTCAATCAACTTGCGGACTGTCTCTCCTCGCATTCGACAGCGTCGATATAGGGCGGCTGCATCGTCGTAGTCCGTCGTTTGTATCTGTATCTCAGTTGCGCGTGCCAGCAGCCCCCTGAGGCTTTGCAGGTGCGTTTCGTCACGCGCGCCTGCGAGGACTTCCATCCGCACCGCGTCGCAGATCGCAATCTCACGCGCTAATAGTTCATCAACGAGATTGCAGATCGGAGAGCCCGTGTTCCGAAGGAACTCCACCCAGGCTGAGGTATCTATGAGTATCACGGCAAACGGTCGGAACGCAAGACGCTAAGATCGCCTTCCCAGCCGATACCTCGAAGCGCGCGAGCATCATCGACGGACAGCGGTTCGGCTGCCAGCGTTCTGAGCGCGAAGTTAATCGCTTCGCGTTTCGTCTTGAAGCTATAGCGCCGCATCACTTCGGCGCAAGCGTTATCGTCAATGTCCACGTTTGTGCGTACCATACACATAAAATACACCGAGATGCAGAGGATGACAAGTCTTGTCTGTGCGGAGAAGCGCAACTCCCGTGTTCACCTCGTCTCGTCCGTTTCCCCGGGAGAAGCAGTTAACGATCTGAATATGGGACTTTACATGTTGACAAAGCGTACATGCGTTCGCTAGGATTCATGTCACATCACTCAATGGCGCACAGCAAGTAGAACGGGGGCGATATGAGGATTGCCTGCGTGCTCATCACACATCTGAGAGCCAAGGCAGAACTGCGAAGACACGAACATCTGAAAGACAGCCCGATAGCCGTAGTGGATAGGGCAAGTGGGAAGCCCCTGGTAGTTGATAGCTCCGCAGGGGCCTCCGCAAGGGCAGGAATGACTCTGGAACAGGCCATGTCCAGCCACAACGGTCTCATTATACTCGATGCGGACGAGCCGTACTACCGGCGCGTGTTCGAGGATGTGATAGAAGCGCTGCTTCAGGTCAGCGACCGCGTGGAGCCGGCCGAGCTTGGCATTGCCTACGTGCGCGTTGACGGGCTGGAGTTTCTGTACGGCGGTGAGAAGGCGGTGGCGTCTGCGCTTATGGACGCCGTTCCTTCTAGCTTGGCTGCTCGTGTCGGCATCGGCGATTCGAAGTTCACATCGTATATCGCAGCGCGCACCGCCAACTCGCTGGGGATTTCGGTGTGTTCTGCTGATGTAGCCGAACTCCTCGCTCCTCTGTCGATCGCGCTTCTGCCTCTTTCGGACGAACTGAAAAGATCCCTGCACGGCTTCGGCGTACACACGATGGGGCAGGTGGCATCTCTGTCGCGTGACATGCTAATCGATCGCTTTGGGGTAGAGGGTAATCTCGCCTGGGAACTGTGCAACGGCATAGATACGCGACCGGTGGTTTCACTCAAGCAAGCGGCATCGGTAGCGGAGTATGCCTCGCTGCCGTTCGCATCGACTTCCGTAGAGTTGCTGCTTGCTACGGTGGACATACTGCTGGAACGAGCATACTCCGGGCCGCACCTTCGACGCAGGCTTGCGGGTTCAATCATCCTTGCCTCGTCAGTGATGGGCAGCGCTCCCTGGACGCTGGTCATCCGCTTCAAGGAGCCTGTGGGCGAATGGCAGAGCGCGTCGCGGCTGGTCAGGGACCGTATTGAAGCGCAGCCACCGGATGCTCCCCTGGAAGACCTGACTCTGACGGTGGGAGACATCAGGGCGGAGTCCGGCAGGCAGCTTGGACTGCTGGAGGAGGCGAGAGACAGGCGGCGCGGCCGGATAACGGATATAGACAGGAAACTCCGGGAGCGTATGCGGAGCACTCCCGCGCTTCACCGTGTCGTGGAAGTCGCGCCGTGGCATCCTGTGCCTGAGATGCGCGCGCTGAAGGTCCCTGTGGACCCGGCGCACTATGAGACTCTTACGTCTCTCCATTCGCCGCATCCGGTAGCGGTTCAAGAGAGCGATGCACATCGTCCCCTGGCGGTCCGGTTGAAGAAAGGCTGGCAGCAGATATATGGCATAGATGACCGCTGGGAGTTCGACCTGTGGTGGCTGCCTGAGCCGGTGACGCGCAGCTACTTCAGCATTGTGGATGTCGGAGGGCAGAGGCTGGTGCTGTTCAGGGATGAGCGAGACGGCTGTTGGTACAGGCAGCCGCTCTCCGCAGCGTAGGCCCCTGCTAGATAGAAATTAGGTCGCACCATGCCTGCAGGATACGCAGAACTTCACTGCAAAAGCTTCTACTCGTTTGGACAGGGCGCATCCCATGTTCATGAGCTGCTCTCACAGGCGTCGGAGTACGGCTACCCCGCGCTCGCGCTGACTGACACCAACCTGTGTGGCGCGCTGGAGTTCGCCCGCCTCGCCAACAGCCTGGGAATAAAGCCTGTCAGCGGATGCGAACTCACGCTGACGGACGGCACCCGCCTGACGATGCTCGCGAGGACGCGCGAGGGATACGGCAATATATCGCGGCTGCTCACCCTGGCGAACGGGCATGACCGACGCGAACCGCGACTGGACTCTGCGTACCTGCCCGCGCATGCGGATGGAACCGTGCTGCTTACCGGTGGACGAGATAACCTTCCGTCCATGCTTGTGCAGCAAGGTCGGCAGTCGGAAGCGCTGGACCTGTTGCGTCAATATGCGGACTGGTTCGGCTCGGACAGCGTGTACCTGGAACTCCAGCAGAACTTTCTGCATGGAGACACCAGGCGCAACCGTCAACTGTTCGTCCTGGCGAGAGAAGTGGGTGTTTCCGTGGTAGCGACCAACGACGCGCTGTACCACAGCCCGGAGCGGCACAGGCTGCAGCATGCCCTGGTCGCAGCTGCGCACAATGTCACTATAGACCGCGCGCTGCGGCATATCAGGCCCAACGATCAGTTTTACCTGAAGTCGGAAGAGCAGATGCGTCGCCTGTTTCGGCACTGCCCGGAGGCGTTGGAGAACACGCTGAAGATTGCGGAGAGCTGTGACTTCAATCTCGATACAGACCTGGGATATCGCCTGCCGGACGCGGATGTGCCGGAGGGCTACACAGCGCAGAGCTACCTTGAAAGGCTGTGCTACGAAGCCGCAGTGCGGCGTTACGGAGGAGTGACGGAAAAAGTTGAGCAGCGCCTGCGCGAAGAGTTCAGGTTGATCGAAATGCACGGCATGGCGGGCTTTCTGCTGCTGTACCGCGATATAGCGCGGATGGCGTGGGAGATTATGCTGGAGCGCGGGCTGGTAAGTCCCGAAGCGCCGCTGGAGAGCAGGCCGCCGGGCAGAGGGCGCGGCTCATCCGTCGCGCTGCTGGTGGGCTACCTCATTGGCATCAGCCACATCGACCCACTCATGTGGGACCTGAGCCTGGAGCGGTTTATCTCCGAGGATGTCGGAACGCTTCCCGATATAGACCTGGACTTCCCGAGAGGCATCAGGGACGCGCTAATCGAGCGCGTACACCGGCATTTTGGCCCTGATCATGCGGTGCTGGCGGGAGCTATCAGCACTTACAGACTGAAGGGCGTCATCCAGGACCTTGGGAAGGCACTTGGACTGCCACGCGAGCAGCTGAAACTTCTGTCGAAGCAGGGAATGTCAGGGGACGCCACGCTTGTGGGGGAGGATATGCACCAGTCGTCAGACTTCAGCGACAAGGCTGACGCGCCGGGCTGGCGGACGCTGATCGAGCTTGCGCCGCAACTGATGGGCGCGCCCAAGTCGCTGGGGCAGCATGTGGGCGGAATGATACTGAGCAGTTCGCCCATTCCCGAACTTGCGCCGGTGAGGGCGGGAGCAATGGATGGGCGCTACATCATGGACTGGAACAAGGATAGCGTGCAGGACGCCGGATTTGCCAAGATAGACATCCTGTCGCTGCCGGTACTCGATCAGATAGAGGAGGCGCTTGACCTGATCGAGCGGCGCACCGGTGAGCGTCCCGACATGAGCAGGTTAAGCCCCAAGGACATCGCAGTGTACGACATGATAAACGAGGGCAACTCGAAGGGCGTGTTCCTGCTGCAATCGCCCGCGCAGCTAAAGGTAGCCCAGCGCCTGCGATCGAGGAACCTGCGCGATCTGGCGTACCAGGTGGCGCTCATACGGCCCGGTGTGGGCATGCAGGGCAGCGCGGTCTCGCAGTTCATAGACCGCTACCGGCATGGTGTTGAGTGGAACTATGACCACAAGCTGGAGGAGCGCGCGCTGGAACGCGGATGCGGCATCATCGTGTGGCAGGAGCAGGTGGTGCAGCTTCTGATGGATGTGGGCGGCATGACTGCGGCGCAGGCGGACGAGGTGCGCCGCGCCTTTGCCAGACCCAACAACGAGCACCTGATAGCGGCGCACTGGGAGCGCTTTCTGGAGGGCGCGCTGAAGAACGAGGTCCCGGAGGAGACCGCAAAGAAGATATTCGGCAAGGTGAACGGGCACTATATGTTCCCGGAATCGCACTCGCACGCGTTCTGCATAACCGCGTACCAGGCGGCGTGGCTCAAGCGCTATCATCCGACCGAGTTCTTCGTCGCGCTCATGAACAACCAGCCGATGGGCTTCTACCCAATGGAGACGCTGAAGCAGGACGCGCGGCGTTTTGGCGTGCCGTTCCTGAACCCGTGCGTCAACCTTTCTGAGGTGAAGTGCGCTCCGTGGGGCAAGTCTGTGCGATTAGGGTTGCGATTTATCAAGGATGTGGGGGAATCAGGCTCCGATCTGGTCGTGCGGGAGAGGCAGCGCGGCGGCGCGTACACCGGCACGGGCGATCTCGTGAGGCGTACGGGACTGAAGCCGCAGGCTGTGGAGTCTCTGGTGATGGCGGGTGCATTCGATGGCGTAACTCCCAACCGCAAGCAGGCGTTATGGGAGGCGGGCCTGTACCCGCGTCCGGGCAGGAACGGCCAGGCTGTGCTGCCCGCTTCTATGGATGACAGCGTACCGAGACTTATGGACTTCACGGACGCTGAAAAGATGGCATCCGAGTATGCAGTGATGGGGATATACCCGCGCGGGCACCTGATGGAGTTCGTGCGACCCACACTTACGCGAGGTGTGCAGACCTGCGCCGAGGTGGAGAGACTGGATGACGGCGCACCCGTGCTGGTTGCGGGCTGGCCTGTGGCGAGGCAGCATCCGAAGGGCAAGGACGGCACGATATTTGTCACCATCGAGGACGAGACCGGAGATGCGCAGGTCATACTGTGGCCGGATGTGTACAAGCGCTACCGCAGGGAACTCGGCAACCATGTGATATTGATTGCGGGCGAAATCTCGCGCTGGGATGGCACATCCAACACTATCGTGTCAGAAGTGCAGGCGCTGCGCTCCGGTGTGCGTATGCCGCGCTCTCACGACTGGCATTGATGTGCGCTTCCGGCAAAGTCGCACTGAAAACTCCTGTCAACAAGGTTTCCAAGACGGATAGAATGATGAAAACCGTGACCAGGGAGAGAAATATGTGCGGTAGATTCGGTCTGTTCGCGGAGTTGGACGCGCTTGCCGAGCAGTTCAACTTCGACCCGTCAATAATGCAGGACATCTACCAGCCGCGCTGGAATATCCCGCCCACTGTGCCCGTGTTGACCGTGCAGCAGTCGCTAGGAGAACGGACAGACTCAGGGAATACTGCCAGCCTTTTACGCTGGGGCATGAAGGGCGTGCAGGGCAAGAACCAGACGAGGGCAAGCCGGCCGCTGTTCAATGCGCGAGGGGAAACCGTGCACAGGTTGCCGTCATTTCGACGGGCGTTCAGAGAGCGCCGCTGCCTTGTTCCGGCGGACGGCTTCTACGAGTGGATAAGAGACGAATCAGGCAACAGAACGCCGGTCTGGTTCCACCGCGAGGACGGCGCGCCCATAGCGTTCGCCGGAATCTGGTCGAGCGAGTCCACGTCCGACGGCAACATAGACTCCTGCGCGATCATCACTTGCGACGCAAATGAACTGGTGTCCGGCGTACACCACCGAATGCCCGTCATCCTGCCGCCGGAAAGCTATGAGCATTGGCTCAGCCCGGGCGAAGACCCTGCTGACCTGCGAGCCATTATTCAACCGCGGGAATGGCAGGACATGTCCTACTACCAAGTGTCCAGCGAGGTCAACCGCGCGTCGAACGACTATCCTTCGCTTCTTGAGCGTGCAGGCCAGACGGGTTTATGGTAGCCGAGCGGTACGGCAGGGCGTTCCCAGTACGGCTGCGTCTCCGACAGTTGCAGCGCGGGGGCAAGATGGCTCACTCGTCCGATGGACAGGTCGCTGAATGTTGACCAGCTTGCAATCTCCTCGGCAGTGAAGTCCTCCGCCACATCGCGCAGCTCATCTTCCGGCACCTGACCTCGCTCCACAAGCCAGCGCCCGATCTGCGCCAGGGATATGGAAACGAGCCAGCTGCCGCCCTCCGTTGTCCGACGTGCCAGTGCCAGCAGCGCGCCGAATGCCATGAGGTAGCCGGTGATGTAGTCGATCGCGGAGACTGGATAAAACTGGGGACCCGGCTCCGCGCCAGGGAATAGCTCGCCCTGCCGCGCGGTGATGCCACTGACAGTCTGCACAACCGTGTCAAAACCGCGACGGCCGGCCCACGGACCGACTCGACCGAATGCGGACAAGGAGACATAGACGATGCCGGGCCGCAGTTCCGCAAGCTCCTCAGGGGACAAGCCGCGCCGCGCGAGAGTTCCGGGACGGTATCCCTGCGAGAATACATCAGCTTGCCGGATGAGGTCTTTAAGCGTATTGAGGTCGTCACTCTCGCGCAGGTCGAGGTGAGCGGAGAGCTTGCCGTGCCCCGTGTCGAACTCCTGTGAGCCGATGCTGGCGAGGTGGGGAGCGGTAATCTTCAGGACATCGGCACCATGTTCAGCCAATGTGCGGGCGCAGGTCGGACCTGCCAGCACGCGAGTAAGGTCGAGCACGCGGATACCGGACAGTGGTCTGTTTCCCTCTGGCAGAGCTTCCGCCGGGCTGTCCGCTATCTTGGTTATCTCCAGAATGGGCAGGGTTGCAACTGCGGCCGAGTGCGGATGTTTCGCCCATTCGTCCATCGAGCGAACCATGCCGCCGGCTCCACCTGCCGCAATAATGGCTTCTTCCAGTTCCAGCGCGTCCCACTTCGAGACGGCTTTTCGCACTGCGTCGTTGTCTTCTTCCTCGACGCCAAGCACGGACAGCGCGACTTTGCGGTGATTGGGGAAGTTGCAATGCAGGTAGCTCCATCGTCCGTTCTTTGCCGGATAGACGCCCATCAGCGGGTGGCGCTCGGCAGCGATGGACTTGCCATCCATCATCATGTACTTGCTGCTGCGGAGGGAGGCGGTTGCGCGGCGCACATCTATACTGACCTGCTGCTTTCGGCCGGTGCGCAGTTTCCAGAGGTCGGAGACTGCAAGGCCGACTGCGCCAAGGCTGGCAGACGTAGTTTCCGCAATTCGGAAAGGCGTGGGCAGAATGGGATCAGTGTCAGCGGTGAATTCGACCTCCCCTGCGCGCTGACTGTCCCAGCCTGCGATTGGAGCCAGCGTGGATAGTGCGTCTCTGGTCATAAGGCTGTAATACTCCTAACATGCAAGTTGACGGTCGATTTCGCGGCGGGACTATGTGGTCGTGGCGAAATCGTACAGGAATCTTGCTGAGCTATCAATTCGACCGCGAACCCTTGCAGTTGTTCACAGGGATTATCTTTCAGAGGTGTCATGATGAGATATGAAGCGCCGTTAAATCCCGGTCTTGTGGATGAGTTGATGGACTTCTGGGCTCCCATTTTTGTTGAGGGCATTGATCTTACACGGGAGGCGTTGCTCGGGCATGAGTCGCCGGACGCACGGATTACGGTGTACACGCGCAGAATTGATGGAGAACTGGCGGGAGCGTGTTTAGTGGCGTCATCTGACACAATGCCGAGTTTGGGAGGATTGGGAGAAGTCGGCACGAGCCCGGCGGCGCGGCGCACCGGCATCGCTACCGCGCTCACACAGCAGGCGCTGGACGACTTCAGGGAGCGCGGTGGTCAGGCGCTCTTTCTTGGCACCGTGAATCCCACCGCGGCGCGCATCTACCACCGGCTTGGATGGCGAAAGCTGGCGGGCGCGAACCTGATGGTCAACGTGTCAAACGGCGAATCTCCGGAGGAATTCTTCGTAGACTACTTTCGGGCGATTCGCGGCAAGGTCGTAAATGTCAGGATGCCATCGCCAGCCGATCGCGCGCCGATGATACCGCTGCTGGTGTCGCCGCACGACTGGCACGCGCTGGACCTCAACACCGGAATGATGTCCACGCGGTACGCGGTCCAGGACTCGTGCCTGGGGCTCTATCGCAGATACGCGGCGATGGCGGGCGATGGGCGAGGCGCGTGGTTCTGCGCGAGCACGGATGCAGGGCATGTCGTGGGGCTGTCAACGGCGCGGCTGGATGAGGACGGCAATGGATGCCGTGTGGACGGCTTCACGCACAGGAACCACCAACAATCATGGCATGCACTGATTCAGGCGGCGGTCGAATGGGGTGCGGACAGGAAGGCCGCTCCCCTGTATGCGGAAGTCTCAGTGGAGGATGACGAGAAGCGCGCTTTGTTCGAGTCCGCCGGATTTACGGACGCGGTCGAAAGTGAGCCATTCGATCTGGGCGGCAGGCAGGTGGGCACCCTGCGGCTTGAGCTGCGGTAAGCGCCCACCTGCGTCCAGACTTAAGATTCCGCTCTCGGAACGATTGCGGGTATCTCCAGTTCGGCCAGAAGATTCTGGAACTCGTCGAGGTCTTCGTCGAGGACGCTTTCGAGCGCGGTGAACTGCGTATCCAGCAGTTCGGTGAAGTGATCGAGTACAGCGTATGCCTGCTGCGGCGGGCGATAGTCGCCCACGGATACGACAGGCATCAGCCCCGCCAGCTTGGCGTTGAGTCTGATGGGCATGTGCAGCCTGTCACGCGCGCCCTTGTACTCGGTCTGTATTAGCGTGCCTTCGATTTCGTCCAGCTTTGCTTTCAGTCCGTCGGCCGCATCAGAAACGGCATCCTGCGCTGCGGTTCCCTCGGCACGCCTCGCCCACTCGCTTACTTGCGAGCGCGTGCTGCGAATTTTGTTGATGTTGTCGTGCGTCTCGGAGAGCTTGTCCCGGATCTGCAGCATCAGGGCAAACTGGGCATCGAAGTCCTCCTGCGTCGCGTCCACTCGCGGGTCTTTGACCATCTCGAAGGACTGAGCCTGCGATTGCTCGCCGACGGTGAGCCTTACCTGATAAGAGCCTGGCGGTGCAAGTGGCCCGCGCCCCACGCCCTCGGTCGTCTTGTCGCCGGGGACAGTGTGAGCTCCGGGATAGCGCATGTCCCAGTCGAAGAGGTTCATGCCTGCTTCCGCCGGAATGCGTGGATCGCCGGAGTCGTCATCTTCATCCGCTTTCTTGCTGGAGTAGGACTTGATCTTGTCGCCGTCGGCATCGAGGAAGGTGAGAGTGACCTCATCTTCAGGCTCGTCCTTCAGCCAGTACCAGACGCGCACTCCGGCGGGCTCGTTCTCGCCGGCGTCGAGCATCTTGCGCTTCGCTTCGCCGTATTCCCCCTTGGTGTCAATAAATGCGACCGCCGCGCCAAGTGCGAGTTGGTAGCTCTTGGCCGGGCTGCCGTTGCGCCCGCGGAAGGGGGCGGCGAGGCGAATCTTGGTGGACGGCTTGACCAGATGGATCTTCTCGCCTGCGAAGTCGCCGGAAACCTGCCTGAGCTGGCTGATGCCGTCCATTATCCAGAATGAGCGGCCATGAGTCGCCGCTACCAGGTCGTCGTCCTTGATGGCGAGGTCGTACACCGGCACGACCGGAAGGTTGCCGCGCAGGGAGTGCCAAGTGCCCCCGTCGTCGAACGAGACGTAGATGCCTGTCTCGGTGCCCACGTACAGAAGCCCCTGACGCTCAGTGTCCTCGCGAATACACCGCGTGAAGTCGTCTGCGGGAAGATTCCCGGTGATGGACTGCCATGTCGCGCCGTAGTCGGATGTCTTGAACAGGAAGGGCCTGTTGTCGTCGAACTTGTAGCGCGTGCCGGACAGGTACGCTGTAGCGGGATCGTGCGGCGAGACCTCGATCATATCGACGCGCGTCCATTCTTCGAGGTCCGGCGGCGTTATATTTGCCCAATTCGCGCCGCCGTCGCGCGAGATGTGGACGAGGCCGTCGTCCGAGCCTGCCCAGAATACGCCCTTCTCGTGTGGTGATTCGAGGAATGAGAATACGGTGCAGTAGGTCTCCGCGCCGGATGCGTCACCGGTGATGTCGCCACCAGATGGCTGGAGCTTTTCAGGGTCGTTGCGAGTTAGGTCAGGGCTGATGGGACCCCAGCTTTCGCCCTGATCTGTTGACTTGAACACGACATTGCCTGCCGCGTACAGCACGCCGGGGTCGTGCGGCGAGAACTGTATCGGATAAGTCCACTGGAAGCGGTAGCGTGCATCAACGGGGCCGAATTCGGTGTTCATCTCGGGCCAGACCGTGATGATGCGCACCTGCCCGGTGGAGTGGTCGTAGCGCAGCATGTTACCGCCGCCGCCGGGTGACGAGCCGATTGCGCCGGATATGACGATGTTCGGGTTCGTCGGGTCAACGACGATGTAGCCGCTCTCGGAGCTGCCGGTCGTGTAACAGTCGCCCCAGGGGATCGCGCCCTTATGCGAACGGGAGGGCACGCTGATGGCGCTGTTGTCCTGCTGTGTGCCATAGACGCGGTAGGGGAACTGCGTGTCGGTCGTGAGGTGATAGAACTGCGAGGTCAACTGATTGTAGATAGTGGAGAAGGTCTCGCCGCCGTTGTAGCTTACGCACGCGCCGCCGTCATTACCCTCGATCATCCTACGCGGGTTGCGCGGGTCTATCCACAGGTCGTGGTTGTCGCCGTGGGGCGTGTTCACCTCTGTCCAGGTCCTGCCGCCGTCAACCGACTTCCACGCGCCGTAGTTCAGCACCCACGCGGTGTCGGCGTCCTGCGGATCGGCGAAGATGTGCTGGTAGTACCAGGGTCGTCCCTGCAGGTCGCGGTTGTCGGAGACGAGCTCCCAGGTGTCGCCGTAGTCGTCGGACCGGTACACGCCCGGCTCACCCGCCTCCACAGTGGCGTAGATGCGCCCTGCCTTCGCAGGTGAGATTGCAACGCCAATCCTGCCGAAAGGCAAGTCCGGCAGTCCCGGGTTGCTGGAGACGTCCTCCCAGGTGTCGCCGCCATCCTTGCTGCGCCAGAGGCCGCTATCTGGCCCGCCGCTGGTGAGGTTCCAGAAGTTGCGACGTACCTGCCAGATGCCTGCGAACAGCAGGTTCGGGTTGCCGGGATCGATGCTAAGGTCGCCGGCGCCCGCGTTCTCACTCTGGTAAAGCACATTCTCCCAGTTCTTGCCGCCGTCGGTGGAGCGGAAGATGCCACGCTGCTCGTTGGGGCCAAATGCGTGGCCGAGCGCGGCGACGAAGACGATGTCCGGGTTGGTGGGATGGATGCGGACCCGCGAGATGTGGCGCGTGTCCTCCAGTCCTAGATGCACCCAGGAATGTCCGCCGTCATTCGACCTGTACACGCCGTCGCCGTGCGTTACGTCGAGGCGGATGCACGCCTCGCCCATGCCTGCATACACCACGCTTGGCTCGGAGTCCGAGACGGCAATCGCGCCGACTGAGGCGGTGTTGAAGTAGCCGTCAGACACGTTCTCCCAGTAAGTGCCGCCGTCCTCAGTCTTCCAGACGCCGCCGGCGCATGCGCCGAAGTAGAAAGTGCCAGCGTCAGAGGGGTCGCCTGCCACAGCGACCACCCGTCCACCTCGTGGCGGACCGATGCAGCGCCACTTTACGGCGTTTAGCATTTTAGGGTCAATGTCGCTCGCTCGATTCTGAGTCGTCATATCGTTGCACCTCTGCTGTGTTGGTGGTCAGGCGCATTATACCCCGAACAGTGCCATACGGCACTGTCAAATCTCAATGCCTATTGAGAAGATGCCGAAATGCCGCTCTCTATGGCACGGGAAGCAGTCTGAAGGTTGTCTGGTGTAGGGACGCCTAGTGCAGGGCACGAGATACCACTCAGGTGAATTGAAAATGACACCAGAAACGCCTTGAAGCGAAACTAATCGCAAAATTATTGTCAAAGGGACAAAACGACTATTCTGGAAAAAACCTGTGCAGAGTATAAAATTCCCCTGCCGATTCTCGTTCCTCACGAGAAGGGCAAAAGGCCGCATCAGGCATCGAACCACTTGGGTGATGTGGTCTGTTGCCGTCCTGTTTGCTGGGCTTGCGGTCGCCGTCCTTATGCAGCGAACGGTGTCTGCCGACGGTCCCACATTCGACATAACCGTGCCCATGGCTGGCACGACAGTGAATTATGAGACAGCCAAAGCACAGTTCACGATATCCAACCTGCCTTCGACAATAAACGACAGCAACTGGGTTGTAGGCATCAATTGGAGCACGCCGCTAGACTCATACGGGGACAGCAAGACTGCGGTTGGATCTGGGGTGAATTACACACCGAACAATATTTTTGAAGCTACCCTCAGCAATGGCACAATCACCGCAAATGGTGTAGCGCTGAAGAAAATGATCCCGGACAGCGAGTACACCCTAAAGGTTACGCTGTACGAAATACATAGTGGCGGCTCGTGGTTAAGGAGGGGAGAAGGCTCGACAACTTTCATGACCAAAGCAGGGTGTACGGACGCCGGCGATATGGCGGACAACTCGGTAGGACTCAAGCCTTCATGGTTCGGACTGTACTTTGTAAGTCACGTCGATGTGAACGAACTTACGATCGTAGTGTCTGCCAACAATGCATATGCTCCTGAGAACTCGGGCAGATGCCTGTACTACAAATGTAACGAAGATGGAGGAGGTAACAGCGGAATCTTAACTGCCTATTTCCACTATATGAATGGCAGTTCCAGGAGGGCGGTCATCAGGCTGACCGGTCTGGAGCCCGGAACTCGATACCACTTCACCCTTTCGGTAGATGATGCACTGAGCGCAGGCAACGTTGGCATTTCTGGTACCACGCTTGGGGAGGACACAGGCATTTCCGGCATAGACATCAGCAACCTCACTCAGAACAGTGCAGCCGCGACGGCCAAAATACGGGACGCAAGTGAAGACGACAAGATCGTGTACATGCGCATGCGTACCAGCCCGGAAGGGGCGGAAGAGGAGGATAAGGGTTTCTGGATCGACCAGGATTCGATGTCCACTAAAGGGAGTACGGCCAAGTTCGGGCTTAGCAGCTTGTCCGCCGGAACCAGGTATGAAGTCGAGGCGTCCGTCGAGGCAGAATATAGTCCCGGCAAGTCGCACTCCGTGTATTTCGTCACGCTGCCGGGCCAGCCGACAATCGACAGCGTGGAGGAAGGCGACAGTCAGCTCACGGTCGAATGGAGCGCGCCAGCCGAAGCCCCGGCCCCTCTCACAGGCTACACGGTGAAGCGCCAGGACTATGACGAATATACGGACTACGATACGACTCCTCCACCCACATCAACTGTAGTCCTCCACGATGTTGGCGCAGACGTAACCGATTACACGATTACCGGTCTGACCAACGGCAAAGAATACGTGATATGGGTGATCGCAAAGAACGAATCGTACGACGCCTTTGGTGGAACGTCATCTAACGAGGCTTACGGGACGCCTATGGGCTTACCGGGTGCACCAAGAAACCTGGGTGTCGCCGAAGGCAACGCGAAGCTCACACTGACCTGGGAAGCGCCAGCACCGCAGGATGGCGTTACCGTGAACGGCTACAAACTGGAGTGGAAGGCTAATACCGTCACTGCCTGGGACGCTCAGACGGGGGTTTCGAAGGCTGATGTCAGCGGCTTGACGCGCGAAATCACGCATCTTACGAATGGAACGACTTACGATGTGCGGGTGCGGGCGGATAACGGCGTAACCAGCGATAGCTTCGCGTGGGCGACCGGAAGTGGAACTCCGGTCGCTGACCCGAACGTCGGAAGCATCACCGTCAAGGAAAGGACCCAGACTAGCGCCACGCTGACCGTGAATATCGACAATGGGAAGGACACCGGTCACACGGTGCATCTGCGATACCGGGAGAAGACTACCTCAGCCTGGACAGACGCAACTGATCAGACCAGCTCGAATGACAGCGCAGAGTTTGTACTTGGCAGCCTAAAGGCAGGAACCACGTACGAGGTGCTGGCATGGCTCGATGATGACTCGGCACCGCAGGCATCGGACGCAGAAGAGTTTTACACACTGCCCGCAGTCGCAGGAATCACTTTCAACGACAGGACGCGAGTGTCAGCCAAGGCGACAGTCAGCCTCACTGTCTCTGGCATAGATACTTCCAGCCACACGGTGCATCTGCGCTATCGGGAAAAGACGACGAGCAGCTGGACTAATGCGGCTGACGTAATCGCCGCAAATGGAAGCGCCGAGTTCACTCTGAGCGGCCTCGACGCGGCAACCATTTACGAGGTGCAAGCGTCGCTGGACAACGATCCAGAGCCCGCTGATTCGGAGACTTACGACTTCTATACTCTTGCCGAAGCCGCGACCGTTACCGTCAGCGACGAGGGCCAGACTACTGCCAAGGCGACGGTCACACTTCACATCGCAAGTGGGGACGACTCTACAAAAACTGTTCACCTGCGCTACCGGACGAACGGGACTCCGCCCGGCAGTTGGGTGACTTTCACGCCGTCCAAGACTACCACGACAGACAGCGTGGAGTTCTCCTTAATGGGACTAAAGTCGGACACCGATTACAGAGTGGAGGCGTGGACAGAGGACGATTTCGATAATGTAACCGCCCCATCTGATACGTTCAAGACCCTGCGGCCTACCGTGTCGAAGGTAGATGTCAAGGATGCCGACATTCGGCAAGAAAGTGCCACTGCTACAGTCACTATTCAGGCGCCGAACGGCGAAGACCAGACTGTATATCTGCGCTATCGTCCATCTACACAGGAGGGCTGGGGCACGACTGCATCAGACGCCGGCGAAATTACAAGCGTCAGCAGCAGCACAGGTACGGCTTCTGTTCCTATTTCCGGCCTGAAGTCTGACACTCTGTATGAAGTGGAGGCGTCGCTGGAGACTGATTACAGTCAATCGGATACTGCAAGCTTCACGACGGGCGGCCCTACTCTGACGGAGATCACCGTTGGCGAGGTGATTCAGCAGAGCGCGAAGGCGACTATCACTATTAAGGCGCCCAATGGCGAGTCACAGATGATATACGTGCGCTTCCGGAAGGTGACCAATCCGGTGAATACTGACTGGACGGATGCTGTAGACACCACAAGCACAACTGATACCGCTAACACACCGTTGTCCAACCTAACCTCCGGCACAGAGTACGAGGCGCAGGCTTCGCTTGACGAAAACTTCCCCAGCACAGCGGGCGTCACCGTTATTTCTCAGCCGTTTACTACGGAGGGTCCCAGCCTTACAGGATTGACAGAGATAGAAGTCTCGCTGAATGGCGCAAAACTCAAGGCGGCCATTCAGGCTCCGAATGACGAATCTCAGACAGTCTATTACCGCTACCGACCGACCAGTCAGTCCGATTGGAGCACCACGGCGACAGACGCGGGCAGCAGTAGCACTACCAGCCAGCCGAATGGCGAAAGCGCCAATATCGAGATTACAGGGCTCAGTTCCAGCACGTCATACAAAGTACAGGCTTCTCTGTCCAGCGACCTGGATAGTCCCACGGCAGATGTCGTCTCAGCTACAATCACGACGCTCACGCCCAATCCGAGCATATCGAAGGTCGTAATCAGCGAAGAAAAGCAGATAGCCGCGAAGGCGACGGTCACGATAGCGAACCCGGGGACGGCGGGCAACACTGTCTATCTGCGCCACCGCGAGAAAGGGACTACGAACTGGAGCAGTCCTGCACTGACGGGCAGTACAACCGGCAGTGAAACAGAGGTCGAAGTTACAATTTCCGGACTCACTGCTGATAAGAGCTACGAAGCAGAGTTGTCGCTCGCCAGTGATTTCAGCAACAGCACGATAATACCGTTTTCCACAATACCCTATCCTTCGGTGGAATCGGTAGCCGTTACGGATATAGGGAAGACGACCGCCAAAGTTACGGTCAGCATAAATGATGAAGACGGCGTCTCGCGCGAAGTACACCTGCGCTACATCGTGAAATCGGACACGCTGAATTGGACCAATGACGGTACAGTGACCAAGACGGACGACAACGGCACAGATACGGCGACCAAGGACTTGGACAACCTGTCGTCAGGAACGACCTATATCCTTCAGGCATCGTATGATACCAACTTTATTGCGGGAGTCGAAGAAGCCGAATTCACCACGCATCATATCCCAAGTATAGGATCGGTCACAGCGGATACCATCACCAAGACGACCGCGCGCGCCGTCGTTGATATAGCACACCACGACGATTCTGAGCTGACGGTCGAGTTGCGCTACCAGGTGAAGGCCGAAACACAGGACTGGACTACTAATGTGACGACTGCCCAGGCAGTCAGCAGTGAGAACCCAGTTACCAAAGTCCTGGCAAGTCTGACAGCGGGGACAGAATACGTGCTGCAGGCGTCGTTCGACAGCACGTTCCCCGACGGCGCGACGAAGGAATACACATTCACAACGAAGAACCTGCCCAGCATATTGTCGGTAAGCGTCGGCAATGAGGGGCAGACTTCCGCGAGAGCTACCATCACCATAGCAAACTCAGACGGTAGTACGCAGACAGCAAAGTTGCAGTTCAGGACCACCAGTCCGCAAGGCCAGTGGAGCACGCCTCCGTTGGAAGGCAGCAGCACGAGTGCAACTGCCAGCATCTCCATCAGCGGACTGACGGCGAACACGAGCTACGAAGTGCAGGCCTGGCTCGTGACGGACGAGAGCAACAAGGTTACTGACACATTCAGAACACAGTCAGTGCCACAACTGCCACCGAAGAATAATCCGCCGGTGAACATCAATCCGCCTCAGCAGAGGTCGCTTGTTCCGAGCGTGTCTTCGGTCACATTCGGCAATATTACACAGACGGCAGCGAACGCCACGGTGAGCCTGAGTAACGCGGGCAGTTCGCGCAAGACAGTGCGCCTGCACTATCGCGAGGACGGCACCATGGCGTGGAGCACTCCTGCGAAGTCCAGGAAGACTACTGGCTCGAGCGCGACCATTTCGCTCACAGACCTGACTGCGAGTACGACCTACGAGGTGCAAGCTTGGCTCACCAACAACTCGCCACCCTCCGGCACGCAGATCTACGAGTTCACCACGCTTGACGAGGTGGTCTCTGTGCCGAACATATCAGCTCTTGAATGCGAGAACACCGGGCAGACCTCTGCCACAGCTATGGTGAAGATCGCGAACGCCGGCACGGATATGAAAGAGATCTATCTCAAGCACAGCATGGACGGAGTGGATAGTTGGACTATGCTTCCGTCGCCTTCAGTCACTTACACAGATAGCACCTCCATCAGCCTGACAGGACTGCAGGTGGGGACAACCTACCAAGTAGCCGTCGCGCTGACGAACGATTTCAACGGGATGCTGAC
>MPND01000070.1 GCA_002238855.1 SAR202 cluster bacterium bin90
ACTCCGGTTATCTCCTCGGCCTGTTCCGCCATCTGAGTCAGTCGGGCAGCGTCATTGGGCTCATCTACTACGTCAGAGGCGGTGACCAACATGCCGCCAACTCCTTCAGCAGCAACTGGCGATACCATCGCTTGTGCATTGTAGCTCGGCACAATCCCCTTACGAGTTCGCATCAACCTGGCGTCCTTGTCGGTCAGGTTGATACGCGCCGGGCGCTTGTAACGGTTCGGACGCTCCATACTCGGCAGGTCGTTCATTGCCTGTCTGACGCGCTGCCGCAGCGCTTTCTGATCTGCCAACTTCTCCGGAAGACTCGCCACAACCCCCTCCTCCCCACCTTCGTTCTGAGCCTCCAAAGACTCTATTACACTATCCACCCGATCGAGCAACTCCTGCAGTCTCCTGGCGTCGTAAGTCTTGATCACCGCTGCATTCGCGTACACCTTCGTTCCGTCCACCGCCTGCACCGCCAGATCCACTAACTCCATCGCCACCGCTGTACGTACCGTGCGCTTGAACAGTTCCCTCATACTCTGGCGGTGTCTCCGGTAGAACCGCCACAGGGTGTTATGGTCAGGATGCTGCCACCCGGTCAACCACAGGTAGGGAACCTGATCCCGGCAGGCTGCCTCCAGCTTGCGGCAGGAGCGCACGTTGGTCATGAAGCCGTACAGCCACACGCTCAGCAACGCGCGGGGATGGTAGGCCGGCGCTCCCAGTGGTTCTCCATCCGGCTGCACGCCCAGTTCTGTCCAGTCCTCCCGATTCAGTGCATCCACGAACTCGGCCACGAACCGGGCGGGGTGATCCGGAGGAACCAGCTCATCGAGTGTCGGCGGTAACAGCCAAGCCTGCTCTCGGCTCATCTCTCGAAGCGGCATCAGCTATCCTCCCAGTCCCAAGTCTTGCCGACATTCTACACTGGCAAGCGGGCCGACTTATGAGACAGACACACTTTTGCTCCGCCCCAGTGGCATGTTTTCGCCCCGCCCTTGACAGGGACGCTGTGGGTAAGATGACCGAAACCTACGGCTGGCTCAGGCCAAAGTTCCTTGTGGCCGACAGAGGGTTCGACTCCCAGCAAAATCACAGGTTCTTGATTGGGCGCGACATCGTCCCCATAATTCACATCCGCAAGCCTACTGGCGGTGCTAGTCTGCACGACGGCATCTACTCTACTAAAGGCGCACCAACTTGCTTGGGTGGCAAGGTGATGACCTACATCGAGACCGATGCCGACACAGGAAAGCACCGCTATGCCTGTCCGGTCGGCGGATGCGAAAAGTTTAGGTCGGGCAAGCGCAACATCATCGTCAGGTGCCAGGACAGCCATTGGGAAGACCCTGCGGACAACCCGCGTGTAATAGGCATTATCCCCCGCGTCTCCGACGAGTGGGACTGGCTGTATGCAATGAGGACTGGTTTGGAGCGGGCGTTCGGCAGTATGAAGCGTTCGCGTCTGCTCGACAAGCACCAGTACGTCACGATGCTAAAGGTTCGGGCGCATGTGGGGATGTCGATGCTTACTTACGCCGCAACCATGTACGGCAGAGCGTCGGCACGTGATTCTGGCAAAATAAGACACATGAGAATCAAAGTGTAAATGAGGTCAGAACCGATGTAGGCTAGGCGAAAAAAACCCCGCTCGATTGAACGGGGTTGGGCTTTGTAGAAGAGATAAGGCTTTTAGATTTTGTCTATTCGGAGGTGGAATCGGTCTGCCAAGTCCCCTAGCCCTCTGCTTCGTAAAGTCTCTAAAAGGAACTCAAAGGTGACAGTATCATAGTCGGGTTCTATATCAACTGCCACTGAAGTAATACCATCCGGGGCTAGAAAAACGTTGGGGGATTCATGTGTCCACCCCTCAACTGAAAACAGAGATTCTATTTTCGAGATGTGGTCAGACCTCATCGGTGCCATGCTTACTCCTAGGCTGCTAGTGCGTACTCTTGAGTGTTGTGGTCGGTTCTACTCGTTTCTGGCTGCGATAGTAAGGGGAGCCTGCCCTCTGGGATGGATACATCCCTGTACTCTCTGTCGCCCCGTTCCTCGTATCTATCGTACCAGTCCCAATCCACATCAAACCTATTCAGCCATAGTTCGAGATTGCCCAACTCTCGGTGAACCTGAACCTCTTCGGCAAACAAAGCGGTAGCCGCTTGGACAGCGGCATCTGCTTCTCCCCTACTTGCGATAATGCCCATATCATTCATTCGGGCAATCCACTTACCAGCATCATCCACATATTCACTAGATAACGCTACATACACGACCACTTTACCTTCTTGCTGTTTGGCTCCTGCCATCGGTGGTCTCCTTTCTCTCGCTTGGGATTGACTCACAAATTGATGGTGAAGACGGTATAAGATACTCGCCCGCAGTGTCAAGCGTGCGACCGCGCCTATTCACCTGTTCGGTAAGTATAACATCTATTCCCTATAGGACTCCAAATGAGTGATAATCTCGCCACGGACGCCAACCTGTTTGCTGCCTCAGCGGAAAATGGGGGAGACTTTCGCAATTATCTGCCACGATCCGCACTCGTAGTGACACACGACGTGCTATCCTTGTAGCATCAGCTCCACCAGCGAGAGGAGACATTATGCTCACCAAGCCTATAGAGACATCCGATGAAGACCTCCCTCAAGGTCGCATGCTTACCGAGGAAGAGGACCGGGAGATGAAGGAAAACTTGGCTCGACGAGACTTCGGTATGAGCCTTGATGAATTCAGGGAGGCTTGGAAAGCCGGTAAGTTCGACGGCGACAAGGAAAAGCACGGAGATGTCGTATTCCTGGCGTCGATGCTGCCTGAGTATTGGGTCGAGTGACTACAGGCAGTAGCGCGGCTGAAGCTGTCGTCAACTACAAGCGTGGTATCCAGAGAGCGGTCTCGTGTGTGACGCCTACTGTGGTCGATGTTGCAGGTGGCTACCATGCATCTCCGATCCCTCACCGCCTGACAATGAACGGCGGCCATCCCGTTGCTCTCGGCGGGCAGCCTCAACTCATGCTGAGACTGCAACAGCATTACCGTGTTGATGAAACTGGAGGCGCGGGCGGTCACTGGAGAGTGGCTGTCCTTGAATACTACTACTCGATTCACGACGCCGAGGAAAAAGAAGTCCTGCTTTATCACTACCATCCCCGGGGCAATAGCCCCGTCGAAACTCCTCATCTGCACTTAGGACCTGGAGCACAGGTCGAACGCATCGAAGTCCGAAACGCCCATCTGCCGACCGGGACCGTATCACTCAATGCGGTTCTCTGTGTGCTTATAGAGGAAATGGGAGTGCAACCGCGGCGTTCCGACTGGGATTCCATACTCACTGATTAGTGCCGACTTCGTGCTGGTCCGCGCGAAAATCGACGATATCAGCTCGAATCCACGAAAGCCTTCCTGATTAAATCGCCGTAGAGCAAGGTCGAACGGCCTAGGTCCCATCCATTCAGTTTAATTGTCAGTCCAGCGTAGCCAGTAACTTTTCAATCGCCTCTTTAGAACGGCCTGCGATTCGCTCGCTGGCCGAGAGCGCCGCGCGATTGTGCTCCTCAACGAATTCGTTTACGCACATACCGATGCCTATGCCTCCAGGTTTGTTTGAGAATGAAATAGCGACATCGGGGGCTAGCGGCAACCACGAGTTTTGTCCTTGTGTGATAGTGATGCCATGACTGCCGATAACGAACTCGGCAGTCGTAGAATCGAGTACAGCTATATTCAACCCCAAAGGAGCCAAGAATTCTTGTTCCTTACTAGCAAGTATAGGATGATCTCCGGACGCAAAAGTCGCTCGTCTATTTTGAGTGATGTCATCTAGCTTCGCAATCACGCGAGGATCCTCAAGCAGGACATCTCTGGAGGGTAGTTGTTGGCCGTCTTCTTCAGCTATTTTGAAGAGCACGTCTAGGTAGAGGTCGTGCTTGTCTCCAAATAGACCACTTCTGTCCTGTGACTCTCGCGGTCTGCGAGCTTGTGCAACAATGAGCCGCTTGCACATCTCCACCGTTTCTGGTGCTGGCACCCGAGGGACCATGCTCGTATCCCTCCATTGCCTTGCAGACGCAAGCAAATCACTGACAGCGGTAGCTGTCTGCCCATCGAAGTTTACGAGACTTTTCTCGTCTGGGTCGGATTTCACCTGCTGAAACGTGCCATCCTCCCGCCTCTGGTAATCTATTCTCGTGTTCGCATCATTTCTTTTGAACGCTGCTTTAACGTTGAGTAATTTGACGTCGCGGGTGTTCTTGAAGCCCATCCAAAGCATCCCATCGCAGTCCGAAGAGAAGTGTTTCAAGAGCCATATTGGATTTTCGTGATGGCTTATAGACCGTGCCTTCATACGGCCCCTCCGTTATGGCAGCTACCTGATCATCAGATAGATTAGTATTGGGGGTGTCCTGTACCGCGTCAACCTTTTTCCGATTGTGTCAACGGCTGTTGCTGTTCTTACAAGGGGTGGTCAAGGCGTGTTCTTTGATCTTACCTCACGGCACCAAGCCAGCCTCCCGGACGGGTCCGGCACTAGCTCCAGGTAGATGAGCGTCGTCTGGATCGACGAATGTCCCAGCCAGCGCAAGATGTGATTGATCGGGATGCCGTTCATCAGCAGGTGTCGGGCGTAGCTGTGCCGTAGCGTATGCGTCCCAACCCGCTTCCTCGGCGCAACTGCACCCAGCTCCTCAGCACGTTTTACCGCCGTCTGCATCCAGCACCAGGCTGTCGCGGGGTGCGCCTCTTCGATTCTGCCATCGATGATGTCCCCTTAGGCCAGCGCACTGCCCTGTGCAGCTCCGGATGTACCGGCACAAACCGTGATTTGCCGCCCTTGCCAGAACGAACCTGAGTTAACAGGATCTCGAAGGGATCGGTGCAGACGACGGATGGTACGCTGCCTGTCCATCGTAGCGAGCCCCCTTGGCGTCGTTGCAAGGTTCGCACATCAATTGCACGTTGGGTAACTCGTACTTTCCACCCAATTTGCCTGGTTTGATTCGGTCACGTTTCAGATCGCCATATGAGAATTCTGTCTGGCACCCGGCGCAGATGCCTTCCTGCGTGATGTACCGAACCAACTTGATGAGCCTCATTTTTCCAGATTTGCCCTTTGGCCACACCATCTCGCGGTAGCCAAAGTAGTGGGCGATTCGCTGGTGATGGTCCCTTTTCCTATTCGCGCGTACTACACTGAGGACTTCTTCCCATTCCAGCATACCTCGACTGGCTTGCATCCAGAAATAGTGTGCGATGTCGCGTTGCTGGTATCGCAATGGGCAGCCCTTTACCGCCGCATAGTCCGTGAGTTGTTTGGCAAGTTCTTTGACTACATCGCTCCCAGTAAGTCCCGGTGTGCCCCGCTTCGAATATCCGGGCAAGCTTTGAAGTTCATCGTAAGGGAAATTGGAAACCGTCACCTTGCCACTGGCATGTTCCGAATTGTATTTCTCAGCAGTGTTGGCGAATGGTCGCTCTTCCGCTGGGGTTTGTGTCTGTCTTGTCGAAGTCATTGACGTTACTCCCTGTCTGCCATGAGGCTTAGTGAACCATCCGTATTCTGTATAGACGCCAATGCTATCAACTCTGGACAGAGGGTGATTCATACTCATCATCCGTGAGAAGTTCAGTCTCATGGGAGGCTTGCACAGCCAGTTGGTCGCACCGTTCATTTTCCGGATCGCCGGAATGTCCGCGTACCCATCGAAACTCGATCTCGTGAGTGTCACATAGGTCGAGAAGCCGATCCCACAGGTCGGGATTGATGGCCCGCTCCCGCTTGTTACGCATCCAGCCGTTTTTCCGCCAACGCTTCGCCCACCCCTTTTCGATGCCCTCCACCACATATTGTGAATCGCTGTACAGGGTCACTTTACAACTCTGTTTCAGCGCTTCGAGGCCCTTGATCGCTGCCAGCAGTTCCATGCGGTTGTTGGTGGTCAGGCGGTATCCTACGTTCAGTTCCCTGCGATGCTTACCATAGATCAGCACAACTCCGTACCCACCTGGACCGGGGTTGCCAGTGCATGCTCCGTCGGTGTAAACGACGACGTGTTTCTTCGACTCCATCAGGCAGACGCTCTAGCGATAGAATCTGGACTGAGTTCGAAGCCGGCTTCCGATAGTCGTTGGCAGAGTTTCGCCGCGGTCTCCCTAACGTGGACATTGAACGGCAAATAGATGATTCCACTAGCATCTGAGGGAACCTCTAGGTGTCCTTTCTTGAGAATAGCAACGCGGTTTCTTCCGAAGGCGGCGATCAACATCCCCATCTCCATGACTACGTTTTGTCTTGCCCGGGGTTCGGCACTACTGGGACTATTATCTTGCTTATATCCCATGTCGTCGGGCGTCAACAGCACGATTCCGAAGCGTTTGCCGCCATCGGGAGACAGGATTTCTTTCTCCAGGGCCTCAATGATCGTCAGGCCACCGCCCGCGGTATTCCCAAGCACGAATGGATCCAGACGCAGACGGTGTAGAACAAGTTCAAGTTGCTCGCGGGCCGCATCATCGTGCCCGTAAACGACAAAAACCCTTTCAGACTGTTCGACTGAGTCGTTCTTCGGGGTGATAGATGGCGATGACGTGTCGGCGACCGTCGTTGATGAAGTTGATGTCGAATCGGTCCCAGGCAACGCCGCCGCCAGTGTTTCTTCAAGCTTTTTCCTGGGTGTCTCCGGTCCTTGGGCCTGCAATGTGCCATTTGACGGCCACCAGTTGAGAATTGCCTTGTCCTCACTACGAAAGGCCTTCTTGCCATTGCTTTCGCTCCACTGACCCTTGTAGCCTAACTCAGACACAATTACTTGGAGTTCGCTGAATTCGCCGTGAAAAGGAATCATATGACCTCATCGCTCATCAAGTTTTCAAGAATGACTTCTACCCACATGCGAACATTCTATCAAATACGTCAATGTGGAGGCTTCGCCGATTTGGGGATTGTGTAAGTTGGCGGCCATATAGAAGGGGCCTGCTCCTCGACACAATCTGTCTGTACCGCTGTTCCTTACAGACATCCACTGACGACCGTGTCTGGGCACACGAAGCGTGGTGTAAGAACGGGTGGATTGACGTATATTAATTGACCGGTGCCATCTTCGGAACGAATAGAGCTTTAACCAAGGAGTCAGCGATGGTGACGACATCGGATAAAGAAACGCCGAAAATCGCTGAGAAAGTGCGGTTCTGGGAGGAACAGGATCGTATCAATCAGGAACTCATCCCTCGCGTCATAAAGCAGCACAAGCTGTTCGCGGCCCACATTGAGGGTCACGAGACGGCGAGCGTTCTTATAGCTGCCTCGGAAGCTCATATGAATGAATCAATCAGGTCAGCCAAGCGACAATCGTTGCTGGTTTCAGGCGCCAGCCTTGCGATTGCTCTTTGCTCGATCATATTCGCCTTGGTGTCTTAATGAGTATGCAGTCGCCGGCGCTTCTGCCGGAACTTCAGAGCCTACCTTCATCCGAGGATGCTCAAGGACTGGGCTTCTCAGATACTGTTACGCGTCTGCGCGCAATGGATAAAGACCATTTCGCCATAGAAGTGTCTGAAATTGTAGAGACGACGTTGGAGGCAGTGTTTGAATCTCGCAACGTCTCCGATGTGCTGACGGAGGCTCACAATCGGTCTTTCCCCAATTATGACGGGTCTTTGAACGACCACTATCGAGAGCTGCAAGAGAGAAGTCCTGAAGCAGTCGTCGGTCTGATCAACAATCTTAAAGGAAAGGTTGCTGAGTTGGAGATGGTGCCTCTGGCGGAAGAACAACGTCCCGGGTATAAATTCAGTCTTGCCGAAGACCCCAATCAGGAAGGATGGGACCTACATGGAGTGGGTCCAGAAGGTAGTCCTGACATCTATATTCAAGTCAAGACACGCGGAACTGCTTCCGCACCGGAAGTGATAGAGGGAATGGAGCAGTCTACCAATGTTCAATTCGCTCTGAATCAAGAACTCTACGACAAGATTCTGGAATCTGGTCCTGACTTCGCTGACCGAATGATCGAAACCCGCAGGTCCAACCTCGAATACACAGAGGGGACCGAAGGCGGACTGGAACTGTTGGCGTCAAATGCAGGGTTCGACATGCCCGACAGTATCGGCGGGATGCTGCCCTATGCAGGTGAAATAATACTCGGAATTAGGCTCGTTATGGATGTCGTATCGACCGAGCGTGACTTTAAGGATGTTGAACTCGATGACCGAGCCAGAGTGCATGCGCTCAAAGCTCTTGTGCTGATGTCCAGGTTTGGCGTAACCACGGTGTTCACTACTGCCGGGGGTGCAGCAGGGTCGGCAGCTGGCACGGCGTTATTCCCGGGGATCGGCACAACTATTGGTGGGGTTGCAGGCAGTTTAGGCGGTGCAGGTACTGCCTTTATTCTGAACCGGCGCTTACAGCCTCAAATGATGGAGGTTGGCATGGCAATCGCTGGGGTGGACGAGGACGACATGTTCTACTTCAGGAACAAGAAAGTCATAGACGGGATTGGTGCGTCGTTGGCGGAAACAAAGGCAGCTTGAAGGGTGCGTCTTCAAGTCATGGCACTGCGGCAAGACTACCCGTCGGGTCCGGCACAAGCTCCAGGTAGATGAGCGTCGTCTGGATCGACGAGTGCCCCAACCAGCGCGAAAGATAGTTGATCGGGATGCCGTTCATCAAGAGATGTCGAGCGTAGCTATGGCGCAGCGTGTGGGTCCCGATCCGCTTCGCCGGCGCAATCGCTCCCAACTCCTCAGCTCGTTTCACCGCCGCCTGCACCCAGCGCCAGGCAGTCGCCGGATGCGCCTCTACGATTCGGCCCTGGTTGATGTCCCCGTAAGCCAACGCACTGCCCAGCGCACCATGCAACTCAGGATGCACCGGAACAAGCCTGGTCTTGCCACCCTTGCCTGAACGTACTCTCAGCGTGGGAGTGGCCGTATCGAGCGACAGGTCCCGCACTTCTAGGTCAAGGGCCTCGGATACACGAAGACCGGCACGCCACTGCTCCAGCATAAGCAGCTTCGCCTTTGGGTTGGGCGCTGCTCTGATGATGGCGTTCACCTCGTCGGGTTCGAGGTACTCTGGTATGCGCTTTTGGCGCTTGGGGGTTGCGCCGTCCTGTGTTTTTGGGTAACGCCCGCGCGGCCTGCGCCGGCGGGACATTGCGGTTGTGGAATCAGTAGCCATACATGTCCCTTTTCGGCTGCGTCGTAGTCACGCTAAGAGCATTGCCTGCAATTCATGATTATCGTCGTTCGAGATGTCAGTTGCTCCTGGAGTAAGCAGGGCCTGTTATGTGTGGCCACAGATCGATCCGCCGACTGCCCACGTCCAAAAGGCATTTAGAGACGTTTCCGTCACGGGTCGTGATAATCGGTCCTTCTCACCCACGAACTCTGCAGTCATCGCAGAGAAAGATCAGTGCTATTTCGTCGCCTCTGTGAAGTTGTCGAATAAAGCTCTCACTGAACTCGTGCTCATCTTTCGGAATCGACTTAGATATCTTGGAACCTCCGTGCGGGCAGATCACTTCGGCTGTCTTTGATAGGTGCTCTCCAGGAACCACTCTCCGCAATTGTTGCAGGGCGCGATGTTAGCATCGGCAGGCAGGTCCGAGTCCTCCGGAGGATGATTCGGCTCAGCGCCTGGCTTTCGCTTGTACGTGATTCTGACTACCTCAGTCACTCTGCTTACTCTCCAAAGGGTCCCATGCAGCTACGACGGCCCTTGGCTTCTGGCTTCCGGTAGCGCTATGGCGTCGTTCGTGATCAGGTGCAGGTCCCGGAACTGCCCATCCACCAGCGCTTTGTAGAGAGTCCTGTCTCCTGCTCCGGCAATCATGTACGGCAGGAATATCTCTTCCATTTCGACCATTCCGGATTCGAGCAACGCGATCTGCGCCTCAATCCAGTCTTTCAGTATTCGCCAGGCCACGCGGCGGGCCTGCTCCTTCCGCCGGTCGGCGTCCCTCTTGAAAATCAGTCCCTCGTCGGTGAGCACGTCATAGACCGCCTCATAATTCACCGGCATTGCGTAGCCGAGCGTCCCATACCGTCCGTCAAGGCTCCACTTCAGAGCGACGACATTCCCGCTCCCGTCAAAATCCTGCACAATCCGACTTGCGCCGTGCCGCACCAGTATCTCCGTGATTTGGGATACGGTTCTGTGGGTATCGACCCTGGTGGAGTAGTTCATCAGTGGCATATCTTCACTCCATAAGTCCTGTGGTCATTTCACCAACCCGATCGACCACAATGCGGACATGGACCACGAACTAACTTGCGCCATTCGGTTGTTGTGCGAGCCTCAATCCGACTGCGACAATGCAGACACGTTCCGAAGTATTTCGGTTGGCTAACCTGCCGACTGGTCATTTCACTACACCTGAACCGGCCCTTCTTGCGCTGGTATGTATGCGATCTTCGACTGTGGATTCTGCGTGCAAGAGTATATCCGATACATCCTTGCATATTGGCGGTAGGTTGTCCAACTTAAGGAGGTGGCTTAGCTACGGAGCGAGGGCGTGGATGCAAGCTTTTGCAGTATTTCCTTGCAGTAAGGAACCGGCCACTTGCAGTTGTTTGGTTCGTAGTCAGCGAGAAGTGGTTCGAGTCCACTTAGGTGGGTCGAAGGGGACGGTAGATGGCAGCATCTTTGAGATGTGGCTCGGTTGCCCGTGATTCGGCGGTCCCGGCCCGTTGTTGCTGCTCGCCGGCCGAAAGCCGGCTATGAAGGACGGTAGCCAGCCGTGGAATCTCATTCAAGCAGATGCTGGTGCCCGTCCAACCGTCTAATGCCCTCTGACGTACCTTACTGCCCCGGTCCTTCTATGTACAGTGGCCCCACATGTGAATCGCCGCTATCAACGGGAGTCATTCGCAGTCCCTCCCGTGCAAAGTGGTCGATTAGGGCCGCCTTGTATTCGTCCATGGGTTCCATCTGCACCACTTTGGACAACTCTAGTCCCGATTGGCTAAGCGAGGCCCCTTGAAGCGGGAAGCCTGGAGAACGCGGCTTTACGGACCGGGGCCCTCCGACGGGATAGAGCACCCAATATTGAGCTTGAAAGCGAAAGGGATATCGATTGGTTTGATCGGGTTGGATTCTCCCAAATCCAATGGCGTGTTGCATGTCATACCAGGAATCATAGTCCGGGTTAACGAGACCATGAGTGTTGAGCAAGTTTAGGTGACTGTGGAGAAAGCCCTTAGTCGAAAAGATGTGGAAACACGCACTGCAAATTCGAGCATCGACATTCACCACGGATTCCTCCGAGTAGATACAAAGAGAGCAAAACCAACTAAAGATGCGAGCCACGTCTTGATTCATATCCTTCAGAACACGCAGGGTCCTATAAGATGTGCTTCCAGGTCGTTCTACTTCACCTGCAAGTATTTTCGCCCATAGCTGCTGCAAATCTTCGGAGGATACGTCTTGGACGTCGTCGAAGAAACGAGCAGTCCAGTCGTGGTCAACTTCATAGTCTTGGACTTCCTTATCTCCAAGCTCAAGTGCTGCCTGTCTTACAATACTGCCAATATTGGCTTGCCGTTTTTCCTCCTGAAACTGAATTCTCTGCGTAACCAAGGTTCCGAGGTCCAACTGGCCCTGCACGACAGCGTCTGATGATACCAGCTTGGCGCGGGCATCTGCCTGAGCACTGGCAATGATGCCCATGGTGGTTGCTTGGCCTTCTGCGAGGATCCTCTGTGATTCAGACTCTTCTTGGGTAGCTATGGACCTAGCTTTGGCTTCCTGCCTTGCTTTCCAGGGGGCTAACATGGGGCCTGCTATGCTACCTATCCCGCTGGCAGCATAGTCAAGCAGCTTCTCAATGGCGGGAATTGTTAGGTTGATGTCCATCCGCTTACTCCGTTAGCCTCAAAAACCGCTTAGGATACATACCAGGGTATTTGGATGTGGCTCGGCGGTCTGTTGACTCACCAAGGACTCTCGCCTCCACCACCATCCGTCGCCAACGCGAGACTTGCCGCATATGTACGTCGGGACGGCTCGCGTCCTCATCCGGAAGAAGTTTGATCTATCATCCCAAGCCCCCATTGGTTCGCCGCTGTGTCGACTCAGGTGGTTCTCGCAGCTTCAGTTGCGGAATGTCCCGCCAAGCTTGCGACGAATGTCCTGACCCCCACAAGGTCAGTGGGTTCAGTGTAATCCCCACTCTCGCGTGCCGAACGAGGCGATAGGATGACCGAAGCAGCCGTGTAGAGTTGCTCTTGAACGAGCTTCCGGCAGAGAATGCTGTACCGATCAGCATAAGAAGCACCTATGAACTCAGGGAAGACCGGAAAGTTGGGCGACTGATTCTCGACAGGCGACCTTGAACCCGGGGCATCTTCCAATAACATGATCCATCCCACAAACGGCCTGGGCGCATCCTGCCCAAACGCACCCTCACGGTAAGCCGTCCAGAGGTCGTGAGCTGTGCCAATGGCCTCCTCCGCCCGGTTGTTGAAGTTGTTCCCAAAAGAGGGTCCGACTTGCGACTTAAACTCCAACGCAGCAACCAACTTGCCCTCATTCAACACCAGCATGTCCCACTGCTTGGTGGGGCGGAAGAAGCCGGGAAGGGTAAGGAGCCTCTTCTTGAATAAGATGTCTGCATTGTGCAGGCCATTATCGCGGACGATATCAACGGCCAGGGCGAGAAACCCATCCATGTTCTTGCCCGCGGTCACGCCCGCGCGCTCTCCCTGGTCGCTTCTGCCAGCCTGAATTTGCTTCAGTCTGGCCATTTCCCTATTACCCCAGAATGCCTGGACGGCCTCTATCACTTTCTGTTGGTAGTTTGAAAGATCGAGGCTCATATGGAATACCCTCCATTTTCCTCGACGACCGTTCGCTCTTCGCTGGATAGATTGTACAACTCGAAGGTTGCACTATTACAGGCTGCGACATCCTGCCTCTGAGCCGCGGATGTGAGTTCCGTCCGTAGAGAATCCGGAATGTCTTGCCAACGCGGTAGTCGAATCCGGCGGAGGTACTGTGCTTGGTAGCGTAGATACCCGCCCCGCATCTTGGTCGAATACATGGAGACAAACAGTTGAGCAATACCGGACATGAGGACTGCTTGAAGCGTACGCAGATCCCATACCTCTGACGTGATGTAGTAGAGATTGTGATGAGGGTAGAGCCGACCTTCCTCATACACTACTTGGGCGGCACCCTTGATATCTGGAATGAGCAACTTAGGCTTGGTTGCGAGCTCCGGGTAGATGCGGTCGATGGTCCGGTACCAAGCCAACGGGTTGTGTTTGGCCACGTGTCGAGCTCGAAGCGCCTGTTCGTGCTTCTTGAAATAGCGAGCGAGCCTTGGATACCTGCCCAGGTCAACTGGTGAACCCTCTTCGTCAAAAGGATTGATCACCCCGTAGCCCTGCCACTGGACTGTGCCATCCGCAATATCCTTGGTTCTCGCTAGGAGAAGCTTCCGGTCGTCTTCCACGTCCATGTCGTCAAAGCTGGAGATGAAGACGGCATCCGCACCAGTGGCCACGCCGATGCCGACCTTGCAGCCGGTCTGTTCGATGAGGGGAAACTCCGCCTCAAGGCGTTGCACGAGCTTGAGGCACTCGAAGGACTCCAGAACCCACGGGTTGGAATCTGCTGCGACGCCTCTGACCTCCATCACCGAGGCATCCTGGTGAGACCCTTGCAGCGCCTTCACTAATCCCGTCAAGACAGACGCCTCAATGGCAGGCCGATGAGCCAGCCTAGTGGGGCCTGGGGCTTCACTGGAGATGACGATCACGGCCGGATATGCACTGACCTCGGAGAGGAATGCCGGAGTATCGGTCATGTCCACGTAGTATTTCAGATGGAACCGTTTGGCAACCAGATTCCTCAGGCGAGCACCATACCGGTTCTTCGTCCAGCGGTCGGCGCATATGAAGCCCAACACTCCAGCGGGGGCAAGCAGGAGCAGGGACTTTTCTATGAATGGAATGTAGAGGTCGGCGCGGTCGTAGATGGTAGTGAACCGCCTACGGTATTCCTGAATCAGGATGTCAGGGATGAGTTCCTGGCGAACGTACGGAGGGTTGCCCACCACATATTCGAATGAGAACGGCAGATCCTCCAGGAGGAAGTCTCCCTGCACGAGCCACTGGTTCAAGAGTGTGTCAACCTCCAGCATCGCCAGGCCAGCGTCGGACATAATCCCTTCTAGCCGTTCTCGCGTTGCCCGAAGTGCCTCATCATTTAGTTCCACTGCCCGTATGCAGTCCCCGAGAATCTCAACGACCCCTCGCTGTGGGGCGGGCCGTCGCCCATAAGCGTCAAGCAGTCTCTCGACTATGGGGACGAGAAAATCGCCTTCGCCAAATGAGGGTTCGAGAATCTTCCGCTCGTAGAGCGGCATATCCGGAGAATAGCCAACAAGATCCAGAATGAAGTCTACTACCTCCCGCCGGGTGAAGATCGCTCCCCTCTTCTCAATACCGGAAACGCTGAGGCGCTCGACAGCCTCCTGCACAGCATCGATTCCGGGGAAGGAGATCTGTCGGCCTGAATGGTTACGCAGCATAGACACATTCAATCCCCAATGGAATGTAGGACTCACAGGAGGCGTCGGACGTAAGCCTTCGCAGGATGAAGGCGGGAACGGCGGGCTGGCACCCTGAGGCATCTTTGCGGCCCCATAGGGCACCAGCAGTCGTCCCGCACGGACATCGTCCGTCAGCGATCATAGCGATTCCTCCCGCTGGCATGCGTCACACTCGTTCCTCTCGATGCTTCTCGGGGTGAGGACGCTCACAAGAGTTTTCTCGACCTCCCACGCCTTCTATCATAGGTGTTGGCGAACATCCGGAGCCGGTCGACCTCCATGATCCACTTGTTGCCGAATTTGGTAGCAGTGAGCTTGCCTTCCCGTATAAGCCGCTTCACCGTCTCTGGATGAACATCCAGCATCTTGGACGCCTGGATAACGTCAACGTAGTTCTCTGGCATGGGTCAAGCCTTGTATAATTGTTGTACTGCGACATTATAACACCACGGCGCAGAGGCGGTTCACATGTCGGTCCTCTCAAGTGGCTCTGGAAATGGGAGCAAGTCCTCCGTGGTATATTCTAGGGGTGCCCTATGCAATCTCCATGCCCCCAACCTGTTAGGGGTCATCAGCCGTATCCACCGGCACGAGGGAGTGCAGTTCAAAGTCAATGCCTTTCGATGGTCACGAATGTCTCCGACCGAGCCACAGTGCAATGAGTGCGATTTCAAGTAAGACAAAAAAGAACCTCCGGGCGATACGGATGAAGCTCTACGACAGGGTCCGCCTTACAGAGTCGGTCTTGGCGGAGCCCTTGGGCCCGTCATTTGCCGAGAGCCGGGATCCTGGGGACCCTGGGCAGCTGCGTTTTGGCACCGGAGCAACCCTCCCAGAGACATTGCACCTCAGTATAGAACTTGGCATTAAGGCCCTAATCGAAGCCTTCGGCAGACCCGGAACTATCAGAGAGCACGACCTCTGCAAGTTGCTTGCCCTCCTTGCACACGGCTCAGACGAGGGGCGTGAGGCGGTATTCTATCTAGGTAGGTCCTTCGATTCTGCGGTCCATGTCTACGGCCTCCTGCGTGGGTGGGGGGACTGTAGTCGGTTCGAAAGCATACAGAAATATTTCCGAAGCACGGGGCGGAAGGAACACTACGAGGCGTACAGATACAACCAACCCTCGATGGATTCTGACCTCGAAGAGTTGATCAACAGCGTCTGGCAACGGATAGACCTCAGGTTGCATCTGGAGATCGTCAGGACATTGATCTACTCTGCCCGATACTTTGAATGCTTGCTTGACCCCGACGTCACGTACAATCCTCCCCCACAAATGCTTGAGAGCCGAATCGGAGGCTCATATAGCAGGGCTTTCCGGGCGGCTGAGTTACCCAAGCATGGTGATGTAAGCCCACCCGGGCCGACATTTAGTCACGAACACCAGGACTGGCTTCAGGATGCTGTTCGTACGAATTACCGTGGTGAGGCCAGCGAGGACTCCCCAAAGGAGAGGGCAGCCCGGGCGTTGGACGAAGAGTCCAAGACCAACATCGCCCTCCGGTACAAGTTGGACCTATGGAGGAGGATGGAGCCGGACCAAGAAGAACTGGTCCCGAGCCTTTCTGACGGATACACACTTTCGGACGAATTCGATATCCATGCGTACGTCCAGAGTAGAAATGGAACGGCGTTGGGAAGCGTAGGTCAGCGGAGGGACGGCCTATGGGACGCGAAGCCCCTGTACACAGGGCAAAGAGTCGTCCTGTCGTCAAGGGAGCACGCTATTCGATTCGTGGTAGAGAGGTCGACACAATTGGCCCACATCTTCGTTAACGGTCAACACCTTGGGGAAATGTATTTGGTCCGTTACATGGGCTACGATCTGAAGTATGTAGAAGGGTACCCTTGCGGGTGGGACGGAAGCAGGTACCGCTTCGAGTTCTTGAGGTCCCATCAATTCGCCATTGGAGACGATATTGGGTTCGGATTCGCGGACAAAGGCAATGACGAAGGCGAACCTGAAGGAATCGGGGGGCGCGTGGTCGATACAGAGGAGCACGTCGTGTACGTCAGCGACCTCTGGGGCATGGGGTGGGACGGACCCAGCCTGAGAAGTCTGTACGGAATACGATTCCCATCGGGGGATAGAAAAGACGAGGAGCGTCCGCACGACGGGTGAGAAGACTAGGCCAGACAGGCTGGTCAACTGTGGCGGAGGCAGCGTTCCGACCAAGAGGTCGATATGGTATTCAAGGAGGTCCCGTCAACTATGTCCGGTAGCGACAAATGGCCTGGGGAGATAGAGGACACTCGTGCTTTGGCTGACGCATATGCTCGTATCGACGAAGCAGCCAAGGGTGTAGACATCCTATCGGGTCGAAGCGCCAGTATTCGCCAATGCCGAACCGCTCGTAGTCCCGACGCTTGTCCGTGTAGTCAACGTCGCCCGTACTTCGTGACGCTACCTCAAGCACGAAGTCCGGAGCCTTGCCCTGACGGTCTATCGCATATCCACCCTGCTCGTCCACAAGCGCAATGTCGCAGTCGTACACCACGATGAGGTCCGGTATGCGATAGGCACCCCAGGGGTCAAGCGTCGGAGCGACGGGAACCTCTCCATGCACCAGGGTCGTCTCCGGATTGCCGATGTGTATGGCAAGGGCGGTCAGAATCGAGCGACGGTGAAGATGGGACGTGTTCTGCATGTCTTCCCGCGGTGGAAAGTCAGGGAAGCGTTCCAGATCTCCCCTGACCTGTGTGAGTGTAGTCGTCCTGCTGGTCATCGCGGACCTCTCCGAGCCTGAGTGAGTTGAGCGATTGCCGACTGTCGCCATTATATCACCTGATACGGACGAGACATCCGAGCCGGTCGCATCACGACCTCCTCTCGCAGAGAGATCAGATGGTGGGGTTTCAGCCCAACTGAGTGAGTAATATCCTCTCCTCGAACCACTTCATTTTCATTTCACAGTCGCGTGATTTGGAGCGGCCCCCACAGTCAGGACGGCGAAGAGTCTCGATGAGCGTCCTGTCCCGCTTCTACTCCGGCTCCG
>MPND01000071.1 GCA_002238855.1 SAR202 cluster bacterium bin90
GTTCGGCCGCGACTCGCGGAATAGGGAGGTAATAACAGAAGTATACTGCTGGGGCAGCAGATCAAGCTGGCTATTGATGACCGTCGCGCACTGTTTGTTCGAGCGTGTTCCCGGCTTTGAACGCAACATACTTGCGAGCCGGCACATCGATCATCTGACCAGCATTCTCACCGGCTATCGCTCGCATCTGGCGGGCAGCCCTCTCTTTGACGGAGAATGTGCCGAAACCGGTCAACGTCACACGATCGTTCTCAGCAAGCGCCTGCTCGATGCTATCGAGGACCGCAGCGGTGGCATCCGAAGCAGCGTCCTGGCTAACGCCCATTCGGTCTGCAACGATCTTGTTTAGCTCTGCCCTGTGTATAACGCTCGCCATATTGCCAATCCCCTCCAATACTGACTCGTGGTTGTGGTTGTAAGTTCTGTCCTCGGGAATGCCCGAGGCCGCGATAGATAATACGGCAAGCGTTCATGCGTTGCAACGAAAGCGGGTAAATATTGCACATTGAATGCCTGACATTTACTCCCTCTAGGCCTACTAAGCCTAAGCTGCACCATCGTTCACCGTTGCACTTTGAAACCGTAAGTGACTTCACCTTGTGGAAATTCGTAGCTGACCATCAGCATATATACGCCATCAGGTCCCTTCGGCATTATGAACTCCCCAAGTGAAGTCCCAACATCCGCCTGGAGTCCGTATACCTCCTCCCCGAGATGCACGCTCCCTGGTCTCCGAGTCGCCCGTTTCTCCAATGACGGAAACATCTGTATCCGCATGAGTCTGCCCAGACTAGCATCATCGCCCAGGACCGTGAAGTAGATGCGACTATCCGAACTTGCAGGAATTGGCTCCGCCGCACCAAAGCCTTTCCAATTTGCAGTATCATCGCACTCGTGGTTGAAGTCTCTCATCGGCCAGCAGTATGCGCCCCTCCACCCAGGATAGACCCAATGACTCTCCAAGGCATTAGGCCACGATATCCCCATCGCTACCTTGGGAATCGGTGGGACACCTATGTTTATTGCCCATGGATCCGGCCACCCGTCTCGGTGCCGGATAGTCTTCGGATACACGCACGCGGGACGCGCGACGATCTGCCTCATCAATTCACCATTTCCCAGGGCGGCTTCCAGCGCAGCCCTACCTTCCTCGGTCTTGTAATTGGGTTTAGGCCTCGTCTTGACCGTGCCGTTCGAGTTCAGATATACAACTGATCCGGAGCGGATGTCCGTCAATGTCAAGGGCGAAACCCAATCGAATGGCGACGGTCCACGTTCGCAGGGTTTGTACCAGACTTCCAGGAAACCGTCGATGACCTTCGTCTGCCCCATAGGAGGAGGTTGCGGAGTGGAAGGTGGAGTGGCAGGGTGCGCTCCAATCCCTACTTGGCAGCTGATTATCATCAACGGCAGGAGCGCCAATATTAGCCACCTAGACGATGTCTGTCTCATCGTGGTCATGTATGTTCTCTCCACCAGCTGTCATCCGAGAATCTCAGACTCGTTGTGAGTACAACGTTCCTTTGTGACGCTTTGCTCCGAGGTTGTGACAGCCGTATGATGCCAGGAATCTACGTTAATCGTTGCATAGCGTTCGAGCGTCACCGCGTATTAGGTTGAAAAACCTACCCGGTAGCCCCGAACTCGCATTTCGTCGTCATGAGCTGCTCATTTGTCTCCCACAGCAGCAGCCACAACTGCGACTGATGCAGGTCCCGCCAAGATTCCGCGAGAGAGTTCTCCGGTCTCCAGCCAGAACGCGCGCACGACGGACGTTCCGTCGGTCAGGCGGAGTCCAAGAAAGTACCTCTGCCCGTCATGCTTACGGATTCCCTGATCCACCGGGGCAGCAAGCAACAGTTCGACAAACCGTTCTATGATCTGCTCGTTTTCTATCTTGCTCAGGACGGTCAATGCGTCGTCGTCATCAAGAATGTCAATGGTCGTGACCTTGCCACGTATGTCCAGCAAGTCTGCGCCGGTCTCGGCGTGTGGATTCGTGTCCGCTTCATACAGGGTCACGCTGCCATCCTCCACCGTCCCCAGACGGAACTGCTCAGAATAGCCCTTGACCGCGTAGACTGGCGTGCCCGGGTCCAAGTAGGTGGCGTCTCCGTCCTGAAGGCGGTAACCGGGTCCCGCAAAGCCGTTTCCTCTAAAGGCAATGCGATACAGCACCGGCCCGAGGTCATCGGCCCTGAGGTCGGGTCCGTCCTCGCTGCCTGCAGGTCCGGTTGTGTTCCACAACTTCTCGAATTTGATGCCACCGAATTGAAACAGAGGAGCCCAGGTGATGGTATGCGCCAGTGGCCGCAGGTCCTCGCCCTTCGTGAGCCCTTCCCTGATACGAGCCACCGCGTCGGTGTCACTGAGGAGCGCGTCCAGGTGGCCTCGCTCGTCATGCTGGTGTATGAGGTTCCCTTCGATGTCCAGAACGACCTGGGAACCGGATGCGACGTGAGTGACGTAGGCGACCTTAACCGGCATCTCCGGGGTCAGCCCCTCCACGAAGGCGACAACCACGCCAGGGGCCAGGTCTTGCCGGTAAGTTGCAAGGTCCGACTTCAAGGTCTCGGAGTCTGGCGGCGTGGGGGATTGCAGGAGATCACAACCCATAAGTGCCAGGGTTGCCACTGCTATCAGAAATGTCGCAACTCCATTCATTGGCTGCCCTCCGTTCCGTAATCTGAGCACTGCAAATGCCTGTTCACATAAAGAACGCCGCGGGAGACCGAATTGTTCCACTAAATGTCGCTGCCGTTCATGTCACGCACTTTGACTCAAGAGCAGCTGTTGGGCAGCGGCCGGTTAGCGCGTCAAATTCACCGCCGTCTCCTCAGTTCGCCAGGCACGGGCTTTCGGAGATCAGCGCCTCGTCTGTACGGAATGGAGATCGCCGCTGTGAGGATTCGACTGGCCATCATTGAATGTCGGTACCCTCGGCCATCAGTTACTTGAAGCGTCAATTATCAATTCGCGAACCGCATTCGCCTGATCATCATTGCGTCATTTCCCCCTCGCTGTACATTCGCCACGCTGGCAATCCGCTATGCCGACAATCCTCCACGAAGTTACCGCTGGCACGCCGTCTCTTCCGATCATCATTAGGCCGACGTTTAATGTCGCATCAAGGCCCATCCCGGCGGTCGAGATAGCCCGGACCACTTGGCGGTCCACGATAAATGCCGTCTGGAATACCGTTGCAAGCTGGAAACGAGGGGCGGGGCAGGAACTTCAGCCAGTCTGTTCCCGATACTTTGGGCTTCTTCCGTGCTTTCAGATATTGCAGATACTCCTCAGTACATAGAGGAAGCAGGTCCGGGTTCATGGCCATTCTTGCCAATTTACCCCTGAGGATCGACTCTCTTAGTGACGGCAGTTCTGGTGGGTCCCAGACGATCTCCTGAACTCCGCGGTCATTGACAACGACGCGGCCGGTCTCCGCGATGAAATCCAGGTGCGTACCCCGAAGCCTGGCCTTCCACGCATCGTCTTCTGAGTCGATTCCGGCGTCACCCGGGAAGCTCTGTACATCGATAAAGATGTAGAGGCCTACGGCTGCTGCCAATACAATCACTGCAAGCGCGCAGAGAAGGAGACACCGCAGAAACGACAAACTCATCCATACACTCCAATGCTCATCCTTCGCGTGGACTGTGCATCCGCTGTGTGCCGCAGGCAAAGGCTTCAAGGGGAATTTCTCCCCATAGCCAATCTGTCCTCCTTGGCCAGCATACCGGAATCTGAGGGCTGGCTGAACTTGTCCGCTGGGATCCCCCTCATTTGCCAGCCCCTAATCAAGAAGGTGACTCTTGCTTCACGACCTTGCAAATTGCCCTCTCGAGAGGACGCTCGTTCAGTCAATTTGCAGTATCGCCTCTGTCGACATCAACTCCAATATTTCGTCTCTATTCAATTGGAACGGAGCTCCCGACGGCGACAATAGATCTCTATCATTCTGATATCTCTTCGTAGTCTTGAACCGAAGGTTCCCAGTATCCGGATCAACCTGTGCGATGGAAGGTTCGAATTCATGGGCCCAGACGACACCTCCGTATTGGCTTTCGAATTCTGGCCAAGATGGTACTGCTCTCAGAAACAGCAAGTAGTTTTCGCCAACGGAGAGTCGCACATATTCAATGTCACTGGCCATTCTCCAGCCGAAGAGAGAATCGGCAGTCTCAACGGCAACATAAATAGTATCACCCTCTCCCGCATCGCCTTTCAATGACTCTATGATTTCAAACCTCCGGACGAGTAGTGTGATGTCTCCCAACACTGTGCCGTCATGGGCGTTCTTCCTGTCAATTACGTGGGTCTTGCCACCGAGGTACTTCACGAACACGATCCGATCAGAGCTGTTCACAAGCGATTCCGCATCGCCATAGCTTCTATAATCACCACTGCTGTAAGTGAAAGGATTAAATCCCAGAAGAAACGCTCCAATAGCCAGGCTGAACACGACAACGACGGCCGACATGGTGATTGCTTTCCACATCCTGCTTTGAACTCCGTAAATTATCTGATTCGTGCCGGCACTCAGAGTTGCTCTTTCTGATCGTTTTAGCCCGCAGATCTGCAGCTGTCCGGCCTAATGTGCAAAGCCTTTAACAGCATCCTCCCCGCGGGAGTTAACGTACCGCAGAGCCCGACGTAAATGCCGACAAGCCCTAATAGATGGCGAATCCTGCCTGCACTCCGAGGGTGAGCGTCACCTCACCACCGCTTACGCTTGGTGCGAACGGAGCGGCAGGGGCGCGGGCCGCGGCGGGAAAACCATAGCTCTGGCTTGTGAATCCGCCGACTGACGGCCCGGCAGCGCCTTCACTGATGTATATGAGACGACCTACCGTAACATCGGACAACTCCGCCAGATGCTCGGCCTTCGTCTTTGCGTCCGCGACCGCCATCTGCCTCAGCTCAGCCATCTTCGGCTTCGGATCCTCCAGCGTGAAGTCGATGCCGTTTATCCTGACGTCATCGCCTCCTGCAGTCACCACTTCGTCTATCACTTCTCCAACCGTATCCAGGTCCCGCAGCTTGACTGTCGCGTTGTTCCTGACCCGGTAACCGGTCAGCACTTCTCTGCCCGTGCGAACTCCATCCACTTCTTCTTCCACATACTCGTAACGGGGATAGACGCTGAACCGGCTGGTCTGTATATCCTCGTCCTTGACGCCCCTTGCCTTCAGGGCCTCTATCATGGCGTCCATTGCGGCGGACGCCTGGCTGTTGGCCTCGCTGATGTTTGTCGCCCTGGTGTCAACGCCCAGCTCGAGCAACGCGAGGTCCGGTGAGAGTGAGAGCGTGCCCACTCCACTGACCCAGATACCGGTGCTGTCGCTGCCGTAGGCGGCCGGAATGCCTTGTTCGACGACATTAATCAGCTCGCCCGGCGATGTCGCCGCCTCGCTCCTGTCTAGTGCCACGACTGCAAGTGTTGCGAATACAGCCACAGCCGCTATCAGAATTGCCGCAGTCTTCCTCATCTGTTTCTCCTTTGTGGTATGGATCATGGCAATCGGAATGCCTGTCAATCGTATAACGCCGAACGCGTGCGGTTTGTTCCACAACGTGGCCTGAACCCTGGATCAGTTGAGGTGATAACTCGCCTCGGGACCACCGCCCTCGTCCACCTGGTCTCCCGTCGGAAGGAAAAGGGGCGATAACGACCATCGTGCATTGAGTCTCTCGACGGCCTGGTCGATTGCGTGGGTAAGGCCGGGGCAAGGTCGTCTTGCGTACTCAATGTCCCCGTAGACGTCGTGGAATCCGGCGGGATAGTCGGAATCGAACTCAGCCTTATGCTGCTCCTTTCAGCCGTGGGATTCTCACAGCGAAGAGGATAGCATATAGACTGTGGCAGTCTTTCGGCAAATTACGGAAGGGACAGTTCGGAGGCAGAATTAACAGGTGGAACCAAAGGGTGCGGAAATAGAGATTCGCTATGTGGAACCTCGAGACGTAGACGCACTGGCAGACGTACTTGTTCCCGAAGTAAGCAGAGCGCAGGTCAGGAGAAGATTTGACGAGAGCCTGCTTGGGTATCGGGAGATGCTCATAGCCGAGCTCGATGGGCAGGTCGCAGGAACTATCAGCACGGGTGGATGGGGCTTCCAGAGGACTGGCTCACCACGAATGTTCGCGCTCGACGTGGGGAGGGCATTCAGGAACCGGGGAGTAGGAACTGCGCTGATCGGTGCCGTAGAGTCTGTGGCAATAGGTTTAAGACTCCGTGAAGTCAACCTGGAAGTGTCCGTTGACAATGTCGATGCGACACGACTCTACGAACGTCTCGGGTACCGGCGTCTTCCGGACCCCGTGATGAACAACTGGGACGAATTGGATGGGCACGGCAACACACGCACAGTCGAGGAGTCATCCTGGATAATGGTCAAGGATATCGTTGGCGCGTGACTTCGACCTCTTCCTCGATCCTAGGCGTAATGAATTCTTTGGTCTGGTAAGTCGGTAGGGGAGATTGTCGATGGGAGGCGTGTGAGCGTGAGCTGGCGCAGTTGGAAGAGATGCAAGCTTTTGTAGTATTTCCTTGCATTCACTTATGCGAGATACGAGGCGATGCGCAGAGGTCAAATTGCTGAGCGGTTCGCTTGGAATCCAATCGTAGAAATCCGGCCTCTCATAGAAGTAAGCGTCAGGCCACGGGTTCGCGTCGGCGTCTCCTGATATTCATTCTCACCGTCCGAGTCTTCACTCCAGAAATACGGCGTAGACATACCATGGAAATTGACAGCCCTCGTGTACCAGCAAAGTTTCACCATCGATGAATGCATCTGGGTCGACGTGATTCGAAATGCGCTGCACCTCGTCGTTCGTCTTGTCATAGACGTACACTCCCATGTCGTCCGGCATTATGTTTCCTCTCACGTCGCAGTCCCACCCTACCGTCCAGACCACGTAGTTGTCGGATATTAGAGGACGGTTGGCGTTCCCCAGAGGCGGAGTTGCTATGAGCCTTTGCTGTCCACTCGCAAGATCGTGAAGGTAAATGCCGTCATTAGGGTTCTCGTCGAGAAATCCGATCCAGACTATATGGTCACCATGAATGTCATGTGAGCGATCGGCGGTAGCCGGACCACCAACGTATTCCTTCTCCGTTGTTGTATGATCGTAGAGTATAACTCTTGCAGAGCCCTCGCCCTCATCTATCCAGACGATCCTGTGTCCTGATACTACGGGATAGCGCTGTGCTCCGGGAGCGACCTCAACGGCAATCACCTCATCAGCCTCGATGTCGTAAGCGTATATGTCGAAATGGCTACGGCGCTCGCCGATTTCGTTCCTGTTGTCCTGCCATACAAGCAAGTTACCGTCGATGTTGAGGTTACGTCGTTCTGCCGGCACATCGGTGATTCGGCGTTCCTCGCCGGTGCTCAAGTCCATCACGAATATGTCCACGGAGAGCCTGCTGGTCCTGTTTTGCTCCGTAGAGCCGGGAATCTCGACTTGCCTGCTCCGATCCGACCACGCGATGTAATCGCCTGAAATGACCACCTCCGTTAGCCCGCGTCCACCTTCAGTGATATGCTTTTTGTCGCCGGTTTTCACATTCACGAGAATGACCCCCGAATCCCTTATATCAATCCAAGATCCACCTAGCCCGACGGAAAGGTCTCCGGACAAATCGGTGGGCCAGTATTCTCTGTAAGCCACGGATTTCCAGTTGAAGCCGTCGAGAGATATGGGCGTAGGCATCGGGCGCGGAGTCGAAGGAGGAGGGAGCGGCGTTGGCGGTCGCACCGCGGCGTTAGGGGTCGCTGCGTCACCCGGTGCTGACCCCACAGGAGGCAGAGGCGGCAACGGGGTTGCCGGAGGAAGCGGAGTGGGACTCACATAGGGCGTGGTCTGGCAGGCGGCGACGATGAGTCCTATGAGCAGAATTGAAAGCAGCAATTGTCTCGTCGGCATACTGGTTACGAACGGCGGAATGATAGCCTTTCTAGAGTCTGTCTCGGTTGATAAGTGGTGACTTGTCGCAACCATTTCCCCTGTCCAGCAAGTCTGCAATCTGTCGAGTGCCTGCCTTCAGGCCATCCTCGTCCGTCCCTGGCTCATCGCGGAAAGTCTGAATTGGATACAGCGGGAAGTCGTTCCGGAATAACTGGTTCTCAGACCGCATTTTCTGACTCAGCGAACACTATTCGTGCCCTGTGACGATCCAATATGCCCGCGAGGGACAGTCTGTCGGCATCATCCGTATTATCTCCGGTCCGAACTTGTCGTCTGATCTGATGCGGTAGCCCTTCAGCGTGTACCTCTCGCCTCTTTGGGCAACCACCTCCCCATTGGCATTCGTCACCCTGAATATATCGCCCTCCTCCTCCATACGGTAATCTGACGGCCAAAGTAGGAGGTGGTTGTTTATGTGCATGCACCCATTGTGAACGTCGACATATCCCCTAAGCGAGTCTTCGACCTGCTCCGGGTCAGGAAGCCACCTGTCGTCATACTCGAGAAATGCCAAGGGCAGGTCGGTATTGATGATACCCCACACACTTAGAAGCAGCGCTTCGCATTCAGGGACGTACAAGTCACCCCTGCTATCCTGGGCAATGTAGCCTCTGATGCGAAGACGCTCTCCTATCCTTGCAATCCTCCGGCCTCCTCCATTACGCACCTCCATCTGACCGTCTTCGAGATGAGGAGTAAATCCGGCGGGCCACTCAGGCACATACTTCTCACCATCTGGACTCACCAAGAGAATACACTTGTTTTCAATTGTCAATGTACTCGGTATACGCCCATAGGAATACGCTGGTTCCTCCGTAGGAGTAAATCCAAGATATTGCGTCTCGCGCCGCTTGAAGTTAATTTCCGTATCTGGCACTGGAATTATTACAGGTTCGTCATCTTCGATGACGGTGATGTCGTCGCCTACCAGATAGTAAATCCCTATGCAGGCAGTGGGCAGCGACCCAGCGATTTGTTTGCCTTGATGACTTTCTGGAAGAACTTCGGCTCCTGAAAGGCGTACACGGTCGCCTACTTTCGCTACCTTTTCTCCAGCCTTATTGATGATCTCCAAAGTCCCCTTGGTTTTGGCCCAAGTGAACCCTTCCGGCCATACCGGCAGTATTGGGAGGGGTTGTACAACTTTAACCCTGCGTAGAAGTTCCTCGTCCGCTTGTAGCTGGAAGCACCGATCATCCAGGACAAGTTCCCCCATTCTATATTGACGGCCCCAATCTGTACCAAGAGGCTCCGAATGCAGTGGGAGAACAGGCTGTTCCTGGCCAATACATGAGACCAGGAACAGCGATTTAATCAATAGAATTACGATCCGGCTGGGGACTTTCATACCACCATTATGCTGAATTAGTCGGAATGCAAGAGAACTGTTAGATTGATGATGCCCTACGCGGAATGCAGTTGCCGGTGGAATCTGTCCCGATCGCTACTAGGATGCGCGACCGGTCATTGACCACTATCGTCCGCATCAGTGCGCTCAACTGTCGTCTTGCCCCACTAGGCTGACCTAAATCATATCTTGTTCAAGGGAGTGAGTTGCTCCTACCAGCCTGTATCTGCCGTCTGCGAAAACGTCATCAAGTCTTTGTATGATTCTCTCAAAGACCTACCTGTCAGAGGTCACCGAGACAACTCAGCCTTCTTATTCGTACCCTGTGACGATCCAGTAAGTCCGCGGGGGACAGTCTGTTGGCATCATCCGTATTATCTCTGGCCCTAACTTATCGTTTGACCCGATGCGATGACCCTTCAGCGTGGTTACCTCGTCATACTGTGCCGCAACCATCCCCGATCCATCGAGCACCTTGAAGAAGTCCCCGTCTTCCTCAACACGGTAATCTGACGGCCATAACAGATAGTGGTAGTTGATGTGCATGCAGCCGTTACGGGCGTCAACCGTCCCTCGGAGTGAGTTCCTGGCATGTTCCGCTTCCCGTTTCCATCTGCCGTCATGCTGAGGAAATACCAAAGGTAGGTCGGAATTGATGACCTGCTTCACACGCAGTAGCCGCGCATCACATTTTGGCACATATATTCCGCCAAGGTGTTCTTGAACTATGCTGCCCCTGATACGAAGTCGTTCACCGATTCTGACAATCTTTCTGCCCCCACCGTTACGCACTTCCAGCACACCGTCTTCAATGTGTCCTGTGAATCCGGCAGGCCATATGGGTACGTACCTATCACCATCCTGATAGGGAACTACAATACAGTCGTTTTCCAATACCAGAGGCTCTGATGCATGTCCGTAGCCATCTGCCGTGTCAGCGAGAGGAGTAAATCCTCTCTCGTTGGTCTTCTGCCGTCTGATGAAGATATCAGAGTCCGCTACCTGGACCACCTCGGGTTCGTCGGATTCGATGACGGTGACATCGTCACCGACCAGATAGTAAAAGTGAGCAATGCAGTCAGGAGAGAGGGTCTTGGCGATTTGTTCGCCCCGATGACTCTCCGAGTAAACGCCATCTCCTGATAAACGCACGTAATCGCCCACTTGCGCCACCACTTGGCCGGATCGATCAATGACCGCCACGGTATCCTCGGTTCCTGTCCAGGAGAAGCCTTCAGGCCAGACAGGTAAGAAGGAGGGCACAAAATTGTCGTGGTCGCTAAGGTCAGGGTCTTCCAGAATGCGGAGACATCCGCCTTCCAGGGCGAGTTCCCCCATCTTATAATCTCGTCCCCAGTCCGTTGCGAGTGGCTCGGAATGCAGGGGGAAAGCGTTAACAGTTGGCGCCGGTGTCGAGTGCGGCACGGGCGTGGCAGGAGGCACTGGTGAGATGGGAGGCAGAGGCGTGGCTGGTGCCATTGGCGTAGGAGCAGCCTGTGCTCCAATCCCCAGTTGACAGCCGATTGTCATCAATGGCAGGAGCGCCAGGATCAGCCAGGTAGATGATGTCTGCCCTAACGTGGTCATGTGTGCTCTCTCCTCCAGATGTCATATAGGAATCACTGGCCGGTTACAAATACAACGTTCCTTAAGGATGATTTGTTCCAGTGACTATTGAAATGGATAGGAGAGGCTGTGACAACCGTGCGATGCAAGCTTTTACTAAATTTCCTTGCATCGCTGGACCCACACGCCGGCTCTATTCGTGTATCCTGATGGCTGGTGATAGCCACACCCATCTAATTCCCAATTAGATAGCCACTAAGCACGGCTCATACCCGTCTGTCTTGACTGGCGAAGGAGCACATCACATTGAGTCATACAAATGACAAGGAACCTGCCCTGCTGCATCCTGTGGCTGTAGAGCCAAGAGTTGGCTACGCTATTTGGCTTCGGTTTGCCGATGGAGTGGAAGGCGAGGTTGATGTGTCTGAGATTGCAAATCATGGAATGTACTCCGCACTAACCGACCGCGATGTGTTTGAAGGCGTTCATATCAATGAGTGGGGCGTAGTGTCTTGGGGATGCCCTGGTGGTATTGACAAGGACTCCGAATTGGAAATTTGTACTGAGTCGGATTACATTAAGATTCTAGGTCTGAATCCGACGGAACTATGGACTATGGAGCGGGAAGTACGTGATGGACTCTTGCGAAACGCTCGAAGGAAATTGAACTTTGTTTCGGCGTAGAACCAGAAAACGTAGAATGCCGTTAATCAAAACAGAGAGTAGGCAGAAGGCAATGGAATGGCGCATTCTACGTATCATTCGGCCAAGGTGAGCACAGAAGTTGGCACGCCGCAAAACAATATGGGTTCGTAAGTGCCGGAGGCGGACTGAGGTGGACCCAATAAATCGGACAGGTGGCTAAGAGAGAGGCCCGCTCCTAGAGTGTACGAAAAGAGAGGAGCAGGCAAATGAAGCAGAGCAGAAAGAATCACAGTCCGGGGTTCAAGGCCAAGGTGGCGTTGGCCGCGCTCCGGGGAGAAGAGACGGTTGCGCAGTTGGCCAGCCGGTTTGAAGTTCATCCCTCGCAGATTAACACCCGGAAGAAGGCCCTGATCGAGGGAGCGACCGAGGTCTTCGGCAGCGGCAGCGCAAAGGCGGAGCGGGATCAGGAAGCGCTGACTGCGCATCTGTACCAGCAGATTGGTCAGCTCAAGGTGGAGCGGGATTTTTTGTCGGGGAGGTCCGGACCATGAGTCGGCGCAGGCGTCTGGCTATGGTGGATCGAGGGCACCTGAAGCTCTCGGTAGTGAAGCAGTGCCGTCTGTTGCGGCTCAGCCGTTCCTCGGTGTACTACCGGACGACACCTGCCAAGCCTGCGGACCTGGAGCCTATGGCCGGTATGGACCGGCAATATCTGAAGACACCCTACTATGGTTCTCGCAGGATGACGGTCTGGCTCAGGACCCAGGGACACCTGGTCAACCGCAAGCGGGTGCAGAGGCTGATGCGGGCAATGGGACTTGTGGTGCGCGTCAACCACTTTTGCCGGGTGCGTCAGTGGATTTTGCCGCTTTCACTCCTTGTCTGACTGTTGATTTCAAGCTGTACGGCTGCGACAACTCGTAAGTTGACGCGACAGCCCGTTCATTGACGCGACAATTAGAAGCTGCAGAAATTTCGGTAACATATTCGATTAAGGCAACAGGACCGGCCAGAATAATTGTCGTTGACCAGGCAGAATGTCTATTATTGTTCAAACCGCTATTGTTGTACAAAGCCGCCTGGCGCGATATCACATGATCTGTTTGATCTTTGTTTCGGTTGAAGGCCACGCTGTCTCGCGTCATCGCCGCCGTCGCAGGGCAGGACGCAAAGCGAGGGGCGAATCATTCAATCATTCTTGGATCTGATGGAAAGTTGCGGGCAAGAGATGCTTGATAAGTTTATCATCAAGAAGTATGATGCGAACCATGAATTACTCTATGCCTCATAGCGTCTTCAGGACCATCCGTTTTCTGAGGCCTACACGTCCGCCGGACTGGCGCAGGACAATTCCCATCCTGCCGTTGGCAGGTTTCATGGCAGCGCTGCTTTCGGTCGCAATGCCCGCCGAGCTTGCCGCCATCGCTGATGGGGACATTGGCGGTGCATATCACTTCTGGGGCTTCCTTCTCGCGTTCGCAATTTTCCTCGGTATAGGCGCGGGAGTCGCAGAGACGACCGGAACGAAGGCTTTTGCGCAGACCATGCCGGACTCGCCTCTCGCCGCGTTCATCAGGACAAATCTCTCCCGCCTTGCCAGCCTTCTCACAGCCAGGCTGGCGGAAGCCCTTTCGATCATAAGTCTCGTCGACAGCTCCGGAATCTTCCGGGTTCTCCAGTCACCCGACTCCTCTTCTCCTCTCACCCCCGACCTCTGGCCCACCGGCTCCAGCCCCCGCGTGACCTACGAGTCCGCCTAGTCCCGTGGCGACGCGAGGCTAGGGCCTCCCTTTTCGGGATAGGCACGGGACAGGCACATGTAGGTGCCAAAACTTCCCCCGAAAGCCCCGGCAGCGCGTCCCCACGTCTCAGATGATGGCTCATCCTGAGAACGGTCTCCTCCTCTGGAGGCCATGGGGGACAGAATGTTCGGCAAGTTCAAATACCTTGTCAAAAACCAGTCTCGCGACAACGGTCCACCGGCGATCTTTCAGGTCGTACCACCGAAAAACGGTGTCTTGAGTGCCAGCACTTTCGTCAGTTCATTGGAGGCTATGCGCGCTCCGGACGAAGAGTTGAGCCTCGAGCTAGCCGCTACAGACGGTCAGGTCACGATGTTTGTCCGCTCCACACGTCCGGACTAGGTCCTGGCCGTCCTTGTGGCGCGCAATCCACAGATCAGCTTCAAGACCGTTCCTGCGATTAAGATTCGTTACTGATGGTTGGTGACTCCACAAGCCTTAAATTTCGGCAGAACTTCCGATGAGAACCAGATCCCAAAGGCTGCAAAGCGGAAGAGAGGTTAGGCCATGACGACTGCGAGTCTACAGCGCGGAATGCAACGTGCGCCAAAAGTCTACAGAACGACGGTGCCTGGAGGACGGCCACTGAGGCACGATGACGCCACGACCCTGTACGGCGTCGCGCTGTCGCCGTACGCGACGGCCCCCCACCTTGCGGAGTTGTGGGACGTACTCGGCAATGCACAGGTCGTATACAAGTCGCTCGCGCGACTCAGGCGCAACGGGCACGTCCATGCGGTGGATTTTCGGGACCAGCACCGCAACCCGACGACGACCTTGAAGCTGCACCACATCACGCCCCTGGGAGTGCGCGCACTGGAGTACGCCTACAACCGGCCCCGTGACGCCCTCTACCAGGGTAAAATGCCCACGGACACGCCGATGTTGTCTTCACAGTGGCAGCATCACCTGGTCAAGCACCTGGATACGGTCGTCAGGACGTACGACTACGTCTGCGCGATCAAGAAGATCACCGAACGGCAACCAAACTACTATTTCCCTCGGCAGGGCAGCCTTGACGCCTGGATATGGCAGGACAGTTTCGCGGAGGGCATATCCCTTGGTTTCCTTCGAGTGGGACCGGCGCTTGAGCCACAGCGCCTGACAGCGCGGATCAGAGACCTTGCGCGCGGCGCCGACGAGCTGACGAGCCGACACCGTGAGAGCGGCGGAAGGCGCGGCCCGGGACTTGTTCTGATCAGCGTGCCTACGGAGTTGGACAAGCACCTGGTCGGTGGCTGGTTCGCGCCGTTAGGACGGTTCGCGGGACTGCGACTTCAGGGACTGGTGGCGACGGAAGAGGAAGCGGCGCGCGGCCACTGGTACAACCCGCGCAACTCGGGGCTGGCGAACGTGAAGACCTTGGCCGAGTTCGTCCCTCTCCCCGGAACCTTCGACCCGGTGCCGCCGGATTACGAAGTCGCGGCCATCAAGATGCCGTCGCGCCTACAGTCGGCGCTGTATCCTGTGCAGTCGCGCATCCTCGACTGCCTGTTCCGGTATCCGCTGATGCGACCGACGGAGATCGCCCCGACGGTGGGAGTAGCCTACAACGGACGGTTCAACGAGAACCTGTCCGTCCTGGTCGAACTCGGCCTACTCAAGGACATTCTCGACCTCGTGCGCGCGCAACTGGTGACCTACGGCATCAGCGAACGCCGCAACAGGCCGATGTTGCTCACCGATGACGGCTTGCGGTATCTGGCAGCGCGGGACCGCGCGAAGCCCGGAAGATACAAGGTTGACGAAGATGAGAAGGAGCGCGCGAAGCGAAAGCGGCAGGTCGGCATGCTCGACCGCTGGGGAACGGAGGGCGTGACGGAGTCGGGAACGAGGTTTCTCGGAGGGGACATCAGTAAACTTTGCCGTGAACTGGAGCACACGCTGGAAGTCAACGCATCGGTGGCGCGGATGTGCCGGGACCTCGACTATACGCCGGAAGCGCTGCCGGACCACGCCAACCGGCGCTACTACAAGACCTCGAACTGGATGGGCGAGGACGGAGAGGAACGCCGCGTAACGTCGAGCGTCGCGCCGGACGCGGCCCTGGTGCTGAGGGACGGGAAAAGGCGCCGAACAATACTTCTGGAGGTCGAGCGGAGCGCCGCCAAGGGTGGCGGCAAGCCGCTGACAAGGAAGCTCACCGTGTGGGCCGAGTACGCGAAGCAGGGCGGCCAAAAGTATCTGGGACGTGATCATCACGAGCTGGTCTGTTTCATAGTCCCGAGCGACAGCGCGCGCGACAAGCTCATCCGCCGTCTTCAGCTACTACGGCGACGGTACGGCCCGATGGTGCAGACGGTCGTGACTACGGAGTCGGACTTCAAGCATGCCAGCAACGTGATGCACGATAAGATCTGGACATTGGCAACGGACCCCGAGCTTCCCAAAGTTTTCATCGACCTGCCAGCGGTGCCGGATGTGAAGTCGTAACCTGTCAGCTCATCCCCTTGGCGTTTCCAAACCTGTCAGATCTCCTCCCTCGCGACAACTTGACCAAATGCAACGCTTTCGCCGATAGGAAGTTGTATATCCAAGGTAGGTTGTCCGAGTTAAGGGAGTGTTGTAAACGGCGGAGTAATAATGTGCCAGGTAGGGAGAGGGCCGGAGGCTGCAACAGAAGGGAGAGAATGTTGCATCGGGACAGAGGACGCGGTAGAGGGAGTCAGGGCGGCGGTCTAGGGAGAGAGTCGTAACGGGGCGTAGGCGAGTCGAGGTAGGGGGAGTCGGAGTATGGAAGTCGTGGTCTGGATGATAGCAGCCCTGGTCTTCGGTATGGTCACAGGTACGATCGCGAAGGACATGGGCCGGCGGTTCTGGCTGTGGTTCGTCATCGGTGGCACTGGTGGCATCCTTGGAGTAATGGCACTAGCGATAATCCATTATGCGCCCGGTCGAGGTAGGCGGAAGAGGGAGTCGATGGAGTGTCAGGGAGAGGGCGAGTCGGAGTGATGAGTGATGAGATATGCCGATTGATGATACAGGGGACAGGATGAGTGAGAAAACCCCGATGATGAGTCCGGAGAGCCACCGGCGCCTAGTTGTCAGTATAAAGAAGCTACACACATAGCTACGAGCACTTAGCGGCGATGCTACGATGATGACCGATCGGCGCGGACGCCTGTAACTCCAAATCCCGACTGTGGTTTTCACCTTCAGATCGGACACTTAAACATGAAAACCAGCATCATTATCCCCAAAGTGAAAATCACTGTCATTGCATCGGTTGAAAATCACCGTCATCGTATGAAGTGAAAATCGACGTCATCATAGTTATTGAGACTGAGAGGGTAACATGGCCAGCGTCTACGACAACATCAGATCGCCGCTTCAGGTGTCCTGACGGACCGTCGGCAAGATCGCCTGTCCGATGCTCACAGCGGAGCGTTGCAATCACGACCTGCAACGCTCGCGCCCTTGATATGTCCAGGTGACGGGCGACGCCAGGACGTACGGCGTGATACGCGGCAATGACTTTTGCCGGCCTGTTGCCTCATCGCAGTTGACGTGTAACATCGGGGACAGGCTCCGCAGTCCACCTTCGGCCCGAACTTCATTCTGAGAGGCGTGGCTGCATTTTGCTCGAGATACGGACGCCGGGATTCGGCGTGCGGTTGCCGGAAGCGCACGGCTGGAGACGGCAGAGGTTTCTCTGTCGGCAGAAGCCGCAACGTGCGGAATTCAGGCTTGTGCCAGCGTGGAAACGTAATACCAATTCGCTTTACTTATGACACAAAAGAGTTAGCGGTGCGCCGTAGGGTTGCGCTGGAAAGCTCAATTATGGATACTCCAAGAGATCGGCTGGATAGGAGCTAAACATGGAGACAAACGTCGCTTGCTTCAATCCATCTTGGCGTCTGGTAAGACCACGCCTGGCTCCCAACCACATACACTGCTGGCGACTTGTGGGAAGGGGAGCGAGGCGCGATACGCTAATGTGCAATAAATGCGGCAAGCAGGAACCGTTAGGTTTCGACGCTGAGAAGGAACGGACAAAATACAAGGACCGGCGCAAGGGCATGAAATGGGCTAGGCTGAATGGCGCGTGACGGTCGGTGACTTGAACTCAACTGGCACGAATACCAAAAACCAGAAGGAGCAATTACCACAATGAGTGACACTGA
>MPND01000072.1 GCA_002238855.1 SAR202 cluster bacterium bin90
GACCTGCTGGTGGACGGCAGCTATGAGCCGATAGCGATAGAGGTGTTGGGAGAAGGTCGTCTCCGGGGATACAGCGAGGCGCTGGGGCTGTACGTGTGCTGGGAGGACGGGATGCTACGGTTCTTCGACCCCGGAACGGAGAGCTACCTTCGATCCCATCAGGAAGATGTGGGTCGCGTCGATGAGGAGAGAGCCAGTCGTATGGCGGCCGAAGCTCGTGCTCAGGAGGAAGCGGCAGCTCGTGGAACTGCCGAAGCTCGTGCCAGAGAGGAAGAGGCAGCTCGCCTGGCTGCCGAGGCTCGCCTGGCGGAAATGGAAGAGGAACTTCGCCGACTCCGCGGCGAATAGGACCCTTCCCTCTCCCGTCCATAGTCCGTCGGACACGCTACCTCGCCCGCAAAACCCCTCAAACCTGATGCAAGAAAATACTAGGGTCTGTTGCATAGGTCACGGCAAAAACCGAAGCTGTCCATGACCTCGTGTCATTGGGCCGCCATCAGTTCGCGTTCGTCCACCTCAGAGAAACTCCGAGCTGCACACATCATAGACGACACGCGCATGTGATGTTCTGCTAGAGCTGCCGCCTCGCATGGTGCCGTTCCGGCGAGCACGCCGCCGGAAATATCTCCAGAAGGGCACTTGTCTGTCCTCCGTCCTTCGGATCACCGTGCGCAACACAGCCGCGACCCCGCTAGAAATACCCCGATAGACATATGATATGCATCTTATACGGTACATCCCACACGGTACGCGCATCTAAGAACGTGGTAATATGTGTGCCGATATGTTCGACGGGGGCGGACGGCCTCACCCGGCAGATAGATGCTATCCGTCTGCGCACGCCTCTATACTTTCAGCCTGCCTGAGAGCGCTGGTCCGGAAATTGAGCCTGCTTCCGACTCAGGAGTGGGTAAATTCGTGAACCAGTCCAGAGGCACCGGCAGAGCCTGGGAGATGATTGATGGAGCTGACGATATCGACCCAAATGCGAGCGGAACCTCCCACAGCGGTGACGTTCTGGACAACCCCGCAGCCTTACTGGTCGCGCTCCTCATGGCTCTTTCAGTCTTACCCATGAATCCGCACAATCGAGAATCGTGGCCGGCGCGGATGAGAATCGGATCCCCTGGCTCGACGCCTACTCTTCCAATCTGCGGGCCGACGCGATGAATGAGTTCCTCGAAGTTAGTGTGCAACCAGGTTCAGTATGAGGCAACGCTTCGACTTCAATTACAGCTATCATACTCTTCGTGGAGACCTATTCGGCGCCCTGACTGCGGCGGTAGTAGGACTGCCTGTGGCTCTCGCATTCGGCGTCGCGTCCGGTCTTGGTCCGGTTGCAGGCATCTATGGGGCAATTGCCGTCGGCTTTTTCGCCGCTGTGTTCGGGGGAACTCGCTCACAGGTGTCGGGTCCTACGGGCCCTATGTCGGTTGCGATGGCCGTTATCGTGACCGCACACGCATCCTCTGTCGCCGAAGCTCTCACGATAGCAATTCTGGCAGGGCTGATGCAGGTCCTGCTGGGCGTCCTGCGTATCGGGCGATACGTTGCATATACTCCGTACTCTGTGATCTCCGGCTTCATGTCCGGCATCGGCATAATAATCATAATGTTGCAAATCCTCCCATTCAGCGGCGAGGCTGCCGCTGCGGGCGGGCCACTTGTCGCCGTCACGGCCTTTGTTACCGCGGTGACACATCTCGATCATGTCAACTACAGTGCGCTAGCCATCTCCGTCGCCACGCTCGCGGTGGCGGTTCTCTGGCCAAAGCGGTTGGCGCAGTTCCTGCCTCCAACTCTTGCGGCACTGGTGGTAGGAACTCTGATGGGCGTTCTGTGGCTGACGAACACACCGGTCATTGGAGATGTGCCAACAGGCCTGCCGAATCCGCAGTTACCGGTTATCTCTCCCGACTTTCTGATACGCGCCTTCCAGCCCGCCCTGACCATCGCGCTGCTTGGGTCGATCGACAGCCTGCTCACTTCACTCATTGCGGATTCAATGACGCGCACCAGACACAATCCGGACCGTGAGCTCGTCGGACAGGGCATCGGGAATATGGTGGCCGGGTTCATCGGCGGCATCCCCGGCGCGGGCAACACCCTCAGCACGGTCACGAATCTCCGAGCGGGTGGACGGTCACGACTCTCGGGCGCCCTCTGCGCGTTGTTTCTCCTGGCGCTCGTGCTTGGGTTGGGCGACTACGTCGAAGCGATTCCCCACGCTGTGCTCGCAGGAATCCTTATGAAGGTCGGATGGGACATCATTGACTGGCGGTTCATCACGCGCATCCACCGCGTTCAGCCCGAGCATCTTCTTGTGATGCTCACAACTCTCGGACTTACCGTATTCCTTGATCTTATAACTGCCGTCGTCATCGGCCTGATCGCGGCGGGAATGGCAAGCGCGCGCCAGTTCGAACGCATGGAACTGGACAGCGTTGTCTCCGTTCCACTCCTCGACCGCACCTTCCTCTACGGTAACGGAGATTCCAATGACGATCTCGATTCGGCTGACCCATTCTCCGCCCGCGTCGGCCTGGTCTCCCTCAGGGGAAGCTTCTCGGTCGCTTCATCCAGCAAGCTCATCACTGCCATCAGTGCCGACATCGTCCAGCACGAGGTCGTTATCGTCGACTTCTCGAACACCGTTTATATTGACGACAGCGCCGCGCTCGTAGTGGAGCAGATGATAGATATTGCTATCGAACAGAATACCGGGTGCATCGTGATGGGCTTGACGGGCCTGCCGGCTACCAGCCTTCTGGCGCTCAACGTATTGCAGCGCGTTCCGGCGGAGCAATTCGCAGCGGACCTGGATGAGGCGCGGGTGATTGCCAGGCGAATGCTCAACGCTTAGGCCGGGACGCACAGCGCACAGAAGCCAGGCCAAAGCAGGCGCGTCCGATGAGAGTGCATGTAGCTCTGAGTCCTGGTAGGCATCGACGACTGACATGGCGGCGAGTGCCGTAGGCCCAGCAGATTGGCGATTCTACAGATCAAGAGAAAGAAACCTTTTAGGATGCAAGGAAATACCGCAAAAGCTTGCACCAGCTCCGCTTTGCGGGTGGTCATGGACCCACGCACTCAACTCGTCAGGACGGGTAGGCACTTTCCCCTGCGGATCCACAGGCGTCTCTTATTGCACTCATACTGCAATTGAATGAGCCATGTAACGCGACAATTCTTGCTAGTCAGGGTAAGGGCATGAAGACTCGTACTGTGCCGGTGCATTTGGAACCGCACTCATCACTGTCCGCTGTGCTATAGAGCAATCTCGCAATCAAGGGATTCCGGTTCCCTCGATGAGTCGTAACGGCTGGCTTGTTAGTGATAGCAGGGTAGGGAGGTAAGTATGATGTCACGTGTCAGGATGAGATGAGAAAGACAACGGCAACAGCGGCCAGCGATGCGACGGATGCGGCTATCTCTGCGCGCTGGTACTGTGAATTGGCGGAAAATGTGGGCGGCGGTGCGCTGGGCTTTCGTAGCCGAAGGAGAAGCACGGAAAGGGCTGCGATTATGACGCCTCCAATTAATAACTGCAGGAAGAAGTCGCGTCGTATTCGGAACGGGTCGTCGTCAATGAGAGCACTCCACACAATGGATGTGCTGATCGCCATCATGACTATCGGTGCGTAGATGGCGACGGCGAGAAGAGCGCTCCTGAGGCCGATTCCAGTGTTCAACCTCAGTGACATGAACTGGAACGCCGCCATTCCCAGTGAGGCCATAAGGGTGGTTCCCAGCATATTTGCCAAAGTGTCAGAAACTGTTCGGCCGAGTAACAACCTGGCACCTACAATCGCCAGTAGTATGAAGAATAACGAGAATACCCAAGCAATGTTGATTGCGACTTGTTTCCCTCTCTGGGGATTGTTGAAGGAAGTGTTGTTGCCCAGGAAACCAAATCTAAGACTCAGGATGCGACGAATTCGAGCGTTAATCGTAGAGGTGGGCCAGGTCCTGAGGAAAGGGAGCTTGTCGCCGAATGCCTTGTCGAGGAATGGCAAACCAAATGCGAGGATGAGAACGGCGAGAGCCGAGAGCAGTATCCAGCTTCTGGTCTGAATGCCAAGCGAAAAGGCGCTCAGGATGAAGTAGCCGCCCAAAATGACGGCGATTATGATCGCTGCGCGCGAAAGAGCAGCGGGGACTTGACGATTCATAGCATGCTCTAGAATGACAACATCGGACGTTAACCTACCTACCCGATCAATGGGTTCTTCCTTTTGATACTTAAATCGAGTGTCAACCCAGTCGTCTCGCCATGACATACAACGCCGCGGCACTTCGTTCTGTTCCGGGACCCCGTTAAATTACTCGCATAGGTCCCCTGGCTTGTATAGAAACAAGCAAACCGCTGAGTCTTCACCCTCTGAAAGATATGCGAAACTACATTGATGATTATATCCGCAGGCGATATAATTGTCTTTTCGTGCTGGCAACTCTAGAGGACGACCATGACAGATTCGGATTTCTCCAGCCTGCTTCCCCTTCCACCTGCGCAGCTTCATATCCTTCTGGCCCTAGCCGACGGTCAGAAGCACGGCTATGCAATCATGACGGAAGTCGAAGCTATAACCGACGGATCGGTCACCATGGGGCCGGGCACGCTGTACGGAGCCATAAAACGAATGATCCTTGCCGGCCTCATCGCCGAGGCCGATGAGCGCCCTGACCCCGAGCTGGACGATCAGCGCCGCCGTTACTACAGGCTTACCGGGATTGGTGTTAGGGCTCTGGACTCCGAGATAGCGCGACTGGAGCGTCTGGCTCGTGCCGGTCGGCAAAGACGCGCTGCCACGCGACGGGGCGCCGAAGGAGAGGGCAGCTGAGTTGAACTCCGAGTGGGTATATCGAATGCTCCTTACTCTATATCCGGCTGAACACAGGCGTGAGTACGGTGAGCAGATGGCGCAGCTCTTCCGGGATCGAATGCGTCGCGACGGCGGCGGCGGCCGGACCGTGCTGGTCTGGTTCCAGATGCTCTCCGACCTTCTTCGTTCGGCTCTGAATGAGCACCTCGCGAGAGGCGGCTACTGGGGAATCGTAAAGGCCCTGCTGTTTCCATCAATCAGATATTCCGCACGGAAGGCACAGACCAACGGGGAAGTGGCTGCATTACTGTTACTCCCCGGACTTTGGTTGACAATGGTCCTGGGGGTTGCGTTCATCGTGTGCTCCTTCGTCGACGATGCCGAAAGGTTCCGCGAGGCAATCATAAATACAGGCGCGATCCTGCTACCGGTGGCAGCGTTCCTGAATCCCCTGATAGCCGGAATGACGTTTCGACTCAGACTCAGGTATGACCTTCGAAGAGTCCTGCTGGCAATTGCCATCTACTGGCCAATTTATATGTTTGTCACAACGACTTTGTTCCATTCCTATCTTTTCTTCTTCATTGCTGACAAACCTTCCTCTGACATCTCGGAGGTAAGTATATTCTTCGGATCTTTTACGGCGATTTTAATGTGTATTTTCCCAGTCCTGGTGAGTCTGCCACCTTCGTCACGAGTGCCCGCCCCCACATTTGCCGCGCATCGATATTTCCGGCGCACTGAGACGGGCTTTTCCATCATTGCGATAATCGGACTCAGTATAATGCTGTTACTGGCCCAATAACCGTCGAGTGTCATGGGCTTGTTTCAAAGAGCCGGTTCCACCTGGCTCGATTTTGATGTGGCCCGGATGCAAGGGAGGTAGTCTAAGTGGTCAAGCAGTTCGCGTCGCGGCATATAGGACTCATAGTTCTCGCATCGATATTCCTGCTGATTCCGGGACAGATGCTACTGGCATCCATACGAGCCGAGAGATACGCCTCCGCGGTCGCGCTCGTACTCGGAGTTGTCCTGTTCGCCGGGGTCTTCATCTCGGCTACAAGGTCATCCACGAAGCCGCCGGAGGGAAGGTTTCAACTTACAAGACCCTGGAAAACAACATACGAAACCACGCGAACTGGACTCTGGCTGAAGGCAGCGTTCGTTCCGGTTGTGGGTATTCTGGTTCTCAATATCGCAGGGTTAGGCATTTTGATGATCGATGGCGGAGAACTGCCTTACATCGCTAGATACAGCTTTCAGTTTCTCGTGTTCGCGCCTTTCCTTTACTGGCATACCCGGAGACAATACTTTCCGGTTCCATCCGAGGATCAGCCGGACGGCAGGAGTCTTCTGCTCCGGCACTCCGACGAACCGAGAGAGTCCTCCAAGCTCGAGACAATGACGGTAATCTTGGGTATGGTTACCGTTATGTTAATCGTGAGGAACATTACGGACTGGCTGATTTAGTGTGGCTCCATCCCGAAATTATTCTGCTGAAACACGGTTTGGCAACTGTGGAGAGCTCTTTCGGAAATTTAGATCGCGCCTTCCCCAGCAACCGGGGGCTGAATTCATAGGGATAGTAGAGTCGTTGATCTCAGAAAGCCCATGGTGGGCGAAGTGAGGGGAGGGCATTAGCTTCGTCCCTTCCAAAACGAAATGCAACGAAATACATGGAAAGATTGCATCCCGACTCTTTCCAGGCACAATTGACATGAGTTCTCGTACCCGACCTAACGTGGTGAATTGACAGAGACGATGATGCTGGCGGATATGCCTAGGGTGTGGAATTATCCTCAACCTGGGAGGCGAACTGCTCCTCATATAGCCTTCTATAGAGCTCACACCGACCAAGCAGTTCCGAATGACGCCCAGAGTCGATGCAACGACCACCTTCCAGGACGAGGATCTTGTCGGCGGCCAGTATCGTGGAGAGCCTGTGCGCTATCACTATCGTTGTCGCCTTCAAATCGCCACTCCGCATCGATGCGAGAGCCTCTCGTATCGCGCGCTCGGTTATCGAATCCAGCGAGGACGTCGGTTCATCCATTATCAGGAGATTCGGTTTTTTGAGTATCGCTCGCGCAATCGCCAGTCGCTGTCTCTCGCCGCCGGAAAGTCTGTACCCCATTTCGCCTACCACCGTATCGTATCCTTCGGGCAGGCTCATTATTGGCGAGTGCAGCTGTGCGTCCCTGCACGCGGCCACAAGTTCCTCATATGTGGCACCCGGCTTGGCGATCAGCAGATTGTCCTTCACCTTGGCGTGGAATATCACGCTCTCCTGGGGGACGACTGAAGTGCGTCTTCGCAGGGAAGACAGTCGAATGTCGCGCAAGTCGCGCCCATCCAGCATCACTCTGCCGCTGCCCGGATCGTAAAACCTGAGCGTCAGATAGGTCACCGTCGTTTTCCCGGCCCCGCTTGGGCCCACCAGCGCAACCAATTCGCCGGAGTCAATCTCGAAGGAGAGGTCCTCCAATACGGGAGCGCCGGGTTCATACTCGAACGAGACACTGTCAAAGGTGATTTGCCCACTCGTGTCCCCTAGGTCTTTAGCGTCAGGGAAATCCTTTACGTCCGGCTCGAGGTCTATCCACTGGAAAATACGATCGAACAGGGCCAGGGAACCGATCAGCGTCACGATCAGACTTGCCATGCCTGACATCCTCTCGGCGAGCATCGCGGAGAGCGTGGCGAACGCCACTATCGTCCCCAGGCTGGTCTCACCACCTATGACCTGCATTCCTCCGTAAAGGTAAATCAGGGCAGTGGCGAACATTGGGACAATGTTGAACACTGTATTGACCCCTTGAAGGGTCATGTCCTGCTTTGCCGAAAGGTTGATCAGCTCTTCGGTTTCGTCGGAGAATCGCCTGAGGTCGGTAGTCTTGTCGTACCCGAATCCGTTGATAACTATGAACCCGTCTATGCCAAGCCTACCTGTAGCGAACGACATTATCTCGTCGAACTTGGCGAACACGCGCTCAGTAAACTTGCGGTTCAACTTCCCTACGAAAAAGGACACGCAGAATACGACGGGCAGGAACGGTATGGACAGGAGCGCCAACTGCCAGTTCCAAACGAGCATGAAGATCAGTGTGCTGGCGAAGAGAACTACGCTGCCCAGCGCATTTCGAATCAGCGAATGCACAAATATCTGAGTACCGAACCCGTCATTCCAAAGCCGGGAGACAATCGTCCCCCGATCGGTACGGACGAAAAAACCGTACGACTGGTTCTGGAGCGACTGAAACAGCATAATGTGAACCCGTCTCACCACACTCAGGGCGGCAAGCGACAGAAGGTAGTCGGACAGGAGCTCGAGCCCCAGCAAGGTCAATGCGACTCCTGCCGTGACGGCAGAAAGAATGGCAAGCAGGCGGATGTCTCCTGCCAAGATACCGTCATCAATGATCCGTCCCAATAACACTGGAGGAATCAGCCAAAGAACCGAGACGCACAGAGTAAGGATTGAGGTAAGGGCAAGGATGCGCCAATATGGCGAGAGCACCCGAAGGATCCGCGGAATGGTCTCCCTTGCGGGTCGTCGCTCGACGCTGTGTTCGTCGCTCGACAGCGCGTCATCCGAGAGGTCGATCTCGATCACTTTTCTTCGTTACCTCGCTCAGGCTTTGGCTCACAACCGTCAGTCAATCGTAACATTGGGCAGTGGGGTGAAAGGGGTCTCTAAGCCCGAGTCCACCGAAGCACATTGTGACGGCGCTGTAACGGGAAAGCCTGGAACAAAGAGCGCGATGATCTGGGCGGAATTCGGATAGATAGGTTTCCCGGCAGTCCGCTGGCAACCTGCCAGCAAAGTTAGGAAGTACCCACGGAGGGTCCTGAGGCAGCTGAGAGCACTCGTCGGTTCGTGCGGCGGGAGTTGCGTAGACCTTGGTGTGGCCGGGGGATTAGAATGAAGTTGGTGTGCCGTTTGTCGGTACCGTCGTCAATTCGGTAACGGAATGGACCGCAGTCTGGCCAGTGCGCTGCCGAACTGTGTTCCCCAGGACTAGCCCCGGGGTAGATGCAAGGAAACACCCACATTTGTTGCATCAACGGAGCCTTCCATGCCCACCAAATGCGGACTAATTGCGGTTATCGCTCATTCTAATGCTAGCTCTAACACAATCGACCGGCGTCAGGGCTCCGCCCAATACCGGAAGGCACTCACCTACCATCTTCAAACACACGTGCGCGCTACCGCCTGTCCAACATCACCGGAACCACCAAACGGAACTCCTCATCGCTTAACCCGGTGCGGCGGTCGGTTCACCACCATCGCCGCGCTACGAATATCCGGGAATCTATTATGCCCTATACTGGCATATATGGTTGATTCCAGACGCGCCCCCGATTCGGATAGATGCTAATGGCGATAGACACAGGCGATGATCTCCCCGACAAAGTGATCGCAGACATACCACACGGCGCGTCAGCTCCGGGGGATGCGCTTGCACAACGCCCCAGTGAGATTGTGAAAACTTACGACGCCCTTAACAGCCTTTTGCCAGGAAGAGGCGAGGCTGCGGGAGGAGTTAACTTCATTCATTATGATGGCACCAGTTACGCCAGCGGTCGCCGCAAGGGCGCGGACGAGCCATTTGTGGCAGATAACTCGACTGAGAGCATCGACCTTGCGGATATTACCGATGACTCAATGCGCCTTTACCTCACGGAGATCGGCAGGGTCAATCTGTTGACCAAGAAGCAGGAGCAGACTCTCTCGCGGCAGATTGAGGAATGGGAACATCTGGAAGCCGTCGAAACAGAGTTGGAAGCTCTCACGGACGGATCTGTGAATACCTGGATGTGCGTTCTTCACCTGATACGGCGAATCGGCCAACTGAGGCCTATGATGGATGCCGTCTGTCGCTACCACGCAATGCGCACCTCCGAGACTCTGACCGATGTGCTGATCGACGAGGGGCTGTCCCAGCGTATCGATGGTGTGCTCCCGGAGGAGATGCTGCTCTTCGCGGCAGAGATTGTGAACGGGGAGCCTGAGGACGTCAAGCAGGGTCTCATCGAGTTGTCGCTGGCCATCCGGCTGCTTCCGACAGAGGCTGCGGATGTGTTCGCAACATCCCCTGCAATCAGGGAGTTGCAAGACCTGGAGTTAGCGCCAGGGTTCATAGAAGCTCTGAAGTCCTATGAACCCATGTATTCGAGGCGTTTCGCCAGTGTGAGGAATGCGGGCAGGCGCACGCAACTGCATCTATTAGAAGCGAACCTGCGGCTCGTAGTCAACATTGCCAAAAAATATCTCGGAAGGGGGATGCCGCTGTCGGACCTCATTCAGGAGGGCAATATCGGTCTGATGCGTGGCGTGCAGAAGTTCGACTACCGTAAGGGCTACAAGTTCAGCACCTACGCCACCTGGTGGATTCGGCAGGCGGTCAGCAGATCCATAGCGGACCAGTCCCGCACCATCCGCGTACCCGTGCATATGACGGAGATCGTCAACAAACTGAATCGTGTCAGCCGCCAGTTTGTACAGGAATACGGGCGCGACCCCACCGATGAAGAGATAGGAAGCGGGATGGACATTACGGCCGAGCGGGTGCGGGAGATCCGGAAGCTCACGCAACTCCCCTTGGCCCTCGAGACGCCGGTTGGCGAGGACGGCCACGCACAGTTAGGCGACTTCGTTGAGGACAAGAACCTGGTCCCTCCTGCTGAGGCCGCGTCATGCCTGTTGCTCAAGGAGCAGATCGCCGATGTGCTGTCCACTCTCAACGAACGGGAGGCGAGGGTGCTTGAGCTGCGTTTCGGACTCGGGGACGGTATCTCACACACCCTGGAGCAGGTTGGACAGGTGTTCGGTGTCACCAGGGAACGCATACGCCAGATAGAGGCGGTGGCGTTGAAGAAGTTGAGGCATCCGAGCCACTCCAGGGAATTGCGGGACTTTCTGGATTAGGCTCGCTTGAAACAGGCAGGCCGTTAGCTCAAGACGCGCTCCTCCGACTGCACAGACCGGGCTATGCGCATATTCTCGGTTTACAACGCCCTGTTGCCATTGTCTGAGCAGGGAGCGATGTCGACACGCACAACTGCCGCACAGACTACGCAGGATTCCTGGATGTCGATGCGGCGTAATTATGATCAGCGCCAATCACACTAGATTCCGTCGCCGCTAATTGACGCCCATGATTTGTATTCATCGAAGAATGAGTGGGCACCATGACAACAGCCATGAACTGAGATGCAAGGAAATACCCTCATCTACTGCGCGAACCGAAAGTGCCGATGATGTCGGTTGGAACGACTACCCGGAAAGAGTGGCAAACAACTCGGTCTCATCTTTTGCGCCTGTGATAGAATCGGAGTCAGCAAGGAGGAGTCCATGACCACAAGAGCCGCGACCTCCATAGTCTATCCCGAAACGGACGGTATGCCATTGCCTGACGGAGAGTATCAAGCGCCTCTGTACCGCAGAATCGTCCGTGACCTTGAAGTTCACTTCAGCAACGTGCCTGGCTCAAGGGTGAACGGCGACACGTTCATCTACTATGTCGAGGGCGACCCTCGCCGTTCGGTCTCTCCCGACTGCTACGTAGTCTTCGGGCTGACGGAGGCCGCCCTGCGCTCACTGTCCCTGGAAGAAAACAACGTCTATTTGCTATGGGAGGTAGGCAAGCCGCCGGACTTCATTCTGGAGATAGGGTCTGAGAGCACGGCGAATGCCGACCTTGTTAGGAAGCGCGAGTTGTATGCGGAGCTGGGAGTGGGTGAATACTGGCGCTTTGACGCGACTGGTGGGGAGTTCTACGGTGAGCCTCTGGTGGGAGAGCGGTTGGTGAATGGTGAATACTCTCGTATTGAGATGCTACGCGAGAGTGACGGTCGCATATGGTCACACAGTGAGGCGCTGAAGCTGGACTTGTGGTGGGCGGATGGTGAGTTACGGTTCTGGGACCCCGTGGCGGGGCGCTGGCTTCTGAGTCAGGAGGAAGAGCGGGACGGTCGTCTGGTTGCCGAGACTCGCGCTGAGACCGCCGAGGTTCGTGCTGAGACCGCCGAGGTTCGCGCTGAAGAAGAGCGCACTATTCGCGTAGCGGCAGAGTCGCGCCTTGCGGAGCTTGAGTCCGAGCTTCGACGCCTGCGCGGCGAGTAAGGCGCTTTCCTCTCGTCCATCGTCAGCCGGACACGTTCCTCGTCGGAAATTCCCCTCAGAAGCCCGTGCAAGGAAATCCCTACTTTTGTTGCATTCGACCAACCTCTCCCTACCTGAGCCATCCCCTTAAACCTGACAACCTCACTCCGACATGCAACAATATCTCTGAGAAGGTGTTGCGCGTGAAATTGCAGGTCGGCTGCCACAGCCGGCGCATAAGTGCAACTATGGCGCCCTCAACTGCAATTATGTGTGCATTGGCTGCACCTTCGCCCGTAATAAGTGCAACTTTGAGGTCAGTATGGCAGCAGAACCGACCACCGCCATCGCCCGACGTCGCAGGCCCCGCGGCCAGCATCCCAAGAGGACTGAGCAGGACAAAGAGCTTGCGCCCAAGCCGCTGCCCAAGTACCTCGAAGCCCACGAGGTCAACGCCATCATCAGAGCAGCCGACCCCCCCGTGCGCGGCTGCTGATGCTTGAGCAATGGCGGGCGGGCCTGCGAGTCTCAGAAGCCCTGGCGCTTGAGGTCGCGGACCTGTCGCTCGATGTGGAGCTGCCAACGCTTCGCGTGTGGTCGGGCAAGGGCAGGAAGGCAAGGGTGGTGCCGGTGCATCCGGAGCTTGGGGCTGCGTTCCAGACGGCACTCGCTTATGGCAACGTGACGGAAGGGCGCATCATAGACGCTCACCGGACGACGGCATGGCGCTGGGTGCAGAAGGCACACGCGAAAGCCGAGCAGACCGGCGTGATACCGCCGGGCACAGAGATCGGGACCCACACATTCCGCCACAGCTACGCCCGACACCTTCTTATGAACGGCATCCCCATCAATTACCTCTCTCGCTGGCTGGGGCACAGCTCGATCCAGACGACGCTCATCTCCCTGGGTCTTGTGCCGGACCCGTCCGGGAGCTTGGCGATGGTGCCGTAAATGATGTTAATCCTGTGATCGTGCCCTTCAATACCTTCAGATGCTGTGAATATATCGGCTAAAAAAGAAGAGGGCAGTGATATAGCAATGTCACCGCCCTCACAACACCCAACCATACTTTAATGCTATTTAATCACTACAGCAGATACTGCTTCCGGTTCACTTAGGTTAAACTTAGTGCTTGGAGTTAGTCAAAATAATTCGTTGGAGCGTCTGCCGTGCTGGTGTTTGTTGATGAATCCGAATGGCCACGCCCAAAGGATCCCAGTGGGTTCACAGTGTGGGCGGCGATTACGATTGATCCTAAGGACAGTAAAGACTTTTTTCGCGATATTCTTCAGCTCAAACGACGGCTTTTGCCGTTCGATGGGCCCGACGATTATGAAATCAAGGGGCGTCGCCTTCTTAGCCGCCGTGCCGTGAGGACACCCTGGAAAGTAACACTTTGCGAGGAGATAGTGAGCCCCTGTAAATCTGCCGGTGTACGGGCGTTCGCAGCAGGCTTAAGAAATACCGACACCCTTGCAGTTGAAGGGTTCACTGAGCCGATAGTCTATCGTGCTTACAGTCGCATACTTGAAAGAGTAAATGCGATGATGGTTGAGCTTGGTGAGGACGAAATGGCCATTATTGCGCTGGGCTCACAGGATGAAGGTGCAGATACTCAGAAGGCACGAGCCTTTGGGAACTTTCTCTATGGCAACCTTATTGGGCGTACCTTAACGCACATCGTTGAGACTCCGTTTTTTGTGAGTTCAAAGGCAACAGTAGGAATCCAAGTTGCCGACCTTCTGGCGTACACGCTGGCGCAACAGAATTTAGGAAGAGCTGACATAGACCATATCGGACTTGGTTTTCGAGAACTCGAATGGAGAAGCGAGCGCGAAGGCGTGTCGCCGAGGAGGGGGTTTCGGTTTGAGGACTTGGGAACAAAATAAACCCGAACTATACGGAATAGTCCGGGTTCATCTAGCAGGGTATCGGCAATCATTCGATACGCGGTGTTGCGGATTAGGCAACACACCGATTCCTTATGAGAAAACCGTACCTGAGTTGAGTTCGCGTGTCAAGGAATGAAAAAAGGTGGGCAAGAATAATTGCCGCATATCATATGCAGATGAACGAACCAATATATACCTACCGCCACTGGGCGAAATCAGGCCGTACCGACCAGGGACGCATTCACCTGCTGGAGCATCACCTTGCCGACGTGGGTGCATGCTTTGAAGCGCTACTTGAGTTGCCTACGGTTGTGAAGCGCCTTGCATCAAGCGCCAGCGTAGAGCACCTGAGCGACGTGACTACAGCAAGACTCTGCGTTTTCGCGGCGCTGCATGACATCGGGAAGGTCAATTCAGGCTTTCAGGCGCAGAACGGCGGTCCTTGGCTCGATGAAGATCTAGAAGGCAGGCGCAGGCCGAGGCGGGCCGGACACACCGCCGACATCGTTCCTGTGCTGCGGGGAACAGACCAGGATACCTCAGACTGGTTCTTGAGCGGCATCGGATGGTACGAGCATATCGCCAACTGGGACGGTGACGGCGGAAACACTGCATCCGCTCTCTTCGCGGCGGCTATGTCCCACCACGGTGAACCGCTGAACATCCACGATTCCAGATCGGCAAATCCGGCAGTCTGGCGCTCTTTCGGCGAGCTTGATCCGATAGCCTGCGTCAGACGCATCGGGAAGCTGGTACGCAAGTGGTTCCCTGCGGCATTTGAAAGCGGCGGACCGCCGCTCCCGTCCGAGCCTCAATTCCAGCACATGTTCCTGGGGCTATGCACTCTCGCGGACTGGATTGGCTCAGACGAAAAGCACTTTCCATACGAGGACGAACCCAACAACGCCTACATGCGTAAGGCGCGACACCGAGCGCGTACAGCGGTCTCTGAAATCGGCCTGGACATTTCTGCGCAGCGTCAATACCTCGCCGAAGTACCAGACTTCTCCACGCTCTTTGACATCCCGTATGCACCTAACGCCATACAGCGTGCGGCAGCCTGGGACATCCCGCTTGATGAGCCGGTTGTCATCATCGAGTCGGAGACAGGTTCAGGCAAGACCGAGGCGGCGCTCTGGCGCTTCGCCCGCATGTACGATACCGGCCTCGTTGACGGTATGTACTTCGCGCTCCCGACCCGCGCCGCCGCGTCCCAGATTCATGGCAGGGTCAATCGCTTCGTTAGCAATCTCTTCCCGTCGCACAAGCCGGAACCGGTTCTTGCCGTACCTGGCTACATTCAGGCAGGTGACTTCACCGGGCAACACCTTCAGGGCTACGAGGTCTGGTGGGACACGCACGCGAGCGGCGGTGGCCAGCGCTTCTGGGCGGCGGAGAGCGCAAAGAGGTTTCTCGCAGCACAGATAGCCGTCGGAACCGTCGATCAGGCGATGATGGCAGCATTGCAAGTGCGCCATTCGCACATGCGCGCGGCATGCCTTTCGCGCAACTTGCTTGTCGTGGACGAGGTTCACGCGTCGGACCCGTATATGAGCGTTATACTGCAAACTCTTCTGGATGCGCACATCGGCGCGGGTGGGTACGCTCTGCTGATGTCGGCGACGCTTGGCTCCGCGGCCCGCTCCCGCTGGCTACTTCGTCCTCGCAGGAACAGCGACCTGCCCGTACCCGATCTGAGCGATGCCATCGGCGCGCCTTATCCTTCCGTCTCGACACGCTCAGATAATGAGGTGAAGATCGCACAAGTTGGCGAGAACGGCGGGGAGAAAAGCGTCCGCATAGATGCTCGCAAGCAGATGCACGACTTTACCGCTACGGCAGCCATCGCCCTCGAAGCCGTGCGCGCCGGGGCGAAAGTTCTGGTAGTGCGGAACACGGTCGCATACGCGATCAACACGCAACAGGCTCTCGAAGAAGCCGCCGGCAGCGAGGAAACCGACCTACTGTTCAGCTGCAACGGCGTCAGCACTCTGCACACCGGCAGGTTCGCATCGGAGGACCGCAAGCTGCTGGACGCAGCTGTGGAGGGTCGGCTCGGCAAGGATCGCAGCGGCGGCGGATGCGTGGTGGTCGGGACGCAGACGCTCGAACAGTCTCTCGACATAGACGCCGACCTGCTCATCACCGACCTCTGCCCCATCGATGTGCTGCTCCAGCGCATAGGGCGGCTGCACCGTCACGAGCGCGACGACAGGCCGGAGCCCTACTCTTCGCCGACCTGCGTCGTGCTGACGCCGCCGGATGCCGATCTGTCCCACCTACTTGCGAGCGGCGATAACGCCAACGGTCTGGGACCGCACGGCTATGTCTATCCGGATCTACGAATACTGGCACTGACGCTTGGACTAGTCAATGGCGCATCGAACGAGGACAAGCCGTGGCGCATCCCGGCGATGAACCGCAAACTTGTGGAGAGCGCAACGCACCCGGAGAAGCTGAATGCGCTGATTGAAAACAAGGGCGAAGAGTGGTTCGCGCATGCCAACGACATCTCCGGCGCGCTGTTAGGGGACAGGATAACTGCTCGCAGTGTGGTGGTGAAGCGCGACAAGACATTTCTTGACAGAGAGGTAGTCTTCGCGGGCGACGAAGAGCGGATACGCACGCGACTCGGCGACGAGGGCGTGGAGATTTCTTTCGCAACACCGCAGCGCAGCCCGTTCGGGCAGGATGGCGCAATCGACAAAGTGACGGTGCGCCTGGGCTGGCTCGGAGGCGCAGAAGCGCCGGAATCCGTAGAGGCGCAGGCCGTTGACGGTGGCTTCGAGTTCACCATCAGCGACAGGCCTTTCCGGTATGACCGCCTGGGTCTGCGGCGGCTGTAACGCGGACATCTCGAAGCCACGGGAACTTTCTGCAAACGTCCTGTTGACAACAGTTGTGCAATTCAAGTACATTTTTCGAATGTCCTTGCAAACATTTGTTTCTTCCATTTGGAGGCACACACAGTGCACAACATCCTTACCGCCGAACTCATTCACTTCAAGACAGACGACAACAGCGTGGTTGAGGCTTCCCTGCCTGATGTGTACGCCGCACTGGTAAGAGACGAAATCGCCAGTTTTCCCGTGCTTCGCCCGCACCAGCGGCACGCGTGGCACGCCTTCCTCGTGCAGCTCGGCGCGATTGCGATGCACAAGGCGGGCATCGGCGAGCCACCGGAAGACGCCTGCGAATGGCGGCGCATTATACGTGC
>MPND01000073.1 GCA_002238855.1 SAR202 cluster bacterium bin90
TCAAGGCCAAGGTGGCGTTGGCCGCGCTCCGGGGAGAAGAGACCGTTGCGCAGTTGGCCAGCCGGTTTGAAGTTCATCCCTCGCAGATTAACACCTGGAAGAAGGCCCTGATCGAGGGAGCGCCCGATGTCTTCGGCAGCGGCAGCGCAAAGGCGGATAGGGATCAGGAAGCACTGACTGCGCATCTGTACCAGCAGATTGGTCAGCTCAAGGTGGAGCGGGATTTTCTGTCGGGGAAGTCCGGGCTATGAGTCGGCGCAGACGTCTGGCTATGGTGGATCGAGGACACCCGAAGCTCTCGGTAGTGAAACAGTGTCGTCTGCTGCGGCTCAGCCGTTCCTCGGTATACTACCGACCGGCACCGGCTAAGCCTGCGGACCTGGAGTTGATGTCCGGGATGGACCGGCAGTATTTGAAGACACCCTACTATGGTTCTCGCAGGATGACGGTCTGGCTGCGGACCCAGGGACACCTGGTCAACCGCAAGCGGGTGCGGAGGCTGATGCGGACAATGGGTCTGGAAGCGATCTATCGCAAGCCCAACACCAGCAAGCCTGCGCGGGAGCACAGGATATACCCTTACCTGCTGAAGGGAGTGACAGTAGATCGGGTCAATCAGGTCTGGGCGGCGGACATCACCTACCTGCCCATGTCCCGGGGATTCCTATACCTGGTGGCCATTATGGACTGGCGCAGCCGCTACGTGCTGGCCTGGAAGCTCTCCAACACTCTGGATGCGGACTTCTGCATCGATGCCCTGAAAGAGGCCCTGAGCAGGGGACAGCCTGAGATCTTCAACACCGACCAGGGAAGCCAGTTCACCAGTGATGCATTCAGTGGGTTGCTGCTGGAGCGGGGGATCAGGGTCAGCATGGATGGCAAGGGCAGATACCTGGACAATATCTTTGTGGAGCGATTGTGGCGGAGCGTGAAGTACGAGGAGGTATATCTGAAAGCTTATCGCGACGGAAGTGAAGCGAGGAGAGGAATTGACGCTTATCTGGACTTTTACAATCGGGAGCGGCCACACCAGTCTCTGGACTATCGAACTCCGGCCCAGGTGTTCGCGTCGGGAAGTCCGCTCGGGTGTTTACCAGACCAGGTATCAGCCTTATCATCTCGTGAGGCAGTGTCAGACTTTACAGCGGGAGTCTCTCTTAACTTAGCACCTTCGCTGTCCTAACTGTGGGGTCCACTCCAGCCCGTTGGTGCTTGTCGGTGAAGCAAATTCGAGACCATGTCATTGCCGTACGGGAACGGCGTCCAGGCCAAACCATGTGGTTCTAGGTCAAAAACCGAAACTTAGATTGGCATTTGTTCATTGCGATATGCGTTCTTGGATCGCTCTGCATTCGGAACTCAAGGGGACGCGAGGAGGCGAACAGAGTGGAACTTAATGAATACCAACGCCTCGCTGAAAGCACAGACCAACAGCCAGACCGGACGAGTTTCGAAGATAACCCCCGGAGTATTCTTGTTCCGCTGCTCGGCCTAGCGGGTGAAGCCGGCGAGTTGCTTGGCGAACATAAGAAATGGCTTAGGGATGGTGAGTCCTACAAGCTGTTCCCCGACCGAGTGAAAGAGGAGCTGGGAGACCTGCTTTGGTACTTGTCCAACGTGGCCACAAAGCATGACCTGGCCTTGGAAGATGTAGCAGTCTTCAATCTTGACAAGACCAAAAGGCGGTGGCGTCCCGAAGCTGACTCGGGAAGGCAATATCGGCTATTGGACGATGGCTTTCCAGAGTCGGAACGCTTTCCTCGTATGATGGACATCTCAATCGAGTCACAAGAACTTGGCAGAAGTATGATGGTCATAAACGGAAGGAAATGCGGTGACCCGCTTCGGGATAACCGGTATGAGGACGATGGGTACCGATTCCACGATATCTTCCATCTTTCGTATGTCAGTATCCTCGGGTGGTCACCGACCCTCCGAGCGCTGATGCGCCGCAAGCGCAAGAGCGACGCGCGTGTCGATGAGGTCGAAGATGGAGGCCGGGCAATCGTTATTGAAGAGGGTATCTCGGCGATGGTGTTCAGCTACGCGGAGGGCCGTAGCTTTTTGGAAGGTGCAGAGGGAGTTAACTACGAATTACTCAGGACCATCAAGGACATGACCTCGCACCTGGAGGTTAGTTGTCGAACCGAGGGAGACTGGGAACGGGCAATCATGACGGGGTTCAGCCTATGGCGCAAAGTAAAGGCCAAAGGGAATGGCTTTCTTCGCGCTAACCTAGAGGAACGAACTATCAAATTGGTAGGGTAAGCCCCCAGCCCCCGCTATAGTCAACACCACAAAATTGGCTTCCGAAGCTATTTCCCCTTGGCTAGTCGCCAGACAGAAAATCCTCCTATAGCAGCGGTTGTGGCAGTGGCTATGGTCAGAGTGCACATTAAGACGATCCACCCCCAACCGGTAACCCAACTCGGAACAGACACCTCCGGAGTGTCGCGTACACTTACTATTACGGCTATTGCCACCCCAAGGATAGTCACGGCGACCAAGAAGATGCCGAACATGACCAACGGTTGCAGGTAATCTTTGATATTGTTGATTTCGGCTCTCAGTCTTCCTTCCACCTGAACCGTTTCGGATTGAACTTGAGTGACGTAGCTCCAGCTTGAGTCATCCTGAGAGGCTAGTTGTCGTTTAAGTCGCGACCAAGTTGGCGTCTTTGGTGGTGACGGAAGTCGAACTATGCCCGATACTTCGTGGAGTTCGAACGTGAAAACATGCTCCCCTGGAAGAAATTTCACCGTTTCGTTTCCAAAGTTAGCCACCCTGATATACAGGCGTTCATCCTCTTGGTCTTGCCCATACAGTGGGTCTACCTGTATACCCATCAGTCCAACCAATCCCTTAAGTGCGGCGTCAAGCCGCAACCCTATCTTTCCCAGCAAATCATCAGGCATATTGAGTCTCTCTACAGTTGAAAGAATGGCAATTTCCCCTGGCTTGATGGATATGTAACTTCCGGTGTATGGCACGCCCGGTTCATAGAATTCTCCGCTAACGAGCAATCCGTCGTTAGCGAGCCTCAGTGCATACGAGGCTTCCCTAATAGATGCCTCATCCCAGCTTCCTTCTCGAAAAATTTGCCCAGCCCTTAGGCGTTCAAGGATAGTCTCGCCACTAAGGATCATAGCAACGGGCTCCTTCCTAAAGTTTCCAATGAATTTGGTCGGTCATCGAGAGTTTGAGGATCTGGAATAAAGAGGTTGATTTCCCATTTGGGAGGAAACCAGTACTCAATCGGTTCGACCGATGGTCGATATAGCTGCTTTATCCGAGTGCGGTCATTCAACCCTCTTATGTCCGGGTGTTCTATCCTTGCGTACTTGGAAAGTTCGCAAAAGAGGTTCTGATAGTCGATCAGTTGGAGGTCTCTTCCCCAGAGTTTTCGGAACTGCAACCCCATACGCTCAAATTCCAGTTCCTGCCGGTCGGTGACTATGCGGATGATTTCGACTTCGTTCAGGCCGCCTAGGTCGCTGAAGCACTTGTGAATACCATCCAGAGCTCCTGGCCCAGGAATTACGAACTCCATCTCCGAGAAGTCGCATATCTCGCTGTAGTTTAAGTCGGTCACGAATTGGTAGCCTAGGACATTGCCGATCATAGGGTATGATAGGAGAACCTCGAAGGCCTCTCTCATGCCGGAAGAATTGGATATCCGCTTCGGCACCTCATCTTTCATCATAAGCTCCAGCAGTTTCAAATGGTTGCGGTGCTTAGCTTGGTGCCCGAAGGACCGCTTTCCTGAAGGCATTATGTAGGCAGCAGAATATATGCGAGTCTTGGAAGCGAGAGCCGCCGTCAAGATTTCATCATATCGATCGAACGAGAAATCCTCGTAGGCAACTAGTCCAAGTCTATCTTGCAACAATTCCCAGGTTTCAATCTTGTTGAAGAACTTAAAGAGAATGGTCCGGAAGAAAACCTCTTCCGGAGATTGGTTCCCTTCGTAGATCACGTGCCGAATCAGATACTGGCTCACTCGGTCCGATGCCCGGTAAGCGTTGGTAAATTTGTGTCTGGCTATGATTGGGTCCTCAGTCCAGGGTGGAGGAGCACCTTCCAGTTTTCGAAAGAAAATCTCCTGGCGCTCTGCAGCAAAACGCCAGTACGTGTCGTAAACAGGCGTAGTGAGGGCCGGCAACAGGGTTTCAGGCACTGTCTTCTCCCGCTCTTGCAGATTGAAGAGGGACAGCTGGTTTTGCGCTGGGGAGGGCGGACCCGGGTGGTTTCGGAGTGAGCTAGACATCACTCCGCCTGTCTTGCAGCCGCTCCAATGAGGCGTCAACGCCTTGGGCAAGTGGCTTTAGTTCGGACTTGGATCCGTCTCTCTTGGCTGGTGTGGTTATGCATGTCATTCGGTCAAACCTTAGTTCCATCTCGTGCGCCATGAGCTGCCCGAGGCAGCAGAGTTCCAGGTAGTTGTCGCAGACTCGCTCCACAAGAAACATAGGGTTGCATAGAAGCCTGTCACTGCTAGTCCGCCTGTGCTAGTCGGAGCAAAGAGCACATGTTGGAGGCAGGGACATCCTCGTCGAAGCTGACGGGAAGGGCTTCGTGTGGGTCTAGCAGGGACGCTTGTGACGCCTTCCGCCGGTAGCTGCCATTTCGCCAAGTGTTCAGTGAGTAATCCAACTGGTTGCTTCCTCCTGCCAATTTTTTGATCGCAGATAAAGGCTATCATTTGCTGGAAACAAAGACTGTACTTGTTGGCCTAAATTGGAACTCTACATTGTCATGGGTAAAATCGCGTTGGCAACAGTGTGACCGCCCCAATACCGCATCTTTCCAATTCCCTTTCAAGCACTTCTCGTATTACCGCATCTTGGTCAGGATCGCCACCGTAGAGACTGTATGTGGCGAGAACCAAAGGGGCGACCTCCTTACCTGTGTACTTAGAGAAATGTCTTCCATCGCGCAATCGAGAGTTTGCGCTCGTTAATCAGCTTCGCCCCCTCATTGAGTTTCTCTTCAAATTGCCCAAGTATTCATCTACGTAAGAACCCGATCCTGTCTACCCTAGCATACGCTTAGCAATCCGAATCGAGTGACAATATACCGATACTGGGCTGGATTCGCTGAATCAATATCTCCCTTGGCTTCTGCTACGCACATAGCATGGACGATACGGTCGACGCAGCCTCTATCTTTCGAGCCAGTACCATCTACTCAAACTCGAAATATTGCAATCTCCGAATGTAGGGTTTGCAAGTTGCCAGATTACAGAATTCACGGAAAGGGTTCTGAGCGAATCCGCAATCCCTTACAACGGTAGATGAACATAGTGCCGGCGGCATCGGGATTATCGGCAGTGCCGTGAAACGTTCTGGTAATCCCATTCTGAGCCATCCTGCATATACGATTTGTCGGAGTCGCCATTTATGGCGTCAATTATGCTTTCCCCATTCCAACCTACTAACGCGTTCCTATGTTGTCTCAGAGCTTCTGGAAGGTCGCATCCTTTCTCGTCCCACGCCCATACTCCTACAATTCGCTTTCCCTCTTTGGCAGCATAATCGATTTCCCAATTCACCCAATCACTGTCCTTCGATTCAGTTGAAATGTACACTACGAGAACATTGGCCCATTTGATACGCTGGGAAAGTATTTCGTACTTGATGTAGTCCTCATTGGAGGCTGAATTGAACTTGCCGGTGGTGATTGGTCCGTCCCGGCATATCATGCCGTGTTGAGCCAGTAGGTTCTTCAACCGGGGAAGACCACCTTCATCTTCGTTTATGTGACTAACGAAAACGTTTCGTAGGTCTTGAGTCTTGGTTACTTCAGTTTCGCCAGCCCTGTGGGCCGTATTGTGTGCCGCTTGTCCGGCTGCCTTGATCTCCTGCTCGACGTCGGTAGCGGAGCGCAGCTCGCCCTTCTCGAATCTATCGAGAATGTCGCGCTCTTCAGCACTCATTTCAGCCCTCACGATGTCCGCCTCCTGCGGTACTCTCTTGTCGCCTTTCGGCTGGGGATAATCGTCTTCAGAAAACGAGTCCCGTCAGCCTGCATTACGAATGGCACGAGATGCATATATTCGTCAATATCCACCACGTAGATCAATTGACCTGGGTAGCGGTCCTGATTCGGGTGCTCCAGCACGTCGACCAGATAACCTTGCTGTATGCCGGAGACAATGCGCTCGAAGGACATTCCCCGCTGCCTAATAAGTTGTTGGTTCTTCTCTATGTTCCAGTCGAAGCCAGTGTTCATGCGCCAATTATAGGAGAATATTTGCATTGGGCTGCAACCTCTCCTACAGCAACCCTTCTGTCTCGCTCCCCAGTTCTAGTATATCAGCCCCTCAGTCCTTAAGCGGGTGCACGTGCTGGAAAGTCAAGGGCGGATCGATCTGCCGCACCCCACTCCATGTCTGTGAAGACACTATTGAGAACAATTACTCATAAACAAGGGCGGGGCAACATGGACCACCGCGGCGGCGAGAAATTGTGTCTGTCTCATAACTATTGCTGACATTCTGGATGTAGAATGTCGGCAAGACTTGGGACTGGGAGGATAGCTGCTGCTGCTTCGAGAGATGAACCGAGAGCAGGCTTGGCTGTTACCGCCGACAGTCGATGAATTGGCTGCTCCGGATCACTCCGTCCGGTTCGTGGCCGAGTTCGTGGATGCACTGGAGAGCCAGGATCGTACATCACTCGGTCATTTTGGAGTTCGACCTGCCGAGCTACCGGACTAGCGAAGCGTCGAGCCGGCCGGCCGACAATGAGGCAGACCGACAAAACCAATTGTCGCGTTAATGAACGGGCTGTCGCGTCAACTTAAGAGTTGTCGTAGCCGTAAAGCTTGAAACCAATAGTCGGACAAGGAGTGAAAGCGGCAAAATCTATTGACGCACCGGCAAATTAGGATGACGTGTAACAGAGGCAACCCTAGACGGTGCGGACTGAAAGAAAGCAGGGTGATTGAGTCTATGAAGAGAGCTTTAGGGATGTCGTTCGTCATGTTCTGGTTCGGTGTATTGATATGGCTGGGTGTTGAATGTAACCAGGAATGCAGGAGCGCATCATCGGCAGCATGCGATATTCCGACAGGCGCCTGGATTCTCGGCACGGTACTCGCAATCATCACATTCTTCATGGTAATTACAGGCGCGTATGACAAGCACAGCAAAAAGTGGTCGAAAGTATACTGAAGCAAGACATTCTGAATATAGTGGAACGCGCACGCGCAGCTACAAAATGATTTCGCTCTTCAGATCTTCAATTCGCACGAGTTCCTCAGTGGCGTCGATCCTACTCAGAATGTCTACCATTTCTTCAAATCGTTGCTCGACAAAGAGACGTTCCAAGCCGGATTCCTCGTCTGCCGCAGACACACCGGAGAATTCAATCTGCTTCAGAGCGCTCACAGCCATCTTCTTGTTGCGAAGGCGCTTTTTGAAAATAGGCCAGCAGAATTCAACTGTAAGTGTGATTCGGGTCAGGGCCCGTCCACGACCTGACGCCCCGGATTCATAATTGCTCAAGTCCTCAAGGAAGCGAGTGCCAACTTCCTGTCCGAACAATTCATTTGCAGCCACTTCTATCGGTTTGTCGGTAAGCGTTTCTATTTCTTGGACCAGATAAGGTGTCATTGCACCCAGGAATATTGTCAGGCCCTCGTCCATTACGGCCCTGTTCGACGCGTAGGCAGCCATAGGTCATATTCTCCTGAAGTCAGATTCTCGACCCGACTGGCCGAATCCATACTAAGGGACGATAGCAGGTTCAGTGCCCTGAATATGCAGCTCAAGATAATTTCTAGCTCGTGAGCAAGCAATATAGAGCAGTGTTCGGTTGAAGTCGGTGTCGCTGAAGTTATGCTCATCGACGTTTGCCACGATTACCGCGTCAAACTCCAACCCTCTGGCCAATAGCACTGGGGCAAGCGTAACCCCTTTCTCTGCTGCTCCGTCCTTCGCAAGGTAATGCACATTTTCCACCCCATTCCTCTTGAGGAAGTTCGACAGGGACAATGCCGTTTGGTGACGCTTTGTCAGAACGCCGACTGTAACGACATCATCCAGCCTGAGCAGACTGCGAAGATACCGCAAAAGAGATCGCCTCATCTCTTCCGTGTTCCCTGAATGGCGCTTACGCCGCGTCCTCCCTGCTCGATCTGACCTGATAGGCTTTCTGACGCCCGGCGCAGTCGACTTCAAGATGTGGTTGTTATGCAGAGTGATCTGCTTCGTAGCTGAATGGGCCTGCCGCATTTGATGGAAATGCACATTGCGTTGGCCAAAGACGCTCTTGAGCATATTCCAATTGGGCAGACCTCTATGAGGAAGCAATCTCTGATTAAGGTCACCGAAGATGGTGAATCTGGCGTCAGACGAGTGCATCCTGATGAGTTCTATCTCCATAGGCGATACGTCTTGCGCTTCCCCAATAACTACATGCTCAAACATTTCGCTCACGTATCCGTTGAGTTTGTGGTCAAGATACAGGGCCGCTGCAAGATCGCTAGGCGCGAGAGACCGTGCCTGTGACTTGGGCGCGGTGAGACTTACCTTGTAAGCCAGGTCCTTTTCAATTCTGCCTCTGCAATGTCTGAATATCTCGGCAGGATTCGACATGAGAGAAACGTATTGTGCAAAAGTATCCAACTCGGGCCAGAAGGACAGAGCATTTTCGGCGGCCGCCACTGCACGTCTCTTCAACTCATTCCTGTTGACGTCCGGACCTTCGTTCCTCTTCAGCCACCGCTCAGTGAGTCCTTCGATGAATGTTTGTCTGGCAATATTTGGCTCAGGATGTTCCTTGAACGCAGCGGCCACTGCACGCTTCGATGAGGTAAGGTCAGACGGCAGACAGGACACGAAATCTTCAGCTGTTGCGCGGATGTCCTTTCTTCGTTCATCAATAAACCTGTCCAACAGTGACTTCATCGGCAACTCGCCCTTAAACCGTTGGGCCTCGATCATGTCCGGGGACTCTTCTCCACTCATCAGGCTTTCCAAAATGCCATCCGACTCTCTTGCGGTTACACGAGAGCGAAATTGACCCGCCATCCAGTCACTGACCGTGTTGACCTGCACAGCCCCGAGATTCAGCTCTGATACGAGGCAGCTCACAGAGTCTATGTATGGTTGCGTAGGCCCGAATAAGGCCACCTTATCCGCACTCGGCCTGCCTTGGCCATCTGCGCCACTGAAAGGAGACATCAGGTAATCTAATCGCTTTCGCAACAGAAGGCCGCTTCCGCTTCCCGCAGCAGCTTGCACAAGGAGGACAGGGGAGTCCACCTTTGAAAGCGCTTCATATTCATCTGCACTATCGGATGCGGAGTCGTGCTCGTATACGTCCTCCATATCCAACAGCTGCCCATTCTCAATGGTGATTATTCTCTTGAGCAGGACCCTTATGGGTTTAGGGTCGGCACCTCTTGCCGCCGGTATGTACTGGCTGACTGTTGGATTGTCGAAGGCTTCGGCCAATCCACTGTCCAGACGCTCGACAGCCAACTCAAACTTCTTGCTTCGTGATACCAGCGTCCGCGAATTGAAACTGCCGATGTAAGCGGTCTTTGCCTTTCCGGATGAGTCGTCCAGGTAGTCGAGCCTTCCGATATACGGTTGTGATCGATAACCCTCAAACATTCTGATGGTGTTTTGCTGGTACTCTATCGCTTGCCTATCGGCACGAGGGTCCCCGGTATGGGGTTCGTTTCGGTTCTTCAAGTTCTCGATGTTTTCATCGAACCATGCCACGATGGTATCGAGGCGTCTCTTCTCCGACCTGAAGGCAGGGTGCCTTCTCTTGCGGCTTGTTGCTTTACTTCTACTGGCCATCTGTCCACCTGCGAACCATGAATATATTGGCTACCGACCCTATCGGAACTTGAGTCCCTTTACTTTTAACAGAATTTCGGTGCCATGTTAAGATTGTTTTCGTTCAACAAGGTATTAGCATACATTTAGATACTGGCAGGGTTACGAACCCATCGGATTGGACCAACCACGCTAGAGAAAGGGCTGGATGACGAAGAATGACTCAGCAGAACATGGAGAGACGGATACTTAGCAGTGCTTGTCAGCGTCACGACATTGACCCTGAGCTTGTTGACAATCTCATTGCGATAGAGAGGAAATATGATGGTATGCTGCGGCGCCAGGGACTGCCTTCTGAACTAGAAGGAACTATCGCCAAGTACGTCGATGGAGCGAGCTGATGATTTTCAATAAGATAAGACTCAAGAACATCAAGTCTTACTATGGTGAGCACGAATTCGACTTGACCGGACCTGAAGACAAGCCGATCTATCTGATAGGGGCAGTCAACGGTCGAGGGAAGACCACCCTGTTTGAGGCTATCCGGGCTTGCCTCTTCGCTACAAAGAGCGACCCAATTCTCAGGGGCACAGATATTTCCCGAAGCATCGAGGCCCAGGAAATGGAGGTCGAAATTGAGTTTGAACAGAACCCGTTCACTTGGCGCCTCAGCCGGACTTGGACTCGTCAGCGTGGTACGTCGGAGACTGGAGTCAAGAGCGTAACACTGACCTCCCAACTAGAGAATTTGACGTCAGCAGAAGAACCTATAATTGAGGAAGACGATGAAATTGCTCTCATGGTCAGTATCTTTATGCCAGGTCAGATCAGGGACTTCTTTCTATTCGACGGCGAAAGAATCCAGGACTATGCTGACTCCTCGTCGGAGAACATCAGGGACGCTCTTGAAAGACTCCTTGGCCTTAACCTCTACATAAAACTGATGAGAGATTTACAAAACCTCGATGGCTCATTGAGGAAAAGCCGAGACTCTCACGATGTTGGAACTGATTTGAGCAAAGCTACTGCTGAGCGTGATGTGATTGGGGCGCAGATAAAGAAATTTGAGAGCGACCGCACTCGCATGCGAAAGTCGCTTACCGAATCCAAACGAGACCTCGAAATTCTGGAGCGTAGTGAGGAGACCATACTTCAGTCATTGGACCCTGAAACACAGTCCAATAGATCCGAACTCACATCTACCCGAGACACTCTGGACAGGGATATTCAAGAAGCGACAGACGATCTCAAGGGACTACTTGGAACCGAACTTCCCATAGCATGGTTCTGGCCCCTTCTCAAAGATATTCCCGAATCGATGCTCAATTCCGGGGGCACCTATCAATTCGACGAATGGGCAGAGTTTCTATGGAACAATCGCTCGCTACTTGTCCCGGCCCTGGGTAAAGGTGACTTCGATTCATTCTTGGAAACGCTGGAGGACGTCTCACGGAAAAACACGAGCCCTGACTTCCCGCCGACCGCAATCGACGGAGCGAGAGAGTTGGCAAGGCGTTTGAGTGCTTCGAAGACCAGGGTCTTGACTGTCGCCAAGAACCTTCAGGAAATGAAGACTGACTACGACAGTCTGGGGCATGAGTTGAATGCGCTTCCCACACCTCAAGCCGAACATACGGATGTACAAGAACTGCGTCAAAGCCTGGAGTTTGAGCGAAACAACATCAGCAGATTAGAGCGGGACCTAGCGGACACCTCTGAGAAGGAGAGGGACTATAAGCGACAACTGGAGGCCTTGGTCGAAAGGATTGGCGAATTGTCCAGTAACGACGCGGAGTATCGAAGGCTGGACGCCCAACTCGATGCTTGCAGGCGCCTTCAAGCAGTTCTGGAAGACTTCATCAACGAGTATCGCAGCACTCGCGTGGGTCAGTTGGAGACCGAATTCAATAGGCAATTCCGCAACTTGACGAATACGCCAGGGCTGGTGGAGAGAGTCGAGATAGACAAGGACTCATACGACATAACCATCGTTACACGCGCAGGCAAGAGACTTGCGGCGCTCGAGCAGAGCGCAGGGCAGAAAGAGGTATTAGCATTCACCCTCATATCTAGTGTCGTAGCGTTATCCGACCGGCAACTTCCGGTGGTTATTGACACTCCACTCGCTCGCCTCGATTCATTCCATAAGGGAAATATACTGAAGAACTTCTTCCCCAATGTTGGCAAGCAGGTAATCATCCTGTCAACGGATACCGAGATAGGACGGGAGCAACGACAGGTGCTCCAGCCTCATATCGCGAAGGAATACCACCTGATACTAGACACTGAAACGGCGCAGACAACTGTGAAGGAAGGTTATCTTGTCGAGTAACGTATCCAACAGAATGCCCACGAGGGTACCGGTTTCCCTGGAAGCACACGAGAAGTTGAGGTCCGTACAGGGTCAATTCCTTGAGCTGGGGCAGTTAGGCACGATTTACAGAATTGCAGCGCTTCTCAGCTTGAAACGGAACGGTTATCAGGAAGAACGACCTGCAGAGATGACGCTTGATTCCGAACGGATTCACGCCAGGCTGCGTGGGCCGCTGGAGATCCACCACCGGGACCTGCCCATAATCTTCCCCGCCCTGGTGCAGCTCTCGGCGGGAAAGACTCTCGACCCGGAAGATATTTACAGACAGGTCAGCTACCACATTCACTTGGGAGCCGAACTACTGGAAGATGTCGTCAAGGACGTCAATTCCCTGGAAGGTCTCTATGAGCTGCTTATGGACGAAGTTCCGGACGGATTCGAAACAGAGATGGCATCGCAGTTCCATTCGGATGGGAACGGAATGGTGTTGCGGCTGGGAGAACAAAGCGCGACTGAAGAACCTTACGACTGGCCCTTGACTGATACCTCTCAAACCGAAAACCCCCATGCTTGTATCGTAGGGGTCAGTGGTCAGGGGAAGACGCAGTTTGCACTGGACATCCTCTACCAGATCCGGCAGCAAAACCCTGACGTAAGCTTCACGATAATGGATTACAAAGGGGACTTATCCGAACCCGGCAGTTCCAGCAGGCGAATGCTTGAAAATCACCTCGGATGTGATGTCATTACGGCGGGCAAAGAGGCCATCAGGACTGTTCCATTCCAGAACGTGTCGTCCCAACAGAATGACCAATATGTAGTTGGCGTCACCGACCTTATAGCAAAATTTTACCCAAGTCTGGGCGGACAGCAACGATACGCCTTGCGACAGTGCCTCGAAGAGCTGATCGCTACTCATTCTGGAGGCTTCGGCTTCAATACACTGGAGAAGAAAGTAGAAGAATTCTATGAGGAGAACGGAAGGAACCCTGACGGTCTTAGCGATGCAGTCCATCGTCTCAGTGTAAGCAGAGCCTTTGAGGATTCTCCATCGAGCCTGATGCCGGAGCCTCTAATAACGCAATCCTTGTCGCTGCGACTCAACGAGCTGGAATTCAACAGCCTGCCCATTGCTTTCCTGGTCGTCAATCGCCTGTACGACGAGATGAAACAACTACCCGATGCAGAGAGGCAAGGGTCTGTCTTTAACTTGCGACATGTGGTCTTCATAGACGAAGCTCACCACTATCTCAGTGTCAAGTCATCTCCACTGGCCCTTCTGATTCGAGAAGGGCGCTCCAAAGGCGTGGCCGTGCTTCTCGCCACACAGTCAGTCTCCGACCTATCGGGCACCGCGGGAGCGGATTACCGTCAATACCTGAGCAACTCGTTCTTCTTCAAGACAAACCTGAACAGCGCATCGGAAATCCGGGCCATGCTTCCTGCTTCAGGACAGCAAGTGGCAAGAATCGCAGACCAGATTGCCACCCTCGAAACAGGGCAAATGCTATTTAGCCGGAACATCCAGAAAGAACCGAGCGAGTCTGTCTTGCAAGCAGTTCAGTTTTATAGAAGGGGTTTGTGATTCCGGTGGTCAGCATCAAGCGTTACCGCAAAGTACCCACTGAAGATGAAATATTGGCCAAGATGCTTGAAGCGTTGCGCCAGCATGGAAACTCGGCAACGAATGCCGAAATCAAGACCTATGTTATCGCCGTACTTAACGTCACCGAACTGGTTCAGAGTTACAACTACTCAATCAAGGACGATCTTGACCCGATATTAAGTCGCGGCAAGACCAAGTATAAGAAGATGGGTTTCGTGAGTAATCCAAGGCGAGGAACTTGGAAGCTAACAGAAAAGGGGCTGGTTAAGGCTACCCGGAAGCCGGCTTCGCCAAACGTTCAGATAAGCGAATCATTTGATTTCCCGTCCGAAGTGTTCTTGGGCAACATCATTGATGAAGATGTTGAAGTTAATCCCGATAAGATCGTGATGGACCGGATGCTAAAGGAAATGATTGAAGATGTCTTTATCACTTTGAACGAGCGAGAGGCTCGGGTTTTGGGACTTCGTTTCGGACTGGAGGATGGTGAGAGTCGAACACTTGAGGAAGTTGCCAGGGACTTCGGCGTGACCCGTGAACGCATCAGGCTCATAGAAGCCAAGGCCCTGCGAAAACTTCGACATCCTAATCGCTCTAAGAAACTCAGAGACTTCCTTGATTAGAAAACGCAATCTGGGATTATGCTGCAAGGGTATTTCTTTCTACCGTGCGATCGTGTCAATCCGATCCCTCTCAATGACTGGAATGGACGCGGAGTGCGGGCAGTGGGCTCCTGGGAGAGTTTTATGTTGGAGTCGAGCGTCAATTACAGAGGGCAGACGACGGTGCCGGATGCAGTCAGGGATGCACTAGGCCTGCAAACCGGAGACAAGGTGCGTTACGTTGTAATCGACGAAGGATTTCTAATGATGTACGTCCGGCCCACTAGCCGCCTGTCCGGCAGCTTGAAGTACGACGGACCGCCCGTGGGCGTGAAAGACATGGATGATGCCATCGCCGAGGGAGCTATCGGAGATTGTCCGGGCAAGTTTTAGGGACGGAGAAAGCTGCCTCAATGGCTAGAGGAACATCTCACGGCACAGCCGCTAGCCTCCCAGACGGTTTCGGCGCGAGCCTCAGGTAGATGAACGTCGTCTGGGTCGAACTGTGTCTCAGCCCAGCCCCACTCGGTTGCCCGTTGAACTTTGACCTGTGCCCTTCGGCAACACTAATATCCTGCACCGCCAACTTTGGCGCAATCTATGCCCGGTTTTCCTGTCTATGTTTTGCGGATATTCGTCAAATGGTCCATCTCTTCAATGCGAATTCTACTAGCCTGTCCTCGCGTTCACTGATTGTCCCGGCGTCCCACATCGTTTGCTCGGCCAGGGTCTTCTGCACCTGCAGGCTGGAGTTCGAATAGCTTGGCCTGTCGTCGGGCTGGGTCTTCTTATCTTCAAAGGGTTTGTTGCCCATACTGATGTTCCAGGCCTTGGAGGCTATCGTCAGATTGCCCAACTTATGCACGCTCTCTTTGTGCTGCGTCTCCTCTATTTCAGATAGGCTCCGTGCAGGATTTTGTGCCCAGACATGTTCGACTTCGTAGTCTGAAGTCAAGATTTCTTCCTGCGTGGAGATGGCCAGCGGCACGTCTCCCTTTTTCCTCAAATGAATCTCGTACTGAGTCAGTAGATACTTTATGCTTCTAGAGCCAAGCCCTCGGTAGAATCCTTGGCGACGTAGGGACTGCTCGAAAGCGTCGTCGTCGTGATAGTAACGTATCATTCCCTTTAACTCTGAAATCAGTCCGTCGAAGTCAAGCCGTTCGTTATGTACCCTGTGGGCCATGCTGCCCAGTGTCGATGCTGCAGTATTGCTTCTGTAACCACCAACGAGGTAGACACGGACAATGATTGCTTCAAGTAGTCTCAGAATCTGCTCCAGACGCTCCTTCTCGCTTCCAAATTTCAGCCAGCATGCGATCAGCAGGGGAAATAAGTTACCCATCCTCTCCAGCATGAATATCTTGCTGAGCATGCCGCCCTCCGTGTCGGCCTTGTATTCGTCGGTAATTTTCTTGACGGCTCGGAAGGCCCGATCCAGGTCTCTGGCGTACTGGATCGTGTACTCCTCGCTTTCAGCCGCACTTTCCCTCAACATATTCCGAACGCGGTCTTTGAGGCTGTCCAGGGGACGAGACGAACTGCTCCAGGGGGAAACGTAGATGATGTAGTGATAGCGATGTACGTCGTCCTCAGTGAGGCGCAGCCGATCAAGGTGCTTGGTTCCCCGCGCTTGTTCGAAATTGTGATAAATCCTCGAGAAATGGTCGTTCAGCTCCTGCAGTCTAACTGCAATTGCGTCTTCACCCTCGATGCAGAGATATGAGGCGTGCATCAGGAAACTCTTCGTCTTCTCAAGCACACTTAGTGGACGCCCTCTGTCATTTACGGTCTCGAAGATGCGAATGGCGTCTGCGTCTGAGTTGACCTGGTATTGAATCAACTGAAGGTCGTCGATCTTCTTCTTGAGTCCCACAAGGAAACGCTTGAAATCATCCGGCTGGCGTTCCTGCTCCTCTCGCAGACGTTCCTTGAAGAACGCCTTCGCGTCGGCTAGGCGCCGTTGAGAGCGCGTCCTGGTCTCGTCGTGATGACCGTCGATTATGACACCGTTAAAGAATTCCCCGTCCGACCCGGGCAGGTTCAGCTTGTAGTGTGGGCCCCTCCTGAGATAATTTCTGAGAGACGCCATTTCGCCGTCGGGATCATCACCTCCGCTCTC
>MPND01000074.1 GCA_002238855.1 SAR202 cluster bacterium bin90
CAGTGTGGAGTCTCTGCTGTGGCGGTCTAAAGGATCGAGCATCATTCAACTCCTATTGCCTGATGTTCGTGCCATTCTACGACGCCAGCATGTCCCCCTTCAACCTAGGCCTTTTCAACAGGTCGTATCAGATGAAGTGGATGAACGAGGAGGAGTGGGGAAAGAGAAGCCGACCGGGTTGTGCGATCTTGCAGAACTCCGGTCGGCTGGCGTCTGTTTTCTGGCGATTGGTGCGTCTGAATTGATGGCTCAGGCGGCTTGATGCTGGATTATGAGGAGCGCCAGGAAAATGAGAGGTGGTAGGACGGTGGGGATCGCCAACAGTCCGACTACTCCTATGCTGTCGAGCCTGCGCTGCCAGAATGATGTTGCCTGTGTATTTGCGAGTGTCATGTTGTTCCCTCCTGGTGTCGTCGGGCTGGCAAATGAGCCTGCCGTTATATAAATGAAACTTATTGAAAAGAGTATGACATAAAGATAAAGATATGTCAACAGTATTTCCAGGCAATTTTATTTATACATCCAAAGGGGGCAGAAAGGGCGGATTCTGGCGCGGATTGCCGATAGTTTTTCTGTGCGATGAACTGCCGATCAGGTGCGGTGTGGAGGCGAGAGTGGGTGTCCTGCGATGCCCGTTTTTTGGCGCTTTACTTGTCATGGGATTAGCGCAGGTGCTAGTATTGGGCAGTGTCTGCCGCGTTTGTGCGGCGGGAACTTTATCGCATTTATTTGCTCTTATCAAGGAGTTGTGCAGGAATTGGGAAGCATTAATGTCGCTATCATAGGCGTGGGAAACTGCGCCTCGTCGCTGGTGCAGGGCGTGTCGAAATACGCCGATGCTACTAATAATGAAGAGATTCCGGGGCTGATGCACCCGGTGCTCGGAGAGTATGGCGTAGGCGACATTAATTTTGTCGCCGCGTTCGATGTGGACTCCAGCAAGGTTGGACTTGACCTGTCGGACGCGATATTCGCCAAGCCGAACAATACGGTGAAGTTCCAGGATGTGGAGTCTACGGGAATAACGGTGCAGCGCGGGATGACGCACGACGGGGTGGGCAAGTACATGTCGGACATCATCCGCAAGGCTGACGGGCCAACGGACGACATCACCGGCATCCTTAAGGAGCGCGAGGTGGATGTGGTCATCAACTACCTGCCGGTCGGCTCTGAGCAGGCTACGAAGTGGTATGTGGAGCAGGTGCTGGCGGCCGGATGCGGGTTCATCAACTGCATACCGGTGTTCATAGCTAGCGGAGAGAACGACTACTGGCAGCGGCGCTTCCGCGAAGCGAATGTGCCGATCATCGGCGACGACATCAAGTCGCAGGTGGGCGCGACGATAGTACACCGGGTGCTGGCGCGACTGTTCATGGACAGGGGTGTGCGCCTGGACAACACCTACCAGCTCAATTTCGGTGGCAACTCGGACTTCTACAATATGCTGGAGCGCGAGAGGCTGTACAGCAAGAAGGTCTCCAAGACGAGCGCTGTTACCTCGCAGGTTGACTACGACCTGCCGGACGACAATGTGCATGTGGGGCCGAGCGACTATGTGCCGTGGCTTAGCGACCGCAAGTGGGCGCACATCCGGCTGGAAGGGACGAGCTTCGGGGATGTGCCACTGAACATTGACCTGAAGCTTGAGGTGCATGACAGCCCGAACTCCGCAGGCGTTGTGATCGACGCGATACGCTGCGCGAAGATTGCGAAGGACAGGTGCATAGGCGGGCCGGTGCTGGCGCCGTCATCGTACTTCATGAAGTCGCCGCCGGTGCAGTACACCGACGATGAGGCACGGCAGATGCTGGAAGACTTCATTGTCGGCAAGGACTTTTCGAGCGTCGATGGGAGCCAGCCAGACTAATATCGCTGGATAGAATGGGTAGGGACTTAAGGGCCAGTAGGAACAATAGAGACGGGCATCACTATGATGGAGCGACCGAACGTGGAGGATGCTTTTGAAGCGGTCATAGCCAAGATGCCTGAGTATCTGCAAGAACTTAAGAACTGTGACATTATCACGAAGGATAGCGAAGGAAGGTTCTCTCCAAGTTTCCCGGCGGACAAAGGCATATATGTCTTCTATGAAGATGAGAAACCTATGTACGTGGGACGGTCAGATCGTCTCAACCAGAGACTTAGGCAGCATGGGCTGCCAAGTAGCAATCACAATAGTGCGTCTTTCGCATTCAATATTGCTCGGGAAGAGCAGTTGCAGAAGGTCAGCAACGAAATGATATGCACTAAAACTGACGATAGCATTGAGCGCTTCCTTAAACTTCGTAAGAGTAGCAGAACAAAACTGGAGAAGGATCCCGAATTCCAAGGTCTGTTTATCGAAGCCAAACAACGTGTCAGGAACATGGGCATTCGCGTTGTGGAAATTCAAGACCCTATAGAGCAGACGATTTTTGAGATTTATGCTCACATGAGGTTGAATACACCTTTCAACAGTTTTGAGAACCATTAGTGTGAGATTCGAGCTGACTGGGCGTTCTTCACCACCATCCTAGCCTTCCCCCATCAATGAGGAAGGGACTAAATGGAGGCGGCTTTTGCAGAGTATGGAAGCTCATCGCAAAATAGCGCTCGTGTCGCCTTACGACCACGCCTTTCACGGTGGGGTTGCCGACCATATCAACAGCCTCGCTGCGCAGTTCCGGGAGTGGGGGCATACGGTCAAGATTGTTGCGCCGTGCAAGTCGGCGGATGCAATCGACGACGACGACTTCATTCCGATGGGCAGGGCGGTGCCGATACCGAGCGGCGGTTCCATTGCGCGGGTGTCCTTCTCCGTATGGCTGAAGCCACAGATCAAGCAGATGCTGGAGCGCGAGGCGTTCGATGTGGTGCATTTCCACGAGCCGTTCGCGGGGCTTATTAGCAAGGACATGCTGAGCCTGATTGACCCGATGGAGTCCACGGCAATCGGCACTTTCCACACATACGAGGGGACGCGGCTGTATAAGATCGGGGCGAAGCACCTCGCTATGCCGTATTTCAGGATGCTTCAGGGGCGGATTGCGGTGTCGCTGCCGGCGCACCGGTTCATCAGCAGGCATTTTCCGGGCGACTACGAGATTATCCCGAACGGCATCCAGGTTGACGACTTCGCGGATGCGGAACCGTTCGAGCATCTGAAGAGCGACGGCATGATAAATCTGCTGTTCCTGAGCAGGCTGGAGAAGCGCAAGGGGCTGAAGTACCTGCTGGGTGCATTCAGCAGACTGAAGTGGGAGTGGCCGAACTTGCGGCTGCTGGTTGCGGGAGGAGGCGAGCCGGATGCGGACTCGCTGCGGATTCTGAGCGAGCGTAACCTGCAGGATGTGGTTTTCCTGGGGCGCGTGTCGGACGAGGACAAGTTCCGGTACTACAAGACGGCTGACATATACTGCGCGCCAGCGACGGGCAGGGAGAGCTTCGGTATCGTGCTGCTGGAGGCGATGGCGGCGGGCACGCCAATAGTGGCGAGCGGGATCGAAGGGTATTCGAGCGTGATAACGCACGGGCGCGAGGGTCTGCTCGTGCCGCCGAAGGACGAAGATGCGCTGGCGGATGCTCTGGCGACACTGCTCAAGGATGCGACGCTGCGGCGACGGCTTGCTACGGCGGGAACGATGAATGTGCAGGAGTACCGCTGGGAGCGCGTGGCGCGGCGTGTGATGGACTGCTATGACGCTTCAAGGGATGCCTGGCTGGATTCCGTGTCGCGACGAGCGGTTGGGATGGAAGGGTAGAGAGGGCGGATGAACAGGGCAGCGGCGCGGGAGATGATTTCGGCTTATGTGGAGCGTCCGGTGGCGGGCGTGCTCGCGAAGATGGGCGTGTCACCGAACATGGTCACGATGGCGGGACTTGTGGGCGCGGGGATTAGCGCGTGGCTGATAAGCGAGGGGATGCTGTGGGCGGGCGGAATCGTGATGCTGATTGCGGGGGTGCTGGACCTGTTCGACGGGTCGCTGGCACGAAGCACGGGGCAGGACTCGGCGTTCGGGGCATTGCTGGACTCGGTGGTGGACCGCGTCTCGGAGATTGTGGTGCTGCTGGGGCTGCTAATCTTCTATGCCCGCGCAGATTCGCTCGGGGGGACGGTGCTGGTGTACCTGGCTGTGGGCGGGTCGGTGATGGTGAGCTACCTGCGAGCGCGGTCTGAGGGGCTTGGGATAGACTGCAAGGTCGGGATCATGACGCGGCCGGAGAGGGTTGCTGCGCTGGGATTCGGGCTGATCGTGGGGCACTGGGTGCCAGTGGTGATGCTGATCGTGCTGGGTGTGATTGCGGGGCTGACGATCTTGACGACGGCGCAGAGGCTATTTCATACGGGGCGGTCGCTGAACGCGGGGGATTGAGGGCGCGGCGGTGAAAGGCTACAGCTGGCTGCTGCTGAAGAAGCCCCTCGGGCGGATTTCGCCGGAAATCCTGGTGACGGCAGCACCGTAAAGGAATATAAGGCCGGCGGCATATGCCCACATCAGGAGGACCACGAAAGATGCGACTGGTCCGTAAACCTGGCCTCCCTGGGAAACCACTGCGATGAACCAGAAGAAGACGTGCTTTCCAATCTCGAAGAGGACGATGGCTATTAGCGCGCCAAAGGTAGCGTCACGCCACCCCACGCGGGTATTGGGGAGATGGTGATAGACGATGGCGAAAATCAGCGCTGTGACAGCTATGGGCAGGAGGGTTGCCACAAGGCCGAGCAGGATTGCAATCAGGTTTGAGATGCTCCAGGCTGTTACGGCGAAGCCCTGACTGAAATTGACGGCGGTGTGCAGCAGTGCCGTCAGTAGGATCGAGAACAGGAACATTATTCCGAACAGGGTTGCAATTACCACGTCAAAGACGGTTGCCCGGATAATACTCTGTCGGTCTATTCCGAAGACCCTGTTGACTGCCCTTCTTGCTGCGCGGAACATGCCGTTCGCGCCGAAGAGAATGCCGACGAGCGCGATGATTCCGAAAGCGAGTGAGTCGCTGAGGAGGCTGACTAGCGCCTCTTGAATGAGCTGTCTGGATGCCGGGAAGTAGTGGATCAGCGACTCGGCAACCCATTGGCCGACTGCATCCGGTTCGCCAAGCACGGCGATGCCCATGATAAGCAGCGCGAATATGGGGAATATCGACAATATGGTGAAGTATGCGAGGGAGGCAGCAAGGTCAACTCCGCCGGCGCTGTATAGCTGGGGCACCGCCTTGATGATAGCCCTTCCACGCCACGCTCCTGCCGTCCGCGAGAGTTCGCTGGTCAGCTGCGCCTCGATCTGGGGGAGGCGGCGTCTTACGCGGGGTGGCAGATCCATGGTCGGTGTGGAGACGTGCTGCATTACGGCTTCGCGGACGCTGTCGCCGCAGGCCCGGTCGATGCGGTAGGCTGCGCCTACGACACCGGTGGCGGCTGCGACCATGACTTCATTGCCGATGTCTCTGCTGCGGCAGGCTTCGAGGAATACGGCATCAATCGCGCTGACCGCGACTTCGGTTACTCTCGGCACGGTGGGTTGTGAGGAGGCGGCACGGGCGATGAGAAGGGTGGTGGCGTCCTTGGTTGCGTTCGCGACGTCTCCGCCGGTTGCGGAAACGCCGGAGACCACGCCCCTGATGGTGGAGCGGGCGGCGTCCCCCAGCTCGCTCCCGACTTCTTCGAAGCCTTCAGCCGCGCCTTCGACTGCTGCCGTGATGGCTTCGGCGTCGTCGAAGCCGATGTATTCGGCGCCTACAATTGCGCCTGCGACGACATCCCTGCCGGCGTCTCCTATGTCTGAGTCTATTCTCCGGCTGCCGCGGATGCCGCCTGCTACGATGTCTTTGACGGCAGGCCCGGTGACAGTCATAACCTGAGCGGTGCCCTCGACGACGCCGACAACGGCATCACGAATGAACGCCCTTGTCTCACCGCCCATCGCGCCAAGCGCATTGACGGCGTTTTCGACGGCATCGCGAGCGCCGGTGCTAGCTCTGCGGCCGACGGAGCGTGTGCCGTTGATTGCCATGACGGAGGCGTAGCGCATGACCGCCCTGGTGGTGTGGCGGCGGCGGAGACGGGCACTCCTAGTCAGGGTGTCCCTCGCACGGGCGATGAAGGGTTCTGACGACTGCTCTGGGTCCAACTTGGAGTCCGTTCGATTGCATCAATTGCGTCTATTGAAGTGTCAATCATCATCATAGCAGATTTATACATAAATACGATGGGAAGGTGGATGTTCTGAGGTCTAATGTGCCGAGATATAGGTGCAGGAGGTGTTTGCCAACCTGTCGGAATCACAGGTATGAAACATTGATTCTATGAGCTTACGACGGAGGTATGGAAAGCCCCCGTAGTAGAATGTGGCGTGGCGTGTGCGCTAGAATGTAGGATGTGTGCCTGCCAAAGGCGGTGGTCGCATGGATTCCTAACCGGATGGACTCGCGAGCCGTTCTAATAGCTAAGTCTGACGGTGGAAGTTATGGGCAGGATGGAGTGAATGGTGAGTTTTATTCGCATAGCAGGGATGTTGCTTGTGGTCACGCTCGGGCTGTCTGCGCTGACGGCGCAGGCTGGGGCGCAGTCGTCCGTCTCGGGGATCGAATTAGTGTCTTCCGAGGTTACGAGCGAGTTCCAGGAAGGGATCCGTTTTAATGCAGTCGTCCGTTCCGCAGCAGAAATCGAAGAGATAGCGGTGCGCTTTCGAATCGGACAGCGCGAGGTGGGCGCATACGAGTACCTAGAACAGGAAACGGCGAGCGACGCGGACGGTGTGAGGGCGTCTGTCCTCTATCGCACCAACACGGCTGCGCGATACATCGCGCCCGGCACTATCATCACTTACAGCTTCGTCGTTTCCGATGCCGACGGCAATCACCTGGATACGCCTGAGTACGAGTACATCTATCACGACGACCGCTATGAATGGGACGAAATCAGCAACGGCATCGTGACGGTGTCTTACCACGGGCCGGTGAGCTTCCGCGCGCAGGAGATACTGGAAGCGACCGTGAAGACGCTTGATTTCATGGGGCCGCTGCTGGGTGCGGGCGTGGAAGAACCCATCAGGATTACGATGTACAACAACTGGCCTGAAATGCGGGAGGCGCTGCCGCCTGCTAGCGAGGTGACGCGCAGAGAGCTAATCACGGAGGGACAGGCTCACTCGGCTGAAGGCGTGTTGCTGGTGCTGGGAGGGGCGCGGCGAGCAAGCGGAATCGCGTCGCACGAAGTAACGCATATACTGGTACACAGGGCAGGCGAGGGATCGCTGGGCAGGGTGCCGAGCTGGTTGAACGAGGGTCTGGCGGAGTATGGGAACATACAGCCGGGCGAGTCATACGACCGGGCGTTGTTCTACGCTATTCAGCGAAATAACCTATTACCTATCACGGGGATGGATTCTCAGCCGGGAACGCCCGAGGATGTGATCATATTCTATGGGCAGGCGCGCAGCATTGTGCATTACATGGTGGAGGTGTACGGGGTGGAAAAGATGCGCGAACTGATGGCGACCATCAAGAGTGGGAAGAACTATCGCAATGCGATACCTGAGGTGTACGGCATAACTCCTCTGGAGCTGGAGAACGAATGGAGAGACAAGCTCGGAGTTGAGCGCAGGGAGACCTTCGAAGATGCTTCCGCGCTGCCAACGCCGCTTCCTACACCTGCGTTGACGCTGCTTTCTATTGATGCAATGAGACAGCAGGGAAGCCTGGGGGCGACGGCTGTACCTGCCGCTGCCGCTACTGTAGTGCCCGAACCGACCGCAACTCCAGAGCCGACCGCTGCGCCTGAACCTGAGCCTACTGAGGTTCAACAGCAGACGGTTGCGCCTACAGCGCCACCTGCCGCTCGCGTGGACCAGAAGGCGGGAACAGCGGTGGCTGAGTTGCGCGAGTTGGAGGGCGAGGGAGGCGGGTCCTGCGGATTGCCGGCGCGTGGAGGCGCTGTCGAGATGTCGTCGATTGCGCTGGTGGCAGGGCTGGCGTGGCTGTGGATGCGGCGACGGCGGAACTGAAATCTATTGACAGGAACCAGGTTGACCAACGATTCTAACCTTTCCCCATCGAGAGGGCGAGACCGGATGACTGGAAACGGCGGTAGAGGATGATCGAGAACGAAGGGGACTGGCTGCGGGCAATCGAGAAGACCTGGGTTGTGCGCTTTCCGCGTCAGAACCTGGCGACCTTTGGCGTGACGAATATCAGATATTTCGTCGTTACGGAGCCGATATACCAGTCGATGGTGCCTGACCAGAGGGAGGGTGTCGTGCGGACGGGGCAGGTGGTGGCGGAGAAGCCAGCGGTCGTGACGCCGTTCTATGCGATGAACCTGGATGGGTTCAGCGATGGCGCATACGAGTACTTCCAGCGCATTATGCAGAAGCATGGACCGAATAGTCCCGGCATTCTGTACCAGTACAAGAACCAGTCGGAGGGGATGGACATCCTGAAGGGCGCTCCGGAGGAGATAGCTCACCGCATCAGCGATGACCTGGACGAGCGCAGGCAGGAGCTTGCGGTGGTGATGGTGAGCGTTGACGAGTACTGGGATGTCGCGCTGCTGAAGTTTATCTACGAGTTCACTTCGTCTTCAGCGAGCCAGAATGTGCAGGAGTTCAAGTCGAGCGGACTGCTGGACCCGCATCCTGGGCTGAACGGGATTCCGAGGGCGGCGACGAAGGAGATTGAGCGGATGTTCGTGGAGGTCGAGTCGGGGTCTCCTGTGGGCAATCCGGACATTCTGAAGCGGGAACTGGATAGGTGGGGGCTGTTCGACTTCTATGAGGACCGCTTCCTGGCGATGTTCAGGCGGCGGGAGTTGTGAGGGCTGGTCTAACGTCGATAGACGGGATGGATGGGATAAAGGGTGGTTAGCGCGGTGCAGGAGCGATGCGCTCGACGAGGCTTCTGAGGACTTCTACGGCGCCTTCGAGGCGCGCAATGCTGGTTTGAAGAGCGGTGATGTCGGTGCGCGTCACGGCAAGTTCGGCACTTGTCCTGTTCGAAGATTCTCTTAACTCAATGCGGATCTGGCCTCTGTCTTCGTCCGCTCTGTCCATACGCTGCACGAGGCGTTCTTCCATGCGGTCCATCCGGCGTAATACGAAGAACATTATTCCGAGCTGAATACCGATGGTCGGGACGAGGACTGAGATGATTGCCGTTAGTGCTTCTGACATGTATATAAGTCCTGTTACGGGAAAGTAACATGTCCGCTAACTATCTGTCAGGCGGTCTGTGTTGCAGCTTGGGAGCGCTTTCATTTTCGGGTCAGGTGAATTCATGTGTTAGGACATATTCTGGATCGATTGGAGCCAGAGTGGTCAGTCTGAGCTCAGGTTGAATTCGGATAAGGGGACGTGCCTGCTTTCGGCGGCGGAGCGGTAGGCGGCGAGGACTACGGCGAGGTCCTTGATGGCTTCGTCGCCGGTCATGAGGGGCGGGCGCTGCTGCTGGATGGAGTCGCGGAACTCACGGACCATTTCTCGCGCGCCGCGGTGTGCTTCGGGGAGGCGGACGTTGCGCTTGACGAGAGTGTTCTCGAAGGTGATTTCCCTGCCATACGGCTGGAACTCGATATAGCCTTTGGTGCCGGTGATGCCGACAAGGTTGCAATCCTCGTTGCGGGATGTGGCGCGGGAGAAATTGAAGACTGCCACTGCGTCGTTGGGTAGGTTCGCGAGCAGTACCAAGCCGTCTTCACCCTCGGACTGGCGATGCACTTTCGTGGGAGCTGCGGCGTACACCTGGGTGGGCATGCCTCCGAGGTACAAAATCAGGTCGATGTAGTGGATGCCGGCGTCGATGAACGAGCCGCCACCGGTCAGATCGGCGTGATAACGCCACGGCGATGAGGGCGGACGGAACGCCTCCACCTTTATGTCGATGAGGCGGAGATCGCCGATGCTGCCGAGCGTGCCGGTCTCGATCATTGACCTTGCGCGGCGAGCGGTGTGCAGGAAGCGGAAATTTTCGGCGACCATGAGCTGGACACCGGCATCGCGCGCGGTCTGGACGAGGAGCTGCGATTCTTCGATGGTGCGGGCTATGGGCTTTTCCATGAGGATGTTCTTGCCGTGCTGGGCGGCGAGCCGGGTGTTGTCGAGGTGGACATGGTGTGGAGTGAAGAAGTAGGCTGCCTGCACTCGTGGGTCTGCAAGGGCTTCTTCGTAGCTGCCAAATGAGTCGATGCCGCCGAATCGCTCGCAGTATTCTTTTGCTTTCTGCAGGTCGCGGCTGGCGAAGTAGAAGTCGAACTCGTCGGTCATATCGTGAATCTTTGTGAGGACGTTGGCGGCGTAACTGCCGCAGCCGACTATGCATAGGGATAGTTTCATTTTCGACTCCTGATGTGAGGTAACCGTTTGTGGGCGCTGCGTTACAATATACAGGATTCGGTGAAATGCAGGATTGGGTGACGCGGACGGTGAATGACAGGATGGACGGCACATGAGAAGGGCGCTCAAGTGGTTGCTGGTGGCAGCTCTGGGTCTGTCCGTGCTGTCGATCGCCTCGGATGCGCGGCACTTCAATCCGGCGCAGCGCGAGGGTGCGCCGTACCTGTTCAACATCACCATGTGGGAGGTGGATAATGCCCTCAACAAGTGGGTGTTCAAGGTTAAGAGTGCGCTAAGTGGGGACGGTGAGGCGGGGCGGGAACAGGATACGCGCGATTATTTCGCGATCAACGGGGAGATGGCTCATGTCCGAGGGAAGCTGAGGTACGCTTCAGCGCTAGACCTGCACGACGAGACCGCGAAGATGCAAGCACTGCTCAATGACACGGAGGCGGAGGCCGATGAGCTATCGAGAGGCGCTGAGGAGACGATAGAGGCATATATAAGCGCGGTGGCAGTTGCCGAGGGATTGGGTATGTTCGGGGAGGTGGTGTTTCCGCCGGTGGATGTGCGCCTGACACAGCCTCCGAAGCTGCTGATCGTTTCGCCGCGGGAGCGAATCGACCGAAAGCATGACGCGCTGCTGCGACCTGACATGAACCTGTCGGAGCGGGAGGCGGTGGAGTACAGGATACTGCGCGAGGACAACCTTTCGGCGCTGGTGGAGGACATCGGCGGGCTTGCGACTTACCCGGCATCGGTGGCGAACGGGCATCCGATGCGGTGGACGGTGCAGGCGTCGGCGCACGAGTGGCTGCACCATTACTTCTTCTTCAAACCGCTTGGGCGGCATATGTTTGACAACGACGATATGTTCCAGCTCAATGAGACCATCGCGAACATCGTGGGCAAGGAGATTGGGAACCGGGCGTTTGACGCGATGGAGCGGGATCTGTCGATGGAGAAGAAGGCTTCCATGGGAGCGGTGTCCAATGGGGATGAGCCGCCGCCGTTCGATTTCGCGACGGAGATGCGTGAGACGCGCCTGACGGTAGACGAAATGCTGGCAGAAGGGCGGATCGAGGATGCGGAAGAGTACATGGAGGAGCGGAGGCAGCTGTTCGTGGAGAGCGGGTATCCGATTCGTAAGTTGAACCAGGCATACTTTGCGTTCTATGGCACTTATGCCGACCTGCCGGCGTCCGTGAGTCCGATGGGGGACCAGGTAAAGCGGTTTCGTGAACTGGTGCCGGACCTGGGAGAGTTTATCCTGACGGTGTCAGAGTTTTCGAGCTACGATGAGTTTGTGCGGAGCCTGGGAGAATTGGATGCGGGGAACTGAGAGCAGGGGCGCCGCGAAGTTGTGCAGGATGAGGAAAATGGAAGCGCATTTGTTTCTCACGCGGGGTGCGGAATTGTGATAACATCATGGAGAAGATATTACTGAATGTGAAGTGACATGTACCGACAAGACGAGCCAGAAGTAAATCTGGAACAGATACTGGAGAAGATACGCTCCTTCAACCCGTTCAGGCGCGGTGGCGATGACGACGGTGGCGGAGGTGGTGGCCGTGGCGGCAACGGGATAGCGTATTTCGTTCTCGGCCTGTTCGCCGTGGGAATCGTGTTCTGGATGGGCACGGGCATCTATACGGTGCAACCGGGCGAAGAGGCTGTGCTAAGGCTGGTGGGTCGGTATGAAATCACGACCGGTCCGGGACTGCACTGGTATTGGCCGACGCCCATAGGCAAGCGCGATGTGGTGAATGTTGATGAGGTACGACGGCTGGAAATCGGCGTGCGAGGCAGTGCGCCCATTCCGGACGAAGCCCAGATGATTACCGGCGACCAGAATATCGTGGACGCGCAGTTGCTGGTACAGTACAACATCAAGAGTTCGCAGGACTTTCTGTTCAAGGCGGTTGATCCTGCGGGACTTACGATAAAGGACGCCGCAGAGACTTCGCTGCGCCAGGTTGTCGGGCAGCGCGCAATCGACGACGTGCTGACGATTGAGAAGGAAGCCGTTCAGGAAGACACGCGCCTGAAGTTGCAGGAACTGCTCGATCTGTACCAGACGGGGATACGCGTAACTGAGGTCAAGCTGCTGAATGTGCGCCCGCCGGAGCAGGTGCAAGACGCCTTTGACGACGTGGTTCGCGCTCGCGAGGACAAGGACCGCATTATCAACCTTGCTGACGCCTATAAGGAGTCGCAGCTGCCTCTGGCAAGAGGTGAAGCGGCACGGCTTACCGAGGCGGCGGAGGCGTTCAGGGAGACGCGGGTGGCGCAGGCGACAGGTCAGGCTGACCGCTTCTTAGCGGTGTTGCAAGAGTACCGCAAGGCGCCGGGTGTTACGCGCCAGAGACTCTACCTTGAAGCTATGGAAGAGATCTTGCCGGGCGTGACGAAGTTCATCGTTGACGCGGACAACGGCGGCAATCTGTTGCAGCTATTACCGCTGAACGAGAGCACGAACGGCACTACGCCATTCAGCGTGCCAACTCCGACATCGAATTAAAGTATAGCAAGTAGGTTCGCAGGGACCGGACGAACCAAGGACTGGACGAACAGGATGAAATTTCTCGCCGGCTTAGTGGTGCTTGTAGCCATAATTGGGGCTATTGTGGTTCCACAGACGTTGTATATTGTGGACGAGACTCAACTCGCCATAGTGACAAGGTTTGGTGAGCCGCGTGTATCCATAACATCGCCGGGCCTGTATGTGAAGACGCCGTTTGTTGAGACGGTGCGTTATTTCGAGAAGCGTATTCTCATATTTGACGCGCCACCGGACTCGCTGCTGACTGAGGACAAGAAGCGTCTTGTTATCGATGTGTATGCGAGGGCGCGCATCGTTGACCCTCTGCAGTTCTTTAAGACGGTGAACTCAGAAGCGCAGGGGACCTCACGGGCTGTTGACATTATCTCGTCGGAACTGCGTCGGGAGATTGCTCTCGACACGCAAATTGAGGTCATTCAAGAGACGCGTGAGGAGATCATGAACCGTGTGCGCGACTCGGTAACGCCAAAGCTGCGAGAGTTCGGCATTGAGACGATTGATGTGCGAATCAAGCGCGCGGACTTCCCGGACACCATCGCAGAGAGCGTGTATGCGAGGATGCAGGCAGAGCGCCAGCGCATAGCCGACCGCGAGCGCGCGGAAGGCTTCGAGCGGGACGCCGAGGTGCGGGCGAATGTTGACCGGCAGGCTGCCATCATCCGTGCGGAAGCGGAGCGGGACGCGCAGATTATACGCGGTGAGGGCGAGGCTGAGGCAGTGCGAATCTTCGCAGAGTCTCTCGGACAGGACCCTGAATTTTACGCCTTCCAGCGCAGCCTACAAGCATATAAGACTTTCCTGCCTGAAAGCGGCACGACTGTCGTGCTTCCTGGGGACAGCTCGCTTTTCCAGTTCCTGCAGACTCCCGGCGGCCATGGGCAGTTTGATGCGCCGGCGGTATCTGCTGAAGCAACTGAACCAACCGAGTCCGAGGTGGCGGTTGAACTGCTTGCAGCCAACTACCTCGCTGGCAAACTCGACGTTGGAGCGAATGAGCTTACGCTTGTAAGGACTAACACTACAGAGTGGCCGGACGGCAGCCTTGGCTGCCCGCGTCCGGGCATGGTGTATCCTCAAGCCATAACGCCCGGCTTCGAGATCACCTTCGAGCATGAAGGCGGGAACTACGCCGTGCATTCCAACGACGACGCCTCGTATATGACGTCCTGCCAGTAGGCTATCGAGTTTCGGACGACATCTCTCTTTCTTCTCAGGCGTGTGTGCACGCACTACTCTGTGAGTGAACAAGCCGCGTAAATCCCCCCTTTTTCATTGGTTGTCGTCAACGCATTTGCGTATGACAGACGCTATAATGAACCCAATTCGCGCTGAAGAGGAGTGCTTTTTGGGTTCGGATGACTGTCAGTTTCGGGACATTTCCATTACAGTTCTGGATGAGTTTCATGATGCCGTTTGCGATTCGTGGCTTGAGGGTGTCTGCCGAACTGTGCTGGAGCAAGAGGGTGTTTGTCAGGCTGTCAGCCTTGTTATTGCGGACGACAAGACGGTGCGCTCGCTGAACTCCGAATATCGCGGACTGGACGAGACTACGGATGTGCTTTCGTTTGCGTTTGACAACGAGGGCCAATACTACGGCGAGAGCGATGCGCCTTCGGAGTGGTCGGCTGATGATGAGTTCGTGCTGCCTCCGGGCGAATCTGCGGGGCTTGGCGAGGTGATAGTGTCGTACCCGCAGGCGGTCCGGCAGGCGGAGGCGGCGGGTCATTCCGTGAGACAGGAACTTGCTCATCTGATTGCTCACGGGATTCTGCATCTGATGGGGCATGACCATATGGAAGACGAAGAAGAGCGGGCGATGAATGGCAGGGTACGGCGTGTGATGGAGAGGTTGGCCGGGGCTGACATCGATTTGCGGGATGGCTAGGGTAACTTCACCCACATCCTAACCTTCCCCCGTCGAGGTGGAAGGGACTAATGTGCAAACCTTCTCTCAACAGAGGGAATGGACTGATTGTGTGATATGGCTGAGGTCTATTACAGGAAGTGGCGGCCGAAGAGTCTGGGTGAGGTTGTCGGTCAAGACGCCATCACGAAGACTCTGAAGCAGGCGGTGTCGCAGGAGCGCATCGCGCACGCCTACCTGTTCTGCGGGACGCGCGGGACGGGCAAGACCAGCACGGCGCGCATACTGGCGAAGGCTATTAACTGCCTGTCGCCACGGGACGGCGAGCCTGACAACGAGTGCCATATCTGCACAGGCATCAACGAGGCGCGGTCGCTCGACCTTATCGAGATTGATGCGGCGAGTAATCGCGGAATCGACGACATCCGGGACCTGAGCGACAAAGTGCGCTTTTCGCCGAATGAGTCGCGCTACAAGATTTACATCATCGACGAAGTCCATATGCTGACGGAGCCGGCGTTCAATGCGCTGCTGAAGACGCTTGAAGAGCCGCCGGCGCACGCGGTGTTCATACTAGCGACCACGGAAGCGCATAAGGTGCCGCTTACGATAATCTCGCGCTGCCAGCGGTTCGACTTCCGGCGCATACCGATCGAGCAGATGGTCGCGAAACTGGCGGACATAAGCGTGCAGGAGGGCATCGAGGTTTCTGACGAGGCGCTGCATCTAGTCGCGCGGATTGCGAACGGCGGCCTGAGGGATGCGGAGAACCTGCTGGAGCAAGCGGTGGTGTCGTATGGCTCGCCGATAAGCGAGGAGGATGTGCGGCAGCTGCTTGGGCTTGGCGGCGACGAGATGGCACTGGAGCTGGTGGGACATATCATCGGCAAGTCGGTGAAGGACGGGATTTCGACCGTCAACGGCGCGTCCGAGCAGGGGACTGACCTGCGTCAACTGCTTCGGGGAACGCTGGAGTATTTGCGCGCGCTGCTGCTAATCAAGACGGGAGCGGGGGCGAATTTCGGCTACTCTGATGAGATTATGGGGCGGCTGAACGGGCTTGTGGCAGATGCGCCGATGGAGCAGCTTGTGAGGTCGCTGAAGGTGTTCGCGGGTGTCAATATGCGGCGGGATACGGCTTCGACGCTGCCGCTGGAGCTTGCGATAGTGGAGTCGGCTACGGAACCGGAACCCGTAGTAGTG
>MPND01000075.1 GCA_002238855.1 SAR202 cluster bacterium bin90
CCTCAGCGCCCCAGGCGGTGGTTGTAATCAGGTCGTCGAGCTGGCTGAAACTCGGTATCTTTTCCGGCGGGCAGCCTCCTTCGCCGCCGTAGGCTTTCCACACGGACTCAGTGAGCAGCTTCAGGGATTCGTCGCTTGTGCGTTCCATAATCGGATTCCTTCCAGTCGTTGGCGGGATTATAGCACCGTCCTCAGATCGACTTCTGGAACATGTCGGTCGCGCCATCTTCGCCCCGGTCTAGCTGCACCGCCGCGTTGCCGTAATCTGGCGCCCGGCCGGCGCTTTCGATCCAGACGCCGCGCCTGTTCGTCAGCCAGACCGAGCCGGTCGTCTCCGAGTAGTTCTGCTTCGCATTGACCAGGCGGCTTCTCGCTGTACCCATTATAAGTGATGAACAATGAGTATTACTGTATAATATATTCATGAAGTATGTTCCTTCCAGAGAGGCAAGCCGCATACTCGGCGTGCATCCACAGACACTGCGAGTCTGGGCACGCGAGGGACGCATCGACTACATCAGGACAGAAGGCAACCAGCGAAGATATGACGTCGATTCATACATCGAGAACTCAAAACCCACCATCACCGTCTGCTACTGCCGCGTCTCGTCCAAGAAGCAGTCGGCAGACCTCGAGCGGCAGATCGCTTTCATGCGAGCACAATACCCTGACGCCGAGGTCGTCAGCGACGTCGCCTCCGGACTCAACTTTAAGCGCAGGGGACTTCTCGCCATACTGGAGCGAATACACCAAGGAGATAAGCTCCGTGTTGTGGTCGCCTACCGAGACCGTCTTGCGCGATTTGGAACGGAACTCATCGAGACGTTGCTCGAACGCAACGGCGGGGAACTCGTGGTTCTCAATCAGCGGGAGTTCAGCCCCGAGGAAGAACTCACGACCGACCTCATCGCCATCCTCACTGTCTTTGGAGCCAGGGTCAACGGTTTGCGGCGATACCGTAAGGAAATCAAGGAAGATACGTCTCTACCCGGACGCCGGGCAGAGGGCTGAGCTGCGTCGCTGGTTCGGAGCTGCCCGTTATGCCTACAACCAGACCGTGGAGCTGCTGACATCAGAGGACGCTCCGCCCGCCGTCAAGACGAAGGTGCGGGACCTCGTGCTGCCCACCCTTCCACCCTGGCACAGGATCGCACCTCGTGAGGTGCTGGTGGGCGCGATCTTCGATGCCTGCCGTGCCGTGAGCGCAGCCAAGAAGCGCAATGTGCAGCTTGCCCGGGACAAGGCTAAAGGTCATCGTCAGGACGACGCCTTCGCCCGCGTGCACTTTCGCTCGCGCAAGAACCCACGTCAGACCTTCACGGTGCAGGCGAACTGCGTGAGCGATGCCGGCATCTACCGCACGAAGCTCGGCGATATGCAGATGGCGGAGGAACTGCCCGTACCTGAGAACAGGAACATCTGCCGCCTGACCCTTCGATATGGCCAGTATCATCTGGCCGTGCCCTATGACGAGAAGCTGCCGCCCCAGCGCGAGAACCAAGCGCGGGTGGTGGCTCTCGACCCGGGGGTGCGGTCGTTCCTGAGCTGGTACTGCGCCGACTCGGTGGGCAAGATAGGTGAGGGAGCGTTCTTCAGGATACAGCGTCTGTGCGAGAGGTTGGACGACCTGCTGAGCCGTGCGGCGAAGTCTCCGGCCAGAAAGCGCAGGAATATGCGGCGTGCCGCTGGTCGGATGCGTATCAGGACAGAGAACCTTATACAGGAGCTTCACAGGAAGGCGGCACGGTTCCTGGTGGGCAACTTCGATGTCATCTTGCTGCCGACCTTCGAGACATCGGAGATGGTGGAGCGTGGCAGAAGGCGCATACGCTCGAAGACGGTCCGCAACCTGTTGAGTCTGGCGCATTATCGCTTCGGGATGTTCCTGCGGCATAAAGCGCGTGAAGCCGGAGTGGTCGTTCTTGCAGTTAGCGAGGCCTACACGACAAAGACCGTCTCGTGGACTGGCGAGGTGCTTGATGACGTTGGTGGTGCGTCTGTCGTTGCTGGCAGCGATGGCGAGCGAATGGACCGTGACTACAATGGAGCGCGTGGGATATACCTGCGCGCGCTGGGAGATACCCCCGCGTTGAGAGCCTGGCTCTCTGCGTGCGCCGCGAGCGTGGACAACTCACGTCTCAGCGGAAATGTGAGGGCAGTCGCGTAAGTGACTGCACCCGGAAATTCCTTGATGTGCAACATTCATAAACGAATTTTTATCGGCATACCCGTCCGTTACTGGCAGGAGTGGCTGATCGAGAACTGGCTGCCGGCCAACTGCGTTGCGATGCTCACCGGCGACGGCGTCGTGGGCAAGTCCCGTCTCGCCCTGCAGCTCGCGTGGGCGCTGAGCGGCGACGGCCAGTGGCTGGGAGAAGCCGGACAGATGCCGCCGTCGGACGCTGACTACAGCATGGGCTTCGAACCGCTTGGCCCCAGGAAGGTCGTGTACGCGACCTGGGAGGACAGCCCCGCGCAGATCCGCGGGCGTCTCTACTGGCTTCAGCAGTCGGACAAGGCAGGAATCGGCCAAAACTTCAAGATCGCGGACATGCGCTCGCGGGGACATCTCTGGGCCCAGACGGAGCGCAGTCCGGTTCCCGGACTCACGCCTGCGGGAGAGGAGCTGCGCCTGTCGGCGGAGCAGCACGATGCGAAGCTGCTTGTGATCGACACGCTCGGAGTGGCGAACGGCGCAAGCGAGATAGACCGTCCACAAGCTCAAGCGGCTTTGTGCTGCGGGCCTGCTCGATGGCGTAGCGTACGGCATCGAGGTCTGCCGGCAGCACCTCTTGCCCCGCAAGCAGGGCCTCGTTGATTCTGGCCGCCGCCGCCCTGCCCGTGTCGGTGACAGGAGAATCGTAACCGCCTGCTTCGGCGACCGTTCTGAAGTTGGCCTCGACCAGGTCCCAGTCTATTTTTCCTGCGTCGTTGAATGCCGCAAGCAGCTCGTGCGCCGCCAGTTGGCGAACGGTGGGCTCCACGTCAATCGGGGTTGCCGGCAGGTGTCCGTTGTGCTCGTTCGTCGTCATGGCCGTCTCCGTTCTTACTTCAGCAGCGTCGAGGCATATCGCATCGCCTCAAAGGTTTCCGTTCCTTCCGACTGGAGGTCCTCGGCGAACCTGTTCAGTTCGTCCATGTCAATATCTCCAAAGGGAGTCGTAATAGCCGCATCAGCCGCATCCTTGTCGACGTCCACTCCCATCACCTCTATGAACCGCCCCGCGAGTTTTCTGGCCTGTGCCAGCGCGACAACTGCATCCAGGCCCGGACGGCGGCCCTGCTCGTCCTCGGTGTCCATGTCCGGCCAGATCGTTACCGAGCTGAACATCGAGAGTGCGACCTGCCAGGCAGTCGGCGGTCGTGGAGTCGTGAGTGTGGCGATTACTGGATCTGGTTCCCTTGCAGCAAGCGCCAGGGCGTCCGCAGCTCCCTCGCATACCGAAACACTCTCACCGCGGACGTCGCCGATGGTCCAGACGGACATACGTGCATTGCCGAACTTGGGCTTGTCCACGCGATTGCCCTGGGAGTTCTCATAGTCCGCCCGTTCGCCGTCGGCATCGATGCACACGAGCTGCACCGCGGAGGGCGATGGAGTGTCCGGATAACTTGCTCTCCAGGCCTCGACCGGAGCGAGCGGAAACGCGATTGCGCCAATTCCTGAGTGCGATCCGCGAAAGACCGGAGCGTCGGCCGGGATCCATCGTATTGAAGGGGGAAGCGGCAGCTCGGGCCGCCAGAGGTTGCGTTTTGCCATCCAGTTCCGGACGGGATGGTCATGGGCGTCCGCGATGGGCAGTATTTGGCTGCGTATCCAGCGCAGGGCGTCCGTTCCGTGTCGTTTAGGTGTCATGTAGTGCTGCCCTTGATTGCGGGGCTGTACGGCGATTGTGCGGCGACGGCTTTCCCGGAAACATGTCCGTAAGCGCCGATTCTGCCGCTTTCGCGCCTGTTCGGCAGGCTGGACAAAAACCCTTGAGTTTCGAGCCAGGCGAGTGCTCCAGCCTTGTCGAGGCGTTCCTCGCGCATCACGAGAGCCAGCACGCCGCCATCCTCTCCGGTCTCGAAGTCGCTCCAGGTGCCGGTGTCGAGCTTGAGGCGGAACGAACCCTTGCGCCCCCAGCGCAGCTCACGAGCCGACCGGCTGGACGGCTCATCGAGAAGGCGCTCCGCCACCGCCGGAGCGATGCTTACGAAATCGCCCTGCGGAGTTGGTGTGTCTGTGGGATGCGGTTTTGGTGTCATCGTCTCGGCCTCAGCTCGCTCCGGTCTTCGTCTCGGCGAATGTTCTCGCCGGTTACCCAACTTGACGGGCCGGTCCCAACGGAACTGCGTGTCAACGCCGCCTTCTTCCGAGCCAGGAGAGGTGGATGCCGGGTTCGCAAGATGAACCCGGCATGGTGCTACTCTACCTGACCCTATGCCCTTGAGGCGGTTGCTGTACCAGCGCAAAGCCGTGGACGGCTGGCCCACCTCAATACGCACGGCGTCCATCCGGTTGCGTGCCTTTCAGACTGGTGAATCTGTGGCTTCGTTTCCTTGCGCCATAGCTCTGCCCTCAGGGTAGTCGGGCTTGATACGCGACAATTAGTTTTGCCGACCATGGGAAAGTAGATCAAGAGACCGGCAAAATAGCGACCGTATTTCGCCAGTTCGTAAAAACTGTTCATCTGCAGTATACCTCCTCTTTCTGTTCCGTTCGTTTGAGCCTTTCCGCCGCGCCGGAGTCGTGCAATTCGAAATCGATTATGCGCTGGATTCGTCTCCTCTGATCGGAATCAAGCCGGGACACTCCCCTTAGAGTGAAGTTCATATCCCGTCCACCGGGCAGAAGGGCATCAGGCGGAATGTAGTCGGCCCTCCGCAACAGGTCAATGTAGTCTATCTCGTAGATAACGGCGAGAGTGTATAGGACCTTCGGAGAAGGTTCCTTGATTCCTTCCCGCTCCAGCACACTGAGGTAGCCGTTGCTGAGGACTGATCCGAGTTGATGTTGCCTGGCAAGTCTTTCGACGTCGCGCAGCGACAGCTGCCGTTCGTCCCTGACCATACGCAGGTATTCTCCGAGAAACATCTTAGTGCCTCCGTGAATTTCAGAATGAACCTGAATTTTGAACGGAGGAAGACGCGGCTGCACAACGAAGGTGTACCGAGAAGCGGAGCGGGTGCTTCTGTTGGAAGGCCGCTCCGTTAGTCTGTCGAAAGCGCCGCCGTGCGCTCCCCCGGCCGGCGGCCTAATGACCGCCAGATGTGAGGGTGAAGAACGGCGGTGCTCTGATCGAGCAGATCCTTGTGGGTCGTCGCGAGCGGGACGGACAATCCTGTCCTGCGGTGAAGTTCACTGGTGACCTCATGAAAGACGGTCTCCTCTTTCTCGCCCGCCAGCACGAAAAGCAGTCTCAAGTCGCCTTCGAAGTCTTCGCATGGATACGGCGTGCCGAAATAACGCAGCCAGGGCAGAATCTTATCCCTCATCGGGTTGGGAGAGGCGGCGCGCATCTCATACTCCAGAAGCAGCGTCTTCCGACGGCTCTTCAGGGAGAAGGAAGCGATCAGATCCGGGCTAACAAGGGAGTCACCGACTCTGTCCGTGAAATGTCTCATCCCTCTGTGGCTTGGCATTATGTGGGTACCGGTCCCCAGTTCGGTCATCAGCCTGGCCGCAAAGTCGTTCACTCCTTCGGTATGGTGGCACTCCAGCTGCATCTTGGCAAGCATCGTGCCGGCAGGCTCCCGGTCAGAGCCCGGCCTCCACTGCTTCCTTAGGTCCGACAGTGAAGTGCGGTCTCTGCTCGACACAAATCGCAGACCCCCGTCTGACAGAGCGAAGCGCCCGCGAGGAATGCCACGCACCTTCATTCGCACGGTCAGCCCCTGCTCGACGAGTCTGCTTAGCACCAGCGCCTTGTTGGCGTACTGAACTCCCCGCAGCGCGGCGAGTTGTCGAACGTCCATCAGCGGCCAAAGAAATACGTCATCGAAAGTAAGGCGTTCCGCCGCGGTCAGTTCGGCCCACCTGTTTTCCGGCAGGCTCTCGAACGATGTGGGCCGGGATGCTTTCGTGTATGACGTATTCATGGTGGGCCGGTAGATTGCGGATCCGACGGCGTTCATCACTACGTCCTTCAGGCTGACCGACCCGCCGCCATGATAGCCTGGGCGAGTCCAAACCTCTTCGTCGTCCTCTCGGACGAGGATTTCGTCCTCGAAAGCGACCAGTCCCGTGACCCTCGCGCGCCGCTCGAAGACTCGGCGCTCGATCGGCGGCCTGCCCAGTCGGTCCGCAGTCGCGACGAACAGGGTGTCCGGCTGGGTCGCCTTCCGTGCCTGCTCTTCTATGCGCGCACCCAGTTTGGAAAGCGACAGACCGTAGCCCTGCCGCATGACGCCGAACCATCGCCCGTCGGCGCAGCTTATTATACCGTCGAGAGCGTCGTCGCGCGGAAAGTGAACGACTACCGGGCCGTCACTCCCGGAATCCGCACAGTACCGGGCAACCTGCACGGCGATTCGATATACCAGAGCTATGATGTCAATGCGGCCGAGAAGCGTTTTCTGCCACTCGGCACTTACCGGCAGTTCCCGCAGAGTTGCGGCCTCCGGTCGCCCGAGCAATTCACTCAGGACTCTCAGACCCGCGCACGCCGGGAATTGGCGTGACGAGGCTCTGCCATTAATGCGCGAATGATGGTCGACGCTTTGGACCACTCCCTTATCGCGCAGGGCAGCGACATTGCGATGCACGTTGCTCTGGAGAGCACGTCCGGTGAGGGCGAACAGTTCGGCGGAGGTGGCGAAGGGATAGCGCGCTATATCTAGAAGCCGGTGCGCGAGTTCCGGTGATAAGTCGACAGTCGGGTGATTTCGAATTGGCATGAATCGTCGTGTGTCCGCGTTGGCCACGAGTTTAGCAGTATCGCCGCCAGCTAACGTCGTCTGCGCCGCTCGCTTGCCGCCGCATTGATCTCGATAGCCTTCCAGGTCTCTGCCTGCTGTCGATTATAGACCGTTTCGCGTTTCTGCGAGTACCTGGCGGACTTAGCCCGGAATTCATCGACCAGCGTTTCATTTCTAGACATTAGGGGTCGCACCTCCGCCGAGAATGGCGGCAGTTTATGCATGCCCTGTCCGAGACGGATGTAGACATGATGCTTGTCGAGCGATTTAATGTCATCCGCCGACACATAGTGCCTTCCGAGCTCTTGCGCGAGCACTTCCGCATCCTTGCCACCGATTCGAAAACCCACCAGCACGCCCACGTTGGTAAGCAGGCTCGTCTCCAGTGACGGCGACATCTCTCTTATACCGGCGAGTGTCTGGTTGGCAAGCACAAGCGAACCGCCGAACTTTCGCCACTCGTTCAGCATACGCTCATAGGGTGCCCCCCGCACCGTCTGCATTTCATCCACCACTGTCATCACCCGCTGCCTGTCACCTGGGGCGAGTTCACCCTGGGACCGGATGATCTGGTCGATCGCCGACAGAAAGTACGAGCCGATCAGGTTGGCTGTCTCCTCTCCTTCGGACGGCGCCGCGGTGGAAACCAGAACTATGTCTCCCGCACGGATAGCCGCCTTCAGGTCCACCGTGGAGAACCTCTGGCCGATGATGGCGGACGCGACCTTCGAGTCATCGTAGTCTCTCAGGCGATTGGCGATCGGGTTAAGGGTCCGCTCACGCTCTCCTCTCTCGTAGACGGGGAAATCCTCGTACCAGAACCTGTGCATCTTCGCGTCATCAACCCTCGCCAGGACGTTCCTGCGAAAGGACTCGTTTAACCACAGATGCCTGGCGTCCAGCAACGTGTACGCGTCCTCCGGCGCCGTGTCCGGGTTAGAGTTGGCCTCGTACAATGTCTTGGTGCTGTGGGACAGTATGTCCTCCATATTGGGGCCCCAGAAGTCCCAGTGCTTGGAAAATGCACGCACGAGAAGAGTCGCGGTGACGTCTCTCGAAAGTGAAAAGTCGGGGGACAAAACGTTAATGCCTACCACCCGGCTCTCGTCACCAAGATCGATGAGCCTCACCTTGTGTGCCACTTCAAGAGGCACCAACCCAAGCAGCTCGTCGACAAGCCCCCCGTGCGGGTCGACGACGACGATCGCACCGGAATGTTCTCCGCGCGCCTTCAGACGCATCGCATGGTGCACCAGGCGAGTCATGTACGTGGTCTTTCCCATGCCGCTGGCGGCCAGGCATAACTGGTGTGACCGGGCGGCGTCCTCGCTTATCCGGACCACCCGCCGCTCACCCGCCGTGGTATAGCCGACGGGAGCTCCCTCACTGATGTGACGCTTCTCCACGGGCCACCGACGCCAGTCGGAACGCGTGATGCTGCGGGGTCGTACACCGGTAGCCGGCAGATGCCACAGCCCCGACAGCTCTCTCGATCCAATGACGCTGCTCGGTCCCGGCGCCAGCAGACGGAACAGGCCCTTTCGCGAAATGGATTCGAAAGCGTCAGCCGGAGTGCCGTCGAAGGCCTTCCGTCTGGCGATGCTGCTGCCGAGCTCTCGATCGAAAACGCCGTAGGCCTTCTCGAACATGGCCGCGATGCCCTGCGCGCGCGTCCTCCAGCCGTCGGAATCCGGCACGAAAACTAGCACCTGCATTTCAAGGTCGTACGGGGAGTAGTCGACCCTGTCCTTTATCAGCTCGGGGTTGTAGTAGACCCTATCCGGCCTGAACCTTGCGGAAACCAGCTCGTAGATGACGAGCGTGGCGAACGCGGCGAAGAGATAAACGGCGCCGAAGATCCCCAGTTCTGAAGGGCTGAGTCCCTTGAGAAAGTCCATGGTCTCCCGGATTCCGACGCCGAAGAGCGATAATACGATAACCGTTACCATCCCCAGTCCGGCTGCGCACCATCCCAGCCTGACCAGCGGATCTGATACGCTGTTGCCCTGCGTGTGCCGCTCGTCTCGGTCAGCAGTCCTGGACTGTTCGTTGGCGCCTCCCGGCCCCGACAAGGCATCGTGCCTGTACCTTTCGAAGTAGCCTCGTCTCTTGCCCCTCACGAGCCCTCTTGTCAGGACTCGCTCACCTTCCCGAAGGCTCTGAATCGCTCCTACGACTCCCAGCAGGGGATCGGATCCCTCTCTCACTACCTTCTCATCCTCGAAAGTGCGCAGCGGGAGCGGCTCTGCGCCTTTGACCGTAAACACGGTCGTCAAAGCCTTCTCTCCCTCCCGTGGACGGATCGGGTCCACGCCCGGAATGCTCAACTGTGCCTGGGGGAAGTGCGCCTCAAGCTGCCCGCGGACCGCGTCCGCGTCCTGACACCGAACGCCGAACGTCGCCCGATCACCCTCCCCCGATATCTCCAGCGACACAACCTCCTCTGCGCACGCGCTCTCGATCATTTCCTGTGCGCCGCTCAACGGCGCGGGGACATCCGATGGGGGCAGGATGGAAATGAACGTTTCTCGCTCTTCATCTAACAGATCGTTTGCACACGCCTGCACAGCCGCATGGTTCATATCTGCACCTCCAGGCTTTCAATGACTGATTTGCGGTGATTATGCCACATAGCGCTTTCGTTGGCAAGCAGCAGTGCTTCTGATATAATGCAAACAGTAATAACTTGGGTGATACAAGTGAGCTCTGTGACGGCGTGCCACATCCTCAACGTAAAGTGATGCGGCGCCTTTCCATTATTCCATCTGTATTGGTGCTGGGAGGTAGTAATACCCCCGTAGGGCCCGGCGAGAGTGGAATAATGGAAATCTGCACTCACTTCACAGACCATGCAACCCGTAACGGGGCGGCAGAGAACAGCTGGAAACATGTAAGGAACAAAGAGGGGAAACGGAATTTCGGAGCGAGTTTTCATATCCCCAAGTGCGGCTGGAATGCCTTCAGCGAAAGGTGATCGAGATGACATCCGACCCGGACGGCGGTTCTTACAAGAGGCGAGTACAACTCTTCGCGCAGCAGTACTGCGAGAAGCACAACCAGAGGAAGTTCCATATTGAGACTGGTGTGCCCGAATCGACCATAAGCCAGAGCCTCTACAAGGAAAACGGCTTCGGGCCGGGAAACCACCGGAAGATCGTGCAGTGGATAGAGAAGGTCGCCACGGACCTCTACGAGCGAGAACTGCCTCTGGTGGTGGACGATATCGAGTTGCCTCTGGAACCGGAATTCCTGAGGAGGCTCGGGGTGTGCGCCGAGACGGTGCAGGATACACAGGGTGAAGCTGCACCGGGCACGGAGGAGACGCCTCAAACCAACGATTCCCCTTCGGAAGAACCTCCAGTAGATGGGCACGATAATCACGGCGCGGACGAGACTGAGGTCATCGTCCCGCAGGGCGTCAGCATTACGCTTCCCGAACTGCGGGGCAAGGCCGCAGAACTTTGGAACAGAGCTGATCTATTCGGGAACGACCAAGTTTCGGAAGACCTCGAAAAGGTGTTTGCCATTTCGCGCAAGACGATGGCGGACACAGAGGACGCTAACGCCGGCTGGATCGGGCCGTCACCGCCGGAAGATCTGGACTTTCAGCTTGATGAGAAGATGTACGACCAGCTGGACGGTCTGCTCGAGCATTGGAAAAGGCATGCATTCGCGTATGAAATCACGAGAGATGTCCCTCGTTTCGCCGAGCACTTCGCCTTCCTCTATATCCGGCGTAGGATGCTTGAAATCGAAGTCGTGCTGATCAAAAAGTTCTGGCTGACCCACCCCGAGGCGGAGATACCCTGGCAGGATTTCCAGAGGCTTCGCGAGCTCGAGTGGCGGTATGAGCTGATCCTGCAGCTTCAGCGCGTCGAATACCATACGAACCTGGAAGTCCTGGTGGCTGCGAGCATCTGGGTCGGCAAAACGACGTTCGTAGCTCCACTTAAGGGTGCGATCCGGCTCTTCGGGCGCTTGTTTCGGAGGTCTCAGCGCAATGTCGCCAACAGATAGCGCCGTGGCCCAGGTACGGATCCCTGATATTGCACTAAGGCCTGTTGACATTCGGATTTGCTCTTTCTGAATACGGTATAATGCGAACATGGGAGTGCAACACACGCGGAATAACCACAGAAGCAGGTCATCCTGTCCGGAGGGCTGGATGCCTGCCGGATACGCAGTCCCGATCCGCCTCACGGGCAGGCACGAACCGTATGCCCTGGCCGTCCTGGCAGGACCTCTACAAAGCCTTCAACGCTTGCAAGCGAGAAGACTACCCGTTCGTCACCGAGGTTGCGAGTCGCGTGCAGGAAGGCGCCTTCATGGACTTCGGCACTGCCGTGAAGAACTGGCGAGACCCCATCCATCCTGCCGGACCGCCAAGGTTCAGGAAGAAGATTCGCACGGGTGCTGGTTCGTTCAGGACGGCTTCGGGAGTGGCGCAACTTCGCTATGACGGAAAGCGTCGCATCAGACTACCTGTAATCGGCTCGGTGAAGCTCGCTAACATGCTGCCTTACACAATTCCTGCCGGCGACGACCCGGATGTCTTCTATCCTGACAAAGATGACGGAACCGTGTTCCAGTCCATTCTCGAGTCTGAGATAGTCCGTGAGATAGGTTACGTCCTCAACTACAATGGCGTCTTCCCGTCGGACGCTCCTGATGTACTGATTGACCGCAGGAGTTACATCTACTACGAGATGAACAATCCGGAGGCGCGAGTTGCCGCCGACTTCCACATTACCATCGGAGTTGACGCGGCGGCTATCATCGCAGACTGGGTGTTTATGACTTGGCGGGTAGGCAAGGCTCCAGATTTCGTATTGGAGGTCGCATCCATTCCCGATCCCTTCTTCCCGCCCGATCCATCCGAAAATGAACTCGCCGCCAAGCGTGAACTATACGAGCGGCTGGGCGTGACCGAATACTGGCGGCTCGATCCCACCGAAGGGACGGTGGTGTTTGGAGAGGCCCTGGTCGGAGAGCGCATTGTAGACGGCAGCTATGAACGGCTGCCCGTAACCGTGGATGCCGATGGGACCTGGCGAGGACGCAGCGCTCTGCTGTTGCTCGACCTATGCTGGAAGATGGAAGACCCATGGTACAAGACTCGGCTGCGGTTCTACAATCCCGCAAGGAGGGAATGGCTGCTTAACTTCAGTGAGCACGAGATAGTGCGGCGCTCCTTGGAGTCGGAGGTCAGGGAACTTCGCAGCTTGCTAGGTATGACGGAGCCTTCCGGGAACGGTCATTCTAGAGGGCGCTACCTGGTGGTACCCGACGAAAGTGAGCGGCGGCGGCAAAAGGCGGCAGCCGAGCTAGAAGAGTTGCGAGCTGAACTGCACAGGCGGCAGTGGCCTCCGGCGCGGGACCAGTGAACGGGCAAGCAAAGTTTCAAAGATGTCGAGATCGTCATCATAGATGACGCTAGCACCGACGGGTCCGCGGACCGCCTGCGCGGACTTACATGGAAGTTGCACGGCGTGAACAGGGGCGAGGCTCATCACGCGCTCAAGAACGCGCTCCGCATCGGGCGCCAGGGCGAACTCCGCGACCGCGCAAGCGAAGGACAGCACTACCTCATGGCCGGGCTCAACCTGCTCGCCGCCATCGTCATTTACTGGAATACCGCCCATCTCGGCGAAGCGGTTGGACATCGGAAACACGCCGGCCTGACCGTCGAGCCCGAGCTACTGGCCCACATCTCACCCCTTGGGTGGGCCCACATCCTGCTCACCGGCGAATACCGGTGGCCAAAACGTAGATAGCGGCCTTAGCGTACGATTCTGCCCCCTACCGGAATCGACCCGTACCTGCCCAAGCGCGTGAGCGAGCCGATGCTTGCCGAGTGGGCGCAGCCCCTTTGGGACTACTGCGTACTTGCCAGGAAGGGCATCGCCCCTGACGCGGCAACGGGGCAGGGCGTGGCTGTGCGAGCCGTCCAGCGAGGTGCTGAGAGACGCAATCGGATACCTCGGCCGCTCAGGCAAGCTGCCGTTGCCGGAAGGGTTCCCGGACGCTATGCAGCCGTCCGGGTACGATATGGCCGCCGACTAGAAACCGGTAAGAGATGGGAGTCAGGGCCGAGGCTGAGAAGGAAAGCGCGGGAGACGGCCCTCATTCCTGTTGGGGTGATGCAGCGCTGCTACGAGCTGCTCGGCAAAGACCTGAACAAGCGGCAGCCTGAACTCATCGAACTGTGGAGTGGGGTTAGCGCAGGAGGTCGCCAGCCCGGAGCGGGCGTCTTCTACGCGCTGCAGTTTTGAATGGTTCGGCATCGGGCAGGATTGGCCGATTGCCCGGGTCACGGGCGGGACGAGCTGCATCAGGCTCGCCGGCCGGTAACGCCCGGGCCCGGAAGCAGGGGGAGGTCGCAGCTGACGCTACGGCTTTCCCCGGCATCCGAAAATGGGGCCTTTTTTGCGTTTCAGGCCCCAGTCGGTCAGCCGCCCACCTACCGACCACAGATCCTACTCGTCTCCCTGCTTGTTCACCAGTTCCATCACGCTCGGCGACGTCGAAACCATCCTGCCCGACACGAGCAGGACGGATTCGAGTAAGTCGCTCGATTTCAGCAAAATCCCGTCTCGTTCCTTGCTGACATTCCATTACAGGAATATAATGGGCAAATGGTATGGGAGGTCGAATACACAGACCAGTTTGGCGACTGGTGGCAGGAACTGTCTGAGGGCCAGCAGGACGCAGTGACTGCAAGGGTGGACCTGTTGGCGGAACGCGGGCCGCACTTGCCATACCCTTATTCGTCGGACATAAACGGGTCGAGGCATGGGGTTATGCGCGAACTGCGAGCGCAGGCAAGTGGTAATCCCCTGAGAGTCTTCTACGCCTTTGACCCCAGGCGAGCCGCGATACTTCTAATTGGGGGAGACAAGACCGGCAACGACAGATTCTACGAGGAGTACGTGCCGGTGGCCGACGCTCTCTATGACGAGCATCTGGAAGAACTGCGAAGGGAGGGACTGATCTGATGAGTGGCCGACATTCATTTAGCGAATTGACCAAGGATTTTACGCTGGAGCGCCGCCGGCGTATTGCCGTTATGAAGGGTGAATTGCTCGCGGAGATGCCGCTGCATGAGCTTCGCCGCGCACGGGCGCTGACCCAGGGGGACATGGCGAAGGTGCTGAATGTGAACCAGCCCGCCGTGTCCAAGCTGGAGCAGCGTGCCGACGTGTATGTATCCAGCCTGCGGTCCTACATCGAGGCGGTAGGTGGGAAGCTGAAGATCGTTGCGGAATTTCCTGAAGGTGAAGTTGCAATCACTAATTTCTCAGATTTGGAAGGGATGAATCTCCAATCTGAACAGGAGCCTACTCCAGCCGAAATTCGTAATGCGACGTGACCCGAAAGCTGCTTCTCAATGGGTTAAGGGAGACGGAATGGACCAACAGTCCATATCCGTGATTGAAATAACCGGGGCCCGCGGCAAACGCAGCAAATCTATCCATAATCTGGTGAGGCGGCATGACGTCGAGATATCAGACACTAATGCCCCAGTTGGAGATCGCTATTTCCGAGTAGTCTCATTCGAGGTTTTTGTGAGCACGGGGCCTTGAGTTGCCACCCTTACATCGACCGATGCGGATACCTACATGCCGCTCTTTGAGTGGGATGATGATACAGAATCATGGACGTACCTAGATGAGAATGACGACGACGCGGCAGACAATACCAACTCACGTATTCAGAGGACGCCTGATAATGGAAAGACCTATGGTTTCAACCTTACGACGTACGACCTCAATACGAGCGGGGACTTTACATTCACGCTCGACGCTGGGGATTCCAGTCAGCAGAACGCACAAGGCCTCAGCCAGCCCAATTCTTCGGGCGCTGTGCCATTCGAGCGACGACAATAGGAGGTTCCATTTAGCCATCTTTAGATGGGTGGCGGCGGCCCCTTGCATTGCAGTAACCACGCCGCCGCCGTTATGTCGGCACGGCAGTTCTGCAGATAGTCACTCCTACTGCTGTGCCGGCACCCACTAGAGAAGAAACGACTAAGGAAGGCAGATATGGTATATGTGAATTTGTACAATCAAAGAGAAGGCTATCCGAGACCTCATGGCATAATCCACAAGGAAGATTGTCACCACGCCCAGAGACGCAAAGGCGGCGGCTGGCGGACAGCAGCGAGTAATCCCGCGGCCCACGCCGATACTCGTTTTAGCGATTACGATCTCTACAACTGCAAAGACAACTGGCCATGTTGCGGCCCGCACTTCCCTGATGAGACACGAGGTTGATGCCATGAATCTAGGTGATTTTCAGAGGTTCGCGTCACGTGGGGAGTTATAAGACGGAGGTAGAAGGATTATGGATGAAAAGAGACTGGCAAAGTTGCTAGGCGCAATTGACAACGATGGCGTCCTGCCAAGCGACATGACGGCCGAAGAGCAGCATTATTGTGAGTCCGGAGGACTGATAGGCCTTTCACCGTACTCCGAAGCATATGACATTGAACCAGGAAGACATAACGACCCGCCGCCATTGACCCGTGTAACTGCCGTACTTATGCCCAAAGGGGTACGAAAACTACAGGACTTAAGATCATGAAGCATATTCCCCACATAATGATGCTGGCCGCGCTTGACGAACTTCAGGAGACGTCTTAGCGCAACATCAAGCGCCGCCGGAGGCGATAAATGAACGATTGGTTTTGGCCATCGGCTTTAATGGGAACTGTCTATATCCTTGCAATAGCGTTCTCAGTGAACGTGGCCTGGGGTGTCGCTGCATTCCTTGTGTGCAGCACTGGAAGCTACTTGCTCTATCGGCAAAAGGGTTAGCACATGGGCGTGACGCTCTGCTATCTGTGCGCGGACGAGCGCGTTGACGAGCTGCGGTCGGAGGGGAATTGGAGTTAGGGTCCGGATGTTCTCTGGACGTGCTCGCGCAGCGCTCCATTGATGTCA
>MPND01000076.1 GCA_002238855.1 SAR202 cluster bacterium bin90
TAGATGGGAGTTCGCTCGGATGTGGCAATCCTGCCTGCTCTAATAGAACAAGAAAAGCGGATTGAAGATCCGGGTTATCTTCGATGAAAATACGTTGGTCCATTGAACTCTCCCTTGCAGCTTTTTGTAGTAAATTGTTGCATCGGCCCTGAGGGGTTTTCAGGCGGCGTTAGACACTCGACAAGATGACTTGGCCGCCGGGGAATCGCCAATTGGAGGAAGGTCCTACTCGCCGCGCAGGCGTCGAGGCTCTTCTTCCAACTCTGTCATACGAGCCTCTGCCGCCAATTGCGACCGCAAACTAAGCCGTTCTTGATCGGTAGTATGATGGAGTAGCTTTCTTTTCTCACGTGCGTTGGGATGGGGAAGAAGTACCACCGTTCTGTCCTTTCCTGGAGTTGATACATCAAAGTGAACTCTTCTCTTTCCATCAAGATTCCAGCAGGCTGAGCAAACGCGCCTGGCGTAGCTGCCTAGGACCACTATGACCTTTGCCGCGCAGCGCTCGATTACTGGCTCCATCCACCGTTGCACACAGAGTTCTAGTGCCTCTTTGACTCCCTGTTCTCGAGTAGATTTGCAATGGACGACTTCCGTTATGGCGAAATCCTCGCCCTGGACCGCCGGCCTCCCTAGAAGTTCGCTAGCCCTCGCTCGAACTTCGCGCCAAAACTGAACTCGAGCGAACTTTCTCTCATCGACCTGATATCCTCCCTCTACATGGTGGTCGAAACAGCCTAGATAGTAGGATACGACTTGCTCATCTGACCAGCCAGAGGGCGGGAATGTATACTCTCCTCCGATGCTGGGATTCGACGACACGAAGAGAATCGGCGCGGTTTCAATATGCCCACGCCAGGGTTCGGGAGACTGAAAGGCATCTTCCCGCTGGAGTCCTACTATTTTTGCACACGGGTGGTTGGCAGACATCCTTGCCCTCGGAATTTCTGGACAGCTAGTTATCGCCGATGCTAATTGTCGGAAGTCCATGTGTCTCCTTCCATTGTGCAGGAGTGTCCCGCTTGGGACGGTTACCATTTCGCCGCTCAAAGGCAGGGACACTCGCAGTTGGCGCTCCACTCTATTTCTGCTGGCTCGCCTTCTCCGGCCCCTTTTCGTAGGTAGTGTAATAGGTGGGAACATTCATAGAGGATGGCGCCAACCATTCGCGTTGCTTTGCAGCTCTGCGTCCATTGGGGTGAAATGGTCCCAGATATTCCAGCCCGAGAGCGTCCATTCTGGTCCATACACTCTGATCCCTTGATCCATCCCATTCCGCGCCGGCCGGATTGTATACGATGTTGAGGTCCCCGGCCGCGACTATGCGATGCGCGGACGGGTCGTAATCTCCCACAAATCCGGAGATATCCGAGATGATGCGGTGTGCCGAGACATCCGGCATACCGATGCGCCACTTGCTGTTGGTCGAGGTGTGCGGAAGCATCCACCGCGCCCACATTGAAACCGCGATGAAGGGTTGCCCATCTTCAGGTATGATTCGCGCTACTGCAATAGTCCCGATACCGCTGACTGCCACCTCGTCCTTGCTCGACATCGAGATCGGGCTGACCTGCTTGAACCATTCAACTTCAACGCGGTCAGACAGCTTCACTATCTTGCACCAGCGCTCAGACAAGCCCGTGGACCATCTGTTGCCGTAGTTCGCATTCCATGCCTGGGGATCCCAGCTTGCCCGTGGCCCGTCATCAACAGCCCCGGAGACATCATTCGGGACGTTGCCCGCCTCCTGGAGAAGGGCAACGTCCACGTCCATTTCGCACAGCTCGCGCCACGCGTTCCTTCTCTTTGCAATGTTCCAGCTTACGAGCTTGACCATATTGGTCTCCAATCATAATGCGTTCCCAGGGCGTCTTAATCGGAAGCGTCTGTGGATGGTACCTTGACGTCACTAAGGGAGTCGGCTATCTCGCGCAGTTGCACGAGAAGAGCCTCCTGCATCATCGGGAGTTCGCCTCTGGCTGGCATCTCGTTCCTTATGTAATCTCTCTTGTGGGACCATGCAGGGACATCGTAGAAGAAATCGTCCGGCCGCTTTGCGCACAACCGCCTCAGCCCCTCGCGTACCGTGCCAATGTTCTGCTGGGCCAGCATTTGAAATCCCACCCACAGGGGCCCTCCGTACGCTTCCCATAGACGCAGGTCATACCCAAACCACACCGGAACCTCGCCGATCGCGAAGTAACGAACATACCCGGTTGTGCCACCTCCTGGTCCAAAACCGTCGGTGCTGATCCATTTCTCGCGTTTGCCTTCCGCTATTGTTCCGTCGATTAGATCCTTAAAGCGCTGTCTGTTCAACTCGTCAAGCTCCACTCGGTCGCTCGAAGGAGCCTGGAAGGCGTTAAGCGCTTCGTATTCGACGACGCCTTTCAACTCTGCAATGGACCTCAAGGTACCTTCTTCAACTTCTTCCTCCGCACGCATTGCCAGTTTGTGCAATAGGTGCTCCCAGCTGACCAGCGACAACGCGCTGCGGTCGGAGACGGAAGCATTCACCAGGCCCTCAGTAGTTGATTCTCTTTCTATCGTAAAGTCGCCAGAATCAAGCACTAACTTCTTCATCTCCGCCCAGAGTGGCACAAGACGTCGCTTCGGTGCGACAACAAGCAGCACTGAAGACCTGTCTTTGGGCAGGTGTCTCAGGTATTGGACAGGCTGATTCTTCGTCAGCATGGCATCAAATTTCGCCTCGATCAGTACGTGTGTCTCTCCGTCCTGGTCCAGGCAGGCCAAATCTGGCGTCGCGCCTGTTTCCTCGACTGCCTGTGTCTGCACTAGCCGGATGGGTGAAACATCCGCTCCTCCCTCACGTAGGACTTCTTCCAAGGCCTCGGTAGCCGAGTCAGAGCCGTTGAGTATGTACCCCAGGGCTTCCACTGCAAGGTCCTCAAAGGATCCTCTAAGCATCCATGCGACGTGTGCCAGTACGGTCGGGCTTGAAGCTGTCATTCGTATAATACCCTTCTGTTTTGGCGAATAGCATTTCGCTATTGACTTGGAAGTTCGTTAACTTACTTATTCTTCTGACATGCTTAGGCGTGAGCCAAAGGCATCTGCGGGACGTTCGCTATCATGGCGATACCGGATATTGGCTCTCTCGCCTCGCTCTGTGCTTCTTCCATATATTAGCGAACAGGCCTACCTCTTTTGAGAGCCTAGCGTCACCAGTACGGTTGAATTCAGCCCAAGCCTCCCGGACAGCGAGCCAACGTATCTTCTCTTCTTCAGTATCAGGAACCTTGATTCGCAGCTGACCCGGTGTCGGCAGCAATCTTCGGACCTACCGGAACAGATGGATTCCCACCGATAAGTGCCGTTCAGGTATCCCTTTTGATGTTAGACTTTCGGAATCGAGATGGTAAACAGGACGTCACTGCAACGTTGCCTGTTGATTCCTTCGTCACTAAATCTTTACGTCCTCCCAACTGAGCACATTGCGCTCGTTCATCCACCGTTGAGAAATCATGAACTTGACCTGCTGCCTCTTGAGTTGATCTACAGGATCCCCGACCACAAATGGCACAACTGTCCTGCTGCACCCCATAGCCTTGAGTAGCGCTTTCGCCATCACGTACTGCCTTATGAGTTGGTGTACCAGCACATGCCCACTCCTGGCTTCAAAACTTTCTTCTTGTTTTGCTTCACCAATGAACAATGATCTTGGAGTTTCTATCACGATGTCGATTTCAGTGTTGGAGAGGTTGCTCAGCAGTTTGCTGTCGCTTTCCGGTGTCGGGAGGGCATAGTTGTCGTCCTTCAATTCTTGGAATCGCTTTGAACTGACAACCCTGTCTCTCAGCTCAGGGAGCATATCCCTGCAGTACATCAGTAGCCGCTCCCTGGATTTGCCCTTCTCACCATTGGATTCGGCATGTAGGTAGTCTCTTGTGCCTTTCCAGAACAGTTCAAAGTGAATGTCGTCCGCCTCTGCGTAATCGGTCTCGTCAAGCCGTCCGACCAGCCGCTTCCGCGCCTCGGCGTCCCTGAAGAAAGGGGCAAACTCATATGCCGTCTTCCAGTTCTCCGTTCGGTTGTCTATGCCCAGAACCATTAGATCACTTCCTTACCGGTGTGATTGAATCTGTGTTTCAGCCAGTCTCTCGCCGATGTATCCGTTTCTACTGACAGGGCATTGTACACGCCTATCATGGCCTCGGTATCTCGCGCGCAGCAGGCCGGCAGCGCCTCACGCAGTCTGTTTCATTCTGTGTAAGGCAGGTCATCTGCCGGAAGGCGCACATAGGTTACTGCCGCCGCACCGCCGGTTCAAGGTTAAATAGGTCCCGTCAGGAACAAGAGCAGCCCATCGTTTATGAAGCGCACCGTCTTGGCGCTTTAGAGCCGACACTTCTTGTCATCTGTCAGGGCGGTGGTCATCAGGACCGCCGGATACCGGGCGACGAGAAAGCCGTCCGGTATCCAGCTTTGGCCTGTCTACGTTAGCCGGGACCGGAGACGGTGAAGTTCAGGGAGTTGGACAGTTTCCTGCCATCGCTGGTGCAGATGCCACCCTGCTCCTCACAGTCCGTTGTAGCAGGCAATTCGATGGTTACGGCGCTGTTGGAGCCAGGTACTACGGTGACTTCCCAGCGGATATTGCTGGGCTTTTCCAGACGCCGCGCCCTGGTGACTGTGCCCCCAGTGACGGTGAAGGCGTGATCACGCATTGTCTCGTAGCTGATCGAGAACTCTTCACTGAACCGCAACTCGAAGGTGAAGGCATTCTGACCGTCGTGGCTCTCCGGCACCTGGTGAGTGCCGGCGGTGAACAGCTTCGGTGCAGCCCCCACGGATGACGTCGCTGCGCTGGTCACGGACTCCGCGTTGCCCCTGTCGTCGGTGAAGGATACTTTTACCTTGACGGCCTTGCCCTCGTCAGCGGCGGCCAGGGTGTATGTCGAAGCAGTGGCACCGGAGATGTCCGCGTCATCAGCCAGCCACCGGTAGCTGAACGTCGCATTGGTCAGCCCGTCGGCGTCGGAAATGCCCGATGTACCTGCCGAGAGAGTCTCGCCGACCTGCGCCGTTCCACTGATCGTCGGTGCGCCGGTCGCAGCGCTGTTGGGTCTGCCTGCCACCGCAGCCGTAGCCGCGCTGGTCAGGGACTCTGAGTTGCCCGCGTCGTCGGTGAAGGATACTTTCACCTTGACGGCCTTGCCCTCGTCAGTGTCCTTTGAGGTGTATGTCGAGTTCGTGGCACCGGATATTTCGGTGTCGTCCGCCAGCCACTGGTAGCTGAAGGTCGCATTGGTCAGCCCGTCGTCGTCGGAAATGCCCGATGTGCCCGCCGTCAACGTCTCACCGACCTGCGCCGTGCCCGTGATGGTCGGTTGGCCGGTAGCAGGACTGTTCTCCACTCGCGCTTCCGCCACCGGCGCTGCCGCCACCGCAGCCGTAGCCGCGCTGGTCAAGGACTCTGAGTTGCCCGCGTCGTCGGTGAAGGACACTTTTACCTTGATTGCCTTGCCCTCGTCAGCCTCGACCAACGTGTATGCCGAGCCGGTGGCACCGGATATTTCGGCGTCATCGGCCAGCCACTGGTAGCTGAACGTCGCGTTGGTAAGCCCGTCGTCGTCGGAAATACCTGAGATGGCTGCCGTCAGTGTATCGCCCACTTGCGCTGTGCCCGTGATGGCGGCAGCTCCCGTGGCGGGACTGTTCTCCGGTGGAGAGGTAGGGGTCGCTCTTGCGAGGTTTGACATCCGGCTCAGGCCCGCGGCGTTGATGGCCTTCACCCGGTAGACGTGCCGGGTGCCTGTGGTCACTTCCCCGTCGGTCCAGGTGGTGTCCGTGCTTCCCGTGTCCGCCACGTATACCAGAAGCGTATTCTCGCCCTCGTTGGGGCGGCGGCGCAGTATCCGGTAGCCGGTTACGCTATCGTCGTCCGGCGCGTCCCAGGTCAGGGTCAATGTGCCGTTCCCGTTGTCCGACGCCACCAGGTTGGTCGGCGCGGCAGGGAGTAGCGCTGCCACCACCGCAGCCGTAGCCGCGCTGGTCAGCGTCTCATCGTTGCCCGCGTCGTCGGTGAAGGACACACGCACCTTGACGGCCTTGCCATCGTCAGCCTCGACCAGGGTGTAGCTGCTGCCCGTGGCACCGGATATGCCGGTGTCGTCGGCCAGCCACTGGTAGCTGAAGGTGGCGTTGGTCAGCCCGTCGCCGTCAGTAATGCGCGAAGTTCTTACCGTGAGGGTCTCGCCCACCCGGGCCGTGCCCGTGATCATCGGCGCTCCCGCGGCGGGGCTGTTCTCCGCTACCGCTGCCGCCACCGCGGCCGTAGCCTCGCTGGTCAGGGACTCATCGTTGCCCGCGTCGTCGGTGAAGGATACTTTCACCTTGACGGCCTTACCCTCGTCGGCACCGACCAGGGTGTACGTCGAACCCGTGGCCCCGGATATGCCGGCGTCATCGGCCAGCCACTGGTAGCTGAACGCCGCGCTGTCCAGGCCGTCGGCGTCGGAAATGCCCGATGTGCCTGCGGTGAGAGTCTCTCCCACCTGTGCCGTGCCGCTGATGGTCGGCTGACCGGAAGCAGCACTGTTCGGCTTGGGAGCCACCGCTGTCGTAGCTATGCTGGTCAGAGTCTCGCCGTGGCCCGCGTCGTCGGTGAAGGATACGCGCACCTTGACGGTCTTGCCCTCGTCAGCGGCGGCCAGGGTGTAAGTCGAACCAGTGGCACCGGATATGTCAGCGTCGTCGGCCAGCCACTGGTAGCCGAACGTCGCGTTGGTAAGGCCGTCGCCGTCGGAAATGCGCGAAGTTCTTGCCGTCAACGTCTCGCCCACCCGGGGCGTGCCCGTGATCATCGGCGCGCCCGCGGCGGGACTGTTCTCCACCGGACCCTGCACCGTCACCGAGATCGTGTTCGACAGCGGACGCCCGCCGTCCTTCGTGCAGATGGCCCCCTGAGCATCGCAGTCGGTGGTGGTCGGCAGGACCACTGTCACGTCGGCGTTGGAGGCCGGCGCCACGGTTACCTGCCAGCGGATGTTGATGCTCTTGTCCAGGCGCTGGGCCCTGGTCACAGTTCCTCCGGTCACCGTGAACACGTGGTCGCGGAGGGACTTGTAGCCCAGCTTGACCTCCTCGCTGAAACGGAGATCGAAGGTGAACGAGCCGGAGCCGTCGTGAGACGTGGGCTCGTTCTCGACGCTGACCGTCAACGGCTCCGGCGGACCCAGAACGGCGGAGGTCGCCGTGCTGGTCAGGGTCTCGTCGTGGCCCGCGTCGTCGGTGAAGGACACTTTCACCTTGATTGCCTTTCCCTCGTCGGCATCGATTAGGGTGTAGCTGTTGCCCGTAGCACCGGATATGTCCGCGTCATCGGCCAGCCACTGGTAGCTGAAGACGGCGTTGGTCAGCCCGTCGCCGTCGGTAATGCGCGAAGTTCTTACCGTGAGGGTCTCGCCCACCCGGGCCGTGCCCGTGATCATCGGCGCACCCGCGGCGGGGCTGTTCTCCGGTGGCGCTGCCGCCACCGCAGACGTGGCCTCGCTGGTCAGGGACTCATCGTTGCCCGCGTCGTCGGTGAAAGACACACGCACCTTGACGCCCTTGCCCTCGTCGTCGTCGGTCAGGGTGTAGCTGTTGCCCGTGGCCCCGGATATGTCCGCGTCATCGGCCAGCCACTGGTAGCTGAAGGTGGCGTTGGTAAGCCCGTCGGCGTCAGTAATGCCCGAAGTATCTGCCGTCAGTGTTTCGCCGACCTGCGCCGTTCCGCTGATGGTGGGTGCGCCGGTGGCGGCGCTGTTGGGTCTGGTCGCTACTGCTTCGGTAGCTGTGCTGGTCAGCGTCTCATCGTTGCCCGCGTCGTCCGTGAAGGACACACGAACCTTGACGGTCTTGCCCTCGTCAGCCTCGACCAGGGTATACGTCGAACCCGTGGCCCCGGATATGTCCGCGTCGTCTGCCAGCCACTGGTAGCTGAACACGGCGGCGTCCAGGCCGTCATCATCGGAAATGCCCGATGTGTCTGCCGTCAGCGTTTCGCCGACCTGCGCTGTGCCCGTGATGGTGGGTGCGCCCGTGGCCGGGACGTTCGCCGCCGGCGCCAGCCGCCAGTCCACCTTGTGGGCCGGGTCGTGTCCCAGCGCGGTATGGGACAGGTCGGCGTCAACGCCGGAAGCCTGGATGGTGCCGCCGTTCAGTTCCAGCGTGTTCGCGAGCACGGCGATTCCCTGGGTGGAGATGTTCGGCTCCACCACCGTGTGGGTGAAGGTCAGGCTCTCCGTGCCGCTGCCGCCCTCGTAGGCGGCCCATTTCGTGCCCCAGTGCGCCGGGTCCATGTCGATCGCGAGACGCGGCGTGCCGCCCGTCGTGTCGACCTCGACCGCCTCGCTGAAGGTCACCCGCACACGGATCGTCTCGCCCAGCGCGTAGGTATCGTCGCTTCCTGCGTCCGAGACCACCTCGACCCCGGTCACCGCCGTCGCCCCGGAGGTCCGGACCGGCACCGGAACGCCTGAGAAATCCGCTATCTGCCTGCCATCGGAGTCCCACAGCCCGGGTTGACCCGCCGGGCGGGTGTAGCTCAGCGTGACCGTCTCGCCGCTTCCGAGCCCGCGCGCCAGGGTCAGCGCCACGCCGGCGCCGTCCGCGGCGTAGGCCGCGCCCTCGATCGCCGGGGCCGCTCCGCCCGCCGCGCCGGTCAGACCGAACGCCGACGCCTTCAGCGCCTTGCCCGTGTCGAGCGGTCGGTCGAACTTCAGCGTCAGGCTCTTGCCTTGGTTGCCCGACCCGCCGCCGCCGTTGCCCGACGCGCCCTCGTCGGTCTGCACCACCACGCGCCCGTTCACGCACCGGTCCGCCTGCGCGTTGGCCACCTGCGCCGCCTCGATATCGGGCGCCTCGTGCCCGGAGAACGTCCGGATGTTCTTCTCCGTCTCGCTCCTGCTGTAGCTCAGCGTGAACGTGCCACAGGGGGATACCGCACTGTTCAGGGTCAGCACCAGCTGCTTGCCCGACACCGCCACGGCGGCGACGTCGTTGACCGAAATATCGTCCTCGTCGAGCAGCGCGAATCGCTTCGGATCCGGCAGGCTGGCCGGATCGAGGGACTTGTCGTAGGTCACCGTCAGGCGGGATCCGTCCACCGATCCGTTCGCCTCCAGGGCGGAAACAGTCTTCTGGGCGGTGTGTTGGTTGACAACACCGTGGATGGCGATCTGCCAGGGAAAGGAGTTCGTTGACCATGAGGTGTCGCCGGTGTTCTTCCAGTGCTTGACGTTCCCGATGCTCCACCCGTCGGCCGCACCCGCATCCTCGTTGCCCGAGTTCGTCCGCTGGCTCTTCGGACCCCCAGTATAGACATCGCCGTTCCTGTCGTGGACGGCGACATACGTCGTCCCGGCGTCGAGAGCGATGCCGTCGCCCGATGCGGTATAGGTAACGGTGAGGCCGGACACCGAACCGTATGAAAGCGTGCCCAGGGAGGCACCCGGCTGGTTGTTCGAGTTCGAAGCATGAATGCTTATCGTGTGCGAAGCCGCTGTCGGGAGCGCTCTAGTGTACGGAACCACCAATTTCGTCAGCTTGTAGCCTTGGCCTGCGCTGCCGGTGGTGAACGGCTGGGCGATATCGAATGCAAAGGTGTCCCCATCCCACCGGCCCTGCCCGGTATTGCTGAGCAGCGTCGCTTCACTGGTGGCCGGCACCGGCACCGTGATAGTAATCCCCGCAGTGCCTTGGATGGCGATCTGCAAGGAATGGCGGTTCTCCTCGTTCCAAGAGACGACGCCGGCCGATGACCTCCAAAGGCTCGTGTCCGCGAGGCTCCACCCGTCGGCTCCACCCGCATCCTCGGCACCTGAGCTCGTAAGCTTGATTTCAGATTCAGGACTGCCACTCACGTCGTGGACGACGAAATACGTCGTCCCGGCTTCGAGACCGATGCCGCTGTCCGATGCGGTATAGGTGACCGTGGTGCCGGACACCGTACCGTATGAAAGCGTCCCAAGGGACGCGCCCGGCCGGTCGCTCGAGTTCGAAGCATGGATGCTTATCGTGTGCGAGCTCGCTGGAGGGGCCGCTGTATTGTAAAGGACCGTCACGCTCGTCAGCTTGTAAACACCGGCATTACTCCCCGTGGTGAACGCCTGGGAAGTGTCGTAGATGAACGGACTTAGGTTGTCGTTGCTCTGCCCGGTATTGCTGACCAGTGTCACTGAGGGCACATTCGCCGCCACCGTCTCGGCAAGCACCGCCGGCGTGCCGGCCGCCTCGACGTCCACCTTGGCCTTTAGCTTGGTGAACGCCGCCGCCTCGTTGCCCGCCGGGTCCCGGATCGGGTTCGTGCCCTTCGTGTAGGACACGTCCGCCTTGGCGTAGGTCACGTCGGCTTCATCCCCGGGCGTCTTCGCCAGGTCCACCGTCAGCAACACCGTGTTGTCCTCGACCGCGACGGCGTTTGGGGTCACCGCGGCGTTTGAGTCCAGCTTCAAGCCGAAGTCCGTGGTTGCCGGCACCGAGTCCGGGTCCAGCGCCTCGTCGTAGTAGAGCGCCACCCGGAACCCGTCCGGGTTCCTGCTCGTCTGCACGACCGCGGCCTGCTTCAGCTCCGGGAGGGCGGTATCGTACACCGTCTCGATCTTGAACCCCAGGAACCCCGCCACGTAGGTGTTGCCCACATTGGCCTTGAGCGAGAGCGTCGACGGATCGGACGGCTCGTAGGTGACCTGTGCCGCCACGTTCGGGGGCACCGTCTCGGACAGCGTGACGGTCACCGTCGCGTCCGAGATGGCAACGTTCGCCGACGTGCCCGCGATGGTGCTCTGGTTGCCGTCCCGGTCCGAGATCACGACCGTGAAGTGCTGCCCGGACTCCGTGGATGTGTCGTCGAACGCCTCGTCGAAGACGATCTTCAGCTTCGTCCCCGCCACGCTCGCCGACTGCGGCTGCGGCCCTGCCTTCGTAGTTGCCGCAGCGCCCTGGATGGCGATCTGCCAGGCATTGTTGCCGCCGGATTGTTGCCAAGTGATATCGCCCCGACTCTTCCAAAGGCCCGTGTTCGCGAGGGTCCATGTCGGGAGCCCATCCGGGTCCTGATTTCCCGTGTTCGTTGTATTGGTATGGGGAGCATTGGAGGCAGAGGTTGCTACGTCGAGGACGACGAAATAACTCGTCCCGGCGTCCAGCTCGATACCCCCGCCCGAGGCGGTATAGATAACGGTGAGGCCCGACACCGTACCGTATGCAAGCGTCCCCAGGGATGCGCCCGGCCGGTTGCTCGAGTTCGAAGCATGAATCTTGATCGTGTGCCCACTCGCTCCCGGGACCGTATGAGTGTACGGGACCACCACACTCGTCAGCTTGTAGCCGGTGTCAGTTGCGCCGACCGTGAACTGGTGGGCGCGGTCAAAGGCGAAGTCGGAGACACTGGAGTTGCTCTGCCCGGTATTGCCGACCAGCTTCGTTTCCGTTAACACAACGCCGTGGATGGCGATCTGCCAGGAACTTGCCGACGTGCTCCAGGCGTTTGTGTTCAAAGTCTTCCAGAGGCTCGCGTTCCCGAGGCTCCACCCGTCGGCCGCACCCGCATCCTCGCCATCCGAATTCGTTCGCTGATAACTCCTTTCAGTGTCACTAACCAACATGACCATGACGACGAAATAAGTCGTCCCGGAGGCGAGTTCGATGCCTGTCCCCGATGCGGTGTAGGTGACGGTGTCCACGATATTGCTATCGGCGGGAAGCGTCCTTGAGGATGTGTCATATGTAAGCGTGCCCAGGGAGTCGCCCGGGCGGTTGCTCGAGTTCGAAGCATGGATGCTTATCGTGTGCGAGCTCGCTGGCAGTTGCAACACAGCAGCGGTGTAGGGGACCGTCACCTTCGTCAGCCTGTAGCCCTCGGCATTACTGCCGGTGGTGAACGCCTGGGCGCGATCGACATTGAGAGTATTTCCACCCCACCGGTTCTGCCCGGTATTGCTGACCAGCGTCACTTCCGCTCCCGCTACCGTCACCACGAAGTCCACGAACGCCGGCGCCATGTTGCCGTCGGTGTCCTCGAGCGGCCCCTGGTGGTCGATCAGCTTGTAGCTCAGCGTGATATTCTCGCCCGCGCGGGCCGCCACGCCCAGAGTCAGCTCGAGCGTGCGATTGTCGCTGTCGATAGCGACCGAGCTGGGGTGCTGGAAGGCGTTGCGGTTGCCGCCTGTGCCGTCCGTGCCCTGCACGCCGAAGAGGAGCGTCAGCGACTGGAGGTCGGCGGCGCTGAGCGCGGCCAGCTCCTCGTTGAAGGTCACCCTCAGCGTCTTGCCGTCCACCGTCGCGCTCGCCGGCTTCGGGCCTGCGGAGTTCAGCCGCCCGTTGACGTAGCTCATCGGCAGGCCGTCTTCGCTCACCGCATTCCCTGTGATGAAGTTGGTCTTCTTCAGGTTCGGGGCCTCCCCCGAGACCAGCCCCTTGAGGCTCGCCGTGCCCTTCAGGATCAGAACATGGTCTTTATTGTCGCCCCTGAACGAATCGATGAACACCCCGTCCGGGTCGTTGTCCCCGGCCTGGACCTCGTACTCGAAGCGCAGCGTCTTGCCGCCGTGGAACACGCCGGCCAGGTCCGCCGTCTTCAGGGTGCCGTCCTCCTCGCCGTCCCGCCCCACGCGGATGCGCATCCGCACGGTGTTCTTCTCGTCGGTGCCCGTGCCTTCCTCGAACTTGACCGGCTCGGTGAACTCCACGTCGAACGCGATCTTGTCGCCCTCGCCATAGGTGTCGTTGCTGCCGTCGCCGTTCGCGTCGTGGGTCGGAGCCGAGGTCACCCGCACCAGCTCGATGAAGGGCCGCACGTGGATCGTGAAGGTCCGGCTCGCGGTGTCGTTGATGTTCTTGCTGTCGTCGTTCTCGGTCTCGGGGTTGAGATACGCGCTCCCCACCGTGTCGGGGTCGTCGGCGATGTAGGTGACCTCGAATTCCCCGTTCTCGCTCGGCGTGCCCGAGATCGTCCGCGTCTCCGGGTCGAACGCCAGCCCCTCCGGCAGTCCGCTTATGGCGTAGTAGTACTGGCGGCCGGTCCCCCTGGTCAGGGCCGAGTCGAAGTTATCGCCGCCGGTCGCCGGCGGCAGCACATGCGAGAACGCCCAGACCGGGGAGGCGTCCAGGTCCGCCACCTCCGGCAGCGTCGGCGCCCCGAATTGGTCGGCGACTTTCGCTATGATGAAATATAAACGGGTACTGACCGAGGCGCCGTGCGGGTCCGTCGCCGTCAGCCTCGCCCGCACTGTCCGCGCGTCCACTGCCCTGAACGCGGACTCGCCCCGAAAGTACAAGCGGCCATTGTTATTGGGGTTCGTTTCGTCATTCTGGACGAGCAGGAAAGCCCATTCGGGATCTAACCGCACGTTGTCCGGCACCGGAGCGGGCTCGACGGAGAGCGTCAGCTTGTCGCCGTCCAGGTCGTCGAAATCCGTGGCAAGTCTTCCAACAACCGAACCGCCGACGCATTCGATCGGCCAGTTCCCGTCGGCGGTCCTGGGGCCATGCGGCACCAGATTCGCAGCGGAAACGAGGGCGCCTGTCGCAATGATTTTATTTTCCTTCTTTACCGCCCGGTCGTTGTTCACGACCTCGCAGACGTTGCCCGTCACGCCATTTTGCGTCAGCACCCGCGGCGGGTTGTTCGTCGTCGCCGGCGAGCCGGTCGTCCCGCCGGCCGAGTCCGACCAGGGGCCGTTCTCAGCAGCGGTCTTCGCGCGCACCTGCACCCTGTAGGCCGTGTTCGCCCTGAGTCCCTCGATCGTCGCCGAGGTCGCCGACGCGCCCGGGTCCGGCAGGCCGGCCACACCCTCTTTCCAGTCCGCCTCGCGCCCTTCCGGCGGGTCCGCGGTCCCCCGGTAGTAGCGCAGCTCGTAGCCCGTGGGGGTGGCCCCCTCGCCCGGCGCCGTCCAGGCCACGTTCAGGCTGCCGCCCAGATCCGACTCCGACGCCCACACCCCGGTGGGCCGGCCCGGCGCCTTGCTGTGGTTGGTCACAGGCTCGCGCACGAAGCTCGCCACCTTGTTCCCGTTCGTGTCCTTCAGAGGGGTCGTAGGGTCTACGCTGTACGACACCACCACCGTCTCGACTGACCTGACGCCTCCACTCAGCGTAACCGTCACCAGGGCGCTGTTGTCCGGGTCGATCGACACGTTGCCGCCGCCGCCGCCGCAGAAAGCCCTTGCAGAGTCGCCCGTCGCCGTGGCGTCCACACAGAAGCGGCCGGCTGCCGGCACCGAACTCGTGTCGAGGTCTTCATCAAAGGTGACGATCAGCATGGTCCCGGACACAGCGGCGCTCTCGAACTCCGGCGCCTTCCCGTCCAGCATCCCGTCGACCTTGTGCTCCGCATTGTGGGCGAGGCCGACATGCGCCAGGTCCGCGGGCCGGCCCGTCGCCTCCGCGCTGATCAGTCCGCCGTTCAGCCGGAGCGAGTTCGCGAGCACCGCGATGCCGGCGTCCGTCTCCGGACTGCCGCCCTTCGACGTGTCCCCGCTCACCACCGTGTAGGAGAAGACCAGGGACCGGTATGTGCCGCTGCCGCCCTCGTAGTCCGCCCACTTCTCGCCGTGGTTCGCGTGCAGCTTGATCTTCAGCCGCGGCGTGCCCGCGGCCGTGTCCACGGTCACGTCCTCGTCGAATGTGAGCCGGACCTTGATCTCCGCGCCCGCTCCGTAGGTTTCCGCCGTGTTGTCACCGTCCGCGTCGCGGGACGGCGTCGAGACGATCTCCGGCGCTTCCAGCGCCGAACGCACCACGCCCCTGGTGTTGCTCACGGCGCCGCTCAGGTCGTTGAGCGCCGCCAGGCCGCTGATGCCGGGCGCCTTGATGCCCTTCAGGTTCTTGATGGGCTTTGTGTCGGGCACCGTGTAGCTCACCGCCACCGCCTGCCCGGCGGCCACCACAGGCGTGCCCAGGTTCATGGTCACCGTGGAGCCGGACACGGTGACGGCCCCGCCCGAAAGCGTCCGCTCGGAGTTTTCGACGTTGACCGAGAACCGTCCGTGCCCCGGGGCGCCGCCGGAGTCCAGCGGGTCGTCGTAGTAGAGCGTCAGCTTGGTGCCGTCGCTGCTCACCCTGGCGCTCCGGAGGACCGGCGCCGTGGTGTCGATCCTGGCGCTGGCCGAGTCCGACCACGGGCCCTCGCCGACGTCGCTCGCCGCGCGCACCTGCACCCGGTAGACGGTGTCCGTGCTCAGGCGGGTGATCGTCGCCGAGGTCGAGGTGCCCGGGTCCGGCAGGAGGCCGCCCTCCCCTTCCTCGACCCAGTCCTCCTCGTCCGACGGGTCCGCAGCCCCGGCGTAGTAGCGCAGGTCGTAGTCCGTGACCGTCACCCCGGAGGGCTTGGAGGGCGCCGTCCAGCTCACCGCCAGGCTGGTTCCCGACGGCGCCGCGCTCACGCCGGTGGGCGCCGACGGCGGCCCCTCGACCTCGATCGTGAAGGTCTGGGTCGCCGCGTCCGCAGTGTCGTCCGCGCCCGGAGTAGCCTTCAGGGAGTAGAGCGCGTCGGCGTCGTCTGCGGTGTAGGTCACCGTGAAACTCCCGACCGCGGTCGGCGTTCCCGAGAGCGTGCGCGTCGCCGCGTCGAAGGACAGCCCCGCCGG
>MPND01000077.1 GCA_002238855.1 SAR202 cluster bacterium bin90
CGCCCTATCGGGACCAAAGGGGGTGTTTGACCCGTCATCTACGACCTGATACAAGTCCCCATCAGTCGTGCCCGGGGTGGCCTAATGACTGTGGCGACGACTGGCCTAATGACCCTGGCGAATGACACCTTCTAGGTATTCATCGATAGACGCGACCTTCCCGGCGGGCTGCCCTGCGGGGACCATCTGCCCATCGCGGGGAGGATGCCTTTGCAGTGGTCCCCTCCCTACCGGTAGAAGGTGCGCTCCTGCGGCTCAGGGCGAAAATCGGCGAAGCCGAACCACCGGCCGAGCTCCTTGCGGGCTGGTGCCGCTCACGGCACCAGCCACAGGCGGGGTCGGTGCACGCGGTGTCGCGCAATCGCTTAACCAGCCGACCCGCCTCGGGGAACTCATGCCGCCCTGGGTGCGGCATGACCGAGCTACCCCCCGAAACCGACAGCCACGCCAGCGCATAGGCAAGCGCCCAGCCGTGTCCGGCGGCATCTGCGATGACCTCCTGGGCGTGCGTCCGGCAGGCGTTGCCGTCCAGCTGCGCCTGCATGGCGGCGCGGGCCTCGGCGTCGGATGGCCTCGGGGAGCCGCGCAGGGCCGCGAAGACGTGGTCGAATCTGCCCCATCTACTGACGTCGTCAGCCAGTGCCAGGCCGTCAGCAGACCGGACGGGGCATACCGCAGGGCCTTCAGTTGGTTGTCGAACACTTCCAGGGCGAGCCTGGAATCCATCTCGGGGTCGTTGACACGCCCGCGTTGAGCCCTCCGTCCTGGTAGTGCTTGACCAAGTGGTGGTAGGGGTGTCGTGGAAACGCAAGGGGATTCAGCCGAAGCGTATCTACTACTGGCAGCCGCAAGAGCCGTAGCCGTGGGTTCGCGGCCTGCAGGTGAGGCAGATCGAAGGCGATCAGGTTGTGGCCCAGAAGGAAGTCCGCACCGCCGGCAAGGTCGTCCAAACTGGCTAGCGCTCCGGCGAAGCTCGCTCCAGATATCGGGTGGACCAAGGATCGGTTGGTGTCCGAACGTACGCCGGCGAAGGCCCTAACACGGGTATCGCGTCGGCCCACCTCTAGGTCGAGGGAGAGGCACGCAAATGAGAGCCCGCTGGTTGCGCCCAGCTCCATATCACTATGGCTCGCCGCGAACTGCATGCCCCCTAATCCTACGGGGAACCATGGGCATTGTGCACGGCTACCCCGCTATTCGTCGGTTGCCCTCCCTGTAAGGACTAATCCGCGCCCTTGCGCGGGTGATGGTCGGTCGTGATTGCTGGTCGCTTCAGTACACGAAGAATAGCCACTGGGGAAGTTCTCTTGCGTAGCACCTCGGAGGTCATTCATCGCGGTTAGGCAATAGCAACCAAGAGTTGCGGTATTCATGGCCAGTCGACCTGAACCCGGGCTCTACGGGAGGGGTAAGAAGTGCGGGCAATGGAGAATATTCGGACCCAACTACTCCCGATACGGGCTGCTGACAGTCGACAGGAGTGGAGTTCGAACCTTGCTAGGCACCCCTAGGGAGACTGCCTTGCGAACTTTCCAGTGGGAAGTGGCATTCCAATCTATGGCCAGCAGCTCGAACCAGCGACTAGGGCATCAACGTTCCCGATCATCAACCATTTGGCTAAAATAGCCTCCGCCTTGCAGCAGAGTCAGCGAATCGACCGTGATGTTGTCTACCAGGTCCCATATCTATTTCGGTTTGAGTTCTCCCGAAACGGGGACCGAAACGTCGTTACGCTCGTAGGCACCGATGTTCACTCCTGGCTACTCCATCCAAGACTCTACGATCGGGTCGCTAAGTCTTGCCATCCAAGTACTGTAGGGCAGTGAAGACAGCAGCAATTACACTCGCAATCAGGATTACACCCGCCGCCATCTTACTCCAGACAGAATGAAATAACACTGCCCAAATCTCATCGCGCTGCACCCATCTGCTATCTCTTTCCTCTCTGAACTTTTCTAAGGAGGACGCTTGGAATTCATTTAAGCGCTTGTCAATATCAACGGCGTATAAGTCATACAAGGCGTTACCCAGAGCGGCGTCAGCAGTTGCCCGTACGCGGGAAATCATTTCTTCTTGCGAAACCACACGTTTGTACTCAGTTAAGTCATCCTGAACGTTATCTATCATCTGAAAGGTTATAGTGAAAATAGCGTCACCAAGAGTCAACGTCCACGGTATGGCTCGTAAATTGATTAACCTAATCACAATGGGCCCTTCGTAGCCAGGGTCTACGTGCCCAGCGTTTAGTGCGAGTATTCCCGCCAAAGCCAAGGAGTTTCTTGAGTACACAGTGCCACAAAGACTAGTCGGCATCACAATATCTTCAAGCGTGACCACAAAAATCATTTGTCCGGGCTGCACAGTCACCGTAGGCTGAGAGACTTTCGGAAGTTCCGATGAGTAATTCAGCGTTTCGACTCTCGCTCCTTTGCGAGTGTCAGCTGATTGTTTCCATATGGCGGTACCTGCCGTCAGGTCGTAGCTGTCGGCTTGAATCTCGAACTCTCCGTCGTCCCCACAGCGAGGATTGCGGATCAAACCGTCCCTTCGTATCCTTGTCTCGATTTCTTTCCTCGTCAAAGTACTCATTAACAACTACCCCTAGATCCCAATACCCTTGTGGTTCAGTGGCATGCCGGACTCCATTTCGATTGTGATGTGGTTCCATAGATTATAGGAAGCCCGCAGGATCTGTCACCCCGCAACTTCTCCTAGGAGCAGCCACTAGTAGAAGTGAGCGGTTGGATGTACGCGTCAGGCCCGTCTCCTGCAGGTCCGGTTTCAACGAGCCCCTGCAGGACTGCGGTTAGGATGCTGCCAACAAGGAGGGGACAACCTACAATCTGCCGCAGGTCACCGAGATGATGACTGTTGAGACAACAGTCTCCAACAATCCTAGAGGGACAACCCGAACCAAGAGGCCGTTGCCGAGTCAAAGGTCCGATACCCGGTATTGAACAGGTCACACGCCCTCCAGACCAAACGCCACACAGGCAGGTAGCAGTCATACCAAAGCCTTCACATCTGCACGTCATCTCCCCTCTTTCAGGAGTGCTTGAGGTACGGGGCTAAGAGTTTGAATGCCACTGTAGCGACCTCTCGAACGTCACGCGTAGAATCAATCGAATACTGACAGTATTGGGTCAACCGTTCGGTCTCGGCCTCCACAGGATGTCCATCCATAACAAGAAAATCTCGTAGTTCAACCCGATGCCCCAATCGTTCTTCATACCGTCGGTGTCGAATGATTTGATCAGCTTGAAGCCAAATACCAACCATTTGAGAGCTATACTTTTCTATCTCCGACCACATATTCACGTGTCTAACCCCGTCGAAAAGCACCGCGTCACCGCTGCCTATCGAATAAAACCGCAAAGTATCTTCCAGCAGTGACCGAGCTCCATACCTCTCGATATAGCTCTGTCCGATATCTTGAAGACTACTCCTATTATGCAAAGCACCCTGTCTATCAGCCAGGTATCTGAAGTACGCCCCAAACGAAACAGGCCGTATGCCCGACCCAATGGTGATGGATCTAGCCAGTGAGGACTTCCCGCTGCAGATACGTCCGCAAAGTACAATAGCTAATCTCATACTAGTCATGCTTCTTCCTCAGCTAGCAAGGGCCTCTTCTCGTTCTTCATAACAACCCAGCCACGACGATCGCGTTTTGAGATTTCAATTGTAGACAGCGCTTGCACGTTAGATATACGCATTAACGTTGCAAATCTACTTTCTTCCTTCTTCTCCCAAAAAGACTGATGCTCAATACGCAAGTTCGCTGAAAAGGCGCGTCGTACATGGGACCATCCCTCTGACCCAATTTCATAAAACCACACATTACTAACCAGACAGATTGCAGACAATGTTCGCTTGGAAGTTCTTTTCAACAATACAACGTCGCCTTCTTTCACAGAATGATAAGGTGCTATTCGATTCTTTGAAAATCGAGATTCCACTGTTTTCGTCCCATCCAATATATAGTCCAAATACGGATCTGAAACTACGGCCACATGCACGGCATAAGGGGTTGGTCCATGGGGGGACAGTTTAGTCAGGTAATCCTCCCAGAACGGAAGACCCCTCGTCACTCGCCGCAAGGAGTCGATTAGTGTCGCGCTAAGGATTAAACTAGGGATCTCCATACACTATACTCCCCAATTCCTCCATTTCGAGGCTCACAACCCTTTCGATCTGAGACACAACACGCCCCACTGAGTTGTCATTCACCTCGTACTTGCCTTGAGCCATCCCAGCCTGGATCCTGTCGTGTGGGTTTTCTCCCCTTTCGATTGCCTGAGTTATATCGAACAGAGCAGGGATATTCTTACATCGAAACACTCGATTACCGCTGGTCCATACTTGCGCCTCATTTCGCCGCGCATTCCTCCGGCTTACACTGGGAAGTATGTCACCGGGCAAAATCCGAATTAGTTCTGGCGTTTCTAAGACGCAATCATCCCTTCGCATCCATATCTCTATACCTGAAATGCAAGAACGGAACCAATCCGACTGTTCTCCCTTAGGCACAAGCGTTCGGTTCACGTTGTGAGTATTCTTTCTAAAACGCAAGAGATCGCCCTTCCTCCAATGAGAAGGTATGTGATTGAATCCTGCCGCCTTCAAAGCATTGTACTCGAAATACGGGGTAACGTAAGACAAGGACAAAAGTTCCGAGTTGACCCATTCCAATCCTAAGCTTTCAGCGAAAGCTATCAAACGCTCTTGTTCTTCAAATGCACCAGGTCTCATTCCATGGGATCCATAACAAAAAAGCAATGTGCCTCCGACAACTAGTGCATGGGCAGCGGAAGCCAAAAAGGCCATTGCCTCATCAAAATACCATGGCGGGTCAGCCAAAACTACATCGGCGCGGGGCACGTCCAAAGTATTCTTCATCAAATCTACGCTCTGAATCGATCTTTCATGTTTATTGGTATCGTCGTTCAACACAGACCCATGTAAGTCAAGCAACATGAAGTCACGAGGTAGCCGCTTGGACGTTCCAAGCCAATAAACGGATGGACATCCCAACAGCAATACACGGTCATCATTTCTTGACGATTCCATTAGTTCGTCCAAGACCCGTTCTGCTGAAATAAGGGTAAACCGCCAATCGAAGGCGAGGGGATGAGGTATGGCTGTTCCCGGCATCAACACGCCAGGGTAATCATGGGTCGATGCCAGAGCATGTTCAGTACCAAAATCAGGTTCCACAAGTGAAACTTCAATGAGCTGCGTAATCACGTTTCGAACATCACTGGGGTACGATCCTGGCAACCTACGCACTATATTCCAGAAATCAGCATATCCGTCTTGCGAACATTCCACAACCCATCGTGCAAGTTTTTCTTCAAACTGCACCTGCGCCGAGTTGTATTCTTGCTCTTTCGACACTCTCTATTTCCTCAGAGAAACATCAACGATGGGCAGACCGAGCTGTTGATCACTAAAACGATCTTCCAACTCGCGCTGCCATGCTGCAATCGCAAGATGTTGAATGTTGAACGCCTTCACTTGTTCTTTGCCTAAACGAGAATGCAAGGGTGTAAAGTGACGTATTTCCAAAGGTATAGTCCGTAACGGCAAGTTAATATGAAGGTCTTGCAACTTGTCCATGAAGGCAGCTATACGCTTAGGAACATTCTCCTCATCGGGAGTTGTCATAGTGACGTACGCGTATACATCCATACCAGTTTCCAGCAAACGCTCGAACAACTCAAACTGTTGATTGAAGAGAGAGTCCTTGGCCATCGTGTTAAATGCAAAGGATTTTTCGTCGAAACCCTTAAAGCAGCAAACTCTCCCATAATTCCGCGATTCCGCAAGGCGTCTCACCTCAGTTGCAGAAAGATATCGCCAAAAGTAGTCATTGCTTAAGTTGTCGTCGGACCATAGGTACACTTCCTTTTCCAGTCCCCGGAGTCTGACCTCTTCAAGCATCCAAATGATCCACTCCGGTACTAAGTCTGGTTGTCCGCCCGAAAGATCAATCACTCTTGGGGGATTTTCTTCTTTCAGATATAACTCCAGCAATTCTGTAGCAGTAAACCAGGACGAGTATCTTAGGTTCGCAGACAACAACTCAAAGGGCACATAACAGTACCAGCAACGCCAGTTGCAGATTGCATTCTGAAAAACCTGAGCTCGTAACACCTCCTGTTCGGCCATTTCCAATGCTCGGCATGCTGGCTCTATAGGTAATGGGTTAGAAGGCCAACCGAGACTTGTAGTTCTTTGGAAATGTCGAATTCGGCCAAAGCCTCCACAATTTGCTGGTTCGGTAAGGTCTTCCTCTTGTTCACTTCCTGTGAATCGAGTAATCAACAGTCTTTGGTGCTCTAAGTCGACGCCCCTAGACCTCAGTTGCGCTGACAGCCTGGTTGTATCAATCTGATCTGTCATGGTCTTCCTGTTTTTCCAGACATCACTCCGTCGACCCTGTTCCGCCTACTCCGTCAGGAAGGGTAGCCTCTGATCGATGTAGTACATGACCATCTCCCTCATGTATCCCAATTCCTCGTCCGTCAAACTCCGTTCTCGGGGGATTCCGTGCCAGGCCTCTAGGCATCTACGGCAACAAGTTGCAGTTGCGTGCTGCGCGTAGAAAATCACATTCCCTGTTTTTGGCGTTTGTCTGCCATCCCAAGAATTAACGGAACGAGGCGGGGCTACATATTTCCTAAGTCTATGGTCAGCAGCCTCGCGGAGTCCAGAAACCCCCTTCCGTCTCGCGTGGTTGATTGCCTTTTGGTCGATTCCGATATCCCAGTAGTGATGACGAACGTATTCCTGCCTCAGTGAATGCATGGTGTTCTCAACATCTCGCAAGTCGTGTCTATCCAGTCTCTTCCAGTCAACCAAATTAGATCCGCAAACACGGCATGGCCCACTGCGATACGACTCTGGTCCTGGTCGAACTCGAAGAAAAGTGTGCAAATCCCGCTCACAGTCGGAGCTGGTGCAAGTCACTTTCGGCAGTGGCTTGATTTCATTCCATTCAGCATTCGTGGTCATGGAACCAACTCTTCCCGTGGCGCTAGAGCTTGCAAGAGCAAATGACGATCCGGTTCGGCAAGTGCTGCGAAGTCTATTCGTTCATAGAAGACATTCCTCGCAGTGGCCCAGGGTTGAGCAGCAATTTGGAGATTGTTTGCAGCGCCCCACCAATTTTGGCCTTGTTCTGCCGCGAGGCGATAGGCGAGATAGTTTGCTAAATGACCGGCAGGGACATCCTCTTCTTCCGCAACTTCGTTCACTGCGGTCTTGAGTCTTCGCAAGTCATTGCCTGCAAGGGCCAGACTTCTTTCGGCTAATTCCGTTCCTCTTCCATCCAGCAATATTGCCGCCGCAAAGTGGTTTGCAATTTGGTCCTCTTCATCAGCTCCCAATTCTTCCGGTTCTATCACTGTACGCTCAGGTGAGTCGGACTCCTGCCCAGCATGGTAGAGTTCATGCAACAAATCGAATGCCCACCTGGATTCTGAAGCAGTATTCTGTTTCAGGACGATAACGTTTCGCCCCCCCTCTCTGAAGCATGCTCCGTGAAACGCGCCTGAATCATCGAGTGGCAAGACAGGTATACCCAAATCCCATACGTAGTTCAATAAAGCTTCCAGAGAGTAGCTGTCGAAATCTCTCCTTATAGTTGAGCGGACCTCCTCTGGGTTTGTCGGTACAGTTTTCCTCGGCATGCCCACGCAGGCCTGAATAATCAACAACGAAAGATAGTGCGCATACACTGAATACGCGTTCACTTTCTCAACGCGAGCATTCACTGAAGTCTTATACCTTATGCCGCTAGTGGCATGAGTCAGTACTAGGGAGTTTCCTTGTAACACCTCTTCGGTAGACCAACTGAACACTTTCCCGAGTGTCTCTGCAGCAGCCTGAATTAGCATACCATGCTCTTCCGTATCTTCGGCATTTCTGATTAAGGACATATGAGGTATCAAGCGTCGTCTCACGAATTCGCCGGGCAGTCCAATCTCGGCAAGCTTTCTTAACAGAGTCTGCCATGACAGGTTTTTATTCTCAGAGAGTAGTGATCTGTCGATTTCCATATTAAGCGCTGCCGCTATTGCATTAATGCGTTGAAAGCTTGCACCAGCATATTCAGAGGCTTCATAGCGCTGAATCTGTTGCTCTTTCAAGCCTAGTTGTTCTGCCAATTCTCGTTGGCTTAGCCCACGTGCTATGCGTGCTTTTATTAGAGTTGTTGGAAGTTCATTGATCGTTAGCAGTTGATTAAAGTCGAAACTGCCGGCCCGTAACCCGTCATATTCGAGAAGGTCCTTCTCCAAATCAGCGAGCTGGCTCTTCAAGGCGTCGTGCTTCACCTTGAACAATATCGGGTGAATGTCTGATTGTTCAGCGCTATGGTCATCCAAACCTCGCAAGGCTGTACGAAAGCGATCAGCTTGAGCCTTGGTTATTCTGTATTGCCTGTCATTCTTAATCACACAACGCCTCCCAAATCCAAGGCTATGATGCCTTTGCCACATCCTGTATCTTTGTCTGTCTGAAAGAAGTAAAAAAAGTCGAGATCGTCCGAGCCGATCCTAATCTTTGCTGGCAGCAGTTCACCGAGAAATCTCGCCTTCTGGGTCAAGCGGCCATCTCCGATATCAAGTAGCACAGGATCGAGAGCGGTGGGGTCTACTCCAACGGGATCCCAGCAGGCATCAAAGTCCTTGGGAATAGGCTTATCCGTGACGAAGCTGCCATCTAGGTACACGGTTTGACAGCCTGCGCGCTTGAGTGACTGTAAGGCCACTAGCAGCCCTGCCAGAAGTTGACGACGCCACGCTGTGGTTCCGAACCTGACGGAGATTTCCTTCCAAGTGGCCCAGTGGATACCTGGAGGTAGGTTGCCCCGTGGATCGAACTTGGGAATCATGACACAACTCTAGCATTGTGTTGAGGCGACGTCAATGGGTTCAACTGGTGGGTGGTGAGCAGAATAGGACGAGGTCGCATCCGTGTACGCAAGGAGGACTTAGCTCGTATCGTCCTCCGCCTAATCGCCGGGGAGGAAACCGAGCACGCCCTGTAGTGGGTCGAAGAAGGCCACCAGGTAAACACGCGTGCCTTCAGGCGGGGGAGGCCATCGCATTGGCAGCGACGGCCTCCCCCGTACTCTTGCGACCAGCATCCCGCGCCAGGCGGTTCGGCCTCAGCTCCCGTTCCATCGCCCACTGGAGGAGGAACCCGGACAGGAGGCGGACCTTGCGATTTCTGCACTTAGAACAGCCGCAGCGTCTGGAGCTGCTGTCGGTCTGTCCCTCCCTCGGCGGCTCCGGTCTGCGCCTGCCCCTGCGAACGCCGGGGCTGACGCCTGGCCGGGGGACCGGGTCTCGCGTGAGCCGGGTACCTGGGCTCGCCCTCCCACCTGGCTCTCGCCCGTTCGATCACCGCCGGGACCTCCTGCGTTAGCCCGGATATGTCCGGGCCGTCGAAGGACTCGATGTGCGGGTCTGAGGCGGGTTGCTGCACGCCGATGGTGGCCCTGCCTCCCTTGAGAGACACGACGACTTTTAGGTCCTCCGGTCGGTCGGCCTGCTCCCCGGCGTCACTGGAACCCTGCGGTTCCTGCGTGGTCTCCTCGCCAGCGTCCTGCTCACCGGCGACCGCAGCTTCCGTACCGTCCGCCGCATCGGCGAAGGGACTCTCGTCAGCGCTCGGGGCGTCCGAGCGGGTCATTTCCACTCCAACTTCGTCAGGCATGGTTGCTCCTTTCCTCGTTCCTTCTCTGGCCCCTCGCTCAGGCTGCGAGTCTCGACTCTCTTCTGATCTCGCCGAGTGTCTTTGGCTCCCAGTACAGGTCGCGCTCCACGGCGGGAACGTTGCCGAACACGGTCGCCTCCGCCAGCTCGGTGAGGTCGAAGTAGCCGAGCTCGGTCTCGAAGCCTTCGACGAGGCCGAAGCATGTTCCGGTCTCGGCCTCCCACTCGGTGATGTACCAGCGCCAACCGATGTAGGGGCTGAACAGCTTCACCCTGGCGACGACGGCGTCGGGGTCGTCCGCGCCGTCGTTGGCATACAGGGGCGGGATCGTGTCGGCGAGCTCCTTCGTCATGAGCTTGTGTCTTCGGTACCTGTTGTGATTGTCCTGCCAGGTCGTGGTGGTTGCTTCTTGGTCAGACATGGTTCTCTTCTCCTTGTTCCTTGTCGGATGCGTTCGTTGAGTGTTGCTACCTAGGCCGCCATCCCCAGCTCGGAGTCGGAGCCGATCACCCGCTCCACCGCCTCCGGCGTGGCATACGTGGGGGTGACCGTTCCCAGCTCCATGTCCAGGTAGAGGCCCATGAAGGGGCAGGTGCCCGCCACCATGCGGCGGACCACCTGTAGCACTAGGGAAGCCATCATCTGGTTGATGGTCGGATCCTGGTCGGTGAGGTCGAGCGCGGCCGCGCAGTCCACGTCCGGCGGCGTGGTCGAGACCGCAGTCAGCAGGTCGGGGCGCTGCAGCGTGGGAGCGGGCAGCAGTCGGCAGGTCCCGTCGACGAAGGCGCGCTCGTCCCAGTCGACCTCGTCGGCGACATTCCCGACCAGGACCTGTCCCCAGTTGGTGTCGTTGCCCGCGTCGATGAGCCACCGGCGCGGGTCGCCCGGCAGGCACTCCGCCATCGCCCGCCGCGCGGCCGCGTTGTCGGCGCAGCCGATGAGCAGGCAGTTCCCATAGGAGGGAAGACCGGGGTAGCGGGGTCCGTGGGGACCGGAGTCGTCCTCCCGGAAGGGATAGACCGAGTAACCGACGGGACGCCGGTAGACCCGCGTCAGCCGGTCCGCGAGAGCCTGGCTCTTGAACCTGCCGACGTCCTCCGGGTAGAAGTTCTGGCGGAGCAGGTTGTGGGGCTCCACCCGGTCGTGGTCAACGAGGACGATGGTGGCCTGCCGCCCCTGGAAGAGGCGGCAGAGACCCTCGGCGACGAAGCCGCCGGTCCCGCCGCAGCCGACCACGGTGATCCACGGGTCGTCGAGCAGGAACGCGTTGTCGAGGTGGTAGGGCATCCTTCCCTCCTTGTCATCAGTTGGTTGCGTCGTGTTCGCCGGGGAACCGGACGCCCGGCTCCGGGCCGTCGAAGACCTGCGGCCAGTCCACCGGGGCGAAGTGGCCGTAGACGCCGACCCGGAGACGCAGTTCGGGCCGGGCGGAATCGAGGCGTCCGGCGACGCCGTAGAGGCGGAAGCCCTGCTCATCCCGGTCGTCGGTGGCCGAGAAGAAGGCGGGAAGGCTTCCGTGGGAGTGGAACTCGGCGACCACGCCCGCCAGGGGCTGGTACGCGAGTCCGGTGGCCGTGCCAGCCTGTGGCGGGACCACCAGCCGGTATCTGCGTCCGTCCCAGCGCACGGCGAAGAACCGCTCCGTGTCAGGGGCGTCTTGGAACCAGCACAACCCCACCGCGAAGAGGGCCGCGGGGATGGGGCCGTGGGTGAGCTGCACCTTCCCGGCGACGGGAGCGAGCCCGCGCACCGCGCATGGGGCGATGAGCACGCGCGCCGTCAGGTGGGCGCTCCGGGACTGGACGTAGACGCCGCCTGCCCCCAGCACGTAGTCGTAGCCGATGCCGTGGGCCCCGGCGAGCCCGGCGGGGTGGTTGACCAGGTAGCCGACCGGCCCCGCTCCGGCGCTAGAGGCGGTAGCCCCGTCTCCCTTCGGAGAACGCCATGACGTGGGCAACCGTATACTGGGGAACCAGGTCTTCCACCGGGTATTCGTCCTTTCCATCGATCTCCTCCCATAGTGATTGCAGGTCGTCGGGGTGCTTCTGCGAGCGGTTCCCCGAGTCGCCGGTGAGCGAGAAGAAGGACTGGAAGAAGGATTCGGGTATCAGTCCCACTTCCTCCGGGAACCGGTGGCTTCCGGGGCAGACCCTTCCGTCGTGGAAGACGTTGAAGGCCGGGGCCCGGAAGAGCTGCTGCTCGGGGTGCGTCGGCCGGCTCGTTGCGGCGTGGACCCAGGGCGCGCGGCCCGGCGAGCAGACGAAGAGCAGGCCCGGCATGGGAAGCCGGAGGCGGGCGGGAGGGTTGGAAGCCTCCCGCTGCCCGGCCACGCGGCCGACCCTCGGGCGGGAGGCTTGAACGCCTCCCGTTGCAGGGCCACGGACCAGACCTGCGGCGGACGCCAGAGTCCCACCACCTGCCCGGTCTCGCCCTGGCTCCACCAGAGCGTGTCTTCGGGGAGCAGCCCCGAGGAGAACCCCAGGTGCTGCGTGAGCACGTCGGCGATCCCGTCCGCCGAGACCGTCCTGACCCAGGCGGCATTGTCCTCGAAGCCCCGCAGGAGGATCGTCTCGTCGTAGACCTCCACCTGCACCCTGAGGTCGTCCCTCGGCGCTTCCGCCGCGCCCGGCAGGGACCACCCGCTGATATCGACGTCATCGTTCATGGTCGTTGTCCTCCTGTTCTCGGTCTGCGAGCCGCCCCAAGACGAAGTCCAGCATCACGGCGAAGCGGCCCGGAAGGTCTTGCTCCAGCCAGTCGGCCAGTCGGCTCACCGAGTCCATGACGGCAGAAGCCCGCCGCCGCGTGGAGGGCGCCCGGAGGTTCTTGCCCCAGCCAGCCGGCCAGCCGGCCCACCGCTCCCATGGCGGCGGGGCCCTCCCGCCACTCCTCGGTGCCCTGCGCGATCAGGTCGTCGTCCCACGGATCGGCGAACCCGTCGTACTCCCCGTCCTCGTAGCTGGCGTCGAGGAAGAAGTTGCCGGTCTCGCCCCAGACCCAAGAGCAAGCCTGGGCCGCCCCTTCGAACGGCGTCCCCTCCAGCGCCCCGGCGAGGGCGTCCAGCGGTATGCCGCCCTGGGGGAGCCTGAGCAGGGTCTCTTGCGGGATGCGGGCGGCCGCCGACTCCAGCCAGGCCACCCGGAGCCCGTCGGGATCCTCGTAGTAGGAATCGAGGGGCCTGACCAGGAGCACCATGGCCGAGAGCCCGTCCCGGTAGCGGTCCCACATCTCGTGCAGGTCGTCGTAGCCGAAGCCGAAGAGTTCGAAGGGAATGCCCCTGCGGAGCCATGTCCACGGGGGCTCGTCCCCGTCGTCGAGGAAGTAGTCGAAGAATGGGGCGTAGAGGGGGAAGTGCCGCTCCTGAAAGAGCCGGCCGAACCGCTCCACCCTCGTGCGTACGTCGGGGGCCGCAAGCACCTCCTCGCCCTCCTCGGGAAAGAGGCGGCGCACCAACCCCGCGAACCAGGCGTAGTCGTCCGCGTAGCCGACGAGCGTCACCAGCTCCCGCAGCGACGGCGGACGCCGCAGGAGCAGTTTCGCCAGCCCGCTCAGCCGCGGCGGGGCCGCAGCTTCCATCGCAGCCCCGCCGCCCCGCCGCGCGCGGCGGGCCCCCAGCTCCCATCCCAGCGCCGCCGCCAGGCGGCCTGTGGCAGACGCGTAGTCCTGGGCCTGGGCGCAGGCCAGTTCCACTTCGCTCTGCCGGGCGGCCGCGGCGTCCAGGTCGAAGGAGCCGTCGGGCCGTGTGAGCTCCGCCGTGAGCTCGAGGATGCTGAGGCCTGCCGGCGGCGTCGCCGCCAGCAGACCCGCAAGTGTCCGGTTGTCCATCGGGTGCCTCCCTAGCTCCGGGCGTCGGGGCAGGCGCCCTTGGTGCCCACCCGCCGCTGGAACTCGTAGACCGTGTCGTCGCCCCGGCTGGTCTCTTTCACCGAGGCATTGGCGATCTCGCCGTAGAAGTCGGCCAGCGTGGCCTTGACCTGCTCGACGGTCATGCCGGGGTCCGGGTCGGGGAACTCGCGGTCGTCGTAGACAAAGATGCGTGTCATGGTTCATCTCCTTCTGATGGGTGTCTGCCGTTCGCGGCGCCCGTTCAGGCCGCCTTCAGGGTCTCCTGCTCCATGCCGAGCGCCCACTCGAAGAGGGACGTGGATGCGGGCCTGGGCTTCCGGCTGCGCCTGGCGCCCTGCTCCTGAGCGAGGAACTCCGCCCAAGAGAAGAGCGAGGGCTGCGGCTCTCCTGCCCCGTCGATGCCGTTGGCCTGGACCGTGTCGACCGCCGGCCCTGTGCCGTCGGCGTGATGGCCCCTGCCGCTGACCGGAGCCGTCTTGGGCTCGACGGCATTCCAGCCGTCGTCCACGAGATACTCCTCGGCAGTGGACGCGGCGTCCCGCGCAGCCGCGAAGACCGCCTCAACCGTCTCCGCCTCGTCCTCGTCGCCGTTCACGATCTTGCGAGCGAGCGCGAGCATGAGGTCGTCTCCGTCGTCGCCGTAGGCGGCAAGGCCGTCCTCCGGCAACTCGCCCTCCACCGCCAGCGAAGATTGGAGCTTCTTCGCCACCAGCTTCAGGGCGTCGGCCTGCAGGCTGTTCCGGTGGGCCATGAAGACGACCCGCACCGGCTGCGTCTGGCCGATGCGCCACGAGCGGCGGGACGCCTGTCTCATGACGTAGACGCTGTAGTCGGTCTCGAACCAGACCAGCGTTGGAAAGTCGATCAGGTCGAGGCCCGTCTGCACCAGCCTGGGGTGGCAGACCAGCACGTCGAGCCCCTTCTCCACCTGCTCGGCGACCCACGCCTCGCGCCGGTCGGGCGCGACCGCGTCGGCCTTCATCACCGCCACCCGGAAGCCGTGCCGGGTGAGCATGTCCTCCATCCGTTCGGTGATGTCCCGTGTGCCGGTGTGCGTCGCGTAGACCAGCACCCGGCGCCCCTCCAGCCGCTCTGCAGCCACGAGGTCGACCAGCGCCTGCTCCTTCGGGTAGACCCGCTCCTCGGAGAGCGGGGGAACCGCCGCGATAGGCTCGCCCGTCGCGGGGTCGAAGACGGTCTCGCCCCGCGTGCAGCCGTCCGGATAGGCGAGCAGCGTCTGCAGGTAGGTGGCCAGCAGACGCTTGGAGCCCGTCGCAAGCGCCGCGCCCAGCGCCTGCTTCAGCGCCCCGTAGAGCGTGTCGTAAGCCGAGCGCTGGGAGAACCCCGTGTGATCCGAGTCGGAGTCCATGGTCGAGAGCAGCACCCGCTCCTCGTATGGGGGCAGGCCGGATGCCACGTCCGAGAGCCGCAGGAAGATCGAGTTGCCGATCAGGTGGAAGAGCGCCGAGGGGGCGAGGCCCGGACGCTCGCGCACCACCTTGCGGTAGCGCCGCCTCCGGCTGTTGCGCCCGTCCTCGACCGGGGCGTCCTCACCCTGCTTGTAGACGGTCTCCTCGGTGAAGCCGTACCGGTCGATCCAGCGCCCCTCCTCCGAGTGCTTGAACTCGGTGCGGATCTCGGGGGAGAACCGGTAGAGGAGGTGGAAGAGGGTGCTGGCGTATCCGCCCATCAGCGTGCCGGAGAGCGTGAGGGAGCGGCCGCACGACTCCGCGAGCACGCCGGCGGCGATGCCCTGCGCCGAGCCGCGGGCCTTGAACTCATGCACCTCGTCGCCGACGAAGAGGTCGAAGAAGCCCCGCATCCGGTGCTTCACGTAGTCGGCGAGCGGGTAGCGGCGGGGGCCGGCGTTGTCCGCCTGCCAGAGCGGGGAGTTGCACACGTCGCAGACGCGCCGCCTCCGGGAGAGGTCTCCCAGGGAGAGCGGCACGCCCTCCTTGTCGAGGACCTGCTCGCCGCAGGCCGGGCAGCA
>MPND01000078.1 GCA_002238855.1 SAR202 cluster bacterium bin90
AGCCGAAGAAGGTGGCTCTGACTGCGTGTGCACGGAAGCTGCTGACCATCCTCAACAGTATGGCGAGAACCGGTGTCCACTGGGATCCAACCGCTCCGAGGCCTTGACATCGAAGACGGTTGCTATACATTTGGCAATGGGGACCAGGGCATCGAAGTCACATTCGCCGCAACTCCTGACTTCTGGACTTGACAGCAGAAAACTAATACTGATATGTTGTACCACTTCCTAGGAGATAAATCTTAGGAGGTAGCAACAATTATTGAGACTACATATCATGACAAGGCTGCATGCAAGACGTCCAGACCTGATGGCTGTAATTGGTCTCCGGGGCTACAGAATTACCGCCCCGAGGAAGATGATCGCCGGCCTGATGGAGAGAAAGCACGAAGGCTTTACGGCGCAGGATCTCTGCGACGGCTTGCCGTCAGTAGGCAGGGCAACGGTATTTCGCACGTTGAAGCTTTTCCTTGAGGTAGGCGTAATCTGCAAGCTTGACGGGATAGACAGCGCTCCTATCTACAGCCTCTGCCAGAGCGGTCACCACCACCACACCGTGTGCATCATATGCGGATCAGTGGAGGATCTAAGGTTGGGCACTGTTGAGCGAATGCTCGGGACCCTGTGCGAGGACTTCCCAGAGCAGGTAGTCGGACACAGCTTCGAGCTTTACGTGGACTGCAAGAACCGCAAGAACTGTCCTCGCAACGGCAAGAATTAGCGATCTATCCCGTTAGTAATGATGCTTCGACGCGCCCAATCATTATAATGATACTTTGTATCACTGCCAAACGGTACTTTAATCAGGACGACCCAAATCTTTAAGCACTAAACTTCTGGCTGAATGTTGAACAAGGGAGAGAACTCAAGGTGAACCTGTTACTCGATCACAAACTACACGGATATCTGATAAAGACTATTGGCCTGACACTGCTGGTATTCGCCGCGGTCTTCGTCGCCGCCTGCGACGATACGCCTCAACCCGCCCCTTCGCCTCAAGTGACCGCTGCGCCTGCCGGCGTTACTTCCGCCCCTGCACCCGCGCATGCGACACCTACTGAAGCGCCGGCGCCAAGCCCAAGCGCAACTCCCGCGGTTACGGCAACTGACAGTTCGACAGCTTCTGTTTCGTCTGCACCAAAGCTCAGTGTGGTTACTACCACGACTATTGTGGCCGACTGGGTAAGAGTCGTTGGTGGTGACAGGGTTGATGTCACAAGCCTGTTGCCGCCGGGAGGCGATCCGCACAATCTTATTCCGGGCGCTCGTGATGTCGCAATGGTCGCGGACGCGGACCTCGTGATGACTATTGGTCTGGAACTGGAAGCCGGCTGGCTGGAGGAGCTGTTGCACAACGCCAGCGCCGACGAATCCAGGATAGTCGCCCTCGGCGACGGCGTCGATCCGATCGAGTTTTCTGAGACTGGCGCGCACGACGATCACGAGGACGACCATGGCGATGGCGAGGCGATGATAGGGCGTCTGCTTATCGGCGACGGCGAAGAAGGCAAGATGTCCGTGATAGACCTGGAGAGCGGCCAGGTGGACCAAGCCAGCTTCGATCTCGGCGCGCGTGCCGGGCGTATCTACTCCACGAAGAGCGGCCGCTATGCGATCGCCGTATCACCGGATGCCAACACTGCGCACCTCTTTGATGGCGGCATCTTCATGGAGCCGCACGGTGATCATTTCGACCTTGTAGAGGGAGATGTGCGGAGACTCCCCGTGGACCTGAGTGGAGACCGCCCGGTTCATCTGTATGTGGCTGACGAGTGGTCAGCCATCTTCTACGACGGCTCCGGCGACATCGCGCTGGTGAACGAGCACGAGCTGGAAGAGATGGGAGACAGCTACACTCCCGCAATGATGAATGTGGGACCGCAGCACGGCGGCACTGTCCCACTTGAAGGCGATCTGTTTGCTACTACAATCAAGCACCCGGAGTATCCTGCCACTGCCGACTACCGGTCGCCAATTGGCGCGGACATTCGTGACCTGGACGGCAACATTCTGTACAGCGCAGAGGGCTGCGAAGGGCTGCACGGTGACGCGGGCAACGGCCACATGGCGGCATTCGGTTGCGTTGGGGGTGTCCTGGTCCTGGAAGCTCACAACGGCGAATACTCTCATGTGTTTGTTTCAGCTCCGGAGGGCTCCCCCGAGGACTTTCGCCTGACCTCCGTCTGGGGCTATCACGGCCTCGACCACTTCTTTGCTCTCGGCTCTGCCGTAGGCCTTTACCTCGTGGAACCTGAAGAAGGGGAGATGGAGCAGCTTATCCCGAGCACAGACGCCCTAAGCCCGATCCAGGTGTCTCTGGGCGAGGGTGGTGAATCTCTCTTCGTGGTAATGAGCGATGGGGAGCTTCGCATGTACGACGCCCATGACCTCGATCTATTGGCGTCGAATGCAGATTTCCTCACCACGCCAGTGGAGACCGGATTCTGGGCGCGGCCTCACATAGTGACCGCAAACGGCGCTGTCTTTATCACAGACTCCGTTGGAGGCGAGGTGTTGCAGCTGGATAACCACGACTTGGAAGTGGTCAATCACTGGGACGTTGACGGTTCACCCACCAAGATTGCGTATGTCGGCATCGTGAATGGTCACGGTGAACTTGATGACGGCCACATGGAGGCGGAGGACGCCCACGGCCATGGCGCCTTGGATCCTCATTTCTGGTTCGATCCGGCTCGTGTGGAAGTTGCAGTTAAGGCAATTGCCGCCCGCCTTTCGGCTATAGACCCGGAAAGTACAGATCTCTACTTTGCGAATGCCTCAGCCTATGGAGAGGAACTGGACGAGCTGCACGCCTGGACTCAAGAACAGGTTAAATTGGTAAGCCCCGAGCGCAGACTGCTCGTTACTTCACACGACAGCCTCTCCTACTTTGCGGAGAAATATGGATTCGAAGTAGTTGGGCTGGTCATACCTTCCCTTTCGACTCATGTCGAGCCCTCGGCAGAGCACATTGCAGGACTGCAAGATGTGATCCGGGAGCATGATGTGCAGGCAGTGTTCGGTGAGACGACCGTGAGTGAAAAACTTGCGCAGTCCCTGGCGATGGAGACCGGCACGGAGCTGGTACAACTCTATTCGGGAGCACTTGGAGAAGATGGTAGCGGCGCCGAGACATATCTAGGCATGATTCGAACGAACGTGGAACGAATTGTTGAGGCATTGAAGTGATCACAGATACGAACTCTCACGGAGCGAGCATGTCGCTTCAAGGCGTGACCGTCGAACTCGGCGGGCGCAAGGCCCTGAGCGACGTCACCTTCGATGTAGATGCGGGAACTCTGATGGGCGTCGTAGGACCGAATGGGGCCGGCAAGAGCACTCTGTTCAATGCTGTTGCCGGACTCCTCCCGGTCAGCCAGGGGGAGGTAACCCTTCACCAGGCGGACCCGACAAGTGGAGAGCTGGCCTACGTGCCCCAGCGAGAGAGCGTCAACTGGCGGTTTCCCGTGACTGTGATGGATGTCGTAATGATGGGCCGCTGCTGCAGACTGGGATGGTTTCGCCGACCAGGGACGAGAGATCGTGAGATTGTCAACGTGTGCCTGGGCCGTGTGGGCCTGTGGGATTATCGCTCTGCCCTGATGACGGAACTTTCGGGAGGGCAGAGGCAGAGGGTATTCGTCGCCAGGGCGCTTGCCCAGGAGGCGAGCGTGCTTCTTCTGGATGAGGCATTCAGTGGTGTTGACGCAGGCGCCCAGGAAGAACTCGTCGAGGTCCTCCGGACACTACGCGATGAAGGGCGCATCGTCCTGTTGGCGACTCACGACCTCACCAACCTGTCCGGTCGCTTCGACCAGGTATTGTGTCTTAACTGCCATGTGTGCGCCTGCGGCCCTCCCGACCAGGTGTTTACAACCGAGGTAATGGAGGAGCTATACGGCGCCCACGGTATCAGACTCACAGTGGACGGGGATAGCCAGTAAGGCGACATGATAGATTTCATCGTCGCCCCACTTGAGTACGGCTTTATGGTTAGAGCCCTAATCGGCTCGGTACTTGTGGGCGTGATGTGTCCGCTGGTTGGAGCTTACGTCGTTACCAGGAACCTCGCCTTCATTGGCGACGCTCTCGCCCACGCCGTCCTGCCGGGAATGGTGCTTGGGTTCATGGTTGGCATCAATCCAGCAATTGCCGCGGTTCCAACGGGGATCTCGGTTGCCGTGCTGATCAGGACTTTGAGCCGGCGCGCGGGTCTAAGCTCGGACACTTCCATAGGCATTCTCTTTGCGACTACGTTTGCCCTGGGGCTCGTGATGCTGTCAACTTCAACAACGATCAGAATCAATATAGAGGACCTGCTCCTGGGGCAAATCCTAGCCATATCTCCGACTGGTATCTATATAGCCCTTGGGATAACCGTGATGGTCATTCTGGGGCTATTCACTCTTCACCACTGGCTACTGTTCGCGAGCTTTGATCCTGTGGCGTCGCAGGTTGTCGGTGCGCGCACCAGCGTCGTAGACTACGTGTTCCTGGCCATGCTTGCCCTCGTTATCGTGATAGGAATTCAGGCGGCGGGGATTATTCTTGTCATGGCGATGCTGGTAACGCCTGCTGCCACGGCTTTTCTGTTGGTAAGACGTTTTGCCCCAATGATGATGGTGGCCGCGGCGCTGGGCACAGTTGCCGCTGTGACAGGCCTCTACATCTCCTACCACTTCAATCTGCCCGCCGGTCCTGCCATGGCCCTGGTAGGAAGCGGGATTTTCGTACTGGTAGTCTCATTCAGGCGAAGATCCCCGGCTTGAGAACCTTCCTTCTCGAAAGCGCTCGTCATCAGCAGCCCTCACGTCATTTTGGAGACATCCTATCTGCAGTATAAGGGGCAATCCCTTGTGGTTGCCCGTGCTGGTCATCATGCTCAGGACGCCAATAGAGGACGCCCCACGGCTGGGCCTCCGATTAAATTGATACAGGCTCGTTCTCACACCAGAGGCCCTGGTGGAAGACGCACCGGGAACGGCACGTCCGGGTTTTCGTCCACGATGCGGTTCCAGACCTTGTGTCCAATCGCCTCGGCCTGTGCGATCACATCGTCCTCGTCAAACGTCAAGATGTGGCTATCCCGCATGATCCAGTTGCCCTCGACCATAACGTCGCTGATGTCTGCCCCCTGTGCCTGATGCACGAACACCGAGACTACCCTTAGCGTCGGCACCAGGTGGGACCGTCTGAGATCGACCATGAACAGGTCAGCCTTCTTGCCCACTTCCAAGCTGCCGACCTCGTCGGCTACGCCCAGCACCCTCGCGCCGCCGATGGTTGCCCAGTCGAGTACGTCTTCCGGCTGAGGCCACATCTCGTCGTTTCTCCTGACACGCTCATGGAACAGCGCGGACCGCACCACCTCCACCATGTCCTCGGCCATGTTGTCCGACCCCATCCCGATGGGACACCCTGCGGCTTGCAACTCGAACGCCGGAGCGGCAGCTCCGCGCCGGGCGGCGATTGCCGGATTGTTGGAGACCGCAACGCCAAGCTGTCCGAGAAGCGCGATCTCCGAGTCGTCCACATAGCGACAGTGCGCGACCAACAGCCTGTCGCTCAGGAAGTCGTTGGCGAACAGGTACTGCGTCGGCCTGACCCCGCGAGTCCTCATCACTCCTTCCACCTCCAGCGAGCTCTGGGACAGATGGATGGTGTACCTCAGATCGTGCTGGTCTGCCATCTCGACCGCACTCCGAAGCAGCGCAGGGGAGCAAAGTTCCGGCGCGTGTGCAGCCACGAAGCACTGCACACGTCCACCGTGCTTTCCATGCCACGACGATATGAGGTCAGCGCTCCGCTGAAGCCCTGCCTCCAGCTTGGCCTCCGAGAACTCGTAGCGACCTGCACCGAACTGTTCGTCGTCAATGTCGTTAAAGTTCTCGGCCAGGAACAGCCGAAGGCCCGCATTCGCGAGGCTGTCGGCATACTGCGGAATGCGGTCCGAGATCTCCAGCAGAGTCGTCCCCCCGCTACGGATTGACTCCGCCGCTGCAAGTAGGCTGAACACGTTGCGCTCTTCCGGGTCCAGCAGCCCCCGGCCAGTCGTCGGAAACCTGAGCGTCGTCGGAAACCCGAAGTCCTCCAGTACGCCCCGGTCGGCAGTGGCGAGCATATGAGTATGGCAGTTGACCATACCTGGAAACACCGCCCGCCCGCGCCCATCGACACGATCCGCGTCAGGATAGCGCGCCTCGATCTCATCACTGGGCCCTATCGCCGAGATGCGTCCCTCATCTATTGCCATCCCTGCGCCGTAGTACACCGCCCGCTGCGGGTCGCAAGTCACAATGGTTGTATTTGTAATAGTCGTAGTCATTCTGAAAGCCCTCCTGTGCGAACATCCTAGCACGGCATAGCCGCCTCAGCAGGTCAATTTCGCTTCCCGGTGTTTCTGGACGGCCCTTCGACAAGTTCAGGGTGAACGAGAAATAAGAGGGGCCCTATTTGCCGCGCATCGCCGCTCATGGCCCTACCTGTTGGTCGTGACCTTCACCACCGGACAATCGTACCGGTCTCAGCCCATGGACTCCGGAGCATCCCCCATCATTCGTGATCCCAAGGCTGCCGGGCGTCCGGAAAGTCTGATATCTCGAATGTACAGATTTGTTGACATCAAGGGAATGGAGGACCACCGCACCTATACCGTTTCGACTGTTTGCGAACCCTTACTAAGTCGTGTGCCACCCGGCGATGCGTTCTCGGCCCGGCAAGAGGGCGAGTATGTTTACCCGGATAGTCTCTTCTCGCCAGTTCTTCGGCGGAGGGCGCGATACGATCTCTGAATTCGTTGTAGCTGTCTTTGCAAAGACTTACCAGTTCACCTTCACAAGAACCAGAACTCGGCAAATCTGTCGCCACGGAAGCCCCTTTGACACTGAAAATACCACTTGCCCGTGAGCCTGCAATGCACAGGCATCACAGACCCCTCTCTAGTAAGCCTTCAATCCCCGAGGCGAAAGTACGCCCTACCGGATGTCAATTTAGGGCAGATCCTAGGATCTCGATCATCCGACAATTGGTCGTCCGGTCCTTGACGGCGATTCTGACTGCCCGTGGCCCTAGGGCGGGCGAAGTCACAGAGGGGTCCCTCAGGTACAGCCCCCGTGAAGCACATCCGTCGAATAATTCAGGCTTGGACAGGACTGCGGGAGGAAGGTAGAACAGAAGGAAATTGGCGACGCCGGGGATTATCGACTGTATGCCGACCGACACCAGTTCCCTGGAGAGTTCTTCGCGCAATATCGCCGTCTCCTCATAACGTTCGCCATAGTATGCGGGGTCCTGCAGCGCTGTCACACCGGCGATTTGCCCCGGCAGGCTGACTGCCCACGGGGGAGTAAGCCGACGAAGGCTGCGGATAACCTCAGGATTACCGCAGAGGTACCCGACTCTCAGTCCGCTGAGAGCATACGCTTTGGACATCGACTTGCATACGATCACGTTGGGGCTTGAGGAAGCGAACCGTTCCAGTGACTGATCGGCGCCCGCATAGTCCACGTATGTCTCGTCGATCCAGAATGTGGTGGACGTAGGTGCCGCCTCAAAGAGGCGCTTCAGCTCCGCCTTCGGAATGTGCTGGCCTGTGGGGTTGTTTGGGTTGACCAGCACGACCAGGTCGTATCCCTTCGCTACTTCTTCGGCCAGCTGCCCCGGGTCAACTTCGAATCCTTTGCTCGCACTCAACCTCAGACGGTCCACTCGACATCCGATGATGTTCTCGCATACGTGAGCGTACTCGCCGTAAGTGGGATCGAGCAGCAGCACGCGGCTGGAGGGGTTCAGCCACTCCCCCAGAGCGAGGAAGATCAGGTTCGACGATCCCGCTCCGACGGCTATCGAGTCCTCGGGCACTCCCCGGCAGTGCGCTACGGTCTCCAGGAGACCTTCGCAATCCGTAGGCGGTGAAGTTCTTGCAATCCAGGGGAGAAACTCCCGCAGCCGGGCCAGCACTGCCGGAGCCGGAGGAAACCAGGCGTCCAGCACATCGGCGCTGATGACCTCCTGAACACGGTCGAGCCTGCCGAAGTCGGCACCGATCGCCTCGAATGACGCTCCTCCGTGGAAGCACACTTCATTATCTCGCTCAGAAACTTGCATCCGAATGTATTCCTCCCAGACTTCCTTAGAAACTGCATATGTAGCTCCCAGATGGAGCGCGCTCTATTAATGAAGAAACAGATACTGCCGAATCTATCCATTCGTATCGATATTGGCTAGAAGACCTCAAACATCAGTCCGATCGATATGATACCCAGGAACAGAGTGGTGGCAGCGCCGATGAGCGAAAAGCCGAATGGGTTGGTATATGCACGGTCCGGGATTATAGCCGCGGTTGCACCTTCCGGGTCCGTATATGCGCTTGCTGACGATGCGGCTGTGTCTCCCTGGTTCCTTCGGTCTAGTCGGTCGCGGCGAATCAGGAGCAGGAGCGACACGGCCCACAATATTGCGTTGATGAACGGCGCGAGCATCAAGTAGATGAGCGCATTGAGGTCGTTCGCTTCGCCGGGAAGTGCGGGGTCCGGGTTTAGCGCTTTCGGCAATTCTGCCGCTATGAAGGCGATGACGATAATGATGCCCACAACCAGCCACACATAGTACAGGACTACATAAGCGAAACCGACCCAGAGCCTAGAAGCTTCTGCTCCTTGTATTCGCGCCATCAGGTAAGACCGAGGGAATAGGTACAATAGCGAAAACGCAAACCCCTTCCATGCGAAAAGAGATGTATTCAGTCCTCGTCCCCTGGCGACCCGAGCGCATCTAATGGCGGCGAATGGAGACCACAGCAGGCCGCAGAACGCCAGCAGGGCAAATAAAAGCGCTCCGAATACAGCCGGCACGATAAACAGGGCTCCGACGGTATTGATGATGCTAGAGAACCACACCAATGAATCTCCATCTCATTGAGTTGTAAGGGTGACGAACCAGCCTTTTGAGTTTAAGCCAGCCGGAAACGGAGACCAGAGTGGCTCACATTGTGCGGGACAAGCGCACCATTGGATACCAGGTTGTATTATCGTTTGGCCTGCTATCAAGACTACCCATCAACTCCAACTCTGAATCCGATTTCTGAATGCACTTCTCAGCGGCTAGCCTCGTTTTGTGGTGCGGGTCAATCAGGCTATTGCGTCTCATCTTGTGGCAGCGTGGCATCCTGAAGACGCCGCCTGCATACGTCACCTTACCGACTCCGGCAAATGCCTTAAAATCCATTTACGCCTCCCTCCCCTGGGGATCGTTTCTTGTGCAGTTCTTAATAGTATTTCCTTGTGCCAGCGCTCGCTCCGGCAGCAAGAGGAACCGTCTTGTCTGTCGTCTATCAGGCAGTCTCTCCTTGACTACGTCGAAGTTCCCGCCAGTGGCCTCAGCCCAGCTTTTCAGCAGCACCCGGTCGGCATGCCCCGTCCAAGCCACGACATCATGGAGCACCCCGTTGTCACCGCATAGGTCCAGCGTAGAATCCTGAACATCTACTGCGGTAGGACGACCATACTGGGGCGCCCAGACCCCGCGGGTGCGATGCCCAATGGCTGGCCCAAGGGATGGAATTATTGAGTTGCGGCCAATCCTGCGATCGTAAGGGTGAAGTCACCTGTCTTCTCCACGTAGTATGTAGTGGCTTCGATGGTGTAGTTGCCCGCGTCCATGGTCTCCGACAGCTCGGAGTTGGTATCCTCTCCCAGGACGATGTCGTCTCTCTCGTAAAGAATCTCTCCGTGCCTGCCGTGCCCCTTAAGGAGGTACAGGTACGTGTCCTCATCCGATTTCAGCGTGATGGTCACGTCCGAAGCCTCATCGAGGGTGAACATGTAGAAGCGAGAGTACTTGTATCCCCTCCATGGTTCTGCCTCCGTGTCCGACGGGCATGTGTTAACCCAGCTACCTTCTATAGTCCCGTCGGCGTCAACAGACTCCACACAGGCGTCCACTTCAGGCTCAGGCTGCGGAACCGGCGACGGCACTTCTGCCTCGCCCAGCCCTTCAATCGCAAGCGTGAAGTCGCCGGAAGTTTGAGGCAAATACGTCGTCGCCTCGATTGTGTAACTGCCGGGCTCGAGCGTTACGGACAGCCGTGAGTTGGTATCGAGTCCGAAGTTCTCGATGTCGTCGTGCTCGTGCAGTGCGTCTCCATTCTTGCCGTGACCGTCAAGCACGTAGAGATAAGTGTCTTCGTCAGAACGCAGTGAAATGACGATGTCTGCCGACTCGTCCAGCGTAAACGTGTAGAAGCGCGCATACCTCTCGCCGGCGCCACCCGGAGCTTCCTTCCCGGACAGGCAAGCGTCGTCCCAGGACCCCTCGACCGTGCCGTTTGCCTCCACCGACTGCACACACGCGTCGATCGGTTCCGGGGTGGGCGTCGGTTCGGGGTCAGATGCAGCCGATTCGGCACGGGTTATGGTTACTGTGTACGTGTGCGTGGTCTCTCCATCTTCGGCAGTTACCTTTACCGTGATTACGTTCTCTCCCACATTGAGCGGGAGGACACCGTCTGCGTCCAGCGCTCCGTCCAGCCTTATCTCGTGACTCGCCTCAACGTCGCCCCGCATAACCGTAACAGTGGTCTCGGACACCTCATGCGCCACCTGCGCACTGTACGAGTTGGTCCCGGAGTCGAATGTACCGATATCGACCCCTCTCAACGAGAGTGAGCGCAACGACGCGTTCGAAGAAAGATCGTTTGCCAGCTTCGCGCGGCTTACCACAACGGTGTAGATGCGGGTTGTGACGCCGTCCTTCGCAGTGACGTGAACCGTGATCACGTTCCTTCCCGGGACGAGGTCAATGACCCCGTCATCGTCCACCGTTCCGCCGAGCTTGACCGCGTAGCTCGCTGCAGCGTCGCTCGGTGCTGCTGTCACAGTCGTCTGGGTGGTGTCACTTGTGACGCTCCCGCTGTACCGGTAACTGGTTGTGCTGAACTGCGTGTCGAACTCGACGCCACTAAGTGCGAGGGCGCTAAGGCTTGCGTCGTCAGACTGTTCAGGCGGGGCGGAAGTTGCCCGCGTCCGCACCTGAAGGAACTCCTGAATGATGACGAAGTCCGAGTCGTTCCTGAGTGTCAGGTCGTACCTGTAGAGCGTATCCGGAGTCAGGTTCTGGCTGGCCAGGGTCGCTCCGCCTCCGCCACTCACGTTGCCATCTTCTGAAAGTTGAGAGGAGACGAACTCGGTGCCGTTGTGCTCGTATCTGTGCAGCACATAGTTGGTGATTCCTCTGTTGTATGGAGTCTCCCAAGCAAGACCAATGTGGTCTGCGCCAAAGCCGGTGACGCGAAAGTTCAACGGTGGGTCATCCGTGGGCAGCTTACCGACCACCGGTGTCGATGTAGGTGTAGGCGCCGTCGTCGGTGTAGGCGTAGGTGTGGAAGTTGCGTCATCGCAGTAGGACAGACCAAGCTCGTCCAAGTCGTTATACTCCACGTCGCGCAGTGCCGCAGGTATGCACCCGCTGAACTGGTTGTTTACTAGAAGCAGACTGTCCAGGCTGGACAGGCTACCCAGCTCAGAGGGAATCCCACCGCTCAACCGGTTGTTGTGGAGAAATAATTCTTCCAAGTTGGACAGGCTGCCCAATTCAGAGGGAATCTCGCCACTCAACTGGTCGTTGGACAGATTCAACGTCTCCAAGTTGGACAGGTTGCCCAGCTCAGAGGGAATCCCACCGCTCATCCTGCCTCCGCTGATAAGCAGGAATGTCAGATTGGACAATCCTCCGGCCTGTACCAGACTGGCGGGCATCGAAATGGTCCCCGTCAAGGCTTTGTTAGCCAGACTCAAGCTCCGTACCCTTGCCGGCTGGTTCGAAACTCTCAGTCCTGCCCAGTCGCTGATGGCAGTATCGGCATTCCAACTGGTGAGCAGAGCATCGCTGTTGGTGAAGCCTGACTTCATCGCCCACAGCAGTTCGCAGTCGGCGACCAAGCCCCCATTCTCGCTGGGATTGGGCACCACCACGCCATTGGAGCAGATAATTGCCTGCCCAGGCGTGGGCGCAGGCGTAGTCCCGGGCGTGGGTGCAGGTGTAGTCCCGGGCGTGGGCGCAGGCGTAGTCGAGGGCGTGGGCTCAGGCGTAGTCCCAGGCGTGGGCTCAGGCGTAGTCCCAGGCGTGGGCTCAGGCGTAGTCCCGGGCGTGGGCTCAGGCGTAGTCCCAGGCGTGGGCTCGGGCGTAGTCGAGGGCGTGGGCTCAGGCGTAGTCCCGGGCGTGGGCTCAGGCGTAGTCCCAGGCGTGGGCTCGGGCGTAGTCGAGGGCGTGGGCTCAGGCGTGGAAGACACGGCATCGCAGTACGGCAACCCAAGCTTACCGAAATCGTTAACTGTCACTCTGCGCAGCGTCACGGGTATGCAGCCAGTGAGTTTGTTTTTTGAAACGTATAGCCAAGTCATCTTGGACAAGCCGCCCAGCTCAGAGGGGATAGAGCCGCTCAGACCGTTGTCTTCGAGGCTCATCCCTTGAAGATTGGACAGGTTGCCGAGCTGAGAGGGGATAGAGCCGCTCAATTTGTTGTCGCCGAGATGCAGCACAACCAGCTTGGACATGTTCCCCAACTTAGAGGGGATGGAGCCTTCAAGCTTGTTGCCGTTAAGATACATATGAATCAGCTTGGACAGGCTGCCCAACTTAGAGGGGATGGAGCCTTTAAGCTGGTTGCCGTTGAGATACATATAAATCAGCTTGGACAGGCTGCCGAGCTCAGAAGGGATAGAGCCGCTAAGCCGATTGTTAGAGAGCCCCAGCCAAGTCAGATTAGATAGGCTGCCCAACTCAGAGGGGATTGAGCCGCTAAGTTTGTTGCGGTCGAGATACATATGAGTCAATTCAGACAGTCCCCCCGCCTGAACCAGACTTGCGGGCATCGAAATGGTTCCCGCCAAGCTCAGATCATAGAGGGCCAAGGACTTTACCCTGTTCTTGGTGCCGAAGAATTGAACCCCTACCCAGCGGCTTAAGGCAGTGGTAGCGTTCCAGCTGGAGAGCTTGTCGTCGCCGTTGGTGAAGCCGGCCTTCATCGCCCACAGGAGTTCGCAGTCGGCGACCAAGCCCTTATTCTCGCTGGGGTTGGGCACTACGGTGCCGTTCTCACAGGGCGACGTGGATTGCTGCGCGTCGACTGCATCTGTAGCTGCCATGAGCGCCAAAAACAGCGCTGACGAGATAAGAGCAACGGCAATCAAGAGGCGAAACTTCGTAGGTATGTGGTTGATGTGCAGAAAGTTCCCCATTGCAAGTTTCTCCTCAATGCAAGTTGCTCGTTGCGGAATGGATTGGATCAACTTGACGAATCTTCTCTTTGGATAGGCTGCGGCAGCCCGAACACGCGTACATTTCAGGCCGTCGCACCGCTCGAATCTATACTGCACATTTGAAAGTGCTATTCCTCAGTTATCGCTGCCGCTTTGGCCGAAAAATCGCCTTCGCCGTGTTCGCCCAGCGGACGCACACGGTATGAGTACTTCGCGCGGACACACGTTGTTGTCCGCCCACGTCGATCTCGTGTCTCCCGTGTCCTCAACAACCACCTGGAATTACAGTTTCCGGCGCACAACACTTGCATTCCCTTGCTGTTTGACTAGCCTGATATAGCCTCCAGGTAGCGCCACCAGCCTAGATTGCGAGCAGTACGGGTGCTGCTCTTCGCCATTATAACGAGCGCCTCATAATAGGTGCATAATAAATAAAACTATTTTATAACCATAAGTGTACAATTATGGTTCATTCAAGACGAATTTGGACTAAGAGCGCGAACAGGAGGAAAAATAGCGCGCGCTGGCATCTTTTTGCCTCGCCCCTGTATATCTCGTGAATATTCTCAATAGTGACTTCACGGACGTGGAGTGAGTGCGACAGACCGGCAGGAGGTTCTCATGGAACAGGAAGCGATCTATTTAGGCATTGATGTAGCCAAGGTACAGGTGGATGTCGCTGTCCGGCCGTCGGACGATGGATGGGCAGTCGCCAATGACGATGCAGGACTCAGGTAGTTGGTCTACCGGCTGAAGACCCTGGAGCCTCAGAAGGTGGTACTGGAGGCGTATGGCGGTCTGGAACTGCCGCTTGTGGCAGCTCTGGCTGCCGAGGAGTTGCCGGTCGTCGTAGTCAACCCAAGACAGGTGCCCGACTTCGCCAAGGCGACTGGGAAGTTGGCCAAGTCCGACGCTCTCGATGCATCTGTGCTGGCTCACTTCGGCGAGGCGGTCAAGCCTTTGGGATGAGCATGTCGTTCAGTCACGCAGAAGGGGGATGAAGGATCACGTCCATGAGCGACGGAAGGAGGCAGCACGACGCCCAGTTTAAGAACAAGCTGCTAGAATCAGGCGCAGCCACGGCAGGGTCCGACCACTGAACCGGCGCATTTCCCAATCCGTTGGCGGCCCAAGTTTCCCCATCTATAGACGCGACGGCGCTTCTCATCCGACCTGCTCTACCTCAAACTCGCAAGCCCGAGCGTCAATCGTCACAGTGCATCCGAGCACGTCCAGAGCGTTGAGCAGTTCAGGTATCGCCGTTATCTCATTGGAACGATGTGCAACCTTCACCTGACCCAGAATCAGTTGATTGCCGGATGCCTAGGCACTCACCATGTGAATTGCGGACTTGGCGACCGCTCCGTCCCGTGAGCCGCGCACCGTCTTGCCGTCTATCGCCACCACCTGACCTTCCATCACCTCATTGACCGTACCTACCCACTCTTTGAGACATCTCTCAAATTGCACGGAGTCCAGTCTTGCGAACACTCTGCCGAAGGTGTCGTAGAAGGGAATCCCGTCAGGGAGACCTAGAAACCGACTCAGCCAGGCCTTCTTCGACTTGCCGAACACCTCCACGTCCACCCACGAGTCGGCACCGCAGATGACCGCGCAAATTGCTACCACCACCACATCTATCAGGTTGTGTCGCTTGGCTCGTCCGGTTCGTGGGTCCTCAAGCGCGGAGAACCTCTCCGCAACATAGCCGCTATTGAACTGTCCATCAGGTCTCCCTTTTGTCAAGATTGACCTTTTCATTCTGGACATCTCTTTGACTTTGTCAAAATGCGATTGCCCTGCCTGTCTGACCCATATCGGCGCAACGAACCGCATAGCATCTCCCCGCTCTTCCAGCACCCCTTCGTCATACGTGCATGAACTGGGCTACACCACATCTAGCAGACGCGTTTTCACATCTGAACCTGCCGACCCCCCCGCCCCCCACCCACCACCCCCCCCCCCCCCCCCCCCCCCCCCCCCCCCCCCCCCTCCTCCACACGTGCATGAACTGGGCCACACCACATCTAGCAGACGCGTTTTCACATCTGAACCTGCCGACCCCGGAAATCTCAGGCAGGCAACATAATTCTGCAAT
>MPND01000015.1 GCA_002238855.1 SAR202 cluster bacterium bin90
CGCCCCGCGAGGTCTGCGAGCTCGCCTTGGCCCACGTCAACGGCGCCCGCGTCGAGGCCGCCTCCCGCCGCAGCGACAGCGGTTCCCGCCGCAACTGCCGCGCCAATCGTTCGACAGGCCGCAGAGGAGGTCGCCAAGCCCGTAGGTACGCTGATTACATCAACTGTGAGCGTGCATACACCCAGTGGCTTCCCCACAGACTGCCTCTGGTGCTCAACTCTTACATACGTAAATAACCAGGAATCGCTGCTCAAGGCAGTCCGCACCGAAAGTGGCGCGCTTACAGCGGCACCTTGGCTGGCGAGAGCCTGGGAGACTGCCCCCGACCTCTCATATACTGACTTTGAATTGAACCAGGGCGTCATGTTCCACAAGGGGCATGGGGAAATGACAGCCAAAGACATCGAGTGGACATACAAAGCCCTATTGCCGTCGTTTACTCCCGAAGCCAGGCACGACACTTCAGGCAGCATTGACATCGCAATCGGAGACCTTGAGCCTCTGGACGACTATAACCTCCGCATCACTTGGGACAGCTTCGCCGGGCACACGCTTGCTCAGATTATGACCGACATCAGCGAAGGCACGGGCATTTTCCCCCACGTTGAGACCATTATGGAGGTCAACGGCTTTTCTACCGAAGAGGAAGCCCATGAGTGGATGAGGACCAACATCGTAGGTACCGGTCCCCTCGTGATGGACGGCTGGGTTGCACAGAATGGTATGTTCATGAGTGCGGTTATCGACCATTGGGAGAAGACTCCCTTCGTCGAGAACGTGCGAGCAATTGAAGTACCAGAGCCATCCGTGCGTCGCGCTCAGCTAGAAACTGGCGAAGCTCATATCTCTGAGCTCGCGCTCAAAGACTGGAAGGCGATGCTGGATTCCGGTGAGTTCGCCCTGGCTCCTGAAGGCATTGCGAACACCCACGCATTCCCGTTCGGCGGCAACTTCTGGGAGTACTACCACGCAGTGACTGGCGACAAGCTGGAAACCGTCCGTGAAACTCAGCTCCCTTGGGTAGGTGACCCATTTGAAGATGGTGGCGACCAGTTTAACCCTGACACCGCTTCCATGCAGAGTTCTCTCAAGGTGCGTAAAGCCCTCAGTATGGCGATTGACCGCGAAGTGCTCAATGAAGTCATTCTCGGCAATCTCGGACAGCCCGCATATCTCGCAGGACAGACACTTAACGATCCGGTAATGCTCGAGTTCGGAGACGAGTGGGCGCTGCCATACGACGTAGAAGGTGCAAAGGCACTACTCGCCGAGGCAGGCTACGCCGACGGCTTCGAAGTTACATTCTGGGCCGGTCTCAGCAACGAAGACGTTGAACTATCGGACGCCATTGCGGCAGACTGGCTGAACAACTTCAACATTTCTGCCGTCCACGACCGTCGTACGTACAGCACAATCAGGCCGGGACTTGTAACCCGTACCTTCCCGGTTTTGAGGATGCACCCTTGCTGCGGTGGCCCCTCGACTTGGCCGCTCGAACAGATTTGGAGCAGCTACGGACGCAACGGCTACAACCACGGTATTGAGTTGCCGAAGGCAGCCGAGGTAAACAAGATTAAGAACGAAACTGCTGACCAGGATGCCCTGTATCAGGCGACCGTGGATATGCGGAAGTACTTCCATGAGTGGGCGCTTATGCCCGCCATCATCGAAGCGCCTTCAAACGCGCTTTACAACGTAAACAAGATTGACGGAGAAACCTGGGCACAGGGAATGCGCCCAATGCTACAGTTCCGCAACGGCGGCATCAGCGAGATCGAATGGATCAAGCTGAAGTAACAAAATTTGAACTTCTAGTTTGAAATAGCAACTACCAGGACTGCGGCCGCGCGACCGCAGTCCTGGTACACCTCAAAAGTCCCCTACGACTGGTGCAGACTTATGGCTAGCTTCATCGTTCGAAGATTCTTCACATCACTCCTAGCCCTCGTCGGGGCAACACTCATAATCTTCAGCGTCTCGCGCCTGTTGGGAGACCCACGCGTACTCCTGCTACCTGACGATGCCTATGGCATAACGGAAGAGACCTGGGAAGAACTATCTCGGCAACTTAACCTCGATAAGCCCATACCGGTCCAGTACGCGCTGTGGGTCTGGGACCTGATGCGGGGCGATCTGGGAAGAGATCTCACCGACCGCCACAAGATTGCGGACAAGATTCCAGTTAAGATCGCACCAACCCTGAAACTCGCCGTATCTGCTTGGATACTCGCTACGCTAATAGGCATCCCACTTGGGGTCTTATCCGCCGTCAAACGCGGAAGCATCCCAGATTACATCGGACGTACGTTTGCCCTCTTGGGGCAGACTCTACCGGTCTTCTGGATCGCAATTCTGAGCATCCTCATATTCGCGGTCTGGTTAAACTGGCTTCCAAGCGGCACAATGGGTGAAGGCTTTTCGCTGAAACACTACGTCTTGCCCACTTCGACATTGGCTTGGTTCGCAGCGGCGGGTTATGTGCGGCTGGTGCGCTCAGCAATGCTTGAAGTCCTCGACTCGGAGTTCATAAAGCTGGCACGAGCGAAGGGTGTCAAGTATAACTCGGTTATCTGGAAGCACGCATTTAAGAACGCTTCCATCGCACCACTTACATATTCCGGCGTTCTGCTCGCCGGATTTATCACCGGTTCGATTTCGGTCGAGGTGGTGTTTGCGTGGCCCGGACTTGCAAGGTTTGCCGTTGAAGCCGTCTGGACAAACAACTTCACAGTGCTGGCAGTTGTTACCTTGATGTTCACCGCCGCATTCATTGCTACAAACTTCCTTGTGGATATCTTGTACGCCTTCATTGACCCTCGAATTCGATACTCATAAGGAGAAGTCTGAAGAATGGCGCAGGTACAGACGCAACAGGACTTCGAGGTCAGGCTGGCCGCCCGAAACTCAAACTTGTTCCTCCGCGTGCTTCTGTTCATCAGAAATTGGCCGATACTGCCGATCGTTATCTTGGCCGTAATGGTCTTCGTCGCGGTGCTAGCTCCCCTCGTATCGCCACACGATCCTCTCTTCAGTAATCTCCGCAGCCGAAATGCACCGCCGGTATGGTATCCGGATGGCACATGGACTTACGCTCTCGGGGCGGATACCATCGGGCGCGACCTCCTCAGTCGACTGTTCTATGGCGCTCGCATATCCCTGATGGTGATGGCATTCTCCCTGGTGTTCGGCACGATAATCGGCACGGCTCTAGGCTTGATCGCCGGCTACTTCGGCGGATTTATCGACGAAGTCATTATGCGCCTAGTTGACATCTTTCTCGGACTGCCCTTTGTGCTAGTCGCCATGGTGCTAGCGCTTGTGCTTGGCACAAGTTTGACGACCATGATTATTGTACTTGCGGTACTCACATGGGCAGGATTTGTACGAAATGTGCGAGGCGAAGTATTATCGCTCAGGGAACGTGACTATGTGGCACTTGCGCGCATTGCAGGCGCATCCCTTCCACGCATACTGCTGATGCATATTCTGCCGGGTGTCATAAACACCGTGCTCGTCATCGCTACGCTTCGCTCTGGTCAGCTAATATTGGCGGAATCATTCCTGAGCTTCCTTGGCGCGGGCATTCCCCCGCCCACTCCGACTTGGGGCTCCATGATTGCCGACGGTCGCAATTATCTGCGCGACGCTTGGTGGATTTCTTTCTTCCCGGGAGTGGCCATCTTCCTCACCGTTATGGCTCTGAATTTCATAGGGGACTGGCTTCGCGATAAGCTCGATCCTCGTCTGCGTCAGCTCACATAGACACGCAGTTACTAACGAACGAACACTCGCATCGGGACGCCTTCAACTACTGAGGCGTCCCGATGTGCATTATTCAAGCTGAGACGCACAATATTCTTGACCGCACACGGCGCCCCTCGCTAAAATGCAGAAAGCGACAATCACCGGACAGCAGTGAGAGTTCACTCTTGGGAACCGTATAGTACGCTCATATCAAGACCATCACTTAACTACGCAGCCTCCCGTTGCCCTCGGCGCAACGCGGGAGGCTTCTGTTTGAACTGTGGAAATAACCATAATTCACTCCGCATAGAATCGTATCAGAGCGAAGGCACGGCTTACGCTGCATGATAGCCGACTCACTCAACAGGCATTGGAGGACAACGAAATGACCCTTAAACAGGATTCCGATCTCGCAGACCTGCGGGAACGCATTCGCCATTCAGCAGCTCACGTTATGGCGGATGTCGTAACGCAGCTGTACCCGGACATCAAGCTCGCCATCGGACCGCCCACTGAGGACGGCTTCTACTATGACTTCCTTGCGCCCAAACCATTCCGCGACGAGGATCTGGAAAAGATAGAAGAGCGAATGAGGGCTGTAATCGCTGATGACTTCACATTCGAGTACAGCGAATACCCGCGAGATCAGGCATTGGAGTTGAATGCCGACGAACCACTGAAACTGGAAATCATCAAAGAGATTCCGGACGACGAGGCTATCTCAACCTATAAGCATGGGGCGTTCGAAGACCTGTGCGCGGGGCCTCATGTGGAGTCCACCGGCAAAATACCGGCGTTCAAGTTGCTCAGCGTCGCTGGCGCGTACTGGCGTGGCGACGAGAAACGACCGATGCTCCAGCGAATCTACGGCACCGCTTTCGAGACGCAAGACGCGCTCGACGAACACCTACACCGCCTCGAAGAGGCGAGGCGCCGGGACCACCGGCTGCTCGGGAGAGAGCTCGACCTGTTCTCGATGCATGACGAAACAGGTCCCGGCCTGATCATCTGGCATCCAAAGGGCGCTCGGCTGCGTGGAATCATCGAAGAGTTCTGGAAGCAGGAGCACTACAACGCTGGCTACGACCTCGTGTACACGCCGCATATCGGGCGCTCGACCCTCTGGGAGACCAGCGGTCATCTCGACTTCTACCAGGAGAACATGTACGCCGCAATGGACATGGACGGTCAGGACTATTACCTCAAGCCCATGAACTGTCCCTTCCACATAATGTACTACGGCACGGCAATGCGAAGTTACCGCGACCTGCCGATGCGTGTCGGCGAGCTTGGGTCGGTCTACCGTTACGAGCGCGGCGGTGTGTTGCACGGCCTGCTTCGTGTGCGCGGGATGACTCAGGACGACGCCCACATCTTCTGCCGACCCGACCAGGTGGTCGATGAGGTCAACAGCGTACTGGATCTCAACTTTCACCTCCTCGAGGCGCTGGGGTTCAGCGAATTCGATGTGATGCTGTCCACACGCCCGGAAAAAGCTGTCGGCGCGCCTGAGCAGTGGGCACTCGCGACCGATTCGCTGCGGCAGACGCTGGAACAGCGCGGCATACCCTTCGAGGTCGATGAGGGTGGCGGCGCGTTCTACGGCCCTAAGATAGACGTCCACATCCGTGATGCCATCGGCAGGCTCTGGCAATGTACAACCGTGCAATTCGACTTCAACCTGCCGGAGCGCTTCGGTCTGACATACATAGGCGAGGACGGACAGGAACACCGGCCGTATATGGTCCACCGCGCGCTACTTGGCTCGCTTGAACGCTTCATAGGAACGCTCATCGAGCATTACGGCGGCGCCTTCCCCGTATGGCTCGCCCCGGTCCAAGCGGTTGTAATTCCCATCGCGGACCGCCACATCGAATACGCCGACTCCGTGCTGGCACAGTTGGATGCTGCCGGAATCCGCGCGCACACGGACGGCCGCAATGAGCGTATGAACGCCAAGATCCGCGAGGCTCAGCTGCAGAAGATACCTTACATGCTCGTCGTTGGCGACCGTGAAGCAACGGCAGAAGCCGCGGCTGTACGCCTCCGCTCAGGCGAAAATCTGGGGGCCATACCCGTCTCGGAAGTCGTCGAGCGCATAGCAGCAGAGTCCGCCCAACGCAGTTAGCCCCAACCCTGGACAGCCGCATTAAGTGAGAGGACAGATAACGCTGTTCAATGATAAACTAGTTCTCCATGTTCATCGTCCTCCTTGATGGGTGTAGAGTCTCGGAGATCGGAGCACACACCACCTGAAACGTTTGACAAACAGTTATTCGCTCGCATTCTTGGCATGAATCGCATTCTTATTTCAGTGCGAGGGGTCATCGTTACCATTTCAGCACTGAGCTTCTTGATGCTCGAAATTTCCTCCGTCCCTAACACTGCAAACGCGCAGGCTGAGGATGCGGCATCGGATCGTGCGGCTCTAATAGCCCTCTACAATGCGACCGACGGTCCCAACTGGGAAAATCAGACCAACTGTGGCTCAGCGACCTGCCAATCGGTCAATGGTACGGTGTCACCACTGGATACCCCCACAACTATCTCGGGCGTCTCGGCTGTTACTCCCTTTATGGGACCGGACCAGCCGAGGACAATGGCCGCGTTACGAGACTGGAACTTAGAGGCAACGGGCTGATCGGGCAAGTTCCGCCACAACTCGCACGACTTACGCAGTTGCGAGGATTGGACCTCAGACACAATCAACTGAGCGGACCGATTCCACCACAACTAGGCAACCTACAGAACTTGCAAACTCTGAGCCTCTTTGGCAACCGGATGAGCGGGCAGATTCCTCCACAACTCGCACGCCTTACTTACCTGCAAGCGCTGGAACTCGGTCGAAATCAGCTAAGCGGATCGATTCCGCCGCAACTCGCACAACTTCCCTGCTTGCGGGGTTTGAATCTCACAGTAAACCAACTGAGCGGACCGATTCCACCGCAACTGGGCAATTTTTCTAACAACCTGGATTTCTTGGACCTCAGTGATAACCAACTGAGCGGGCAGATACCACCGGAATTAAGCAACATCTCCGACCTGAAATGGCTGGAACTTGATGGTAACCAACTGAGCGGGCCGCTACCACTGGAATTGAGCAGATTTGCCAATCTGACGGTCCTAAATCTCAGTCAAAACCCGCTGAGCGGGCAGATTCCACCTTGGTTGGGCAACCTATCTAGTCTGGAGGCTCTGTCACTCGTTGACAATCAACTGACTGGACGGATTCCACCCGAGTTGGGCAACCTCTCTAACTTGAAGTATCTAAATCTCTACGACAATCAGCTGACTGGACGGATTCCACCCGAGTTGGGCAACCTCTCAAACTTGCAGTCTCTAAATCTCCACGACAATCAGCTGAGCGGGTCGATTCCATTTCGACTAGGTAACCTACTTAACCTCCAAGTTCTGCAGCTCGAATACAACCAACTGAACGGGCGGATTCCACCGGAGTTGGGCAGCCTGTCTAAACTGGAACGGTTGGATCTGCACTTCAACCAACTGAGCGGGCGGATTCCGCCTGAGTTGGGCAACCTATCCAACTTGCAGTATCTGATACTCTTCGACAATCAGCTGAGCGGACCTATCCCATCCCAACTGGGCGCCCTATCTAATCTGGTATGGCTCCGTATCAACGAAAACCAACTGAAGGGTCAGATTCCACCCGAGTTAGGCAACCTGTCAATGCTGGAATGGCTGCTTCTGAACCAGAATCAATTGGAAGGTTCGATCCCTTCGCAGCTGGGTGAACTATCTAATTTGGAATGGCTGGTCCTAGGCGACAATCAACTGAGTGGGCAGATTCCACCGGAATTGGGCAATCTATCTAGTCTGACAACGCTGTACCTATCCAACAATCAACTCAATGGACAAATTCCAAGCGAGTTGGGTAACCTATCTAAGCTAAAATATCTCTTCCTGAGTAGGAATGGGTTGACCGGGTGCATACCTGAAGGACTCCGTAGCATAGAAACCAACGACTTAGCCCGTCTTGAGCTGGACTTCTGCGCCTCTGACTCACAACCGGAACCGGAGCCTGAACCGAAACCCGAACCGCAGCCGGAGCCACAGCCAGAAACAGGGTTCATAGCTATCAGTTCTGGCTCTAACCACGTTTGCGCGTTGCGCGAAGACGGCTCAATCGCCTGCTGGGGAGCAAACGATGTCGGACAAGCGGATCCACCGGCCGGTCGTTTTACCGCAATCAGGAGTGAGGCAAATCGTACTTGTGCCGTGCGCGAAAACGGTGCGATCGCCTGCTGGGGCAAGTTCACGGTCGAATCTTAGAAAGAACGAACAGCATGCACGTTCCGACCCAAATAGTACGAAAGCATCGTTACGATGCGTATCACTATTGCCTAGTCATAATCCTTATGCTATATTCTGTTGATAACAGGACTAATCAGGTCATAAATTATATGGAGAGGTGAGCAGAATCCCACCAAGAGAATACCGAGTCAATCATCGTATCCGTGTGCCGGAAGTCCGGCTCGTGGACGACCGCGGAGAGCAGTTGGGCGTTATGGAGACGCGCCAGGCAATTGAAATTGCCGACGAAAGAGGCCTAGACCTCGTAGAAGTCGCGCCCACAGCAAGGCCACCCGTGTGTCGCATAATGGACTACGGCAAGTTCAAGTACGACAACACCCGCAAAGAACGCGAAGCGCGCAAGGCTCGTAAAGCCAAGGCAATGCAGGAACTGCGGGAAGTCCGAATGAAGACCCGTATCGGGCAGCATGACTTAGATTCAAAGACTCGGCTGGCAAAGCGGCTGCTGAACAGCGGAGCCAAGGTCAAAGTATCCGTCATGTTCCGAGGTCGCGAAATTGCTCACCCGGAACTGGGCATGCAGTTGCTGCGCACCGTGGCGAACGACTTGGTGGACGAGGCACTTCTCGAGCGTCCTCCCGCATTTGAGGGACGCTTCCTTGCCATGACACTTGTGCCTAACCCAAATAAAGAAAAAGACGAAGAAACGACCCAGGAGAAAGAAGTTGCCCAAGCTTAAGACTCATAAAGGAGCGCGCGCCAGGTTTCGCGTAACCTCTACCGGAAAACTCGTACGCATGAAGGGACATCGGAGCCATCTGCGCCGGAAGAAGTCCAACAAGGTCAAGCGTCAGTTTAACGGCAAGATAGACGTAAGCCCGGCAGATGCGCCACGCATCAAGAAGCTGCTGCCCTACGGAGTGGCATAGCCTCGAAGCCACAAACAAAGAGTGGCGTTCTTCCGCGAAAACAGGATATAATTAACGAACCAGGCGTACTGCATTAGTCGCCTGGTTCGTATGTTCAAAGGAGAAATGAACCGGTGACCAGGATAAAGCGCGGCACCAACAAGCGCCGCCGACACAAGAAACTACTTAAGGCGACCAAGGGACATCAGGGCGTACGGCATACTCTATATCGCCGCGCCCATGAGTCGATCATTCACGCACTCGCCTACTCCTACGCCCACCGCAAGGAGAAGAAGGGCGATATGCGGAAGCTCTGGAATATCCGCATCAATGCTGCCGCGCGCGCAAATGGCACAAGCTATAGTCGGCTAATTCATGGCCTCAAGCTTGCTGGTATCGACATTAACAGGAAGATGCTGGCCGACATCGCCATCCGCGACCCGGAAGCATTCACCAAGATTGCCGAACAGGCAAAGTCGCAACTCGAGCCGGCTCAATAGCCCGGACTTCACGCATCCCCCGCTGTCGCTCAACCGCCTACCAGCTTGACGTCGTGGATGACATCCTGCCATTCAAAAGGCAGTGTGAATGCCGACCGCATTAACGCCTCACCGTCAATAATGTAGATCGGGGCCGAGTGAATGACGCGCCCGGACTGCTCAACCAGTGCGCTCACACCGCCTGATGGTCTGTCAGCAGACTGCGCCACGGGCGTCTCCACTGCCCTGCCAGGTCCGTGCACATAAGGGTCGATGTAGTACGCCCTCCACACCTCTTTGAGCTCAGCCTCTTCCCCCACCAGATAAGTCCATCTATCGGTCATCTTCCAGCGGTTAGAGTATTCGAGCACGCTATCAACCGTATCGCCCTCAGGGTCCACGCTGACCACGACGATCTGCGCTTCAGAGCCTTCTTCCTCCAATACGGTAGCAATCTCACGCAGGTGATTCGCCATAACTGGGCAGACATCCGGACACTCCGTGTACAAGAATGTCAGCACCACAACCTCGCCGGCGTAATCCCCATGCAGCGATCTTGAAACGCCGAACTGATCGGTCAGGGCAAAGTCTTGCGCTTGCCTTTCGTCCCTGAACGCCGTTCCCTTGAAGTCCTCTCGTGTCGGAAGAGACGAGCAGGAAAGCAGGAATACGACCAGTACGAAGACTGGCAAGGTGAGGGATAGCGGAATGCTGGAGTTCAATCGAGTGTCCGGAACATCGATTAGCCTACGCAACTGCATGCATGAGCGGAGCGGCAAGAATGAGACATCAGGTATGCTCGCGTAGCGGCGAGACAACCAAGGTTCACCGTACTAATTTCTGCCCAGCATCGATGCAACCTTGGAATCGGTTAGTTCTCCTTCTCAACCGCATTCTGCGCCAGAAATGCGACAAGCGGAACCCCGACAACCAGCGCCATGCCGAGTATTACCACGCCCCAAGGATTATGCATCGCGTGATGGACACGAACGAAAGTAAAACCAACCGTGCCGGCATACGCGGCAATCACCACCAGCGAGAGGAGTGGAATTGCTATTGCCAAAAGAAATCGCTGCATCATCTGTAACTGTCCTCCAAGGCAGGGCCGTCCGCCCAGCCGTCGTCTTCCTTCTTACCGTAATGTTCTTCAGAGTCCAATTTCCTAATGGCTTCTTCCTGTTTAAACCACTTGAAGAAGATTATTATCATCAGTGTGACGAAGTAAACGCCGCTGCCGACCTTCATTATAATGCCGCCGAGCTGCTGGTCCAACAGTGGCGACAGGCTCCAAATTCTGGGAGCCTGTACATAGAATTCGTAGATCGGCTCCTCGGCGAATGTAATTATAGCAAATACGATTATCTGGGCTATGGACAGGATGAATAGGTAGCCCATCTGGAATGGGTAATCTAGGCGTGGCAGCTCCGAAAGGTTACTGGTGAGCGGCCACCACATCAAAACCGCAGTTGAGACCATCATAACGTGCTCGACCGCGTGAACGACTTCGCTGTGGAGGGAAGAGTTGTAAAGGGCCGGGATATGCCAGATGGAGAACACCACATTGAAGGCTGCGAACGCGGTCACCGGATGAGTCAGCACGCGTGCGATGCGAAAGGACCAGTTCGGCCGAAGCAGAGGCCTCAAGAGCCAGTCCGGTGTGCCGAGAATGAGCAGGGGAGGAGCGACCAAGGTGAGCAGGACGTGCTGCGACATGTGCATGCTGAACAGGAAGCGCTCACTCAATATGTGCAGAGGCGACGCAAGTGCGAAGAATATGACCACCACGCCGGCGCAGAAGGTCGCTATCTGACGGGGCTCCGCGTAATCGGCAAGCCGGTATCGCTCCCTTAGGGGGCCGACGCCATAGAGATATGCGCCTAACAGCAGGGCAAGTCCCGCCATCGCGTCCCAGTGGGCCTCCCATTGGAGCCAGAGCGAACCAGCAATCTCGTTCAAGCTATGCTCCTAGTGTGTTCTCAGGGGCATTTGGGAGCTGCCTGTGATGTCGAATGATGCTGCCATAGTTCGCGTTCTTCGATAGAGAGCTCCGCGAACTCTTAGCAATCAACTGCCGCCTGTAAAGAAGGCGAATAATCCCATTAGCGCGAATACGACGCCGGCAGCCACCACGAGCCCTGCCACGAACATCAGTGAGAATATGGGGACGTCCCTGCCAAAGATCGCGATACCGACTCTGTCATATTTGAGGTGCATGTAGAACATCGCTACCAGCAGGAACTTCGCGGCGGATAGAAATCCCATGATAGGTATAATGGCGTAGCTCAGCCATTCCAGATAAAAGAGGCCGAACTCAAACGCCGTAAGCACAGACAGCGTAATGGCTACCTTAAAGTATGTGAGGGGAGTGGGATGCCCGTTATGGGCCCCTTCCTCCACATGTTCTCCTGCGACTTGGTGTTCTTGCATTATTCGCGTTTCCTCAAGGTGGTGAAATCAGTGCTATCCGAATAGCTAGAATCCGGGGAATACTCCAAATAGATACACTACGGTGAAAATGACGATCCATACGACATCAACAAAGTGCCAGTAAAGGGCGGCTAAGTCGAGGTCCAGGTCCCTTTCCGGCGTAACCATCCCTTTCTTGAAAGACAGGAAGAACAGCGACAGCAGCCACACAATGCCCAACGTCACGTGAGCGCCGTGGAAGCCCGTAAGCGTGTAAAAGGTCGAACCAAACAGATTGGTCTTCGGCGTCAGGCCCACGACCTCTTCGACGACGCCGTTATGTTCGGCTTCAGTGCCACACTTCATTGCAAGTTGTTGCTTGACAGGCGAGAGTTCGCTGATATCTACTACCTCGGCACAATAGACTTTGTGCTCATAGTTAACGAAGGTGTAGAACTCGTACACTTGAAACGCGATGAAGGTTGCCCCCAACATACAGGTTGAAGCCAACCAGATGCGGAATGCCTTCATGCTATTGCGCCTTAGCGCGGCATAAGCCAGCACCATGCTCATACTGCTCATCAGCAGGACGAAAGTGCTGACGGTCGTTACGGGGATGTCGAACACATCCACCGGCAGGGGGCCCGCAATACTGCGGTTCTTGTACACCAGATAGGTCGCGATCAGCGAACCGAAGAACATGCAGTCCGACCCCAGGAATGCCCACATGAGCATCTTCCTGTGGTTCAGGCCGGTTGTCGTCGGCTCGTGTTCGTCGTGGTGCGCCGTTGCTTGTGCCACTTAAATTAGCCTCCGGGTTAGTGAGCCGCCTGCTCTTCGCCTTCTTCAGGGTCATTCACCGGCTCGAAGGCCCAGGAGTACACCCCAACCGTCCCGATAAAGACACCCAATATTGCAATCGAATAGTATCCCACTGGGTAAACCAGTCCAAAGCCACCAATGAAGATGCCGATAGCAACCACAAGCGGCCAATATGACGGCTGTGGTAAGTGAATCCCGTGTCCCTCATCATCGCCGGACCCACCGGCAACGGGCACGGCGCGCCTGACCTCTCGACGCTTGCGCGCCCACCAGTCGTCCCTGTCATAAACAGTCGGAATCTCTTCAAAGTTATACTCAGGCGGCGGCGACGGTATAGACCACTCAAGTGTCCTTCCGTCCCAGGGGTCGCCGTCCGCAAGCTCTCCCTTGCGCCAGCTTCGCACCATGTTGTGCATGAAAACAAGGATTCCGATTGCCAGTATTATTGCGCCAAGAGTGGACACTCCGTTCCACAAGTTCCAGCCCATACTCGCGTCGTAGGTGTAGATGCGACGGGGCATTCCGTCCAATCCAAGGAAGTGCTGCGGGAAGAACGCAATGTTGAAGCCCACCATCGTAATCCAGAAGTTAATCTTGCCGAGAGTCTCGTTGTACATTCGGCCAGTTATCTTCGGGAACCAATAGTAAATGCCGGCGAATATCGCGAATATCGCGCCGCCAAACAGCACATAGTGAATGTGCGCAACGATGAAATAGGTGTCCTGTTGCTGCGCGTCGGACGACGCCATAGAGTGCATCACGCCGCTGATGCCGCCAATCGTGAACATGGCAACAAATCCCACGGCGTATAACATTGGCGTTCTAAAGTCCATCGCACCTCCCCACATGGTGCCCATCCAGTTAAACACCTTGATGCCAGTGGGTACGGCAATCGCCATCGTAGTAATCGTGAACACCGTGACCGGGATCGGCCCGAGACCAACGGTGAACATATGATGGCTCCAAACCATCCAACCCATAAAGGCAATGATGGCTCCTGCCAGCACAATCGCCGGGTAGCCGAAAAGCGGTTTCTTGGAGAAGGTGGGTAGTATCTCCGATACGATGCCCATCGCCGGCAAAATGAGAATGTACACCTCCGGGTGACCGAACACCCAGAAGAGATGCTGCCAGAGGACGGGATCACCACCTCGCGCGGTATTGAAGAAGTTCATCCCAAAGCCGCGGTCAAAGTACAACTCGATCAGCGCCACTGTTATCACCGGGAACGCGAGAACAATCAGGATGTTCGTAATGAAGGTCATCCAGGTGAACAGCGGAAGCCGCATGAAGGACATTCCGGGCGCCCTCATGTTGATGATGGTGACCATGAAGTTGAAAGACGCCGCCAGAGACGCAATACCGAGCACCTGCAGGCTCACGATCCAGAAGTCGATTCCGGTGCCTGGGTTCTGCTGCACGCTGGTGAGCGGCGCATAGCCGAACCAGCCTGCATTGGTCGCGCCGCCGGTAAACCAGCTAATCTTCAGGATTATCGCGCCCGCGAGGAAAGTCCAGTAGCTGAATGCATTTAGACGAGGGAATGCCACATCCCTTGCGCCGATCTGCAGCGGAATGACGTAGTTAAAGAAGGCGGCGCTCAACGGCATGATCGCCAGGAAGATCATCGTCGTCCCGTGCATTGTGAACAGCTGATTGAAAACCTCGGCGCTTACAATGTCCTGCTCTGGCCCCACAAGCTGAATACGCATCAGCAGAGCCTCGATGCCGCCTGTAAGGAACAGAATAAACGCCGTGACGCCATACAGGATGCCTATCTTCTTGTGGTCGATAGTCGTGATCCAGTTCCAGATACCTGTTGGGTGTGTTGGCCTGGGTATGGGGAACGCCAGTGTTGTCATCCCTCGCCTCCCATTCTGTTCCGTCGGTCAGGACGGCGCTGTTGCTGCTCGTCCAATAATATCGTTGTCATCACTATTTCAGCGTCATCAGATACGCGACCAGCGCATCTATCTCTTGCTCCGTCAGGGTGTTGGCCGGGTCGATGTACGGCTCTCCGTCCCTTGACATCAGGTTGCCCGGCTTCAGAGACTCCGGATCCGTTATCCAGACCTTCAGGTTATTCTGAAGCATCGCCTCGTTGACGAACGGCTGCCCGGTGTTCCGGTCCGTCGGTATGCCCTGCGAGTTTACATATAGCTGCCGGGAGCCGCTCATATCCTCGAAGTCCACATCCGAGTTGCGATATATGCCAAGATGGTTCAGGCGCGACGCGACATGCGTCAGGATCGGTCCGGTTCTCCCCGGAATTCTCCCTCCATCCTCTCGCAGTTTGATGATACTGCTGCTGTCGGCATGACAGCCCGAGCACCCCTCGTCTCTGAAGAGTTTCTTACCCTGCGCCGCCAGTGCACCCGAAGGCTCCGGCGCAGGATTGGCCTGGTGCATCAGCCACGCATCGAACTCCTCGCGCGGCACGGCCACAACCTTGAAACGCATATTCGCGTGCGACACGCCGCAGAACTCAGCGCACTGCCCGAAGAATTCGCCCGGTACATACGCCTCGAACCACATCTTGTTGTCGTTGTTCGGGATCATGTCAACCTTGCCCGCGAGTTTCGGGACCCAGAAGCTATGGATGACATCTACCGAATCAAGCAGGAAAATTACCGGCTCGCCGACCGGAACATACATCTCGTTGGCGACTGCAATCTGCTCGCCCGGATTGACCGGGTGCGGATAGCGGAACTCGAACCACCACTGGTGGCCTATCACGTCTACCTGTAATTCCTGCGAAGCGCCGTTGGAGTCAATGAATCTGCCGGCGTCAGCATAAAATATGCCATCAATCGTCGGGACGGCAGCTACAATCAGCACGATAACCGGGGCAATGGTCCACGCGATCTCGACGCGCGTATTCCCATGTGTTTGCTTCGGATCTCGGTCGTCTCTGCGCTTGAACTTGAAGACCATGTAGAGCAGCGCGCCTTCGACAGCGATAAAAACGACCAGGCCAGCCCAGAAAATTACCCAGAAGATGAACAACTGGTTTTCCGCGACCGGACCAAGGGTGTCGAAAGTAGATTGAGAATGATCTGGCGTAACTACATTACAGCCCGTAAGCAGAGCGGCTAACGCGCTCAGCAACGCCGCGCTCATCAGTCTTTTCAAGCTCACTGCGCTTTTCAGCATATCGTTACTTATGCCCTCTCGTTAGTTGCCTACTTCAACTCGCTTCGACGAACTGCCTGTTGGCCGAATTGTGCCGTCTCCGCCCGCCTCTCAATGCGCCTACCATTCACCAGCGCACCGAGTAGAAAATCTATCAGAGCGTTTAGACTCAGTCAAGATTATACGCGCCCAATCTGTCATTCGAGCTATATCCACGAGTACCACGTAACCTTATATAGGCTATCGGCAATAATCACCATAAAAAGTGCCGCAAGGTAGAGCAGCGAATATAGATACAGCGGCTTTGCCCCCTCGATCCCGGGACGCCGCATCAGTCGCCACGCATAGTAAATGAACAGCACCCCCAGCGCAGCGGAAGTCGCCAGATATATCAGCCCGACAGCGCCGGTCAATGCGAACATAGTCGTCAGTGCAAGCATCAGGAATGTGTACAGAAGTATGGATTTCTTTGTAACGTCCACGCCCGCAACCACAGGCAGCATCGGCACATTCGCGCTTGCGTAATCGTCCTTCAAAAGCAAAGACAGCGCCCAGAAATGCGGCGGCGTCCAGAAAAACACTATGGCGAAAAGGTAAATCGCCGGCAGATCAAGCGAGCCGGTTACAGCAACCCAGCCGACAGCCGGAGGAATCGCGCCTGCAGCTCCACCAATCACAATGTTCTGCGTGGACGTGCGTTTCAGCGCCATCGTGTACACAAGCACATAAAACAGTGTCGCACACAGCGTCAACACTGCGCTCAGCAGGTTAACCATCGAGCCGAGCATCGCAAAGGCGACAACATTCGTCAGGATGCCAAAAGCGATTGCGTGGCTTTTGGGAATCGTCCCCACCACCACAGGTCGCTTTCGAGTGCGGCTCATCGCCTCGTCGATGTCCCTGTCAAACCACTGGTTCAGCGCATTCGCTCCAGCGGAAGCCAGCGTCCCCGCAGTGAGCACGACAAGCACGACAAGCACATCAGGGGTTCCCTGCGCGGCAAGGAACATTCCCCCAAGCGCCGTAAACAGAAGCAGCAGTATAATGCGCGGCTTCGTCAGGTCCACATATGCCTTCAAGAGACTCTGTGTGGGAGCAGCAATCTGTGAATTCGTCTGTGTGGTCAAGCCCGCAAGCCCTCCATCTGCGCAGTGTCTCCCAACTCAGGAGCATCGAGGCCACCGTCAAACTCTGAAGGCACCCATGCGAGTGCGGCAACGAATACAAGCGCAATCCATACCAGAGTTGCCATGCTGAGGTGTATCGCCTTTATCTCCGGCGTAAAGCCCATCCAGACAGTCAGCGCGCCTACTAGAATCTGAGCCGAGAAGGCAGCGAACAAAAGTAGTCCGCTCAACCCTGAGCCCGGAATATGAAGCCTCTTCTGCCAGGCTGTGTACGCGACTGCCAGCACCAAGAGACCAACTATCACCGCAAAATACCGATGTGCCATGTGCTCGATGTAGGCCCTCCCCTCAGGGAAGAGACTGCCATTGCAAAGCGGCCAGGTCCCGCAAGAAGACCCATATCCCGCGCCCACTATATATGACCCGGACAGGATCAGAAGAAATACTCCGATCAGCGCCGCTGTCGTGAGCCTGCTCTTTCCCATTTCCCCTCTATTCGCAGTATCGGCAGATTCTTCCCTGCCAACACGCCAACTGACAATCACTGCAATAACCAGGGCGGCGACAACACCCTCTGCAATCCCAAGGTGCAACAGTCGCAGCCACCACGCCAGTTCGGTCAGTACCGTCGCCCCACCCAGTACTGCTGCAACCAGCACAAGGGCCAGTGCTATCAGTGCCGAGTTCTTGCCCCAACGATTACGCCTGTAGCGCAGCAACACAACTATTACCGTAGCCAGAACCAGCACACCCAGCAAGGATGCCGAAAGCCTGTGGCTATACTCGATGAGCGTGGCAAACTCAAATGGTGGGATAAGCTGTCCGTGGCAGAGAGGCCAGTCCGGGCACCCTAGGCCCGATCCGGTTACGCGAACGACGCCGCCCAGCGTAACCTGCGCGAAAGCGGCCACAAGTGAAGCCACCGCCAACACGCGAAATAAAGTACGTCCTCCCTTGTCAGGTTTTCGAGTCAGGGACATTGACGCTATTTCGCTCTACTTACCACCCGTCTCAACGGTTTAGTGAGGTACTCGATGCTTCGCAAACCTATGCACAAGAATGTGCATCTTTTCACGAATGCAATTCACGAATGAATATAGCACACGCCCTAATCACCGTCAATCAACCTTGACGCAGTTTACGGCGCGGGGCTAGAATAATCTCTACGGCACGACTGAAATTAGCGTGCAGGTTCCCAGAGAACGCATCTCAAAGTGGCTCGCTAGCTCAATTTGGCAGAGCAACTGACTCTTAATCAGTAGGTTCTCGGTTCAAGTCCGAGGCGAGTCACCACTCCCCTACCTCCCTGGTGCATCCTTTGCACTGACACACTGTATTCCTCCTCACCCCGCGCACCCCCTTGTCAGATTGCCTCATTGCGCCTAATCTAACGGGGCACATTCGCAACTGCTTCATATCGCGCCGCAACGAGGAGGGCTGACAATGTTCTTAATGCGATTCACCGAGCGCGCGTACTACCACTACACGGAAGAGGACGTGCGCAACAGCTACCGCAGTGCCGTCAGGCTCACCTTCCCGAACTCGCACTTTGACACTGCCAAAGCCTCCCACATGTACAACTACTATCTCGATGAGTACGAATACTCGGAAGAGGTCGGCTTCGACGGTCTTATGCTCAACGAGCATCACAACACTCCAACATGCATGGGTGCGGCGATGAACCTCGAAGCCGCAATTCTAGCCCGCACAACCAAGAAGCCGAAAATCGTGCTTCTCGGCAATCCCCTCCCCATACAGGAAAACCCCATAAGAATGGCGGAGGAACTTGCCGAGATCGACCTTATCTCTAAAGGCAGGCTCGTATCCGGCTTCGTGCGTGGCACCGGCGTCGAGTCATGGGCAACGAACACTAACCCTGTCCACAACCGCGACCGCTTTCAGGAAGCTCACGACCTCATCATCAAGACATGGACGACACCCGGCCCATTTCGCTGGGAAGGCAAGCACTACGAGTTCCGCGTGGTAAACCCATTCGTGCGCCCACTTCAGACTCCGCATCCGCCAGTCTGGGTGCCCGGCAGCGCAAGCCCAGAGACGATGATATGGGCCGCGCAACGCCATTATCCGTACGTCTTCCTCGAAGCCGACCCCGATGTAGTCGGCGACGCAAAGCGCATCTACGCCGATGCCGCCAATGAAGTCGGCTATGAGCCTGGTCCGCAGAACTTCGGCTACCTGTTCCGCGTGCATGTGCAGGACACGGACGAGAAGGCTTACGAAGTCGGCAAAGGCTTCCTCTCTGGCAACGCCGGAGTCGGCCGAGTACCGATGCCGATGGAGTACATGAATCCGCCGGGTTACAGCTCAGTTGAGGGCCGCAGAAGGCTCGCCAATATCAACCTGCGCCCCGACCGCTTAGTCGGCGGTGTCGATTCCGCAGGCTATGACCGCGTTGTGCAGCTCAACCGCATCGTCGTCGGCAGTCCCGACACGGTCATCAAGAAACTACGCGAGGTCTTGTCGGTGGTCCGCCCCGGCATTCTTGCCGTCTGGACAAATGACGGCAGCATCAGCCATGAAGACACAATGCGTTGCCTTCGCCTAATGAAGGATGAAGTGCTGCCTGCCATGCGCGAGCTTGGCAAGGAACTTGAACTTCCCGGACCATTCGAGGTTGACCCGTAAATCCGGACATCGACTAAAGAAATGGCGAAGCGAACATAGTCACGCTATGAGGAGAGCATGTCAGACACCAATACATCCGGAGATCATGTCGAAGTCGCGGGCGCGAAAATCCACCTGCTGAAGTCCGGCAGTGGCGACGCAATTCTGTCACTGCACAGCATCGAAGGCAACTTGGGTCTTCTGCCCTATCTCGACGCCCTGTCGCAGTCCGCCTGCGTGTACGCGCCAACCCATCCAGGCTTCGGTTCATCAGAGCGCCCGGACTGGCTCGAGACAATTGCCGACCTAGCGCGCTTCTACCTGTGGATGCTCCAGGGTATTGAACTGGACAAAGTGCATCTCATGGGCGGATTCATGGGCGGCTGGGTTGCGGCGGAAATGGCAGTGATGAACCCGGATATCCTGCAGAGCCTCACGCTCATTGGCACCGCCGGTGTACGCCCAAGCGAAGGAGAAATCGCGGACATATTCCTGCTCGGCGACGAGCAGACCACGAGCCTCTCAATCGGTAACCCCGACCTTCTTACGACAGCGATTGAGCCGGAAGACCCCTTTGTGCGTCTGCGTGGACGCGAGATGACCACCCGCCTCTGCTGGAAGCCATACATGCACAGCCCAAGCCTCATCCATCTCTTGCCTCGCGTGCATGTCCCCACGCTGATTTTGTGGGGCGAAAACGATCGAATTGTCCCCGTCAGTGCGGGAGAGCGCATAGCTGACGCAATGCCAGACGCCCGCCTTGAGATTATCGCGGGCGCGGGCCATCTGCCCCATATTGAAAGACCCAATGAGGTCATCCCATTGCTGCAACAGCACATGGGCCTGACCGATTAGACATTCCTGACAAGTTACTAGGAGAACGCAAATGTCAGTCAACACCGCAAAACGGAAAATGCTAGAAGGCGAACCCGCATTCGGCGCGGAAGTGAACCTCGGCTCATACTTGTCCGCCGAACTTCTGTCGCCGCTTGGCTTTGACTTCATACTTGTGGACAACCAGCACGGCGCCTGGGACGACACGACCTCGATGGGCGCATTCCGCAGCATCGGACTCGGTTCGGCAATGCCCATGGCGCGCGTCCGCCGCAACGAGTTCGGCGCAATAGGAAGGCTGCTCGACCGCGGCGCAATGGGAATCGTTGTGCCGATGGTCAATTCCGTTGAAGAGGCAGAGGCAGCAGTTGAAGCCGTCCGCTACCTGCCGCTTGGCGGGCGTTCAGCCGGAGCGTTCGGCACTGGATTCCTCGGCGGCAATTACATGGAGTGGGCGAATGACGAAGTATTCTTAGCAGTGCAGCTTGAATCGGTGAGGGCTGCAGAGAACGCTGAAGCCATCCTATCAGTCGAAGGAATCGACGGTTGCTGGGTTGGCCCAGGTGATCTGATGTACTCAATGGGGGTGAATCTATCCGACCCCGCCGGCTGGAAGGCGCACGACGACCTCATCGTGCAGATATTCGAGGCGACCAAGCGCGCCGGTAAGATACCGGGCATCTACACGCCAAGCGCATCCGAAGCTCTCCGCCGCGCCGAACAGGGCGGCCTGTTCCTCACGGCAGGCGGCGACGGTCCCTGGGTCGTCGAAGGCGCCCTCAACACCTTGAAGGAGCTCGGACGAGTCTAACAGGATGTACAGAACAAATATCATGGGATAGACTGAATAGCCAACCAACCGAATCGCTTATAAGCCCAATAGTCGAGGTGAAATATGAAAATTACGGACATCAAGGTCAACCAGCTACGCAGCTTCCTGACTCCCGATGAACACTCATTCGTAGGACAGAGCGGTCGCCTCATCGTGCGCGTCTATACCGACGAAGGAATCACCGGCATTGCCGAAGGCTCACGAGGGCTGGACATCTTCCAGGCATACGTTGACAGCATGATTAAGCCCCTGCTCGTCGGCGAAAACCCGTTGCAGCCACGCCAGATATGGGAAAAGCTCGCGCTCGGCACAGGCCAGCAGGCAACGCGCATCCCACCACAAATCGCCGGCGCGATCGACATCTGCTGCTGGGACATCATGGGCAAGGCAGCAGGGCTGCCGGTCTATGCGATGCTCGGCGGCGCTCACCGCACCGAAATCCCCCTGTACTGGAGTCGCGGCAACGGCTGGCGCAAGTCCCCCGGCGAAATGCTCGAAGAGGTGCAGGAAGGCTACGAGAAGGGCTTCCGCGCATTCAAGGTCCGCATGGACTGGCGTGACTACCGGCAAGACGGCAACCCACGGAACGACTTCGAGATATTTAAGGCAGTAAAAGAGTGGTTGCCTGACGACATTCCCGTCGGCTTCGACGCCAACAACGGCTATTCCGTCCCAACGGCGATCCAGCAGGGAAGGAAGCTGGAAGAGGTAGGCGTGGCGCACTTCGAGGAACCGCTTCCGCAGTACGACCTTCGCGGGCTGCGGCAGGTCGTGGACGCCCTCGACTGCGCCGTTTCCACGGGTGAGCAGGAGACTTCCGCCTGGCGCTTCCGCGATCTGATCGACCTGTCCAATCCTGACATCCTGCAGCCCGACATCCTCAACGTCGGCGGGTTGTCTGAGATCGTCAGGGTCTATGAGATGGCTGTCTCCGACAACAAGGTCATCATGCCGCACAGCCCCAATGTTGGCGTCAACTCGGTCGCCAGCCTGCACGCCTACAGCACCGTAACAAACGCGGTGCGCCCCCACGAGTTCTCGGAGGAGTTCACCGGCCCTGCGGAGCGTGTAGCATCGCTGTTTGTTGACCCTATCATCCCCGAAAACGGCGTCATCAAGCTCCCGGATCGTCCTGGATTCGGCCTAGAATTCGACGAAGCCGAACTCGAAAAGGCAATCATCGCGTAACCCAGAATCGAACTGAAACGGGCGAGTTAGTCTTTACGCAGATAACTCGCCCGCTTTGCGTTTCCTTGAAATCGGCTCGGTCAGCGCACCACACGAATGCGGTGGTTCTCGCTGTCCGCGATATACATCGCGCCCTCGCCGTCCACAACCACCCCATGCGGACGCGCAAGACCTGCACCAACTGCAGGTCCGCCATCTCCGTCCGGCCCTTCATGCCCGCCTGCAACGGTCGAAATAATGCCGCTGTCGGCATGATACTTCCGGATTGCGTGGTTCTCCGTATCCACGATGAGCACATTCCCGTCCCCGTCGCAACGAATCGCCTTCGGCCCGTTGAACTTACAGTCAATCGCCGGTCCACCATCCCCCGAATAGCCCGTCGCACCAGTACCCGCTACTCTGGTTATAATGCCGTTCGAGTCTATGCGTCGAAGCGTATTGCCCTCGCGCTCGCAGACATAGGTATTGCCTTTACCGTCCACACACACGGCACGCGCGCCAAATATCCCAGCCTCTATCGCCAGTCCGCCATTGCCGGTATGTTCCTTCTCACCAGTACCTGCGAATGTGCTCATCATGCCGCTGGCGATGTCCAGCCGCCGAATTCGCTGGTCCTGTATGTCTGCAATAAGCAGGCCGCCATTGCCATCCAGTATGCAGTCGTTCGGCTCCCTCATCTGCGCCTGTATCGCAGGCCCCCCATCACCGCCATAGCCCACCGTCGTGTCACCCGCTACCGTGCTGATGATGCCGGTCGCAATGTCAATCCTACGAATAGCAGGATTGAATCGCTGCAAGATATAGACATCCCCGTTGTCGTCCACCTGTATGGCATAAATCTCATCAATCTTCGCTTCAGTCGCGGGACCGCCATCGCCTGTGTGTCCCCCTTCGCCCGTTCCGGCGAATGTCGTCAGCTCTCCCGATTGCATGTCCAGTCGCCGTATCGCATAGTTGAAGCAGTCCGCGATGTACAGCCAGCGATATGACGGGTCGAACTCCACATGAAACGGATTGTCCATCGTGGCAAGAGTCGCAGGCCCGTCATCTCCGCTATAACCCTGCTCGCCATTACCAACTATGCTCGTGATGCTTGTGGTCATTGTGTTTAATTCTCCTTGTCGATCTCAGATTCTAAAGTTGGTGCGCCCACCATGGCTTTCGCCGCGTCCTGAACATCGCATCGGCAAGCTGCACTGCTTCAGGCGAGGCAACCTCCGCGCGTGAAGCGTGTTCCAACGTGCTGAACGATACGCCGTCAAGGTATGCCGCTCCCAGGTCCGCCGCCGATAGCGTGATGTCCGGAGTGGCGGTTGTAGCCTCGCAGCGTGCGCCCTCCGCGCCTCCCTCCAGTTCGTATCGCCCCTCGTTCCACGGACAGAAATCGTCCCGCACCTCAAGGACGATGCGTCCCTCTCTGGCATAAGTGCGCGCTTCGAGCGCCTTCCGCACATCCAGAACGCGGAGCCACATCCCATCGCGAAGAGTGCGCTGCAGCCTGCGCGGGTCAGCCAGCATCCAGGGCAGCGGATCATCCACCGGGCGGTCATCACACTCAATGGTCGTTCTGAGGTCAATGCCAAAGCAGAATCTCCACAGCGCCGCGTGCGCCGCATCGGTTCCTGCCATTAAGTCCATCACCTTAACGGTCTGACCTTGCAGCCTGTAAACCACATAGCCGTCTATCTCGCCATCCTCCTTATACACCACGAAGTGGAACGCGCTCCCTCCCCTTCTTTCGTGTTCGAAGTCCGCCAGAAACTCGGACCAGTGATCAGGATGCAGTGCTACAAACGCAGATCTGTCTGCGCAAACTCGCACGGCAACCGCAGGCAGCAACTCCGCGGCATCGTCCTTGTCGATGAAGCGAAGTCGGCCCGGCGATTCAGGTGCGTACGCCAACTCAGTGTGTCGCCTGTCAATGCTCCAGCTCTCAATTATCGATGCGATTCCATAGCCATAACGCCCGTATATGATGCTCTCCGACGCGCCCAGCATCGCGAAGGTTTCGTCATTCTCGTGCGCCTCCCGTAGATGCATATCCATCATTCGCGTCAGGATTCCACGCCTTCGATGCGTTGGCAGCACCGTAACGCCCGCCACCACCGCCGCCGGCGCGCTCCGACCTTCGGGTATATTCATCTGCATCGGGTACACGACCGCCGTGCCGACAATCTCGTCGCCATCCAGTGCGGCAAGCGATCGCGCGACCCTCAGCGGGCGGGCGCTGATCTTTACGTCGTCGTCTGTCATCGTTGCCCCGAAGCCCACCGCACATCGTCCTGAGAAACGCAGGCCGCTCAATCTCCCCGATAAAGCGCAATTCTATGTCAGCCATGAATCAACTCCGTAAGCTACTAGGGTTCCTATACACTGATCTTCATTACGTTGTATCCACATGTTGCGTCCACGAAAGAACTATCTCTGAGCGCCACTCCGAACGCACCATTAGTCATTCCTCACTGCGTCCGGAATCTCAAATCGTTGCAGTAAGCTTGTTTTCGACTTCAGATTTCTCGCTTCACTCGAAATAACAAATAATGATAGCCTGCTACCTGATGTCAACAGAACCTAGAATTCGTGCGGCCACCAGGGCTTCAGGCGGGTGCGAAACATGTCATCCGCCAAATACATCGCTTCCCTTGTCGTTGCCTGCGCTCGTGATGCGAGAGTCAGCGCGCTCAGTTCTACGCCGCCCAAGTAGATGGACGCGAGCGAAGCGGCCGGCAGCGTGATATGTGGTGGCGCGGTCGTTGGCTTGCAGCGCGCCCCGTCGGAGCCTGCCTCCAATTCGTAGCGCCCGGCGTTCCATGGGCAGAACTCATCCAGCACCTCGAACACGATGCGCCCCTCGACCGCGTAGGTGCGCGCCTCCAGCGCCTTGGGTACACTCAGCACGCGCAGCCACATACCGTCGAGCGGTGTGCGCTCCAGCCTGCGCGGGTCGGCGAGCATCCAGGGCAGTGGGTCGTCCACAGGTCGCTTTCCCGACTCGATTGTGGTTCTCAGGTCGATGCCGAATACGAACTGCCACAGCGCGGCGTGTGCAGCTTCGGATACTGCCATGAAGTCGAGCACGATAACTGTCCTGCCCTGAATTCGGTATATCACATAGCCGTCAGTCCCGCCCTGTTCCTCGTATGTTACGAAGAACGGCGCACTGCTGCCCGCTTGCCTTTCCTTGTCCGCCAGAAGCTCGTCCCAGAAGACGCCTCTGATAGATACAAAGCCGGGCCTCCTCGCGCATGCTCGGGCAGCTATCTCGGGAAACGCATCCTTCGTATCGCCCCTTTCGACGAAGCGCAGACGACCCAATGAGGGCGGCGAGTGCGCGAAGGCGGCATGACGCCTGTCAATCGTCCATCGCTCGTCGTGGGACGCTATGCCGAAGCCGTAGCGTCCGTATATCACGCTTTCGGAAGCGCCAAGAATCGCTACCGATTCTCCCCTATCGTAAGATTCCCTGAGATGCGCCTCCATCATTCGGGTTAGAATCCCGCGCCTGCGATGTGTGGGCTGCACCGCAACGTCGGACACGATGGCGGTCAGCACTTCCCTGTCCTCGGAAGTGTTCATCTGACGAGGATAGACGATGGAACCGCCCACTATATCCTTGCCGTCGAACGCGGCTAATGACCTGCCATGTTTCAGCATTCGCGAGAACGAAACGATTGTCTCTTCGCTGGAATGGCCTCCGAACCCACGCCTGATTGCCTTGATAAACGGAATGTAATGCTCTTCCGTAATGTAGCGTAAGTCTATATCCATCCTATCTGTCCTGTGTATCCTGTTAGTCTCCGCCCTACTGGTCAAACACCGAGCCGTCCCTGTGCAGGCGCACATTTATCTGCCAGTCATGATTCAACTCCGCAGATCATTAAGATTCGTTTACACCGGTCCCTATCAAGTCGTAGCCAGTAAGAAAACTGGCTCTGCGCTTCGATTTATCGATTCTTCATTGGCATCATAGCGGATGCGGCCAGAACGGTATCTGACTCGAACGAAACATAGTATCCGCCAGCCCGACGACCTCCTGCGTATTTGCTTCCGCTCTCATTCCGCGAATGAGTGTGCTCAGCCGGGTGTCGCCGAGATACATCGACGCCATCGCGTCCGACGGCAAGACGACATCAGGCGCCGCATTAGTGCGCCTGCAGCGTGCGCCTTCATCTCCGACATCCAGTTCGTACCGCCCCTCATTCCACGGGCAGAACTCGTCCCTTATCTCGATGACAATTCGCCCTTTCTTCGCGTAGTCACGCTGCTCCAGCGCTCTCTCCACATCCAGAATTCGCAGCCACATGCTATCCGTTCGCCGTCGCTCAAGTCGCCGCCGGTCGGCAAGCATCCACGGGAGCGGGTCATCCACGGGGCGATTGGCTGCCTCGATTCGCGTTCTAAGGTCTATGCCGAACACAAACTGCCAGAGCGTGATATATGCGTCAGGCGTCGCAGCCATCAGGTCCAGCACTACAACCGTCATGTCCCGAAGGCGATAGATGACATAGCCGTCTGTCCGTCCGTCTTCTTCGTAGACCGCGAAGTTTAACGGTCCGCCGCCGCGCCTGTTGATTTCAAGGTCGCCAAGCAGTTCTGCCCAGTGCTCAGGCCAAACTTGCACGAAACCCGACCGCGTGCCGTAGCTCCTCTTGACCACAGGTGGCAGCAGCGAGAGTACGTCGTCTTTCTCGATAAAGCGTACGCTACCCCGCGAAGCCGGCGAATTCACGAGAGCAGTCCGGTGCCTGTCGATCGCCCACATCTCCGAGTGCGTGGCGACACCAAAGCCGTATCGTCCATAAATTATCGACTCGGACGCCTCCAGAATTGCCAAGGCGTGACCTTCTTCATACGCCCTGCGCAGTTGACACTCCATCATCCGGGTCAGAATGCCGCGCCTCCTGTGCGTGGGCAGGACGGCGACGCCCGAAATAGCGGATACCGGAACAAGTTGGCATTCGGGCACGATCATTTTCATCGGATTGGAGACGAATGTGCCCACAATGCCACTCTTGTCGCAGGCAGCCAGCGCGTATCCCCTATGTAAAGGGGGCTTCATCGCCTCAAAGGTCTCGTCGTCGAGCGGCCAGTCACCGAAACCGCGCCCCATGACATTCAGATACGGTCGAAACTCATCCTCGCCGATAAACCTAAGTTCGATTTCTGATTGCATTTAACCTCCGCTACATCGTCCTCATGCAGCTTAAGCGGTCAATATCAGGACGTGCCCGTTGTCATTTGACCTGCTCGGCTCACACATCCGCCCTACTGGTCCACCACCGAGCCGTCGCGGTGCAGGCGCACATTTATCTGCCCGTAGGTCCGCGGCGGCGCTTTCTCCTGCGCATCGTCCGCAATCTCGATGCCGATTCCCGGCGCGTCCGGAATAATCAGGAAGCCGTCCTCAACCGCAATCGGCTCCTTGACCATTACATTCTTCGGGAACTCGTGCTCACCCGTCGGGTATTCCTGTATGGCGAAGTTCGGCGCGCATGCCGCGATCTGCAGGCACGCCGCAGTGCTGATCGGCCCCAACGGGTTATGCGGCACGACGCCCACATAACTTGCCTCTGCCAGCGCCGCGATCTTCTTTGTGTGCGTGATGCCACCAGCCAGGCACACATCCGGGCGAATATACTGCACCGCGCCGCGCCTCAGCAGCATATCGAATTCGTGGATAGTCTGGAATCGCTCCCCCGTAGCAATTGGCACAGTAATCTGGTTCGCCACAAGTTCCATCGCGTCATAGTGCTCCGGCAGGATGGGGTCTTCGTAGAACATCGGGTGGAATTCCGCGATCCCCTGCGCCAGCACGACGGCTTCGGCGGGTGTCAGCCTGCGGTGAATCTCGATGCACAGATCAACTTCGTTGCCCGCCGCCTCGCGATACATCCGCACAGCGTCAATGGCATCCGCCATCTTGTCAGAGTGCGACTTGTAGTACGGCACCGAGCGGTCCTCGTCGAGGAACGGCGTCAGATGCCCGACGGCAGTGAACCCCGCTTCCTTAGCCGCCTTCACACCCGTCACGAGCTCCTCGCGGGTGGAGCCGAATACATGGTAATAGACACGCGCCTTGTCGCGGACCTTGCCCCCCAGTAGCTGGTACACCGGCACGCCGAAATGCTTGCCCATAATGTCCCAGAGCGCAATGTCAATTGCGCTGATGCCCGCCATTATCGCCGCGCCCCGGAAGTGCCCGGTGCGGTACATCGTCTGCCAGTGGTGCTCGATGAGCAGCGGGTCCTTGCCGACTAGATACGGCGCGAACTTCAGACGGATCGCGGCTTCGGTGGCCTCCAGGTGCCCCCATGCGCCCGCCTCGCCGTAGCCAGTAATTCCCTCGTCAGTATGCACTTTGACGAACAGATACCTGTCAACTGGGTAAGTTTCAACGGATGTTATTTTCATAGCGTCTCCTCGCAGAAATGATTGAGTTATGCTACCACACGCTCACCGGGCACTCACAGCTGACTCTTGCTCTAGCTACTTGCATCACCCGGCCCGCAGAACCTTTAAGACCTCTGGCACGAGAACCGCCATGCTCGATAGCCCAATTATGCCAAGCACGACGTAACGAAATATCTGCTCATTCATGCGTTGAATCAGCAGCGCGCCCGCTCCGAACCCGACAAATGCAGGGATCAGAACTATGCCGACTAGGGTCAGCCGCTCCACGCTGTACAGCCCCGTGGTGGCATAAGCGACCACCCCGATCCCCGCAATGACTAGGAGGTAGAGCGCCATCGCCCCTCGCACAGACCGACGACCCAGGTTCCTAGCGAGCAGGAAAAGAACTATTAGCGGACCGCCGACAGCAAACGCCGTCAGGGTGGCTCCCACGACAAAGCCCGCCAAAACACCTAGCACAGTGGCGTAAGGTATTTCTCCTTTGTATTCCTTCAACGACAGGGCAGCAAGCAGCAGAATCAGCACCACAATGCCTATGCGAATTAGAGTGGGATCGGCAAACTTCAAGATCGCTACACCGAATGGCACTCCAAGCACGCCCGCCGCCACAATCGGGACTACCTCCCGATAAGGAATATCCTTCCTCGCCTGAATGGCAATCAGAATCCCAGCGCTGACCCCGCCTGTGTTTACGACTATTACAGCCGTCTGAGGATCACTAATGGCGAGTAGTGAAATGGGCATTGCGGTCATGGCAATGCCGAATCCGGTAGCGCTATACACCGTGCAGCCGAGAAACAAAGCAAGCGCCAGGATTGCCACACCGGTAAGCCCAAGTGTCAGTTCCATTACAGGTACTTGCTGGCTTCTTTAGCCAGAACCAAGACGCTGGACACAATGATGATGCCGATGACTGTCATATTGAAGACTCGCTCATTCAGGCGTCTCATCAGGAAACTCCCAATGGCTATTCCCACCACAGACGGAATTATAATGACGCCGATCAGTGTAAGGCGAAGCGGTGTGTACAATCCATTGAGCGCAAAGAGTATTATGGAAAAACTCATCAACGCCAACAGGAAGAATGCCATCGCCGCCCGGACGGTCTGTCGCTCCCACTTCTTAGTCATGAGAAACAGCATCACCAGTGAGCCGGCAACGCCCGATGTCGGCAACAGTACGCCAACTATGAAACCCGCCGCAATTCCCACCGGCGTCGAGTAAGGGATCTCTCGCTCCACCTTCACGAACGACCCAATCGCAAAGAGAATTATCAATACGGCGATCCCGATGCTGAGAATGCTCGAATCTGCCGTCGTCAGTATGAACACGGCAATAGGCGCGCCACACAGGGCAGCTATGGTTATCGGCAATACTTCCCTGAAGGGCACGTCCCGCCACGACTTCGAGATTATCCATACGCCTATCCCCAGCCCAGCCGTCCCTGCTACCACGATAACGGTTTGCGGTTCATAAACGAGCAGCATAAGTGGCGTAGAAATCATCCCGATCCCGAAGCCCGTTGCGCTGAAGACCGTAGAAGCCAATAACATCGCAAATACGACGACGACTGCTTCAAGCCATCCCAACTCCATCAAAAGCTTCCCGCCTCTCTAGCCAGAATGATAACGCTGGACGATACGATTATCGTCAAGACCGCGTACCGAAATACTCGTTCGCTCATTAACTTTAGAATCAGCGCGCCGAGCCCCAACCCCGCCAGCATGGGTACCACCATGAGCGCAATCAGGATCAGCCTTTCTTCAGTGTACAGCCCTGCGACAGCATAGCCTGCTACGCTGAACACGTCCAGCACCAGCAGAAAGAATGCCATTGCCGCTCTGACGGATTCTCGCTGCCAGTTCCGGGTCAGAAGATAGAGAGTCACCAGCGGACCGCCAACGCCAAACGCGGGAAGCACGACCCCGACCGTAAATCCGGCAATCACGCCGACTACCTTTGAGTATGGAAAGTCCCTCTGGATGCGAAAGGTCGCGGTCGCCGCCAGCACCAGAACGAGCACGGATATGCCGATCCGCATTATACTCGGGTCGGCAAATTTCAGAATGTACACCGCGATTGGCACGCCTAGGGCACCAGCAGCAGCAATTGACAATACCTCCCTGAAGGGTATGTCTCTTCGAGCCTGTAGAACTATCCACGCCTCCAGTGCAAGCGCGATCGTGTTCAAAACAACTACCGCAGTCTGCGGCTCCAGCACGAACAGCAGGCCCGGCATTGCTACCACACCAATCCCGAAGCCCGTGGCGCTGAGCGCCGTGCAGCCCAGGAAGAGCATGAAGGCAGCCACACCAACCTGAATGGTACTCATTACAGGCTGACAACTTCCCGCACCAGCACAGTCATGCTCGTAACAACTATCGCTACTATCACCAGTCTCCTGAACATCACCTCATTGATTCGCCGCAAAATCAGCAGCGCTAGACCCCAGCCCAGCACAACTGGCAATACCGCGACTCCAATGAGTTGGACGCGCTCGGCCGTCAGTAGACCGGAAGCGCCGTAACCAACGACGCCCGCTCCCTCAACCGCGAGGAAGTACAGCGACAGCGACCCTCGCAGCGCATGGCTTGACATTCTGTGCGACAGCCACGCGAGCACCATCAGCGCGCCACCAACGCCGAACGCGTTCAGCATCACGCTCACCACGAAGCCCACGCCCAACTCCACCGGCGTCGACTTCGGCAGTGCCCATCGAATGTTTAGTGTGGCAAGCAATGTGAGCGCGATGATCAGCGCAACTATGGCTATGCGAAGAAAGCCTGTGTCCGCATCCCGCAGAATGAAAATTCCCACGGGAACGCCTACCAGCCCCGCGCCGGCTACGGGCAGCACTTGGCGTACAGGAATGTGCCGCCGCGTCTGCCATATCACCAGCGAGAACATCAGCAGCGAGACCGAGTTGATTACAACGACTGCTGTCTGCGGATCCAGCAGCAACAGGAGCAAGGGAAACGATGCAACGCCGATGCCAAACCCGACCGTGCAGAAAACAAGCGCGCCGCCAAATACGATCGCGGCAACAACCAGGGTCTGCTCGACCGAAAGAGTGTCCAATCGCCGGGAAACCTACGGCGTCCGCGGCATTACGGCACCGCCTGACCGGCAAACACGCCCGTGCAGCGCTCGCTGTCCACCGCGACCTCCCCATTTACCAGCACATACGGGATCCCTGTTGGGAATTGGCAAGGGTCATCGTAAGTCGCGTTGTCGTTTATTCGCTCGGCGTCGAATACGACGATATCGGCAAATGCGCCCTGCTCAATGCGGCCCCGTCCCGTCAGACCAAACCGCTGCGCCGCACTGTCCGTCATGCGCTGTACCATCTGTTCCAGCGTCAGCATCCCGAAGCTGCGCCTCAGCCGTCCAAGGAAGCGCGGGAAGCAGCCATAAGCGCGCGGGTGCGGCATGCTGCCCACATGAATCGAATCGCTGCCCACCATGTAGTCCGGGCGCGAGAGCAGTTCTACACAGTCTCGGCTAACCTGCTGCCACACCTTCACACTGTCCGGCGGGGCGCCCCGGTATCCGACCTGCAACTCCTCATCCTCGAGGAGCCACATCATCGTCTCCTCCATCGATTCTCCGCGATCGTCCGCGATGTCCCGCAAGCTCATGCCCTCCAGATGGTTGTTCTTCGGCAGATATGTGAACACGGCGGACGACAGGTCGTTTGAACCCGCCTGCATATACTCCAGCATTCGCTGTCGCTCCTCGGGGTCGCGCAGCCGCTCCATCAGAGCTTCAGGTCCCCCGTTGTTCACCTCGCTTGGCAGATAGCGGATCGGGTAGCTGCTGCCCGTTGGATACGGGTAAAGCTCCAGCGTGCAGTCCACACCCTCAGCCTTCGCCTCATCGATGAGCCTCACTCTTTCGGCGACCTGCCCAGCGCTCTCAGGATGCGTGCGGTAGTGTGAGAAATGCACCTTCACGCCTGAACGCCTGCCGATTTCCAGTGCTTCCGGCACATCACCGCCACCAAACCCGCGCTCGGTATTCACATCGCGAAGGTGCGTCACATATACTCCACCGTACTCCGCGACAACCTTGCACAACTCCACAAGCTCGTCCGTGTCGCTCCACGCGTTCGGGAAATACGACATCCCAGTGGCAAGCCCGACCGCGCCTTGCTCCATGCCCTCGCGGATCAGTTGCTTCCCCTTCTCCAGCGCGTCGCCCACAAGTGGCTTGTCGTAGAACCCGACCGTCTCTAGTCGGATGGCGCCATGGGCGATGCAGTACGCGGTGTTGATGGCTGTCTTCTTGTGATAGTGCGAACGGAAGGCGGCGACACTGCTCATATCCAGGTCTTCCGGCGGCTCACCCAGGATGCCCGCAAGATAGCGCCGGTTCATTCGGTAGTTTTCGGGAGAAAGCGGCGCATACGACAGCCCATCCTGTCCCAGGATCTCAGTAGTTATGCCCTGTCGCAGGCCGTCCGCATGCTGCGGGTCGATCAGCAATATGCCGTCAGAATGGGCATGCGTATCAATGAAGCCCGGCGAAACCGTCAGTCCGGTGGCATTTATGACGCGGCGCGCATCAGACTGCGACAGGTCACCAATCTCCACAATCCTCTCGCCCACGACCCCGACGTCTGCGCGATAGGCGGCGGCGCCCGTCCCGTTAACCACGCTCCCCCCAACTATGACAACATCAAACATTTCAGGTTCCCTCTTTTCGAATGGAAGTTCAATAGCGCGCAGTATAACACAGCGGTCTCAGAATTCTGCCCACGAGCCGCGCCAACCTTTACAACAAGGTTACAACGCTTGGAATCATCCCCTCCGCACGCTACCGCGCCTTAATCAACACCCTGTATGCCAGCTATTTCACCACCCTGAACATATACTCAGGGGCAGGAGACAGATTTTCCGGCGCAATGCGAGATTCCGCTTGTCCCGGCGGCGTCCACAGCACCTCGAAGCGCGGAGAACCGGATGCCGCAACATATTCCAGGCGGATGCGGTTCCTCCCCGCAGAAAGCTCAACCTCCGTTTCTCTGTCAGACCGGGAATCGATTATCGTCTCGCCATCCAATATCAACTTCATCTCGCCGTGAACTTCATTCAACCTTAACCTGTATAGTCCTGCCTCCGGGACATTCAGCACTCCATCCCAGATGGCAAGATGCGCGCCCTCAACAACCGAGTTATACCAGAACGCGCCGCCAATTCCCGGCGTAACGCGCTGAGCATCGGGCAGGACGCGATCTATCTCTCTGGGATCCTCAATTCCCCTGAAGAATCGCCCCACCAATCCCACAGGACGAACATCGCCGTGATAAAGATTGCTAGCGGAAATTGGCACCAGAGGCGGCTCGCTGACACTTTCCTGTTCAGTTGCCTGCTTGCCATCGTTGAGGGGAATTGGTGGTTGACGCCAAAGTAGACGCAAGACGCCGTCCGTTTCCTCCACGCGCGACCTCACTTCAAGCTCATGCAGACCTACCGCCGGCTCGATCACAACAACCCGCTCGTTATCCGACAAAATCGGCCTGCCATCCAGCAGCACTTCCGATGAAGCGCCGCCTTCGAGCCTGAAGACATACTCACCAGGATGCGTTACGTGCAGTGTGCCCTTCCACTCCACATCAAAGGGCACGTTTAAGGCATTGACCTCCAGCTTCCAGACACTCTCCGCGCTTCGCAGTATTTCCTCGACAACTTCCCCACTTTCCAGGGTTCTGCGCGATATAAGCCCCTGCGCCGCTTCCAGCTCCTCGCGTCCCACATACGCGGAGTAGTACAGCACATTGCCGCCCATTGGCGGCCTTATCTCGCGAAAGTCTGCGGTCGGATAGTACGCCCTCAGCGTATCGTAGAATCCCGCTTCCCGTGGTTCCAAATATATAGCCGCGCCCTGCCACACCATCTTCGGATCAAGGGGAATATTCGTGGGCGCAGCGATTGTCTGGCGAGGATAGCGATGTCCGAAAAGGCTCGCCACGAGGCTGTGCCGGAACTGCCGCGACACCATCGGACTGTATCCTCTCTCAGCCTGATCAGCCATATCCCTTGCCATCAGGGTATCGTCCGTCGAGTAAGAAGCATACACTTCAGGGTCATTCGCCTGCGCTACGAAGTAGGTATTTATGTTCGCATAGGCGATGACCGCGAGCAGCACTGCGATGAGCGCTGCAGTCCCCGTTCGCAGCACAGGCATTTGCGCCGACCGCCCCAGGTCCCAGATGAAACCGATTGCCACCGTTACCAACGCTATGACTGCAGGTATGACCGTAATGGTGCGCAGCGACTGCGGCGCTTCCCACGGTATCGTCAACACGCCGGGCATAATCATTACGAGTATCCAGACAGGCAATACTAGAAACGCGGCGATTCGCCACCGCCACACGGCAACCACCAGCCCCAGCAGCATAAGCAGACCCGAGAAGACATCCAGCATCGGCGCACCGGGCAAATTGTGCCGACCGTTTGGATCGCCCTCGAAGTGGAACATCCCCAGATGACGAATCAAGCTTTCTCTTATAACCCGCGCCGTATCTCCCTCGTCGGCAACTGAGAATACTGAAGTAACCGCCGTTCGATCAAAGAACTCTCCCGGCTGCGTTAGCACGAATTGCGCCAGAGGAAGAACGACCATCGCAGCAAACACCGCCATGATGCCGATATTCTGCACCAGCCGCCCACGCCGCTTTCCCGCCGTGATCAGTCCATGAACGAGCACAAACCCGATCACCAGCGGAAACAGGCGATAGGCCGCGTAATACCACATCCCCAGTCCCAGGGCAGTCCCCGCAACCGCGAAATCCGCTCTGCCTCCGTTGCGCACAGCGCGATATGTGAGCCAAGCGGTAAGCGCCGCGAAGAACGGTGCGGTTATGCCGTGCATGCCCGTGCGGCTCCAAATCACATCCCAGCGCATGACCGCCGTCAGGAACGCCGCAACCAGTCCCATTGCTGATCCCAGCATATGCCGCATCATCAGGAACATTGCAACCACGCCCGCAAGTCCGAACACGACAGCAACGAGCCTACCCGTAGTTATGGAGATTCCAGCGAACTTTATCACCACTGCTATCGGCAAAAGGAACAGGCTCGGCAACTCCGTGAATGGGACAAACACCGGCAGATAGCCCAGGTCATCGGCCAGTCGTCTCGCCTGGTCGAGGTTGTCAGCCTCGTCGAACCACAGGCCCGGCGGAAAGCCGTCCAGGTTGTACAGCCGAATGGCCAGTGCAAAGAGCAGTATGAAGGCAAGCGCAGCCCACGGTAACATTGCGCGAGGTTCGAAAGTAACCTGATACCCGCGTCGGAATCTGGCGAAAAACGCAGACCAGCCACCCTCGAAGGCTGGCATGGCACCCAGCATTAGCGCCACCGACAGCCCATAGCTCCACCACGCCACCGAGTAAGGCGGTCCCTTGGGGAACATATACAGGCTGAGCGCCGCCGCAAGAAGCCCCGCAGCCACCATCACAAAGCCGGCATGCCTCTCCGAAATGCCCAGTATCGAAATTGGTCTGCTAGGTGCAGCCTCCGCAGACCTCTCGCTCTGGACGAATGTAGGCACCGATGGCGATGTTGTTGCGCCGCCAGGAACGGCGACTGGCTGAGCAACAATTGCCTGCGCTGACTGCCCCCTCACCTGTACTGCCGCGATAGTAGATTCTTCTGTTTGCGGGAATGAGCCGCCAAATGCTGTACGCAGGTCGAACCAGAACAGCGACAGCGCCCTTCCCGACATCCCGCCCATCGCAACTATGCCCGCCAGCAGGCCCACCGCAGAAGGAGCGACCGCCCACGCGATGCCGACCAATGCATAGGAGAAAAGCGCAGCCGTGAACAGTATCAGAGCAGACGCCAGCAGAACTAGTCGCAGTTGAACCCTGTTAGACATCGGCGCTTGGGAGATGGACGCCACCGGCGCCGGAGCCTCACTCACTGGTTCAGGTAACTGCGCGCCAGCCTGCAGCACTCGTCCGCAATTCTCACAAAACCTATACCCTACTGCATTCTGTGCCCCGCACGATCCACAGACTACATGCGAGGAAATTGAATCGGACGGCTCCTCAGAATCGGACTCGTCAACTGACTGCATCGACGCCGGCAAAGCGCCGTCACCACGCAAGTTGTTTCCGCAAACAGCGCAGGTCCCGTGGCTTCTGGGGTTCTGAACTCCACATGCTTCGCAGGTTTTAGATGTGGAATCGGAGTGGTTGGTCATCGCGGTGAGGAATGCTACACTGCGGGCGGGTCTTCCGTGGTAAGGACGCCCTTCTCGTAAAGCTCATCAATCTCCACAGGCGAATATCCAAGTGAGGCAAGCTTCTCACGGTTGTGCTCGCCTAGCAGCGGGGTCGGCCTGCTATCGATGGCGCGCGTCTCTCCGAAACTGATGCAGTTCGCGCAGTAGTGCATTTTGCCATAAGTAGCATGCTCATGTTCCACAATCATGCCGGTTGCAAGGATGTGCTTATCCTCGAAGTAGCCCACGTTGTACTGCTCCGTAACATCTGCGCAGCGTACGCCCGCCTCTCTCAACCGGCGCACGCAATCACTCGCCGTCTCACCCTCGAACGATTCGGCGAGGAGTCCCCATAGCACCTCGTCATTCTCGACACGCCTGGACGCCGTCGCGAATCGCGCATCTTCAAGAAGGTCGTCGCGCTCCATCGCCGCGCACAGATTCTCCCACTCTTGCTGGCTCTCAGCAATGAGATACAGCCAGCCTTCCTCCGTCTCAAATAGCCTGTGCAGCGCGCTCAGACCGTACTGTCCGCCATCGGCAATGGGCGGCGAGGTCTTGCCCTCGTATCTCAGAAAGTCATCCTCCCTCAGCACTGCTCCCGCATTCAGCAGGTTGCAGTCAACCTTCTGCCCCACACCAGTGCGCTCCCTTGCATAAAGCGCCATTATCGCTGCCAGCGCAACCATGCCGCCGGACGAAAAGTCGGTCGGCGCGAGTTGCGCAAGGAACACCGGAGGATTACCACGCCCACCCTGAGCGAACTGCAGACCCATCCACGCCTGTGCCAGCGGGTCAACTCCCGGACGATGCGCGTATGGCCCAGACCACCCAAATGCCGTCGTATGCGCCTCTATCAGACCCGGATTGAGCGACTCCAAAGCTTCTGCGCTGAGACCCATGCGGTCGGTTGCGCCGGGCCGCATGTTCGCCAGCATGATGTCCGCCTCTGTCGCAATTCGCTGCGCTATCTCCTGCCCCGCTTCCGTCTTCGTGTTCGCGGAAACCGAGCGCTTGTTGGAGTTCAGATAGAGGAAGTACTGCATTCCCGCTGGTCTCGAAATATCTCCATAGGGCGGCTCAAACTTGATAATGTCCGCGCCAAGGTCACCGAGACACTTCCCAGCCGCAGGCCCAGCGATTACATTCGTCATCTCCATCACACGCACGCCCTCAAGCGGTGGCGAGTCATCCCTGATCTCTGCCTCCTCCGGCTCCGGCAACTGTACATCGGCAATCTCGGACAGTACACGCTCTGTATGCTGCCCACGCATTGGACGCGGCCCGCGAATCTCTCCGGGCGTCTGGGTAAACTTGAGTGGATTGCCCATCTGCGTAACTTCGCCAACAATCGGGTCATGCATTTCGAACAGCATATCGTTGGCAATAACCTGCGAGTTAGTCATCGCCTCGTCCGTGGAACTAGCACGCGCGTATGGCACATCGGCATCCTCGAAGATGCGCTCCCACTCGGCACAGGGCTTAGTCTTCAGTACATTCGCAACAATGTCGAAAAGTTCCGCCCGCGCCTCTTCGCTCTCCGGACGCCTCCCATCGCCATAGCGCGGATTCGCCAGCAGGTCGGCGATACCCATCACGGTCGCTGCAATGTCAACGAAGCCCCCATGAATGCAGCCAATCTGAATCCAGTTACCGTCGGCGCACTCAAACACGCTGTAGAATGGCCCGCCGCCGGCAGTAGTCAGCTGGAACGGCCGCTGCTCCAGGCGTTCGCCTATCACCTTCGGCGCAAACATCATAGCTCCCGCCATCACCGATGTGTCCACCTTCCGACCATACCCAGTCTTTTCCCTCGCGTACAGCGATGCCGTTATGCCCTGCGCCGCCAGCACCGCAGTCCCTAGATTCACGACAGGATGCACAACATGCACAGGTCCCTTCCGAAAGCCGGGCTGCGAGGCCAGAATACCCATGCGCGCCATCACCAGATGCTCGTCTCCCGGTTCGTCTCGCATAGGGCCTCGCTTGCCGTAGGCAGTGATCGAGCAATGCACCAGGCGAGGATTAATCCGGCGCAACCCACCATAGTCAACTATCGCCTGAAGCGGCGAGCTTGGCTCGAAGTCTTCGATGAGCACATCGGCATTCACCACCAGCTTCCTGAAAGCTTCCTGCTCGGCAGAAATGTCTAGCTCGACGCTCTCCTTCCCACGATCCCAGACCATGTAGATTGGCTGCGTCCGGTCATTGGCATCGTCCGGCGATTCAATGCGAATTACGCGCGCGCCATTATCGCAAAGAAACATGCCTGCTAATGCGCCAGGTCTGTCCCGCGTCAGGTCTAGTACTGTGATTCCGTCAAGCGCTCCGGGCATTTTCCTCAGTCCCATCGCTTCTGTCTGTACTCGCCAAGTGGCGATTCACCGCCCACATAGCCGATATCATTTAGGTCAAAAGATGCCGCAAATTGTAACATGGACACGGTGAGAATACAGGACATCTCACCCAGCATCTGGCACACGATTTGTGATGCGCCGCCACTCAGTCTGAAGGCGAAACTATGTCCCCCCACAACACCGATCACTCAAGCGTCGTCACGCGGTGTGCCTTTATCCAGTCCCAGTCCAGCTCCAACCCAAGGCCGGGAGCGGTTGGTGCTTTCAAAATACCCCTGTTTGGAGCGATGTCCTCGACCACCCCGAACTGGTGCGCCTCCGTCGGCAGCCAGTACTCGTAGTAAGCGCAGTTCGACACCGAGCAGATTACATGCACGTTCGCGATGTTCAGTAGCGAGTTCCCTGCCGTGCCAATCTCGCAGTTCATACCAAACCCTTCCGCCATCGAGCACAGCTTCTTCAGTCCTGTAATCCCCAGTTTCCGCGCAGTGCCTCGAACCAGCCGGAGCGCGCCCATGCTGATGTAGTGATAACCCGTCTGAAACTGGTTCTCAGGCTTGTCGCTCATGCAGATTGGCGTAAGCAGACGCCTGCTGAGTTCAGCGATGTTGTCGTACTCGTGAGCTGGTATCGGGTCCTCGAACCAGTAAAATCCAAGATCGTCAGCAGCGCTTCCCACATCCAGGGCCTTGCGGAAATCGTACCCATTGTTGGGATCGAGCATCAGCTCCACATCGTTCCCAACAATATCTCTGACACCCGCCATCATCTCGAACACGTCCGAGTTACCCATCACGCCCGGGTGTATCTTGTACGCTCGAAACCCAGAATCCATCAACTGCTGCGCCTCCTCGAAGTAGCCCTCCGCCGACTCATGCCGTGGCGGATAGGTAGCATAGACCTCAGTCTCGTCCCGATTCGCACCCAGAAGCCTGTATACCGGCACTCCCGCCGCCTTCCCCGCAATGTCCCACAGGGCCACATCCACCGGCGCCCATGCGTTCATATTCAGACCCCGCCGGCCGCTCAGTATCGGCAGCCGGCTCCACAGCCGCTCCCGCCCGAAGGCGTCCTGCCCCAGGATCTCCGGCTTCAGCACATTCAGAATCGGCCCGAACTGTCCGCCCCCACCTCCTCTGAAATCCCCTACAAAGCAGTTCCCCTCGATTCCCTCATCAGTCATGATTCGTAGTACGCCCTGCTCCACTTCGCCGTGAAACCGTCCCAGGTCTGAATCCAGCCCTGTATCCGGCAGCAGGCGCCGCACGACCTCTATCTTCACATCGGTAATCTTCATCTCGTATCTCCGCCCTTTGCACATTTGACTTGCCGACGGCAGGGCAACCCTCAGTCTGCCCTGAAAGCGCGCCTATTGTAGCAGACCGAATAATGCAACCCCCGCACAATCCAAAAGCCTGCTATCATCCACAACTGACGATAACCCTCGCTCGGGAATGGAGATGAAGATGCTGGATATTCTGATTGCTAACGGCCAGGTAATAGATGGGACTGGAAGCGCGGGTTACTACGCCGCAGTGGGTATTGAGGACGATACCGTCTCCATCCACAGGGGCGACATATCCCACATCGAAGCCGCGAGAACGATCGATGCTACAGGCTACGTGGTCTGCCCCGGCTTCATCGACCTGCACTCCCACGCAGGTCTGACGATGCTCGGCGCGCCGCACCACGACCCAAAGGTGCGGCAGGGCGTGACCACCGAACTCGTTGGCATCGACGGCATCTCGCACGCCCCGTTTAAGTCTCAGGACGAGCTTCACCGCTACATCTGGCTGGACTCCGGACTGAACGGCTACCCACCGATGCCGGCGGACTGGCTGTCAGTGGCCGACTACCTCGGCAAGTTCGACGACACCGTGGCCATCAACGTCGCCTACATCCTCGGCAACTCTCCCGTCCGAATCTGGTCCGTCGGCTGGAACGACAGGCCACCCACCGACGCCGAGATGGCAGACATGAAGGCAGTCACACGCGAGGCAATGGAAGAGGGTGCCTGGGGTCTATCCACAGGACTCGACTACCCGCCCGGCGCATACGCATCCACCGACGAGCTTGTCGAGCTGTCCGACACAGTGGCAAGCATGGGCGGCTTCTACCACACGCACACCCGCGCCAGTCTACGCGCTCAGGGACTGCTCGCCCCTTGGGAAGAGGCTATCGACATTGGGCGGCGGTCCGGCATCCCCATCCACCTGACCCACTATCGTCAGAGCGAGCAGGGCACAGGTAGTCACCTGGACTACCTCGGCCTAGTGGAAGACGCCCGCTCTGATGGCATGGATGTAACCTTCGACTGCTACACCTACCCATACTCAGGCACAACCATCACCATCGGCCTGCCCCACTGGGCAAAGGACGGAGGCCCCGAAAGACTGATGGCGGCACTCCGCGACCCCAACGACCGGAAGCGGATGGCAGCCGAAGTCTCCCCCGATAGGCTTCGAGACAACTGGCTCACGAACTTCACCCAGCCGCAGAACAAGCAGTACGAAGGCAGGCTCATAACCGACATTGCCGAGATGCGCCAGCAGGAACCTGCCGAAGCGCTATTCGACCTCTTGCTTGAGGAGAATTTAGGAATATCAACCGTCGGGCTGGGCACCAACCCGCATACTCTCCACGCCTTCGTCTCCCACCCTGCAGGCATGATAGCCTCCGACGCCATACTGTTCGGCGAATACCCGAATCCGCGCACATATGGCTGCTTCCCAATCGTGCTTGCAGAATTCGTTCGTGCCGAAAAACACCTCCGACTCCCGGAAGCGATCCGCAAGATGACCTCGTTCCCCGCCCAGCGCCTTGGCCTGCCAGACCGTGGCATCCTGCGAGACGGCTTCAGAGCTGACATCGTTGTATTCGACCCGGCGACCGTCAAAACCACCGCCACCCGCGAAGACCCGCACCACTACCCCATTGGAATCGACTACGTCATCGTCAACGGCAAAGTCGTCATTGATAGCGGCGAGAATACCGGCGCACTGCCGGGACGCGCCCTTCGCAGGGGCCACGCGGCGACCTGAATCCGCAGCTGGCCCTCCATTTTGTTCGTGCAAATGACATCAGGACTGAATGGCGATATACTTACCCGCGACTTAATTGAGACTCAGCCACGAACTAGGCTGAAAACTGGCGCAACCGGTCAGCAGCACGAAGGAGATCACACATGCCAGCGCAGATTCCCACCGAAGAAGAAGTCCTGAGTTACTTTGACACACTGTCCAACTGGGGACGCTGGGGGGAAGACGATCAGCACGGCACGCTCAACTTCCTCACGCAAGAGAAGACGAAGCAAGCCGTATCACTGGTGCAGGAAGGAACCACGGTTTCCTGCTCGCGCACCGTCACCTGGACACCAGAAGCCGACCACATGTCCACTCCGCTGCATTTCATGCTTGAGAGCGGCGAAGGCTGGGCAAGCGGCGACAAGGTGACGAATCGCCCAAGCCAGGCTTCAACCGACTTCTTCGGTATGGCATTTGACGGCTACCACATCACACCCCCAGGCAGCACTTCGCCCCTTTTTTTTCTGGGGGGTGAAGTAAAAGCGAGCCACCGCCGACCACAGCACACACATGGACAGCCTTGCCCACTTCTTCTGGCAGGGCAAAATGTACAACGGTCGCCCGACACATCTCGTCTCCACAGGCTTGGGAGCTACCGTAGAGTCAATCGAGCTGGCTGGTGAAGGTGTTGCGACGCGCGGCGTCCTTGTTGACGCGCCAATGATTCGCGGCGTCGATTGGATAGAGCGCGGAGAAGGCGTCATGCCCGAAGACATCCTCGCGGCCGAAGAGCGATGCGGCTTCACGATCGAAGAGGGCGACGTGCTTCTCGTACGCACCGGAAACCTGCACCGCCGCAATGTCGAGGGCCCCGTCAATCCCCGCGAAGAGGGCTCACCCGCGTGCCAGGCGGCGTGCCTCCCGCTGTTCCACGAGCGCGGCATCGCCGTTCTCGGCAGCGACACCGGCAATGACGTCATGCCCAGCCAGTATGAGAGTATGTCCAATCCCATCCATCAGGTTGGCATCGTAGCTATGGGACTTTGGATACTCGACAACCCCAATCTCGAAGACTTGGCGGCAGCCTGTAGGGAACGCAACAGGTGGGAGTTCATGATAACCATCAATCCTCTGCGCCTGTCCAACACCACCGGCTCGCCCGTCAACCCAATCGCGATCTTCTAGATAGTCTGCTATTTGCCTCAGCCGGCTGCCTCATCAAGTCGGCTGAGGAACGCAGCAACTTCCGGCACGCCATCAAGACTGTAATCGGCGTATTCCAGTACGCTTTCTGGTGTGCCGTCCTGCAAGACCGCAATTCCCAGACCGCTGATCTTGCCGGCATCCCTCCGCTGCCGAAGCACTCTCAGTGCATCCGCGTCAGTGGTGTCATCGCCCAGGAATATCACGCTGCTCGGGCACCAGTCACTTATCAGCCTGTCCAGAGCAACGCCCTTGTCAACGCCATCCCTGCGCCTAATCTCCAGGATCTTGTTGCCCCAGAAGACTTCGAAATCTCCCATATCAGGCATAGATTCCAGGGCTAGTTTTAAGCGCTCGACAACTCCCTCTTCGTCTGTCGCCTGCCGGAAATGCAACGATGCGCTGAACCTCTTGTTCTCAAGCACAAGACCACCGTCGTTGGCAGCCCTCGCGAGCGTCTCTAGCCAGGCTTGCAGCTCGTGTTCGGCATCGGATACATTCTCCGCCGCGCATACCGCTCCATCCGCGATGAACTCTGCGCCGTGATTGCCGACATAAACGATCCCCTCGATGCCTACCCGCCGCTCCACATCCCGCGCCGCCCTGCCGGACATCACGGCGACCAGCGCCAAGCGTTCAGCATGGCGTCGCAGTGATGGAACAATGTCGGGGAGGATGACAGCGTTTTCGAGAACAGGCACAAACTCCGACATCGTGCCGTCGAAATCCAGCACGAGACCAAGACTCTCCAGTGTCAGACCCTCAATCGCAGCCTCAATGTTCGCCAGCAGATTTGGCGGAATGCTGACTGGTCGGCTCACTGAGATGCGTCCGACGCGCCGTCATTGAGGAGAGTTCTCACAGCGCGTGAAACTAAGCCGGATGCCAGGCGCACCTTATAGCCGTTGTCTGAAAGTGGCGAAGCCCCCTCCACCGCAATCCGCCCAACCTGCTCCGGATCGATGTTTCCGATTCCCATTCCAATCAGAGCATTCTCAGCATCCCGCACCCTACGGGGTACTGGCGCCACTCCACCCAGCACAACGCGCGCATCCTTAACTGAGTCCCCATCCACTTCCAGCGACACCGCCACGCTCGCAAGCGCGAAGTCCATCGCCTGCCTCTCCTTTGCCTTCAGAAACAGGCTGCGGGCGTTCGGAGACGCCGAAGGAATCACAACCTGACCCAGAATTTCGCCTTCCTCCAGCACATTCTCCCGTGTAACATCTACAGAGGGCGCCACAAAAAAGTCCTCGATCGGCAGCATCCGCGCGCCATCCCAAGTTAACAGCAATACGCGCGCGTCGAGGGCTTCAAGCGCCACCGCCGTATCAGACGGATGCACAGCGGGACAGCTCCCCGTATCGAAGATCGCATGGAACTTATTCGCGCCTTCAAATGCGAAGCACTTCTCCCCGCCCTTCTTGTGGCAGTCGAATAGAGGACTACGATAATACCAGCAGCGCGGCCTCTGGCAGAGATTGCCTCCGATCGTGCCTACATTGCGAATCTGTGGAGTCGCAACCGAATCACAGGCTTCCGCGAGTGCTGCGTACTGCGCTCTTATCTCTGAATTCGCCCCAATATCGCTAATCGTCGTCATGGCCCCGATGAGTGCGCCTTCGTCATAGATTCGAACGCCTCGAAGGTCATCTATTCCCTGAAGGCTCACCAGCCTGTCAGGCAATACCGTCCGCTGCTTGATCTCGCCTAACAGGTCAGTCCCGCCTGAGATGACTCGGACGGTCGCGCCGTTTCCGTTCAGCAATTCGCTTGCCTGTTCGACGTCTGCCGCGCTTACGAACTCAAACCTATGCATCCTCCTGCACCCCCTCTTGTTCGCGAAGAGCGTCCAGCACCTTGTCAGGAGTTGCAGGCAGATCGGTTATGCAAACACCCACAGCATCGTAGATAGCATTTATCACGGCAGGCGCAACACCAACGCTCGGTGGTTCACCCAGTGCCTTAGCCCCATACGGCCCAATCGGATCGACCACATCCGCGAATATCACCTCAATCGGCGGATATTCCTGGATCGTCGGACTCTTGTGTTCGAGGAAACTGGCGTTCAAAGTAACGCCGCTATGCGGATCGGTCAGCATCTCCTCCGACAGCGTGAATCCAAGCATCTGCGACACTCCGCCTTCAACCTGATTCGTGGCAAGTTGCGGGTTCAGAATGCGTCCTGAATCATGCGCCGCTACATACCGCAGCACTCTTACATTGCCCGTCTCCGTGTCCACCTCCACCTCTGCAAAGTGCGCTCCGAACGAATTAACAATGTGATCCCGGCTCCCCGGCATCACCGACGCCATAGCTTCCAACTCCTCCGCGCCGGCAAGCGCCGCAATATCCTCAAGCGCCAGCCGCACATTGCCGTCCTCTGACAAAACGGCTCCATCGACAACGCTTAGTCCGATCACATCATCATCCAAATGAGTGGCGACAACGCCGAGAATCTTCGCTCTCAGTTCTTCCGCCGCCTGTTTCGCAGCAGTGCCCGTCGAAAATGTCGCAGTTGAGCCCGCAGTAATCGGCGCCTCAGGCGTATCGGCAGTATCCCCGAATGTAACGCGAACGCTCTCGTAGGGCACACCAACAGCCTCCGCCACAATCTGCGCGATGACCGTCGTGCTGCCCTCACCCACATCCATCAGACCGGCGATTACTTGCACGCTGCCGTCTCCATTGAGTCTGACGCGCGCCGCAGATCGCCCGCCGGGCCCTCCTCGATAAATCAGCATGCTCATCCCGCTGCCAGTCTTCAGTCTTCCTTCGGACTGTGACTGTGACTGTTGTTGTGATTGTGACTCTCGCTTGGCCGCCTCTCTGTCCTTCCATCCAAACGCATCCGCACCTCTTTCAAGGCACTCCCTTAGCCCGTTCGACGAGAATGGTATGCCGCCCTCAACAGGCTGCGTGTCGATAATCTCATTGGCAGGCGTAACTCTCTCTCCGGCCTGTCCCTCGATTCCCACATGGTTCCGCAATCGGAACTCCAGCGGATCGATGCCAAGCTCATCAGCGATATGGTTCATCGTCACTTCGAGCGCAAAGTGCCCCTGAGGTGCGCCGAGTGCGCGATAAGACGCCGCCGAAGGCTGGTTCGTATAGACAAGGTGGCCGTCGTACCGGACATTCGCACAGCGGTACAGGTACAGCGCCGCCTGCCCTGCCCGCCTCACGACTCCGGGCCCCGAAGCCAGGTACGCGCCCGTGTCCATTAGAGTGGTCGCGTGAATGGCAGTTACCGTGCCGTCATTCTTCACGCCCACCTTCACCGCCGTCTCCGTAGAGTGGCGCTTCCTACCTGCGACAAACTCTTCCTCTCGCGTCGCCTCGATTTTCACCGGCTTCCCCGCCCTGCGCGCAAGTTCCGCCGCGATAACTGACAAGCGAGACTCGTCCTTGCCGCCAAACCCCGCGCCAAGTGTCGCTCCAATCACCCTCACATCATCGCGATGAACGCCTAGCGCAGAAGCAAGACTCAGCCTATCCGCATGCACTCCGCGCGAAGTCTTCCACACCGTCAGTTTCCCGTCCTCCCACATCGCAACGGCGGCCCTTGGCTCAAGTGGCGCAGGCGAGTGTGCCGGAGTGCTGAATGACATGCTGAAAATGCGGTCAGCCTCTTCGAAGCCCTCATCGACATCGCCCCTCGTAAGCGCAAGGGGCTCGCCACCCACCAGATTGCCCTCGGGATGTACCAGCGCATCCCCAGACTCCAGCGCCTCGCGCGCCGTCGTAACGAACGGCAATTGCTCATAGCGCACTTCAAGCAGGCTCGCGGCGTACTCCGCAAGGTCCTCGTCATCCGCCGCCACGGCCGCAACTTCGTCGCCCACAAAACGCACTTCCAGGTCTAGAATCGGCAGGTCGGGCGCGAGCCTGCCGCTCGGCACATCGAACGGCGTCAGAACGGCATGCACCCCATCCAGATTCTCCAAGTGCGAGGCGTCAATACTGGTTATCCGGGCATGCGGATGCGGACTGCGGACAATCTTGCCATGCAGCATTCCCGGCAATTGAATGTCGCTCGCATACCTCGCCTCACCCGTAAGTTTCCCAGGCAAGTCATGCCGCGCGACCGATGTCCCTATGACCGAATTCACCATCAACGCTCCACCGTCGCCCGCTTCACAGATTCTATTATGCGTCCGTATGCATTGCACCTGCACAGATTGCCCGACAACGCCTGCCGGATCTCCTCCTCCGTCGGATCGGGAGTTTGATCCAGAAGTGCCTTGGCGCTCAGCAAAAAGCCCGGAGTGCAGTAGCCACACTGCCCGCCGTCATTATCGAGAAACGCCTGTTGGACCGGATGCAGATTGTCACTGTCGCCCAGCGCCTCTACGGTCGTGATAGTACGGCCCACGGCTTGCATGACCAGGATCTGGCAAGCATAAACAGGACTGCCATCAAGCAACACTGTACACGCGCCGCACTCGCCTCTGTCGCAGCCGCGCTTCGCCCCCGTCAGCTGTAGAGACTCCCGCAGCACGCGCAGCAGCGTCCAGTGATGCCGAACATCGACTGTGCTGACCTCGCCATTCACATCCAGTTCAATCTGCGCCGTAAAGTCTAACAAGTTGCAACCCCACTTCCCCTACTGTGCCGTAACGCCCCCATCTATTACCAATTCTGAACCGGTCATAAAGGAAGCCTCGTCAGACGCCAGGAACAACGCCCCATAAGCCACATCATCCACAGTCCCGATTCTATTCAGCGGAACGCGCTCCACAGACGCCGCCAGTCCTTCAGGAGTCCCGATGTTGTCCGCGATCATCTCGGTGTCGATCGGCCCCGGATGAATCGAATTCGCCCGAATGCCGTCTGGAGCCAGTTGAATCGCCGTGTTCTTCGTAAAAAGCCGTACACCGCCCTTGGACGCCGAGTACGCCCCACCTCTGGGACTGCCGACCAGACCCGCCGTGGACGATATGTTGATGATGGACCCGCCGCCCGCTTCACGCATCGCCGCTATCGAATGCTTGGTGCCCAGAAACACGCCCTTCAGGTTGATGTCAATGATGCCGTCCCATTCCTCTTCAGAAGCATGCTCAATCGGCACTCGGCTGTATATCGCAGCGTTGTTCACGAGTATGTCCAGCTTGCCGAAGGTCTCGACGGTCTTATCCACCGCCGACTGCCAATCGCTGGATTTCGTGACATCGAGGTCAACGAACAGCGCCCTGCCGCCTGCCTCGTTGATCTCCGCTTCCACCTGCTTGCCCTCATCCTGAAGGATATCCGCAATGACGACCACGGCTCCCTCCTGCGCGAAGAGCTTCGCTTCCGTGGCACCCTGCCCTCGCGCGCCTCCGCTTATCAGAGCCACCTTGCCTTCAAGTCTCATAACTCTACCTCTCCTGGTTTACGGGCATTGTGCATAGAAATTCCATCAAGCCTGCCACCACCAACCCGCCTTCCATCCATTCAAGTCAGCAGGATTTTAACACTTATGCTAGTACAAGACAAAGCAGAGTATTCAAGATACGTCATCATCTAAACGAAGATTCACCGTCCTCATGCACACCATTAAACGGCATTTCAAGATGACTTCCAATTCACACCATCCGTACTCAGCAGGATGAAACTCAGGCAGTCAGCCCGCATTTTTCCCAATGTCGCAAAGTGGTATTGACAGGAACGATCGTTCTGTTCTATTATGTTCTATAAGAGATATGTTCTATAACATTTTCGGAGGTGCGCGAAATGGAAAGCGCGAAGAATGACTCCAACATTATCCAGCTCCGACTGCCCGGCATGCGCACACACCGCAGCGCGCCGGCATCCGCAAACTGCTGCAGCGTCCACGTCGGCCAGCAGGTCGTCTATATGGGCAGCATCAGCGGCGGTCCCAGATTCGGCAGCAGCGGCGTAGTAACAGAAGCGCTCCAACGCAAGGCTGTCGTGGACATGGGCGAATCCGGCATTTGGAACATTCCGTACCATTTCCTGACACTCCCCCAGGCCGCATAACTCCGCCCTCAGAACTGCCACACCGTAGCAGCGCCAATCACTCATTCAGAACGAGGTCAGCCTAATGTTACAGGACATCATCAAGTCTATCGCTTTCGGACGTAATCCAGAAAACCAACCCGCCGATCATAACGCATCCTCGGATATCAAGGTGAAAGTAATCGGTGTTGGAGGTGCAGGCGGAAATGCCGTTTCCCGCATGGTTAGGACAGGGCTAACCCAGGTTGACACCCTCGTTCTCAATACGGACATTCAGGCGCTGGCAGCGTTAAGATCCATCCCGTCTTACGCGATTGGCCCTCAGACGGTCAAAGGCATGGGCTCCGGGGGACGCCCGGAGGTAGGACGCCGCGCAGTCAGGGAAAGCCAGGCGCATATTGCCGAAATGCTGGATGGCTCGGACATGGTATTCATCACCGCGGGAATGGGCGGCGGCACCGGCACCGGAGCTTCTGCCACAGTCGCGGATTTAGCGCGCAAGAAAGGCGCCCTGACCGTTGGCGTCGTCACATTGCCGTTCTCGTTTGAAGGCGCACGAAGACGCGAGGTCGCCGAGCAGGGCCTTCGCAGCCTCAGCCAGAAGGTAGATACGCTGGTTGTTGTGGAAAATGATCGGCTGCTCCCGTCTCTCAATGGCAAAGTATCCCTCGAACGAGCATTTGACGCGGCAGACGACGTACTCCGGCAGGGCGTAAAGGGAATCTCCGATATTATTACCGTCCCTGGAATGATCAACGTGGACTTTGCAGACGTCCGCTCCGTCATGGGCAATGGCGGCCCCGCGTTTATGGCATACGGCGAAGGCAAGGGCAGATGGGCAGCAATGGAAGCGGCACGCTCCGCCCTTGCGAATCCGCTCTTCAACTCGCCGCTGCAGGGCGCGACAGGCATACTGTTCAATGTAACCGGTGGAAGAGACCTTACGCTCGGACAGGTTCACGAAGTCGCGGAGATTATCCGCAAGGCGGCAAGATCCGACGCTAATGTGATCTTCGGCGTGGTCCAAGAACGACAGATGAAAAAGCGCGTCGGCATCACGCTGATAGGTACTGGCATCGGCACCAATGTTGAGCCCGAATCTCCTGTCGTAAGTAATAGCCGCGTCACACTATCAGACGCCGAACTAAGCAGGCTGATTAGCGCCCCAAACACCAATGGTCATGCACATGCGGAACTGGCGCACACTGCAAGACTGCTGTGACCTCCAGGATGTTATAGCTGCCCGGTTGACGACTTGTAGCTCTCGATGCCTTGCGTCAATGCAGAAAGTGGCAGTAGCGCGCACTTGATTCTGACAGGGTAGTCACGCACACCCGCGAGATTGGTTAAATCACCCTCGGCGTGCAGCATCGCCTCCGCTTCGTCATCGCCCCGCATCATCCTGCGAATCAACTGCACAAGCGAGTCCACCTCGTCCAGGGCTTTGCCCCGTATCGCTTCCGTCAGCATCGAGCCTGCTGCCAGGTTGATTGAGCATCCCTCACCCTGTAGCCCCACGCCACTGATTCGCTGCTCATCATCAAGGCGAAGCTGCAAGTGGATCTCGTCGCCGCAAAACGGATTTATCGCATCTCCCGCTATGTCGGGAGCGCTCAGGGGTTCGTGATTTCTCGGGCTGCGACGGTGGTCGAGTATCGCGTCTCGGTACAGGCCGTCAAGCCTATTTAGCTCCATTTGCTGCCCTGCTCACAAAGTCAGTCTTGCGCGTGAACTCAAGGCGCTCTTCCTGCATGCCGGAGTCCATCACGCTCGAAAATACCTCAGCGCCTCCTTGAGCGCGTCCACCAACTCGTCAACCTCTTCCTCTGTGTTATACAGGTACATGCTCGCCCGGGCAGTTGCCGGCACCCCGAGGCTGCGAACCATTGGCATGGCGCAATGGTGGCCCGTGCGTATCGCGATGCCGCGCCTGTCCAGCACGGTGCCTAGGTCGTGAGGATGTACGTCCGGGTGATGGAACGACACTATACCGCCCTGCTTCTCGGCATCCTTCGGCCCGTAAACATCCAGCTCTTCTTCCAATTCCTTGAAAGCGTCCAGCGCATATTTCGTCAGGCTAATCTCATGCCCGCGCACATTCTCCATCCCAAGCGCCTGCAGGTAGTCCACCGCAACGCCAAGTCCGATGGCATCCGCTATGTTCGGTGTGCCCGCCTCAAAGCGCATCGGCAGGTCATCCCAGGTCGCGTCTTCATAGGACACCGAGAGCACCATCTCTCCGCCTGTCAGGAATGGCGTCATCCGCTCCAGCACATCCAGCTTGACATACAATCCACCTATGCCGGTGGGTCCCAGCATCTTATGCCCGGAGAACGCGAGAAAATCACAGTCTATGTCCTGCACATCAACTGGCATGTGCGGAACGCTCTGCGCTCCGTCAACTAGTACGGCAGCTCCGACAGAGCGAGCCTTCGCCGCAAGCTCCTTGACCGGATTTATGGTTCCCACTGCGTTCGACTCGTGCGACATCGCCAGCAAACGGGTTCGCGGCCCAATTATTCGATCGACCGCCTCCATGTCCAGAGTGTGGTCATCCTCTAGCGGCAGGATTCGCAGCTTCGCATCCTTCTTCATCGCGACCTGCTGCCATGGCACCAGATTGCTGTGATGCTCCATCGCGGTTACGACAATTTCATCGCCGGGCTTGATATTGTCCATAGCCCAGCTATTGGCTACAAGATTGATCCCCTCGGTCGTGTTGCGCGTCCATATCAGACTCTTGGCGCTCTCCGCGTTTACGAAGTCCGCGACCTTTTGCCGCGCCTCTTCATACCGCCCAGTGGACTCCACGCTGAGCGCATGCACTCCACGATGAACATTCGCGTTGTAACCCTCATAGTAGTCAACAAGCGCCTGAATGACCTGGCGCGGCTTCTGAGTGGTCGCTGCCGAATCAAGCCATACCAGCGGCTTGCCGTCATAGACCTTCTTGGAGAGAATCGGAAAGTCCTCTCGGATCTTCATTACATCTAACATATCGTTACCTGTAGTGCCTCTCTGCGCGGATTAAGCTGCATTTACCGGAAATGATGGGTAAAGTAACTCTCATTCGTCCTGAGCTTGTCGATGGGCTGAGCGCCTCAGCAATCCACTCCAGAGAGTGCGCCAATCATTGGCGCAAGCTTAAACATCAACCTCAATAGCGTCGCCCTCTACCCGCACAGGGTAGGTGTCAACCGGCACAACGGCAGGCAGTTCAGTTGCCGATCCGTCTCGTACATCAAACCGGGCGCCGTGCCTTGGGCACTCGATCTCGCAGCCGTCCAATTCGCCCTGTTCGAATGATGCGCCGTCGTGCGTGCATACATCCTCGATGGCATACAGGTCACCGCCCACATTGCACACCGCAACCGCCTTGTCGCCTACCTCGAACACCTTCGTCACGCCAGGCGGAATGTCGCTAGCGTTCGCAACTCTCTGAAAAGCCATCCTGTTCCTCCCAAAATGTTTGGCTCAAAGTCCTAATTTAGTAGTCTTGAAACTATTCCTAAACTGCTGTTTTCAGTGTGATGGGCAGCACGCCCTTATCATCGTGCTCCGGCAGAATCGGAGTGCTGTTCACCAGGTCCTCGATCGTTGTCGAGTCAAGTATGTTGAACACCGCCTCAGCCACCGTCCGCCACACTTCACGCTGCGCGCACGCAGGCGAGTGTATGCAGATCGTGTTGTCCGCAAGGCAAGCCACCGGCGACTCCGTAGCCCCCAGGCTCATCATTACATTGCTCAGTCTGATTTCAGAAGGCTCCATCGCGAGGAAGTGACCGCCTCGCGGCCCTCTCTGGCTCCCCGTAAAACCGCTCTTGTTCAGCGAATGTAGAACCTGTGCAAGATACTGTTCCGGTATGACCGTGCGCTTGGCTATCTCACTGGCCCGAACCGGGCCACCTGACCCATTCAGCGCAAGGTCAACTAGCGCGCGAACGCCGTAATCAACCTTAATTGGAATATACATTGGCCACTCTCCTGGCCGCCTTTTCGCCGACGCCCCTATTCGGTAGTAACGGTCGCCCCTTCGCCTTCGCCAAGAACGGAATTGAGCGCGTGCCACGACAATGCGGCGCACTTTATCCTCGCCGGATACCTCGACACGCCCTCCAACAGTTCAGCATCCCCAAGCACATCGGGATTAAAGTCCTCCTGCGTGATCATGCTGCGAAACTCGTTGAACACCTTCTCGGCATCCTCGAGGGACAGCCCTTTCACGCTCTCGGTCATCATCGATGCCGATGCCTTGGATATCGCGCACCCCATCGCCTGGAAGCCCACATCAGCAATCATGTCGTCTTCCACAGCGAGATACAGCGTAATTTGATCACCACACAGCGGATTGAACCCCTCGGCCTCTCGGTTCGCATCGCTCGGCTTCCGAAAGTTCCGCGGTCTCCGGTTGTGGTCCATTATCACTTCTTGATATAGGTCGTCCAGATCGTACATTTCAGCCCTAAAACTCGAACTTGTAGCTTGGTAATGAATCAAGGAAGAGCCGCTCAAGATAACTCCGCAGGTCGTCGTCTTCAACGGTATCAATGATTTCGCTGGCGAAGCCGTATATCAGCAGACGGCTCGCCGTCTCAAGGTCAATGCCTCGGCTCCGCATATAGAACACGGTGTCCAGGTCTATATTCCCCGCCGTCGCGCCGTGCCCGCACTTCACATCATCCGCCCAAATGAACAGCGATGGCTTGCTGTCAACCTCGGCATCAGGCGACAGCACCAGGTTCTTGTCCTCTTGGTGCGAGTCCGTCTTGATCGCGCCCGGCTGCACATACACCGTGCCGCCGAAGACCGCCCGCGACCTGCCGTCCAGTATGCCCTTGTAAAGCAAACGGCTCGTGCAGAACGGCTTCTCATGGTTGATGTTGATGTAGTTGTCCATGTGCTGCCTGCCGGACGTGAAGTACAGCCCCTTCAGGTCGCACGAAGCATTCTCGCCGTCGATGCTGGTGTACAGGTCAAACCTACCCAGCCCAACCTGTCGCTCGAACACCTTCGAGTTATACGCGCTGCCCGACCCCTGCTTCACCCGCGTCACGCCCACGTGGTACGCGTCCTCACCCTCCATCAGCAGCCTGTAATGCTCAAGCGTAGCATCATCTTCCAAGACAATCTCAGCAACAGAATTCGTAAGGCACTCGTTGCCCGGGACGCCGATATAACTCTCCACGATTGTCGCGCTGCTGCCGCGCCCCACTGAAACCAGAACCCTTGGATGCGAGACGGTCTGCTCCCCATCCGTCGAAACGAAAACCAGATTCAGCGGAGACTCCGCCGATAAACCCTCTGCAATCTCGACAACCGCCCCATCATTGATGAACGCTGTGTTCAGCGCGATGAAGCCGTCCTCCTCCACATCCGCATACTGCCCCAGATATGAAGAGACCGCCCCATTGCCAGACTCGACCGCCTCGGCAAGGCTGGAAATAGTTACACCGCTTCCGGCGCTCTCCGTATCCGATAGCTCCTCCGAAAGAAGCCCGTCGATAAATACAAGCCGCGCGCTGCCTTCGCGAAAAGGCGCAATCTCGCCAAGTTCCTCAGCGCTGAAATCGCCGACCCCATCCGTCGCCAGTGCAAGTTCGGCATCTGCAATCGGCGCCACATTCGTGTACTTGTAAGGCTCGTTCCCCCGCCGTGCCGTAGGCAGTCCCACCTCTTGGAAGCGTTCCCAAGCCGCCGCGCGTATTTCACGCAGCCATTCCGGCTGGTCCGCGCCATCCAGATAGATATAGTCCGATGTGTACTGTTCGTATCGTGTAAGTGTCTGTGTCATAAGAGTTTGTCCACCTGCCAGGTCTTCCGTGTTCAAGCCTTCAGAGAACAGAAATTTCGCGCATCACTACTATTTCAACGCGTGACCCTGCTCACTTTCAGCAATACCAGCTAGGCAGGCACCACCTCCCGCAACCACTCGTACCCCTTCTCTTCAAGCTCCAGCGCAAGCTCGCGCCCGCCCGACATTGCGATGTTGCCGTCAACAAGCACATGCACATAGTCCGGCGTGATGTAGTTCAAAATCCGCTGGTAGTGCGTCACCATCACGATCGCGCGTTCCGCCGACCTATACTGGTTCACCCCGTTGGACACGATCCGAAGTGCATCAATGTCCAGCCCCGAATCCGTCTCGTCCAGCAGTGCAAGCGTCGGCTCCAGCAACGCAAGCTGAAGTATCTCGTTGCGCTTCTTCTCGCCGCCTGAGAACCCCTCGTTGACCGACCGTCTCACGAGGTCACCCTCGATCTCCACAGTCTCCATCGCCGCCTCGAGCATCCGGTCGAACTCTCTGACCCGAAGCTCCTTCTCGCCACGGTGCTGCCGTATCGCATCAACCGAAGACTTCAGGAACTGCCATGAGCGCACGCCCGGCAACTCCACAGGATATTGAAACGCAAGGAACACGCCTTCACGCGCCCGCGTCTCCGGGTCCATCGTCAGAAGGTCCTCTCCCTTGTAAATCACCTCGCCGCCAGTAATCGTGTACTCCGGCCTGCCCGCCAGCACATTCGCCAGCGTGCTCTTGCCGGACCCGTTCGGCCCCATAATCGCATGCACCTCACCTATGTTCACCGTGAGGCTTATACCCTTCAGAATCTGCGTATCCTCAATGGATACTTCCAGATTCCGGACTTCCAAAAGCGGTGTGTCGTTACCGTTTGCCTGTGTCATTCCTAACCTACCGTGCCCTCCAGATTGACCCTCAGAAGCTGCGACGCCTCCGCCGCAAACTCGAAGGGAAGCTCCTTAAAAATACCCCGGCAGAAGCCGTTGATTATCATGTAGTTCGCCTCTTCAAGGCCGATGCCGCGCTGCTGCAAATAAAACAACTGGCTGTCATCAACCTTCGAAGTCGTCGCCTCGTGCGCCATCTGCGCCGTCGGATTTCGTACCTCGATATACGGCACCGTATGCGCGCCGCAGTCGTCGCCGATGAGCAGCGAGTCACACTGCGTGAAGTTCCGCGCATTCCGCGCCGAGGGCATTATCTTCACCTGCCCCCTGTACGTATTCTGCGCCTTGCCCGCCGATATGCCCTTGGCGATTATCGTGCTCTTCGTGTTCTTGCCAATGTGGATCATCTTCGTGCCGGTGTCCGCCTGCTGATAGTTGTTCACCAGCGCCACAGAATAGAACTCCCCTACCGAGTTGTCGCCCTGCAGTATCACGCTCGGGTACTTCCAGGTGATGGCCGAGCCGGTCTCCACCTGCGTCCAGGAAATCTTCGAGTTCTTGCCCCGTGCTGCGCCCCGCTTCGTCACGAAGTTATAGACGCCGCCGTTGCCCTCTTTGTCTCCCGGATACCAGTTCTGAAGCGTCGAATACTTTATCTCCGCATCATCCAACGTAACCAGTTCAACCACTGCGGCATGAAGCTGGTGCGTCTTCCGCATCGGAGCCGTGCACCCTTCGAGATAGCTCACATACGCGCCCTCAGCCGCGATGATAAGCGTCCGCTCGAACTGCCCAGTGTCCAACTCGTTGATGCGGAAGTAGGTCATCAGCTCGATCGGGCAGCGCACTCCCGGCGGCACATATACGAACGACCCGTCGCTAAAGACAGCCGCATTAAGCGCCGCATAGAAATTGTCGGTATAAGGCACAACTGAGCCGAGATACTTCTTAACAATCTCCGGATGCGTCTTCACCGCCTCGCTCACCGAGCAGAATATGACGCCCGCTTCCTCAAGCATCTTGCGATAAGTCGTCGCGACCGAAGCGCTGTCCAGCACCGCATCTATCGCAACACCCGTCAGCCGCTTCTGCTCTAGGAGTGGTATTCCCAGCTTATCGAAGGCTTCCCGTATCTCCGGGTCAACGTCATCCAGGCTCTGCGGCGCATCTGCCTGAGACTTCGGCGCGGCGTAGTAGATGATGTCCTGAAAGTCGATAGGCGGGTACTCGATATTCGCCCACTTCGGCTCTTCATTGTTGAGCGTCAGCCAGTGGCGATACGCCCTCAGCCGCCACTCCAGCATCCAGTCCGGCTCGCCCTTCTTCATCGAGATAAGCCTGACAATATCCTCGCTCAGTCCGCGCGGCGCGATGTCCGACTCGATATCGAAATCGAAGCCCCACTTATACGCCTGTTCCTCCACCCCCGTCTCACGCGAGATGACCTGTTGTGTCGTCATATTCGCTGCCTTTCGTCTTTACCGCCAAATTGCATTAATACCCATCAAAGTGTTTGTTGATCAAATCAGTCAACAATACGCATTAGCAATATATCAACTCCACTAGCGCAGGTCAATAATTTTTCGGAACGGCGAATTGCACCTGACCTTACCCCCTCAACAACCCTCGCATTACCGCCAGTGCCTCCGCGCTCTCCACTCCCACCGCCAAATCCACACTGCCGCCGCTCTCATAGTCGGCTCTGACCTCACCAACACGCTCCCCCTCAGTTTCAACCCTTAGTGTTGCCGCCCGCGTTTCTATCAGGTCAGGCCGCAGCGCCGCCATAACCGTCACCGGATCATGCAGGCTGAACCTTGCCCGGTGCTCCTCCTCGTCCAGATCGAACCACTTCTCAAGAACCTGCGCCGCCAGCCGCTCTCCGGGCGTCTCGCCACTCATCCACGACTCGTCATCCCGTGCCACGGATGTCTGACGGGATATGTTCAGCCCCAGCAGCGTCACCGGCACCCCCGATCCGAACACCACGTTCGCCGCGTATGGATCGTCCCAGATGTTGAACTCCGCGTATGGCGTAACATTTCCTGAACCATCGCCCTGTCCGCCCATGATGTACACGCGCTGCAACGCGTCCTTTAGTCGCCCTTCCTTGTTCAGCGCCCGCGCCACATTCGTCAGCGGGCCGACTGCGAACAGCGCCAGTTCGCCCGGCATCGCCAGCGCAGTCTCGACGATGAAGTCCACCGCATTTCCATCCGCGGGTCGCACGTCCGTGTCCGGCAGCCGCACCGTCAGTCCCTCCTCCCCGTGCACTTCGTATGCGTGATGGAAATCCCCTTCCAGCGGCGTCGAAGAGCCAGCATACACCGGAATCTCCGTGCGCCCCATGTAGTCCAGCAGCCGCAGCGCATTCGCGGTGGTATGCTCCAGCAACGCGTTCCCCTCCACGGTGGTCAGCCCCAATATTTCAAGCTCAGGGCTATTCAGCGCCATTATCAGCGCCAGTACATCGTCCGCTCCAGGGTCAGTGTCGATTATGCACTTCATGAATTGCTTGTCCTTCCATCTCGATCAGAATAATTCAGCCAGCCTATTATCTTGTATCGCCGTTGCGAGATACAAACGCCTCCCATGCTTCCTCAGAACTGCGCCGCGCTCCAAGCCCATGCTCGCTCTTTAACTTCTCGCCGCCGACCACCCAGGGGTATCTGATGAAGTCCAGTCCACACGCCGGCGTGCTACTCTGCAGCCCCAGCCTCCAGGACACTTCCGTAGCACCGTACAGCAAAGGCGCCGGAATCTGCAGCAGCCTGCTCCCGGCAATGCGTGCCATATCGCTCATCCGTATGTGACCGCGACCGCCAAAGTTATAAGTCCCCTCGACGCCGTTCAGCAGACAATGCGTCATAATTTCTGCCGCATCGTCCTCGTGCAAGAACTGCATCGGCGGATCATATCCGGCGACAGACACCAGCACCCGACTCGCCAGGTTTCGTGCCACAAAATTATCCGCACCCACGCCAAGCACCGGGCACGCCCGCAGTACGCATATGTTCAGACTGTTATGGCGTATCTCGAACCCGCGCAGTATCGCCTCCACCTCAACCTTTGCCTCACCATACTGAAAACCGGGCACCGGGCGTAGTGGGAAGTCCTCTGTCAGCACCGCGGGATTATCTGCATGCGCTCCGTAAACTGTCGCGCTGCTCATGTACAGAACATTCTGAACGCCCACCGCAGCGCACGCGCTCATCACATTCGAAGCGCCGTCCACATTCACCCTGCGCGCTCCCCCGGCATTGCGGTCCGGCTGAATCACGAACGCCAGATGAGCCATAGCATCTATACCGTTGTCCGCAAGAATGTCGGTGATGTCCGTCGTAATGTCGCGCCCGACAAACGCCACATTCCGAGGAAGTTCTCCCGGCATCGGTCGGACATCAATTCCGAGTACCCGTTCCACCCCCTCGCACTGCGCAAGCCTCCTCACGAGCAGCCGCCCAAGATACCCCGAAGCACCCGTCACCGCCACACGCCGAACCGTTTGCACCGTCCCCACTACTCGACAACATCGGTGAAATCAAATTTCAGCGTCCCCAGCCCCGGCACGTCAAACCCCATCCCGATGGTGTGCGTTCCCGGCGATAGACTTGTCCCCTCCACCTTCACAACGATTGTCTTGTTCATCGCCAGCGTGAATGTATTGTCTCTGCTGACGGTATCAAATGGCGAAATGACCCCATCGAGCACGAATGCCGTTGCCTCCGGAGACACCTCGTCCCCATCAACGACAAGCGGCAGCATCCCATGCGCGTACCCCGATCCCAACCGGTTAGCAAGCAGAAATTCAAAGCCCGTCTCAGTGTTCTTCAGGCTGCCTCTCTGATACAGCCGCCTCAGCAGAAACCCCGGAACACTTACCATTCAGCAATAGCCTCCATCCATACCGGCAACCTATCCTTCAAGGCTCTCCCGCCGCATCTCAAACACCGCCATTTCCGCCTCTAAGACATCGGAAGGCAGGGACGTCGCGCCGCCGAGCATGCTAGCGTACACCATCACCCGCGCCGCATGCTCCACCAGCTCACACACCTTCAGCGCCTCTCGCAGGTCCGCACCCACACCCACAACGCCGTGATTGCGCATCAGCGCAGCATTTCGCCCACCTAGAGCCTTCCGTACATTCGTCGCAAGCGCCTCACTACTCGGAAATGCGTACTCCGCAACTTTGACATCACCGCCGACAGTTAGAACCATCTCGTCAATGATTGGCAGTATATCAAGCCCTGCCACCGCCACTGCCGTCGCAAACGCCGAGTGAGCGTGCATCACCGCGCCCACATCTCTCCTATGCCTGTATATCTCCGCGTGCAGCATCGCCTCGCTCGAAGGCACACCGCAGCCCTCCACCGGCTCAATATCCATGTCGGTAACCAGAATGTCCTCAGTGTTCAGAATATCGTACTCGATACCTGAAGGCGTAATGGCCATCAACTCCCTTTCATCGGAGTCCACATCCACCCGCATGCTCACATTCCCGCTCGTGCCCACGACAAGACCCAGAGCCGCCATCCTTTGCGCAGCCTCCAGCACCGCCCTGCGCTCTTCCTGCCAGTTCAATCTCATCACATACGCCTTACAAGCTGACCTTGTCCATCCGTTCCGCCAACTCAAGCCATTGTCGGTAGAAAAGCTCATACTCCGCCGAAACATGCGGATTCGGCTCAACTGCGCTCGTACGCTCCTTCGCCCAATCCGCAGCCTCATCCAGCGTTGTGAACCCGCCGCCCGCACTCTCCGCGCAAAGCCATGCCCCCAGCCCACTCGCATCCGGTGACTGCGACATCCTGATCTCCCTCCCCAAGACATCTGCCACGATGGGCGCGAGAGTCCGGCTCCGTATCATCCCTCCGCCCAGCGCCACAGTCACTGCCGTCCGAACACCAACCAACTCAAGAGCATCCAGGTTCGCCCGGATACCGTAAGCAGCAGACTCGAGAGCAGCTCGCGCAAAATTGCCTCTCCCTAGTTCGCTCAGAGTCATAGGCACCGGAAAGACAAACCCACCTGTCCTCATTCTGGGACTGCTGTACTGCGTTCTCGCGCTTCCCATAATCGCCTGCACGCCTTCGCTGCCCGCTGAAACTCTGCCCGCAGCCGCATCCATCGCCTCGAATCCATCAGTCGCATCGCCGCACAGCATGTTCACCAGCCACGAGTATGCGTTACCCAGATCGCCAGCGCTGCTTTCCGCAACCCACCTGTCCGGCACAGGAAAGCGCCCGACCCACGAGCTCGCATCCATCGAATACATTGGAGCTTCCGTTATCATCTGCACGGGCGCGCTCCATCCCGCCACAATCCCAACCTCACCCCTCTCATGGACCCCAATCCCCAGCAGCCCACACTGCGTATCCGCCCCGGCGGCAACCACTGGTTTTCCCTCATGGAGCATTGTTTCTCCCGCCGCAGTCGAACTCAACCTTCCCACCACGCTCCCTGCATCAACCAGTCTCCCAGTGTCAAACATCACACCAAGCTCTGACAACAGCGAATGACACCATTCCCCACTGCCAATGTCAAGCAATCCCGCTTCCCCCGCAAGCGTCCGCTCGTTCGCAATCTCGCCCGTAAGCCGGTAAACCAGCCAGTCGCCAAGCGCCAACGCCTTGGACACACGCTCATACACCTCTGGTTGGTGGCGAGCGAACCACTTCAGTTTCGCTGGGACAAACAGAAAGGAAGGCAAATGACCCGTAGTCCGATACACCAGGTCCGTGTAGGCATCGTCAATCTCAGCCCCCTCGAAGAACGCCCTCAGATCGAGATTCGGCCCCGCGTAAAGTGTATAGCCTTCCCCATCGAGAAACACCATCGCCTGCCTCTGACTCGTAACCGCGACCGAGCCGATGTCCCCGCGAGCAATGCCACTGCCACACACAGTCTCCTTGATGAGTTCGCAGAACGCCCTCCAGAGCGCCTCAGGCTCCCACTCTCTCGCCAGTGAATAAGCCTCGCCCGACTCCACGAAATCCCACGCCCGTCTGCTCGACCCGACAACGCGCCCTTCATCGTCGTACACAAAGCACTTCGCGCAGCTCGTTCCAGCGTCCAGCACCAGCGTGTACCGTCTATTCAAGTCGCGCTCGCCCATCAAGCCCGCGCACGAGACCAGGCATCACGATTGACGATGTTCACCGGCATCTCGCCGCGCCCGAACCGTAGCAAGTCCGATGTCATCATCTGCGAATGCCGCCGGACCGTCTCCTCAGTCGCGCCGCCAATGTGCGGGCTGAGAATCACATTGTCCAGGCCAAGGAGCGGGTTCTGCGGCGACACCGGATGCGACTCGAACACATCCAGCGCAGCCCCCGCAATGCGGCGCTCCTTCAACACGTCCGCAAGCGCGTGCTGATCGACCACCGCCGCATCCGACGCGCTCACCAGGTACGCCCGCCGCCGCATCAGCCCCAGCATCCGCGCATCCAGCATCCCCTCAGTCTCCCCGGTCAACGGCGCATGCACGCACACGAAGTCCGAAGAACTCATTAGCCCTTCTAGCGAGACCGACTCCACACCATCAAACAAGCCTTCAGCGTAAGGGTCGTACGCCAGCACCTTCATTCCCAGTGCCACGCACATCTCCGCCACCCTCCGCCCAATCGCACCCAGCCCCACAATTCCAGCCGTTCGCCCTCGCAGCTCCACTCCCTGAAAGGCGATGTACGGCTCCGTCGGCGCTTGCCACTCACCTGCCTGCACATACCTATGCGCCGCCGGTATCCTCCTCGCCAGCGCAAGCATCAGCCCAAGCGTATGCTCGGCGACAGCATTCGCATTGCGCCCGGGCGTGTTCACGACGACAATGCCCTGCGCCGTGGCATACTCCACATCCACATGATTGACAGCAGCGCGGCAGACACCGACAAATCGCAAGCCCGGCGTCAGTTCCAGCGTATCCTCAAACACAAAGTCCGACTCCACGACAACCGCAGTTACCGCTTCTTCATTGATTCGCTCGGCAAGTTCCAATGGGTGATAAAGCCTCTGAGTCTCCGTCCAGCTCTCGTGACTGACGCGCATAGACTGCCGAAGCAATCCAATACTCTCAGCTTCAAACGGGCACAGGATCAGCGCATGCATATTGCGAACCGTACTATCGAAGACCGGCTAATTCCTGCCGAACGCATTCGGAAACAGGCTCCCTGTCCACAGCCTCGCCAGCAATAGCAGTTTCGTTCCCGTGCTGATTCCGATTCGCCGCTCGAACACATCGTAGTCCGCCTGCTCAATCCGCTCCAGAATGCCGCTGTATGTAGCATGCATCAGCTTCGGGCACGTCCGCGCATCCGCCGAAATCATCGGAAACAACGCGCGGCTGCTCTCAAAATACCCGCGCGCCCGACCAGCCTGGTACGCCATAAGAGCCCGAAACCCATCCGTCAGCGCACCCCGCGCCAACTCCGCCTCCGTGTATTCGTACCGTTCCATCTCGTCCTGCGGAATGTATATGCGGTCGCGCTCCGCATCCTCCTTCACATCGCGCAGGATATTCGTCAACTGCATCGCAATCCCCATATCAACCGCATGCTCTTCCGCCTTCGGGTCGTCGTAGCCGAATATCCTTATACAAACGAGACCGACCACGGAAGCCACCTTGTAGCAGTATTCGCGCAACTCATCGAAACTGGCAAAACGGTTCTTCACCATGTCCATCTCAACGCCCTCAAGGATTTCCTCGAAGTACCTGTACGGAATCTCGAATCGCCAAGCGGCGTCATGCAGAGCGCGAAACATAGGCGCATCCTCACCCGTCGGCTCGCTCGCGTGCAGATTGCGCCTTATCTCCTCGAAGCCGCGGTACTTCGCATCGATGGGAAGCTCGCCGTCAGCAACATCATCGCACAGCCGGCAATAGGCATACACCGCATACATCCCTCGCCTCTTCTCAGCCGGCATCGGGCGAAAAGTGTAATAGAAGTTCCGCGCATTCTCCTTCGTAACGCGCTGGCAGTGGCTATACGCAATCTCCAAATCAGTCGCCATCAAGAACCACTCCTTCCCCCTTGTTTGGAGAAGAGCCTGCCCCCGCGAAGGCAGGGGTTGGGATGGGGGTGAAAATCCTTCCCATCCTGTCCATCGATGTTAGTCCTCTCAACCAATTAACTGACCGACTGACCAATCCTAGTGCTCCCTGAACAGCAGGAACTCCACTAGGTTCTGATACTCTTGCTGCGCCCACTCACCCATTTCAACCGCGGCAAGCGCATCCACCGCGATTCCACCCTCCTCCACCGCCATCGCATGCGCGTGCTCCCGCACCTTAAGCCCATCCATGATATGCAGCACGTCCTCGACATTGCCGTCGCTGAGTTCTTCCTTGGCGTAAATGCTGAGAAGGTGGCGCTTATCCTCGCCCTTTGCCTCCGACATCGCGTAAACGGCGGGAAACGAGTTCTTCTTGCGCCGTATGTCCGCACCCACGGGTTTTCCCGTGCTGCTCTCATCGCCCCAAATGCCAAGGATGTCATCCCGCACTTGGAAAATAAAACCTAGCGCCCTGCCGCTCTCACGGAAGGAATCCGCGACCTTCGCGTCCGGCGAGCCAATCAGTGCCCCCATTGTGAACGAGCAGCGTATGAGTGCCCCCGTCTTGCGCGCAATCATGTCTAGGTATTGTTGCAGTCTGATCTCACTCTGCCCCTCGAACGAGATGTCCAGGTACTGCCCCTCGATCATTTCGAGGTATGCCTGCGTCAGTTGGTTCACCACCGCAATAACGCGGGCAGGCGGCACGCCATTGGACTGAAGGTCGTCTAACGTGCCGTCTGCAACTATCCTCAGCACATTCCCCGCCACCATAGCCTTTGGTATGCCCCATATCGCCCACAGCGTCTTGCGATGGTGTCGTGTCTCGTCGCGGTCCTGTATGTCGTCGTGAATCAGGGAGAAGTTGTGAATGAGCTCAAGCGCGGCAGCGGCGGGCATTGCCAGTTCGCGCTTGCCTCCAACGGCCTCGCAGGCGAAGAGACAAAGCGTGGGGCGCAAGTACTTGCCCTCGGTTCCCGCCGCAGGGTTTCCCTCAGGATCGACCCAGCCCATGTAGTACCGCAGCAGGTTATAGACTGCGTCATCGCCACGCAAAGCATTCCGCAAGGCATGTCCGATTTCGTCACGATACTCCGTGAACATGCCGGGCAATTCTGGACGCAATATTTCTGCAGTGTCTGCGGAAGAGGAACAGGTCATAATGGGCTCCGCAGGGATTTGTGCTCGCGCGCTGTCGGCGCCAGTGGCGCCTGAAAAAAGACGGTGCGGATTAACGAATTTCAGAGTAGCATTCACCCTACTCTATGTCAATGAGCCGTGCGCTGAACCCTCTGCGAAGGGCCTCATTCCGCGGCGATTGCACATAGGCGCGCGGGAACGATTTCGCTTGCATTGGGCTTGTGCGCTATGCTATATTCACGGCGAGAAAGCGAAGGTTTCCACAAAGCCGAAATATGCTTGACGACTACTTCCGACAGTATGGCTATATCGCCATTTTTACCGCCATTGCGGTCGCCGTCCCAGTAGGCATGCTTTTGATGTCCTGGGCGCTGTCGCTCTTTAATATTCGTCCTCAGATTCCCAGCGCCATCAAGGAGAGCATTTACGAGTGCGGCTTCGAGACTCTGACCGGAAGATGGAGCCAGTTCAACTTCAGGTTTTACGGCTTCGCTCTGCTCTTCGTAATCTTCGATGTAGAAGTGATCTTCCTGTTCCCGTGGGCGGCGAGCTACGGCTTCATGAGCAGGCACTTCGGTGTATTCATCTTGCTGGAAATGCTCGTCTTCATCGCAATCCTGGTCGTCGGTTGGCTGTACGCGTGGCGCAAGGGCGCTCTTGAGTGGAGTTAGCTTGAGTGGAGTTATTATGACGGACAACACCGTGCAGGAAAGCCAGGGTCTCACCATTCCACTGTTCCAGCAGACTTGGGATGTGGATAGAGAAGAAGGTGGGGTCATCAACCACCTCAAAGCGACCCACACATCTATGCTGAGAGAGCCTGTTATCGATGTGCCGGACGATTTGGAGCGCAACGTCGCGGTTACCTCAGTTGACGCGCTGGTCAATTGGGGCAGGAAATCCGCGGTCTGGCCTCTCACTTTCGGTCTTGCCTGTTGCGCCTTCGAGATGATTGCCAGCGCTATGTCTCGCTTTGACCTGGCACGCTTCGGCATGGAAGCCTTCAGGCCGTCACCACGTCAAGCCGACCTGATTATCATCGCGGGAACCGTCACCTGGAAAATGGCTCCCGCAATCCAACGCGTTTATGAGCAGATGGCAGAGCCCAAATGGGTGATCTCCATGGGCGTTTGCGCCACCAGTGGCGGCCCATACTACGGCAGCTACAGCGTCGTTCCCGGCGTGAATCACATCATCCCCGTGGACGTCTATGTCCCCGGCTGCCCGCCCAGGCCCGACGCGCTGCTATACGGCATCATGCAGCTGCACGAAAAGATCAAGCGGTACTCGATCTCCCAACAGAAGTGAGAATAGACTGCTTATGACCAGAACTCTTGCAGGGGCGGATGTCGCGCGGCGAATTAACGCAGAACTACCCGGTTCCGTCATAAACTCCCGTGACGGCGATGTCCTGATCGAACTCGCCTCTTTACCCAAAGTCGCCCGCTATATGAAAGACACCGAAGGGCTGGAGTTCTCCTTCCTGTCATCGGTAACCGCCGTTGACTATGTAGAATACTTCGAGCTCGTATATCATCTCACCTCCCTGAAACTGAACCAGAGCGTCGTGCTCAAAGCGCACTGTTACGGCAGGGACGAGCTGACAGCTCCATCAGTGTGCAGTATCTGGCGCGGCGCGGACTTTCAGGAGCGCGAAGTCTGGGACCTATTCGGCATACAGTTCGAAGGGCACCCGAACCTCAAGCGTATCCTGCTCTGGGAAGGCTTCCCGGGGCACCCGCTCCGCAAGGACTTCCTGGGGCAAGACCCATAAGCATAAGTCCCTTCCCCCTCGAAGGGGGAAGGCTAGGATGGGGGTGAAGTCTTTTGAACCTCCGACAACTCTGATCTTTGAAGCCGCAGAAAGAACAACGACAGATGACCCTCAAGACCGAGCCGGTCACCATTAATCTGGGCCCACAGCACCCGAGCACTCACGGGGTGTTCAGGCTGCGCGTAACCTTCGACGGCGAAGTAATCGTGGATGTCGAGCCTGTACTCGGCTACCTCCATCGCGGCTCCGAAAAACTCGCGGAGGGCCGCACATATGTCCAGATTGTCACGCTCACCGACCGCATGGACTACGTCGCCAGCATGTCCAACAATCTGGCGTATGTCCGATCAGTCGAGAAGCTCGCCGGCATAGAGGTCCCGGAACGCGCCCAGTACATCCGGGTCATTAGCGCCGAACTTCAGCGCATCGCAAGTCACCTGATGGCGACAGGCTTCCTGCTCAACGACCTTGGCGCCCTCGCGACTCCGCTGATGTACTGCTTCCGCGAGCGCGAGCGCATCCTCGATCTCTTCGAAATGCTCTGCGGAGCGCGCATCACACTCAGCTACATGCGGCCCGGCGGCGTCTTCCAGGACGCGCCGGACGACTTCTGGCCCGCTCTCGAGGACTTCACCAACGCAATGCCTAACTATATCGACGAGTTGGAGCGACTGATCTCCGGCAATGAAATCGTCCTGACGCGCACCCGCGAGGTAGGCATTCTCAACGATGTTGACGCAGTGGACTTCTCCATATCCGGCCCCATGCTCCGCGCCTCAGGCGTCGAGTGGGACCTCCGAAAAGCCGACCCATACGAGATCTACGACCGCTTGGAGTTCGATATACCCATCGGCGCGCTCGGCGACACCTTCGACCGCTACATCGTCCGCATTCAGGAGATGCGCGAAAGCATCCGCATCATCCGACAGTGCGTAGATACTATCCCGGAAGGCTCCATCAGGACTGAGGCGCCTTTCTTCATCAGGCCCCCCGTGGGCGACTCCTACGCCGCGGTCGAATCACCAAAGGGTGAACTCGGCTTCTACCTCGTTAGCGACGGCGGAATCTCGCCATACCGTTGCCATGTACGCGCCCCATCCTTCATAAATATCACGCCCCTGCGCGAAATGCTGCTCGGCTGGAAGATGAGCGACCTTATCATCATCTTCGGATCGATCGACATCGTGCTGGGCGAGGTGGACAGGTAAAGGCGAGTAGATGATAGATTTCTCCGCAACGGGCATCCTGAGCTTCCACGGCATTTACAGTATCTTCGATCTGTTCCTGCCGGGTTGGCTTGCCTATGCCGCCACCTGCGGAGTGCTAGCCTTCATCGTCATCAACGCGATGGTCCTATCCACCGCGCTCTACGTCTGGTTCGAGCGCCGCACCATTGGCAGGTTTCAGTCAAGGCTCGGCCCCAACCGCTGGGGTCCCTTCGGCCTCCTCCAGCCTTTCGCCGATGTCATCAAGCTCATCGTCAAGGAAGACACCACACCCGCGACTGCCGACAAGATCGTCTTCGCTATCTCACCGATCGTCCTCTTCGCCCCGACGGTTCTGACAATTGCCGTCATCCCATTCGGCGAAAACACGTTCCTCGGCAGGCTCAACGTCGGCATCCTGTTCCTCATAGGCGTAACCTCGCTTAACACCATCGCCGTCCTCGCGGCAGGCTTCGCATCCCGCAACAAGTACGCGATGCTAGGCTCCATGCGCGGCGTTGCAATGCTCTGCAGCTACGAAGTCCCGATGGCGCTCTCGCTCGTCGGAGTCGTGCTAATAGCGAACTCCCTCTCCCTGTACGACATTGTTCAGGCGCAGAGCGTTCCCTTCCTGCTCGTTCAGCCGCTCGGCTTCCTCGTCTTCATGGCAGCCGCCTCCGCCGAGATGAGCCGCACGCCCTTCGACCAGATCGAAGCCGAATCCGAGCTGGGCGCCGGATACCACACCGAGTACAGCGGCATGAAATTCGCCATCTTCCAGCTCGCCGAATTCATGGCTCCCATCGTCACCAGCATCATTGCGGTAGCCATCTTCTTCGGCGGCACGCGCGGCTTCGACCCCATCCCCGGACAGGTCTGGTTCGTCATCAAGGTCGTTATCGTTCTGTTCGGCTTGCTCTGGGTTCGCGCGACCTGGCCCCGCCTGCGCATCGACCAGATCATGGCGTTCGCGTGGAAGGGACTCTTCGCCCTCGCACTCATTAACATCTTCGTCATTGCCATCGAAGTCATGCTCTTCCAGAATGGCGAAGGACATATCTCAACCCGTGGAATGTGGACTATGGCTGCTGTGAACTGGGTCATAACGATCGCAGCCATATTCGTCATGACCAATGTGCTCGGCGGAAGGCGTCTGGAACGCCCTACCCCCCAGCCCTCACCCCTTGCGAACATGTATGCGTCCTCGGACTAGCACGGGACAGATTGGACTTGCCATGTATGGAATTGGACTGATAAAGGGCTTGGGCATCACCATGAAAAATCTGGTCAAGCCGAGCCGTATGTTTACCCTAAACCAGTACCCCGACCGCAAGGTCAGCCTCATCGAACTCGCGAAAATGAACGACGCCAGCCCATTCTCATTCGCGCTCAAAGAGCCTGGCACCGCGATCAAGTCGCTCGTCGGCATGGTCAGCGTTCCCGATCGCATGCCTCAGCACGGCCGCTTCCGGGGCGAAGAGTTCAGCTGGTACGAGCAACGCTGCACCGGCTGCGCAAGCTGCGCCAAGTACTGCCCGCTCGGAATCATCCGCATCGTAACCCACCCAAGCGGTCAGCAGGTCCCGGAAGGCGACAGCTACTCCATTGACGTATTCGACATCGACATCGGCAGGTGCATGTTCTGCGGCCTCTGCGTCGAAGCATGCCCCTACGACGCGCTCCACATGGGCAGCGGCTTCGAGGAAGGCAAGTACCAGCGCAAAGACCTCGTCATCAGCAAGCAGATGCTGAACGAGTCGCCAAAGAAGCCTAGCCTCTGGTTCCGTCCCCAGATCGAGGACAAGGGATACCACCCTCATAGGCACGACGACATCCCCTGGCAAGAAGCCGGACGCCACGAGCGGCCGACGGTGGAGCAGCAGGAAGAAAGGTGGACTGAACGCTAATGCTGGGTCAGGGCACTGAAGCAAGCCTGCTTGCTGACATCGTCTTCTGGGTCATCGCCATTTCGAGTATCGTGGCGGCGCTGGCTGTCGTCATTCTCAAAGACCTGTTCAGGGCAGCCCTGTTTCTGATAGTATCCTTCCTCGGCGTGGCGGGAATGTTCGTCCTGCTTCGCGCCGAGTTCCTCGCGGTAGTTCAGGTGCTGGTATATGTCGGCGCTATTTCCGTGCTGATTATCTTCGCCATCCTGATGACGCGAGACGTGGAGGAAGGCAGCCCATCCAATCGGTTCCGCCTGCCAATGGCGATATTCTCGGCCCTGTTCGCGGCAGTGGCAATCTATGTCGCGCTCAGCACCAACTGGAACACGCTGGAAGCGTCCATCGCCAGCGGCGCAATCTCAGGCGACACGCTTGAGAAAGTAAAGGGAGTGTATTCCAACACCATTCCGACGATCGGACATCTCCTCCTGCGCGACTTCGTGCTCGCATTCGAGGTAGCTTCCGTCGTCCTGCTGGCAGCCCTGATCGGCGCTCTCGCCCTGATCCGCGAGCGCTAGATAGCGACAGAATTACCGAAAGGTCATATTACTTGAGCCTGGAAAACTTTCTGATAGTGGCGGCGATTATCTTCGCCATCGGACTTTACGGCGCGATAACCAAAAACAACGCCATCACAGTCCTGATGTCCATCGAGCTGATGTTCAACGCAGTAAACATCAGCGCGGTCGCCATGTCCCGCTACATCGTGCCCGCTTCCATCTCTCAAGACCCGGCAGCGGCAGACCTAGCCGTACAGTTCCTGCTCACGGGCCAGGTCTTCACCATATTCATTATCACGGTCGCGGCAGCGGAAGTCGCGCTCGGACTCGCTATCGTGCTATCCATCTTCAGGCAGCGCGCAAGCATTTTCGTCTCCGACGCCGCCGAGCTGAAGAACTAATAAGGGCTAACCATGTGGACTGACTACAAGAAAGCATCAAACCTGATGAGCGCCGAAATGTGGAAAGACGTGCTGGAAGGCGATGGCCTACCCACAAAAATCCTTCCCGATGGCGACATTCAGACCTGGAGCGAGCGCTCCACATTCCGCGTGCTCGTTCCAAAAGGCCGCGAACACGTCGCGGACGAAATACTGAGGAAACTTTAACCAATGCCCGAATTAGCCGCCTGGCTGATCCTGTTCCTGCCTCTCGCGTCCTTCGCGCTGATTTCGCTCGTCATTCGACCGTTCGTCGGCGCGCAATCGCAGTCGGCAGGCTACATTACAATTGCGGCAGTGGGACTCTCATTTGTCTTGTCGCTATGGGCGCTGATTGCCTCGGCAGCATCGCACGGCGAGCTCCACTACCCCGTCCATTCCTGGATCAGCGCGGGCGAGTTCGACTTCGCCGTGGGCATCCTCATGGACCCGCTCACAGCCATTATGCTTGTCGTCGTTACAGGCGTCAGCCTCATGGTGCAAATCTACTCGGTCGGCTACATGCACGGCGACCCCGGTTACGCCCGATACTTCGCCTACATGTCGCTGTTCACCTGCGCCATGCTCGGCCTTGTGCTCGCAAACAACCTCATCCAGATGTTCGTCTTCTGGGAACTGGTTGGTCTCGGTTCATACCTGCTCATTGGCTTTTGGTTCGACCGCCCAGCAGCAGCAGCGGCAGCGAAGAAGGCGTTCATTATCACCCGCTTCGCCGACTTCGGATTCCTGCTCGGCATCCTCTACCTGTTCTATAACGGCGACGCGTTCTCCGCACAAGGCTTGAACGTCTTCGTAGTCACTGACATCTATCAGGGCATTGAGATGGGACTGCTCGGAGCCGTTGCCGCCCAGTGGATCGCCCTAGGCATCTTCGCCGGCGCGATGGGCAAGTCCGCCCAGTTCCCGCTCCACACCTGGCTTCCCGACGCAATGGAAGGCCCCACGCCCGTTAGCGCGCTAATCCACGCCGCGACGATGGTGGCAGCCGGAGTTTTCCTCGTCGCTCGCTTCTTCCCCGTGTTCGAGCTTTCGATACCGGCCATGAACACCGTGGCAATAATCGGCGGCATCACCGCAATCTTCGCGGCATCCATGGGCCTCGTGATGAACGACATCAAGCGCGTCCTCGCCTACTCCACCGTCAGCCAGCTCGGTTACATGATGCTCGCACTCGGTATAGGCGCGTACGGCCCCGCAATCTTCCACCTGTTCACCCACGCCTTCTTCAAGGCTCTATTGTTCCTCGGCTCCGGCAGCGTCAACCACGCCACCGGAACCTTCGACATGCGGTACATGGGCGGCCTCAGGGTGTCGATGCCCAAGACTTATATAACATTCATCATCGGCAGCCTCAGCCTCGCGGGCATAGTCCCCCTTGCCGGATTCTGGAGCAAGGACGAAATCCTCAGCCACGCCTTCGGCGGCGGCGATACCGTCAGCTCCATCGTATTCGCACTCGCTCTCATAGCAGCCTTCATGACGGCGTTCTACATGTTCCGCGCCGTCTTTATGACCTTCCACGGCAACTTCAAGGGCGGTGCCGAGCGAGACCCGGACGCCCACGCCGAGCATCCCGTAGATGTCCACGAATCTCCGGGTACCATGGTCTGGCCCCTGATAATTCTCGCAGTGCCGGCAGTTGGCGCGGGTATCCTTGCCAATTCCATCTTCGACTTGGGAATCATCCCGCCACACTGGATGTCTCATTTCCTCGACTACAACCCGGCCGTCCATGTCGAGACTGCCAAGTTCAACATTCTGATCGCCGCGATCTCGACAGTGGTCGCGCTCGCAGGCATCGGCCTAGCCTACCTGATGTACATCTCTCGCGCCATCTCGCCTGAAGGCATGGGACGGGCATTCCGCCCCATTCACACCCTGCTCTCTCGCAAGTATTTCCTTGACGAACTCTATGAGGACGTCATCGTAAAGCTGGTATTCTATCGCGGCATTTCATACGCGCTGGACTGGGTGGACAAGTCCGTCGTTGACAAAGTCGCCAATTTCTGCGGATGGCTCGGAGCCAATACCGGCACCGCCATACGACAAGCACAGACCGGCCAGCTTCAGGCTTACGGCATGGGCATATCGGTCGGCATACTGATAATTTTTGCGATATTCCTATTCTTGGGCTAAACATCAATTATTCCCTTCCCCTTGACGGGGAAAGATTAGGGTGGGGGTGGAAGACCCCCCTGACACAATCGAATGTCTGAAAACCAGAGGTAAAGTTTGGAGTTCACAGGCTTGTTAAGCGCGATAGTGTTCCTGCCAATCGCAGGAGCAATCATTATCGCCCTTCTCATCAGAAACTACGCGCAGGCTCGCATCTTTGCGGCAGCCATCGCGGTCGTTGACTTCGTTCTGGCAATCATCGCCTTCGCAATCTACGACACAGGCGCAGGCGGCATACAGCTTGTTGACCGCTTCGCCAACTGGATTCCGGGACTAGGCGATGACGGATTCGCCGTTCAATACCTGCTCGGCATCGACGGCCTCAGCGCGCCGCTAGTCCTCCTCACAGGCTTGCTCGGCCTCGTCGCCGTCCTCGCCTCATGGCACATCCAGCTCCGCGTCCGCGAGTACTTCATCTGGCTGCTCGCCCTCCAGACGGGCGTAATGGGCGTCTTCACCTCACTCGACTTCCTGCTCTTCTTCCTCTTCTGGGAGCTTGAGCTGATTCCGATGTTCTTCCTAATCGCCATCTGGGGCAGCGACCCCAAGAGCAAGCGCGAATACTCGGCGATGAAGTTCCTAATATTCACCATCCTCGGCAGCGCGTTCATGCTTGTCGGCATTCTGGTGCTCTTCTTCTCCACTGGCACCTTCGACATGACCAAGCTCCCCGATGCCATCCGCGGCGCAAACCTTCTGCTCCCGGCCGGTGTCGTCTTCGCCCTGCTTTTCGTCGGATTCGCGGTCAAGCTCCCGCTCTGGCCACTTCACACATGGCTCCCCGACGCCCACACCGACGCGCCCACAGCCGGCAGCGTCATACTCGCGGGCGTCCTGCTAAAGATGGGCGGCTACGGGATGTTCCGCGTATCCGTCAGCATGTTCCCCGAAGTAGCACAGGACGCCGCTTGGATTTTCGCCGCCGCTGGCGTCATCAATGTCATCTACGGTGCGATTGTCGTTATGCGCCAGACCGACCTCAAGCGCCTCATAGCTTTCAGCAGTGTCAGCCACATGGGATTCGTCATGATTGGTTTGGCGTCCGTGGTCGGCGTTGGAGGCACTGTGTCTCCGCTCGGTCTCACCGGCGCGGCAATGCAGATGTTCACGCACGGCACCATAACAGGCTTGCTCTTCCTTCTCGTTGGCATGGTGTACGACAAGGCTCACACCCGCTACATCCCCGACCTCGGCGGGCTGGCAAAGCGCATGCCCTTCCTCGCAGTAGCCCTTCTCGTAGCCGGACTCGCCTCGCTGGGCTTGCCCGGCACAAGCGGCTTCGTCGCCGAAATACTCATTTTCCTCGGCGCATTCAAGCCTATGGCAATCCCGACGGCAATTGCGGCATTCGGCGTTGTCCTCGCAGCCGGATACGTCCTCTGGACAATCCAGCGCGTGATGTTCGGCCCCATCAAGGAACGCTTCGCCGACATCACCGATGTCTCAGGCATACAGTTGGTGCCCATCGCCCTGCTGGTATTCGCCATTATCGCCGTGGGCATATTCCCGACTATCATTTCCGACGTCTTCTCCAGCGGCGTCGATCCAATAGCCCAATCGCTGGAACAAGTGGCACAGGCGCGTCTGCCCTGAACCGAGTTAAGAACTATCGGAGTACCGGATGTCAGTTAATGACCTATATCTGCTAGCCCCCGAGCTAAGCCTCGTTGCACTCGCGGCCCTGCTGGTGCTGGTGGATCTGGTCGTCCGAAACAAGACCGTGCTGCCCATCCTGGCGGTGCTGGGACTAGCAGTCCCCCTGATCTTCAGCCTGATGCTCTGGTTCAACCTGTCCGGCGACTCGGAACCGATGCCCGGCCTCTTCAACACGCTCGTCGTCGACAAGTTCAGCCTATTCTTCAAGTTCCTGTTACTCGCCTCTGCAGGCGTGGTCATACTCTCGTCCACCGACTATGTGAAGAAGTTCGCCCGCTTCCAGGCAGAATACTATGCCCTCGTGCTATTCGCCACGACAGGCATGATGCTCCTCGCATCCACCACCGAACTCATCACAATCTACATTTCGCTCGAACTTACCGCCCTGCCCATAGCGGCACTGGCAGCATTCATGAGGGACGCCCGCTCCACCGAGTCCGGGATGAAGTTCCTCATCCTCAGCGCCATCAGCTCCGCGGTCCTGCTCTACGGCATGGTCATCGTGTACGGCTTCACCGGCAGCACTTCCCTGCCAGAGATCGCGCAGCAAATCTCAGCCCTCGACCTCAGCGGCGGCACCCCCTTCGGCAGCAGTGCCCTGATGTTCGGCATCGTCCTGATGATCGCCGGCTTCGGCTTCAAGGTTGCCAGCGTCCCCTTCCAGATGTGGGCGCCCGACGTGTACGAAGGCGCTCCCACGCCCATAACGCAGTTCCTCTCCGTGGCAAGCAAGGCGGCAGGCTTCGCCGTAATCCTCCGCGTCTTCTACATCGCCTTCCCCGCGGACACTCTCAGCCTCGACTGGAGCGCCACCTTCGCCGTACTCAGCGCACTCTCGATGACCATCGGCAACTTGGTCGCCATCCGCCAGGACAACATCAAGCGCATGATGGGCTACAGCACCATCGCTCACGCCGGTTACATCCTTGTCGGACTCGCCGCAGTCGCCGCCCGCACACCCGGCGCGGATGGCACCATAGGCCCGTCCGGCGTTCTGTTCTACCTTGGCGGCTTCGCGGCAACCAACCTCGCGGCGTTCTCCGTCATCATCGCCATCTCCAACCGCATCAACAGCGACCAAATCGACGACTACGCTGGTATGGTGCGCCGCGCCCCCATCCTCGCCACCGTCCTCGCCCTATCTATGATATCGCTCACCGGCATCCCGCCCGCGGTAGGCTTCTGGGCGAAAATCTACCTCTTCGGCGCCGCAGTCGAGGCAAACCTCGAATGGCTAGTCGTCATCGGCGTGATCAACAGCGTCGTCTCAGCCTACTACTACCTGCGCGTCGTAAAGGCGATGTTCCTCTCCGAACCCGCCTCGGACGAGCGCGTTGCCTTCCCCCTGCCCATGCAGCTCGCAGTAGCAATAGGCTTCATCGGCACTCTCCTTTTCGGCATATACCCCACACCCCTCCTCAACCTCGCACGGTCCGCCGCCGGCGTCCTGCTATCATAACTAGCGCCAATTTATCCCTTTCCCTCGAAGCGGGTGAAGGTTAGCATGAGGATAGGCAAGATTCGTAAGTCCCCATCCTGTCCGGCCATGTCAGGTTCGATAAAATGACCACACCCAGTCAAATCGGCTTCGTGTACAACGCCCAGCACCCCACGGCGTTGCAGATGACCGAAGCCGTCATGAATTCCCTCGATCTCGGTGAAAACTGCTGGATGGTCGCCGCCGAAAACCTCGACGACATGCGCCCCCGCATGCACGACACACGCTTCATCGTCGTTGCAGGCGGCGATGGCACCATCCTACGAGTAGTCCGCACCATCTTCGAATACGGCGTCCCTCTCGTCGGCATCAACATGGGCAGGGTCGGCTTCATGGCAGAGCTGCAGGTCCATGAGGCGATGGAGGAACTCCCCGGCTACCTCAACGGCAGCGCACGCCTCGAAGAGCGCATGATGCTCGAAGTGAGCGTCAGGCACGCCGACGAACAGGAACCCTACCTGACACTCCACGCCCTCAACGATGTCGTTGTCGGCAGGGGCGGCTCAGCAAGACTACTCGACATCCTGGCAACCATCGACGGCGTCATCCTCACCAGCTACCGATCCGACGCGGTCATCGTATCTACCGCGACCGGCAGCACAGGTTACGCCCTCTCGGCAGGCGGCCCCATAATGTCCCCCGAAACGATGGCTATGCTCATACAACCCGTAGCCGCCCACACCGGGCTGCGCAGCGGCTTGATCCTCCCCGACAACACCGAGCTTGAACTCCAGGCAAGCGATAAGCACGAAGCCCTGCTGAGCGTGGACGGCTTCAGGGACACCATGCTCCACGGCGAAGACCGCGTGTTCATCCGCAAGAGCGCCTACTCGACTCGCTTCCTGCGCCGTCACGCGCCCACCGCGTTCTACGCCGCGCTCACACGACGCACCCTCGGCATGGACACGCCCTCATACAGCCCGCCGCCCGGTTCAAATGCCCCCGATTCCGAAAGGTAAGCCGAATGCAGCCCGAAGAGCAGATATCCTCACGCGAAATATACGAAGGCAGAATCATCAACGTCCGCGTTGACGACATCCTGATGCGAAATGGCAACACATCCGTCCGCGAGGTCGTTGACCACGCAAACGCAGTCGTAATCTGCCCCATAGACGACGATGGCAATGTCCACCTAGTCCGCCAGTTCCGCTACGCCGCAAAGGAGACCCTTCTGGAATGCCCCGCAGGTCTCGTCGAGGAAGGCGAGGACCCCGACGACTGCGCCCAGCGCGAACTCGCCGAAGAGATTGGCTACGCATCCCGCAACCTCCGCATCCTCGGCGGCTTCTGGTCATCACCGGGATTCTGCACCGAGTTCATGTACGCATACCTCGCCAAAGACCTCATCCCCCGCAGCCTGCAGGCAGATGACGACGAAGACATCCAGGTCGAGAAAGTACCCCTCTCCCGCATCCAGCAACTCATTCGCCTCGGCGAAATCCAGGACGCCAAGAGCATCGCAGTCCTCCTCATGGCAACCTGCATCTTCGACGCCTAGCCACATCACCCGCTCAATAGCCACTCCCGCCAAGGCAAGATCCGCACGACTTTCCCGCGGTGCCGTTCCGCGCCCTAATTCGCTGCGTCGCGCCTTTGAAACCTCTCGACATACTGGTAAACTGACGCATCAAGACACCAATCAGCTTACACGCAGAAAACTTCACGGAGGAACCACATGCCATCTCTCGAAGAACTATTCGCGCAAGTTGACGCACAGCGAGAAGAAATCATCGCACTCGAGCAAGCTCTCGTCCGCATCCCATCCGTCAACTCAGGCTTCATGCCCACGGGCGACGAGACACCGGTATGCGAATACATCCGCGACTGGCTCGCCGAGGACGGCATCCAGTCCGAAATCCTCGGGCGCACCCCCGAACGCGGCAACATCATCGCCCGCATCGAGGGCACCAACTCCGACGCCGGCCTGATGTTCATGTCCCACACAGACGTCGTCCCCGTTGAAGAAGAGGAAAAGTGGCGCTTCCCTCCATTCAGCGCAACCATCGCCGACGGACGTATCTACGGACGCGGCGCATCAGACTGCAAGGGCTTGCTCACCGCGCAGCTCTACGCCATGCGCCTCCTCGTTCGCAACGGAATCCAGCTCGAAGACAGCCTGATCCTCTGCTCCGGCGCCGACGAAGAGCATGGCGGACGCTACGGCTTCGGCTGGCTGGCGGATAATCACGCTGACAAGATCCGCGCCCCCTTCGCAGTCAACGAAGGTGGCGGAACGCCAATTGATTCCCCCAGCGGTCTCACATACTTACTCGGCACGGGCGAAAAGGGACGCCTCCAGGTCGAAATCGAGGTGAAAGGCGTCAGTTCTCACGCATCCGTTCCCTGGCAGGGCACCAACGCACTCTACACCCTGCAGCGCGTACTGCAACGCATCGAGGCATACGAGCCCGAGCGCGACACCGAGACAAGCCTTTTCGACCACCTATCAGCCTTCGCCATCGAGCACAAGCCCTCCGCGGAAAACGTCGACGAAATCATCGCAGAAGTCGAGACTGAAAACCCGCGCTTCGCCTCTATGATGCGCGCGCTGTCACGCATGACCCTGACCCCCACTATGATCACGGGCGGCATCAAGTCCAACAGCGTCCCCGAATCCATCCGCCTCACGTGCGACGTCCGCACGCTCCCCCACCAGAGCGACGACTATCTCCGTGAGCAATTGGATTCCATCCTGGAAGGCATCCCGAACACCACCTACGAGATCGACTACATGGCAGTCCCCAACTCCTCCTCATTCGACACAGACTTGGGCAGGAGCGTTCAGAGAGCCACAGCAGCCGCGCTCGGCATAGACGACATCCAGTGGGTCCCCGCGATCAGCACCGGATTCACCGACTCACGCTTCACCCGTCCGCTAGGCACCGTAACTTACGGCTTCAACGGCTCCCACCCCGACGACGACCCCATGCTAAGCCGCGCCCACGGCACTGACGAGTCCATCGGCATCAGCAGCCTCATCAGCGGCACCAAGATAATGCTAGCCTTAGCCATCGACATCCTCAACGGCAAGTAAAAGACGCTTGCAAAAGTCCCTTCCCCCTCGACGGGGGAAGGTTAGGATTGGGGGTGCAGAATTGACAGCGCCAATGAAATACGTCGTCTGTGTCAAAAATGAAGACTACCCTGCCTCGCTCGAAGTCGGCAAAATCTATCGAACCCTGCCCGATGTTGCCGCCAAGCACAGCTTGATTCGCATCCTGGACGAATCCGGAGAAGACTACCTATATCCCGACGCATTCTTCCTGCCAATCAAACTGACCGCCGAAATAGAAGAAGCCCTTTCCTACTAAGCCGCCTCCACGGCACCGACGAGTCCATCGGCATCAACAGCCTAATCAGCGGCAAGAAAATAAATCCAGCCCTTGCCATCGAGGTCTTGGGAGAAAAAATAGACTAAGAGCCATTCACCAATCCCGTCATTCCCGCGCAAGCGGGAATCCAGGAAGCGCTAATTACAACGTTTCTGCGCATTGTCTTCCTGCCATAGCGTTCCCACCAATTGTCACTCAGAAAGCAGCGCAGCGTAGTGAAGAACCTAAATTCCTCACTCCCCAGCCAGTCTACGACTGAAGCTACCTGCCGTCTTTGATTGGTACAGAACAGACAAACGCTAGAGTTGAATAAACCAGTTGTGACTTATCCTGTCTGTATCAAAGTGACGAATTTCCTGCATCGCTCGAAACAGGTAAGATCTTTAAATTGATGCCCGACACCGCTGCCGCAAAGCACAGTCCGCGTCATAGACGAGTCCGCAGAAGACTATTGCTATCCCAGCGCGTACTTAATTCCTGTCCGGCTTAACGCTGAGTCAGTAAGAACGCTCCCATACTGACCTGCTCCCACTACACTAAGATGGCGCTCGCCGTCGCCATCAACGGCCTCCTTGGAATCATAGACTAGCTTTGAGCTTCCATTCTTGACGTAATTCCGTACCGCGAAAGTCACTAATAGTTCGAAACAGACCATTGTCGCCGCGAATCCGCTTGCCATGACTGCCCTTAAGATGCTCCCGGCTTCCGTTTTACATCATCTCTGGTTGCGTCAGATTGCCCAACTTAGCCTTCCTACTGGTCGAGATGAAACGGTACCGCTGAGCGAAGAAGATGTTACTGACTTGCTCTTAACTCCCCACTTAGAAAATATCAATGGTATAAGGTAGACCTGCTTACAGGTATCTCGGCCAATGTGGATCTTGACTGCATCAGGGATAGCACGGCACGTTCCGACTCATCATCGCAATGAGGCGATAGAATCACCTCATGCATCATCCTGTACAGATTCACATTCACAAATATCCCATTCTCTATCCGTATGGGCTTTGTGATTTCGCCAGTCGATTCATTCATAATCGTCACGTCGTCAAGCAAGTTTGTGATGAGACGAAACTCCTTCTCGCCTTCAAAGGAAGGATGCTTCAAAGTGGCCATCTCTATTGCCGACCATTGACTGCCGCGCTCCAAAGACTGGGCGCGATTCTCTTCGTCCTTGTCATGGTCGATGTAGCGAACCATGCCTCCCTGTACATGCGAAAATGCCATATCAAGGCTGTTTCTTAGAGAAGCAAACGTCGTCCTAATCGCAACTCCCTGCTTGGCATAGGCATCCCACATTAGAGAGTTCTCGTATTCGTGAATATGCCAGCAATTGACTGCGATAACGAGACGATTCACGTCTTCGAATGAACCAATCTTCTCCTCCTTATCAGGTGTAGATAAGGACTTCCGGATGTGATTCGCGGTACCTTGTGGCAGGCTACCCTCACGAGTGTCAACCAATTTGTCCAATTGACAAAAGAATAGCGACCGGTCTTCTATCAATGATCGCAACTTCCGCAGCGACAGATACCGCCAGAGTATTGCATCGTCAGAAGGTTCAATCAATGACGGTTCAGTATTTTCATACATAAGCCCAAATGCCCTTGATTTCCGGCTTCAGCGGCTCCAACCACTTATACTCCCGCTTCTACAGCACTGCGGAAACCACAGGCAACAGAAGTCTTATCAGCGGCACCAAAACAATGTTCGCTATGGCCATCGACGTCCTAAACGGCACCTTCGACCAACGCGTCTTACGATTTCCGCGCAGACGGGAATCGAGAGAGCGTTAAACAAGGCGCATTTACTCTCCGACGTTCTGAATGGAGAGATTCGGCGTGAAAAACACGCAGCCGCCCCTACATCTCTAGGGTCCTCACCGCCGCCGCAACTCCACCCGCGCAAGCTCAATCGCCAGCCGCACATCCTTCGCATCCAACCGAACACCGACCGCAGCGACAGCCCTGCTTGCCGCGAGAACCACCGTATGTGGGCGGCCGGCTATACCTGCCTAACTGACCTTGGCGAGCTTGGTGAAGCTGCGGAGTTCTTTGGGCGGGTCCATGCGGCTGCCGCGTATGGTGTAGGAGACCTCGCCGACGTATATGTTGCCGTGGCTGTCAACTCCCATGCCGTGCGGAGCTATGAACGCGCCGGACTCCTCGCCTTCGTCATCCGCGCCGAGCAGTGCAAGTCGTCTGCCGCTGTTGTCGTAGATGGTCACGCGGTGTCCATGTCGAGGCGGCGTAGGGTCGGCCTGGGTCGCGCCAGGTAGTTCACCCACGTATATATTGTCGTCCGGCCCGATGGTCATGCCGTTAGGCATATGTATATTGTTCCAAACGTCCAGGACGTTTCCGTCTGCGTCGAAGACCTGTATCCGGTGCGCCTCGCGGTCCGCGACCAGCACGCGGTCATCGTTGTCCACCGCGATATTGTGTGGGCGCAGGAACTCGCCCGGATCTATGCCGGGGCCGCCCCAGCTTTTGACATACTCGCCTTCGCCCGTGTACTTGTGGACGTTGAAGTTGCCGTAGCCGTCGGAAATGTATATGTGGCCGGTCTTCCTGGACACCGCGGCGTGAGTGGGCCTGTTAAACGGCTCTCCCTTCCATATTTCGGAGGACACGCCCGATGTGCCGATGGTCATTAGCAGTTCGCCCTCGCGGGTGAATTTGGTGATAGTGTGTATGCCGTCGTCCACGCAGTAGATGGTGTCCTCGGGACCGACGTATATGCCGTGCGTGCGGTTGCCAAATATGCCCTTCCCGAATCCGCGGACGAAGGCGCCGTCCTGCCCAAATACCATAACCGGGTAGTCCGGATTCCGGCTGAATGCGTAAACATCGTCCTGCGAGTCCACCGCCACGCCCGGCGTCTCGATAAGCCTCGCGCCCTCCGGCATCTTGTGCCAGTCAATTATGTGCTCGTACCTGAAGTCGCCTTCACCGATTATCGCACCCATGCCCGCGCCTCCTTGCAATGTGGTAAGTGTAATGTGGTAATTGTTCGGGTTGGATGGTACTTCAGGCGCACGACGCAGTCAAACGGGAAGAACCATCGAGCGTGCCTTTGCTGTAACTACCATGCCGAGAGCCAGTCGCCGCCGCTGTCCTCGTGTTGTCGTCCTAGCGCCCGGACACGCCTCCACTCCCCCGCCGCAACTCCACCCGCGCCCGCTCCTCCTGCACCTGCACAATCGCCGACCCGCCCAGATGCCCTATCCCCGCAGCAACCGCCGCCACATATTTTTGATCAACAGCAGCAGCTATGTCAGCCGGCACATCCACCTCACGCGCAAGCTCAGTCGCCAGCCGCACATCCTTCGCATCCGATCTCACGAACGCGAACCCCGCCGGATCGAAGTCCCGGTCGAACACCGACTCATACCTGCCAATCTTCGGACTCGACGCAGATCCCACAGCCATCACCGCCGCCAGCGTCTCCAGTTCCACACCCGCCTTCAGCCCAATCGTGAGCGCCTCCGCCACCACGCTGAAAGTCGTATGCGCCACAAGATTGTTGCACAGCTTGACAGTCGCCCCCGCCCCCACAGGCCCACAGTGAAAGATCAAATCCGGATCAGCGATCGCCTCCAGCACAGGCCGCACCTGCTCCAGCGTCTCAGGATCACCCCCCGCCATCACAGTCAGCACACCCCGGTCCGCAGAGTCACCCCCCGACCCCTTGCTCACCGGCGCATCAATGTATTCGATCCCTCTCTCTGCGCAGACCGCATGCAACTTCCGCACCATACTCGGCGAGTTCGTCGCCAGGTCTATGTACACCGCTCCCGCCGCAGCCCCATCCAGCACGCCCTGCTCCCCGCTCACCACCGCCTCCACCTCCAGCGGCCCCGGCAACGACCCCAATACCACATCGCTCCCCCGCGCCGCATCAGCCGGCGTCTCCGCCCAAACCGCCCCCGCTTCCAGCAGGTCCGTCGCCGCCTTCGGGCTGACGTCGTGAACCTTGGTCACGTGCCCCGCATTCACCACATTCATCGCCATCGGCTTCCCGATGTTCCCCAGCCCGATAAACCCGACATTCATTGCCTTCTCCCGCGCAGAAGCCTACCCCTCGACATCTCATCCTCCCCCATCCTGTCAATCGTCGTTAGTTCCCCTCCCAGTACCGCCCATACCGCTCCACTACAGCCTCATTCAACACCGCCCCAAGTCCTACGCCATCCGGCATCCAAAGCCTGCCCCCCTCCACGCGCTCATACGGCTCCACCAGCTCCGCCCGCCAGTCCGCCTCGTACACCGCGTGCTCCAGATGTATCGCACCCGGCATCGCCGCCGTCGCGTGCCCGCCGCCAATCAGCGACACAGGCCCAGTCGGACTGTGCAGCGATACATCGCCGCCAGCCTCCATTGCCGCCAACCCCGACGCCCGCGCCTCCGCAAGCCCGCCGCAATGCTTCACATCCGGCATCACCACATTCAGCGCGCCCGACTCCACCACCGACCTGAAGAACTCGCGCCCATACCCAGACTCGCCGCCAGCCGTTATCATCGACACCTCCTGCGCAATCTCCGCCAGCTCCTCCGCATCCCTCGTCGGCTCCACAGGCTCCTCGAACCACCCGATATTAGACTTCGCAAGCT